>DGHK01000063.1:13668-59541 GCA_002392655.1 Lachnospiraceae bacterium UBA3850 | reverse complement strand
TTGTTATGGGCGTTGGTAATTCATTAGTACGTAACCTCAAAGAATCCCTCATCCTCTGACTCATTATATATACCACATAAGCCAAGCTTACTCTTTCCGCTTATATCACCTATAGTTCCGTAGCTCCAGCCGATAAAGCCTTCGGTAAGCTCTGAAACCGGCTTATCAGGCAGATAGAAGTAAAATGTACTGCCGCCGTAAATTCCATAAGGCTCTGAATACTTATATAATACATCATCATATATCTCTTCAGTATCTACGGTCTGCTTTGTTGTATAATAATCAAGCTCCATCTTGTAGGTATTTTCATCAACCTTGGTAATATTCTTGAACCTACCTTCGAAGTCACTATAATATCTGGTACCTCCGGGATAACCCTCTCCTATATCACCCATATCAGAATCTCCGTAAAGTCCATAGAATGAACCATCTGCATTCAGAGTAAGGGACGTGCTCCATGCACCTGCTCCACTGGCAAAGATAAACTCCTTCTCACCGTTTATCGGAAGCTGACCGTCTGATACCGTGTCGGGTACACTTCCACCCAAATTACTTACAGCATCGCTGTAGCTCATACATACAGACTTATATGTATCAACCATATTGGCTATATCTTCACTTGCAGAATACATAAGAAATGTATCTATATTTCCCTGCTTCTCATTTATAAAAGAATCAACCTCCGTTTTCGGAACCTTACTTCCATCCTTTGAATACTCTACGATGTTATCGGTATAATCGTCATTTGGATGAGTGGAAATAAAGTAACTTACTGTTGACTTGTAATTTCCGGATTCATCAGCCTGAAGGAGCTCGAAATACTCGTCACAGCCTTCATCAGAAACACTGTGATACAGAAGCAGATCTGATGTGTCCTTAAGTGCAGCCAGATAGTAAACCGACCCTCCTGCCACTTGAGCATCCAAACCTTCGTAATAATAAACTTCCTTTTCTGTGCCATCTATATATGAGCAGATATGAAGGTCTGCCATATAATCATTGCTGGCACTCATATAGATCAGATCATCAATACCGTTATCCTCGATATCATATATGGCAACCGGCTTCGAATCCGATGAATTGTAGCCCATCTGCCAGTTATACTTATCTATAGAAGACCTGTTTTTAGTCAGAACCTCCAGATGCTTTTCCTTTGCCTTCATTATGATCTCGTCATTCACAGCATCTTCCGTTGTAGCCTCAGTCGTGGCTTCCGTTGTAACTGCCGCAGTCGTAGCCTCGGTCATTTCAGTTGCTTCCGTTTCAGCCTCTGTGGTTGCCTCGGTAGTCTTCTCCTCTTTTTTATCGTCACCGGTAAGAACTATAATAAGTACGACTGCCAGGCCGATAAGTGCAGCTACACCGCATATGATTCCGACAATCATTCCCGTAGACATCTTCTTTTTCATCTGTGGCTGAGGCGGCATCTGCTGGCCGTACCCTTGTGTTATCTGCTGAGCATAATTTTGTTGCCCACTCCCCTGCTGCTGTTCAAAGCCCTGCTGCTGGGCACCTATCTGATTTCCACAATATGGGCAGAATAAAGCATTATCATCAACCTGATTTCCACATTTTCCACAAAACATATAACCCCCTCCCAGCCTTCCCTTGCAAGCAAGGATGGCTTCTCCTCTTTTCTCTACGTAAAATACGGATTGTTTCGTTACTTCGTAACTCTCACAATCCTCGAAGTATTCGTATTCTCGCGATTTGCTTTGCAAATCTCTCCATACTCATACTTCTTTGTGTCGTAATGCCAGAAGCCTTCCCTTGCAAGCAAGGATGGCTTCTGACTTACGACACTATTTTACTATTTTACTATATTCTTCATCCACACATTTTTCTTAACAAGCACGTAGCCGACGGCACATTTAATGAAGTCAGCGGCATGAACCAGCGCAAATATCATAACCGGACCTATATCGGTCTTGATGCTCAGATAATATGCAAACGGAACACTTATCGCTATCATAAATACGCTATCAAACAAAAATGTTATTATGGTTTTTCCGCCTGCTCTTATCGTGAAATACGTCGTATGAAGGAACGCATCCTTCACCATAAATACAGCCTGAACCATAATAAAATGCTTAGCTATCAGCTTCGCCATATCATTTGTATTATACACCATCGGGTAGAGGCCTGCAGTAAAAAACATAATGGCTCCTATGACAACTGAACTGAAGACTGCCGCAGCAATGATCTTGTTGTCCGCATCCTTCGCCTTCTTCATATCACCCGATCCGAGGTACTGTCCAACGATGATTGCGACAGCATCTCCCATAGCAATAAAAGCGATATTGAAGATGTTATTGATAGTATTCGCGATGTTCTGGCCGGCAACTACATTTAATCCTCTTAAGGAATATGCCTGCCCCAGCATAGCTACTCCTACTGACCAAAGACCCTCATTTACAAGGATCGGCGTTCCTGTTACGAAAAACTTATTAACAAGCGCGCGCGGAACAAGCAGAGTCTTATATATACCTCTGAAATACGTGTGCGTGTCTCTATGTCTTAGCGACCACACAATTACAACAATCGCCTCTATGTATCTGGAAGCAACCGTTGCAACAGCCGCTCCGATGACTCCCATTCGAGGGCAGCCGAAGTGACCGAAAATAAGCAGGTAGTTCAGAACAAGATTTGTGAACACTGCAACCAGCGCTGCTATCATCGGCACCTTTGTTTCGCCGCACTCCCTAAGTGTACTTGTATAGGTTTGTGATATCCATACTGCCGGCAGCATGAAGAGTATCACACTCAGGTACCGTGTACCATAATTAAGTGTTGCTACCAGGTCGCCACCGTCTGTGGAACCATTCAGATATAACTGAATAAGCGAGTCACCGTACCACAAAAGTACAAGTGTAGTTATTGCAACTATCGCAAAGCCAAGCCAAAGCTTATATCTGAAAGTACTTCTAATTCCTTCATCATCCTTGTTTCCGTAGTACTGAGCAGTAAAAATACCTGCTCCCGAAAGTCCTCCGAAAATAAGGAGATAAAATACAAAAATCAACTGATTAACTATGGCTACTCCTGACATTTCCTCTGTTCCAAGAGTACCTACCATGATGTTGTCCAAAAGGCTGACGAAATTCGTAACCATATTCTGGACCATAATTGGAAATGCAATTCCAAGTAGCATTTTATAAAATGCTTTGTCTCCTATATATTTAGTTTTAAATCTAGCAAACATATCTTCCTCTTTTCAAATCTTTATCTATTCATAGAAAGTGATTGATCTCTCCATAGGGTTCTTCTCTGATCTCACCACTCTCTTTTTCTCTACTGTTAATTCTCCTGCAAATCCATATGGAACTCCCAGCTTCATCAAAGTTAAGTCTATTTCCTCTTTCTTATCCGGATGGCACACACCGATCACACCACCGGTTCCAAGTATTTCATATGGATTAAGTCCAAAAACCTCACATATCTCTATAGTATCCTGTCTGATAGGAAGCTTCTCATGGATTATATCCGTTCCCATTCCAAAACGAATTCCCGTCTCCAGAATCGCTCTATATACTCCGCCATATGTTATATCGTGAACATAGTATGCTCCCGCAGCTATCAGGCTTCGGGTTATATCAGCTGATTCCAAATCAGATGCATCAATAAGTGCACCCTTTATATACGTAAACGGAAGTCTCTCTTTCAGCTTATCCGTATTCTCGATTGCAGCTACTGAAGCCCCCAGATGACCGGCATATCCAACTACAAAAATCAGATCGCTGGGTTCCGTTTTCTGATCAGACCGAATCATATCCTTGTCCGTTACCGCTCCGAACAAGCTGACAGTAATGCTGCAGCGATCACCCGACGGACTGACTACTGTATTACCACCTATGATTCTTATCCCTCTCTCTCCAGCCGCTCTGGTCATAGCAAGCATCTCATTTCTAAGCTTCTGCTCAGGACAGCTTTCACCTGCCTGTATACTCACAGTCATTTCCTTGGGCATAACACCACTGCTGGCAAAATTATTAATAGCTCTGATAAGTGCCATCTCTCCTGTGCTGATTTTTGCCTCTCCTGACAAAGCTGACGTATCGTAACCACTATCGGAAAATCCCATAGAAAGAACAGTTTTTCCATCACCAAGAACAGAGAAGTCGCATCCGACTCCCACACCTCGTGATTTACCTAAATGTTTAATTATGCTTCTTTCAAGAATCCTTGTTCCTACTGTTCTTCCCATAGCTTACTCCATTATAGTCTATAGTCTATTATTCAGATTTTTTAACATATTCTGAATTAAGATCCAGAAAAATGACAGGGCGGACGCCTAAAACTACATTTTTTGGAAAACTACCAATTCCTCCCTCATCTGTAACTATTTCGGCAGTCTTGTTACTATCATTTACAGATCTAAGCCACCAATCCTCATTATGTTCTCCACCTCCCAAAGCTTGATGAGCAGCATAAGGTGTAGCCATAGCTGTCCTCTGACTGCTACTGTTTCCTGACGTTTCACTAAATCCGAATTCTGCACTTTTAGCCTCATCCGAAGATAGTAAAAATACATTATTTTTTGTATCTGAATCTTCGTTACGTATGTATCTTTGCTTTATTGCAATAACCTCATCACTAGAGAACGCATCATAATAGAAATCACTATTAAGCCATCTTCTGATATTACTATCCTTCCATGTAGCTTCTTCACCCGATTCATTATATTCTTTGCCATCAAGTATTTTATCTGAGATAACCATGGCTGTGCCATCATTGTATTTCTTTAAAACTCTCCACTCGATCAGCTTCTTGCTGTCGTTCTTATTATATTTACCATCTCCGTTAGTATCATCATACCAGTATCTGCCAAAGAAAACCTTTTCAGCACTGCTTTCATTATTTACTGCACTTGTTGCAGCTTCTGTTTTTTGTGTTGTAGCCTCTGTGGTTACTGCATTTTGAGATTCATCTCTATATTCATTTAAACTGAGTACATCTACAATTGCCCAGATGAAGATAATCAATACAACTGCAATTATGATCAAGTATTTATGTCTGCTTATAAATGACTCATGTTTCTCATCTTGAACATTCCAATCAAACTTCCTTGATACCTCAGGCGCTTTTGTCTCTTCGCGCTCTTTTTTAGCTTCAGGCGCTTTTATCTCTTCACGCCCTTTTTCAGCTTCAGGCGCTTTTATCTCTTCACGCCCTTTTTCAGCTTCAGGTGCTTTTATCTCTTCACGCTCTTTTTTAGCTTCAGGCGCTTTTATCTCTTCAGACTTCTTTGCCACTTCAGCACCAAATATGTCACATCTGAAATCTTCAACACTCTGATACCTGTCCTTTATCTGTACAGAGAGCGCCTTCATAACTGCGTTTCCAAAGCTCCTCGGAACAGCACTATTTAACTTGCATATATCCTCTATCTCATCCTCTGACATTCGTTCTACTGATTCCTGAGGCATTACACCTGTACTCAGCATATATATAGTTGCTGCGAGAGCATATATATCTGTCCAAGGACCAACCTTTCCAGACTTAGTATACTGTTCTATCGGAGCATAGCCATGCTTAAGTATAACTGTAGATGACAGATTACTGTCAGACATTCCCTGCTTTACTGAACCAAAATCAATTAGCTTGAAGGTTCCATTTAAACACATGAAGATGTTGTCAGGGCTTATATCTCTGTGGATAAGTCCTACTGAATGTACCTGAACAAGAACATCACATACGGTATCTATCATTTTGCGGAGCATTTCCATAGTAGGCAGGCTATTAGTTGCCACCATATATTCCCTCATGTTACATCCATCGAGGTACTCCATAACTATATAAGCAGTCTCATTCTCTTCAAAGAAATCATAGATAACAACTGTTCCCGGATGTGAATTGAACTTTGCCAGACTTCTGGCCTCTTTAAGAAAACGTTCTTTCCCATGTTCATAGCTGTCATCTCTTACGTTATAAACTGAAACCGTATTTGTCTTTGAAGTTGTATTATCACGAAGAACTATACCCTGTGGAAAAAACTCCTTTATCGCAACTACAGTATCCAGGGTGTTATCCCACGCCTTGTAGGTAATTCCAAAACCACCCGCTCCAATAACTGTACCTATAACATATCTGTCCTTAAGTACAACACCTGTTCTCAGATATGAAATGTTTTGAGGAAGGGTATTTTCAATAAAGCCACAGTATGGACAACAATTGTCGTCCGCCTCGTAGCCTTCCGGAATCATAAACATTTTCATGCAATTTAAACAACGCCTGTTCATTCTGGATATTCTCCCATACTGAATTTATAAAACAAAACCGGCTATATCTTGTGACATAGCCGGCTGATCTCTTACCATTCAAATATTTATGGTGTTTATTCTCCCTGGCCTTCAGGGGTCGGTTGTTGCTCCGGAGTCTGCTGCTGTTCAGGTGGTGTCTGCTGTTGATTCGGATCCTGTCCCTGCTGCTGGTTCGGGTCCTGTCCTCCCTGCTGCTGGTTCGGGTCTTGTCCCTGCTGCTGATTCGGATCCTGTCCCTGTTGCTGGTTCGGATCGGTTCCTTCCGGATTTGCATTCGGATCGGTATTATCATCCTCATCACCGGCAGTTTCTTCTCCACCCGGATCTGAGTTAATAGATATCTTTGCGGGTGACGCCTGATACTTGCTCTTATTCACAAGAACAGAATCAACCTTCACTCCATCCTTATAAATATGCTTCCATAACTCGCCTGTATAACCCGTTACAGCTCCTGCAGTAACTTCCTCGGTTCCCGGTGGCAGAGATTTATCCTCTGTATAGATAGGATCACTAGATGGTTCAATAACACCTGTCTGAACAGACTCAAACTCTATAGTCCTTCCCGGTTCTCTATATTCTTCACCATATATATTGAAGCTCAGATTTGCACCATCATAAAGGGCCTCTATATAAATAGGGGCATCCAGATTGTTTCTGAGCTTAAGATCAAGTACACCACCTGCAATAGCTGCATCAGCAGATATTGGAACGTAGGATACTCGAAGACTATGACAATCTCTTTGTACTATTTCTATCTCAGCTCTTATCGCTGCGTTATAAAGTGTGGTTGCCACCTGGCACACACCACCACCTGCACTGTCGACAACCTCTGTTCCGACATATGCATGTGCCATCTCATAACCATTACTAACCTCTATCGGTGCGATAGTGTTATAAACTGATATCATCTCACCCGGGAAGAGCAGATGACCGTTTACAAGTGAAGCAGCCCTTTGAACATTTGTTTTTCTTGAAGCACTACTACTTCCATAGTTTGTAGTATATGTTCCGAGAAGATCCTTTACTCTGGCTACCTGCTGCATGGTCTGGTTATCAGATGAATCAGTCATCACGATATCTATAGGAACTGTTCCGCCTATATAATCAGGTGAACTGATATAATCCTCAATAAGTGCCTTTGTTGCTGCTACATCAACACCAACAGTCTGGCCTTCAACCTTTACATTTACAGAACCATCCTCGTGCTTCTCAAGAGAATACTCATTTAGTCCATCAAGGACACTTCCAATGTTGCTGAAAATGACATCATCAACAAGGTCTTCATCAACACCTCTTTCGATATCGAAGCTAAGTGGCTCTGAGTCCAGCTGCTTTATATCTTTATATCTCTTAAGCACATTTCCTGAGTTTCCGTACTGCAGAGCCTCCTTAACTATCTCCTCCGTATTGTCGGTTAATCCGAGCTCAGAAAGAGTAGCCTTGAAGTTTCCGTATTCACTGGAAAACTCTACGTTGGCCTGTCCGATATACTCATCGCCACCAAGAGCCTCAAGCGCCTCATGATAAGTAAGACCGCTTACATCCTTGCCCTTGATAGTGATGTTATCTCTCATTTTCACATCACTCATTACCGCTGCGATTGCATCTGTTCCTGTAGCCGTATCTGCGTTTACGGTAAATGACTGGGGGATCACTACAAGAGATGCTGCCATCAGCGTTGCGAGCATTTTTCCAAAAAATCTCTTTTTCATTATTCTTTCCTCTTTATTCGATGACAATCAAAAACATATCTCAACGGCATACTTTGACAGGGTTAAAATGCCGACGCAAGAAGACCTATCACCATTCCGAATACTATAAGTAAACATATAATGATAGCAACGACTCTGACTGTTTTTTTTCTCTTCTTACTGAAGTCTATCATTTCTTTATCTCCTTTTTTCCTTTACATACATCTCCAAGACAGCACTCACTGCAACGGGGTCTTCCCGATACACAGATTTTTCTTCCGTGTGCTATTGATTGAAGATTATACAATATCCATTGGTTTTTTGGAAGTGTTTTCATCAAATCTACTTCAACTTTTGTAGGATCAGTCTCCTTCGTCAGTCCAAGCAGCTTGGAAACCCGCTTCACATGAGTATCCACAACTATGGAATCTATGTTAAATACATGACCTCTTACTACATTTGCTGTCTTCCTTCCCACTCCCGGAAGACTCGTCAGATCATCTATATCTGAAGGAAGCTCACCATTAAAATCACGAAGAAGTGTGTCCGCACAAGCGATTATATTCTTGGCCTTGTTTCTGTAAAATCCTATAGAATAGATATCTCTTTCCAGCTCCTTTACATCAGCGTTAGCGAAGTCTTCAAGCTCCGGATACTTTACGAACAGATCCTTTGTTACCATATTTACTCTGTCGTCTGTACACTGTGCTGAAAGGATAGTTGCAAAAAGCAGCTGCCAGGGCTTGCTCTCATCATACTGCAGATAACACCTAAGATCAGTGCCATACTCTTTGTTTAATATCTTGCAAACTTCCACGGCTAATTGTTTCTTCGTCATTTATTCCACCATTTTATATCAGCTGAGGCTGTCGAGCAGCTGTTTAGCAGCACGTCCGGACATACCACCATGACTTACGCTCCATTTATTGGCTGCGTCCAGAAGCTCCTCAACACTCAGGTTAAGTCCCTCAGTACGGCTCGCAAGTCCGGAAACGATTGCCTCATACTCCTTCTTGTTGGGTCTCATATAAGGGATAGCCACTCCGAATCTGCTTACAAGTGACAGCTTCTCCTGTATGGTATCAGAGCGGTGCTTATCCAATTCAACATCCTTGATATCATTCCAGGATTCTCTGATGATATTTCGCCTGTTGGAGGTTGCATATATGAGAACATTATCAGGCCTTGTTTCGAGACCGCCCTCAATAACCGCCTTCAGGTATTTATACTCAGTCTCATTTTCTTCAAATGAGAGATCGTCCATATATATAATAAATCGATAATTTCTGTATTTCACAGATGATATGATCTTCGAGAGGCTTCCCATCTGATGCTTATAAAGCTCTATCATACGAAGACCTCTGTCCTGGTATTCATTGATAAGCGCCTTGATGCTTGTGGACTTTCCGGTTCCCGCATCTCCGAAAAGAAGCACATTATTCGCAGGCTTTCCTAAAAGAAATGCCTCCGTGTTTTCTCTGAGCCTCTTCTTCTGTATCTCATAACCCACCAGGTCATCCAGCATAACCTTCTCGGTATTATTGATTGGATTGAAGCTTACCTCTGACTCATCCTCCGCAAGTCTGAAGGCTGTATTCAGTCCAAACATTCCGACTCCATAGGTTCTGTAGAAGCTTACAACCGTATCCATCGTCAGCTTAGCTCCTGCATCATCCTTCTCGACACCTGCCTCTGCTCCGTATTCTTCTTCAGCCTTTCTGAGTCCTGACTCTATCTCATCACTTAGCCATCTGACCTTCTCTGAAACGCTGGAATTGAAGAGCTGATTCCTCTTATGGATTGATGTATAATTTGTAATAGTTGAGAAGCAGCTGATACCAAGACTTTTTTCTATGCGATTAAAATCATAATTAAACAGATGATTAAAAATCCTCATATCCTCCAGAACAAACTTACTGACACTTCCATCAGTATCCGGAGTTCTCTCAAAAGTAAGAGAAAATGGATTCTCGTTCGTTGCTATCACATAGGCTATATAATCATGCCACAGATTTTTGTCGAACCCATAATCGGTTCCAATCTCCAGCAATTTATGTATCTCTTTATTTATCCGCCCTATAAGCGCTCTCTTATCATAGTCTCCGCCATCAAACTCTTTGATGATCTGACTCAGTTTTTCAATTATACTGTCTTCGCCTAGATTACTGAACATTACAAGACCCGGTAATTCTTTATACATAACTTATCTCCTGAAAATCTTACGTTTAATTACAGATATAATACTTGTAAGCTCCTGCATCTTAAGTGCAAGCGCCATTATCACATATGTCAAAACTCCGATTCCGAACAGGACGCAGACCTCCATCAGCTGGGACATCTTAGATTCCACGGATAAGTAGTGCTCATATATGATAATTCCTGCTGTCAGAACTACAAACATTACTGCACAGCTTATGGCACATTTGGAAAGAGACTCTTTTATCTCTTGCTTTCTTATGCTTCCAACCCTCTTCTTTAAGAAGAAAGTCTGTAAAAATGCACTGGCGAGTCCTGCAAATGAATATGCAATAGCAATTCCGTTCGCTCCCCAAAGCTTTACAAAAACAGCGGTTAACACCATATTCAGGCATAGGATAAATATATTGATGGTGACCGGTGTCTTCGTCTCCTTAACGGCATAGAAGCCCTGAAGCAGCACCTGACGTACCGAATAACCTATCATTCCTATGCAGTAAAGTGCAAGCAGTGTTGCAAGCACCGGAACATTCTTCGGAGAGAAGTTACCCTGCAGATAGATTGCCCTGATAAGTGGAATCCTGATTGCTATGATTCCCACTGCACAAGGAAGAATAACAAAGGCTACATTTCTTATACCTACCGAAAGATCACTCTTATAACTGTCAATATTTCCATTTGCAAAGTGTTCTACCATCGTTGGGAATATCGACATAGCGATCGCATAAGCAAATATATTGATAGGGAGCTGCATGATTCTCTGTGCCTGAATGATATTTGACAGTATACCCTCTCCCTGAGAGGATGCAAATCGCCTGTTTACTACCAGATTTATCTGCGTTACAGCAATTCCGATAAGCACAGGTCCAAATAGCTTGAAGAACTGTTTAACTCCTTCATGATCCATATCGATTATCCGCTTATACCGGAAACCATGCTTCTGAATAGGGAATACCTGTACCATCAGATTCACGATGGAACCGGTTACAACACCAATTGAGAATCCGGCTATTCCCGTACCCAGTGTAAGAAGGAGAACACCCACACCTATTATAGTAATGTTATAAAGAACAGAACCTATAGATGGCGGTGCAAAGTCCTTATATGACTGTAGTATACCCATACAGATTCCAGTGAGACACATAAAGAAACACTGGAAGAACATAATACGGGTCAGTTTAATCGTAAGTGCGACAGCCTCCGGCGACCAGCTTTTGAAGTTAACTACCAGCGGAAGCAGCTGCGGAGTAAATATCTCTCCGAAAATACAAAAGATGGCTGCTACAATGGCAACTATATTAAGTATAGTACTTGCCATTCTATAACCATCCTCGTACTTCTTTCTGGCCAGATATCCGCTGAATACCGGAATAAAGGCAGCGGATATACCGCCACCAACAAGAACAGTATATATGAGATCAGGAATAGTAAATGCTGCATTATAAGCATCCGTAGTCGAACTCATATCGAATACGGATGACATTATAATATCCCTTACATAACCAAGTATACTCGAAAGGAAGTTTGCAATTACCAGTATGCCCGCGGCCTTCATAACTCCAGCCTGAGCACTGTTCTTCGCCTCACTCATATTTGTTCCCAAAAGCCATAGGCTTTATTATTTATTCTGAATATACTCATCCATAGCTGCAGCCGCTTTCTTTCCGGCACCCATAGCAAGGATAACCGTAGCTGCACCTGTTACTGCATCACCACCGGCAAACACTCCGTCTCTGGAGGTTGCACCATTATCATCTGCAACCAGACAGCCTCTGTTATTAGCATCCAGACCGTCAGTTGTATTCTTGATAAGCGGATTCGGAGATGTTCCTATGGATACGATGAAGCAGTC
Source organism: Lachnospiraceae bacterium UBA3850 (assembly GCA_002392655.1). GTDB lineage: Bacteria > Bacillota > Clostridia > Lachnospirales > Lachnospiraceae > Eubacterium_Q. The sequence goes on along the minus strand of DGHK01000063.1, from coordinate 47,542 downwards.
TGCTTCTATCTCATTGATCTTGCCCTCTACCGGAACAGGACTTCTACGACCTGAAGCATCCGGCTCTGAAAGCTCCATCTCCTGACAACGTATACTCTTTACTCTTCCATCTTCTCCAACTACCTCTATAGGATTATTGAGGAGCTTGAAGACAATTCCTTCTTCTATAGCATGTTCCACCTCTTCCTTTCTTGCAGGAAGCTCTTCCATAGAACGTCTGTATACTATAGTAACATCTGCGCCGAGACGCTTTGCACTACGTGCTGCATCCATTGCAACATTACCGCCACCGACAATTACCGCCTTCTTAGGTCTCTCGATCGGTGTTGATGAGCCCTCCTTGAAGGCCTTCATCAGATTGATTCTGGTAAGGAACTCATTTGCTGAATAAACTCCGTTCAGATTCTCTCCCGGGATGTTCATAAATCTAGGGAGACCTGCTCCTGAACCGATAAATACAGCTTCATATCCGAACTCGTCAAACAGTTCATCTATAGTTATTGATTTTCCGATAACGACATTGGTCTCTATCTTAACTCCGAGAGCCTTAAGACCATCTACTTCCTTCTGAACGATAGCCTTTGGAAGACGGAACTCAGGAATACCATAAGCAAGTACTCCGCCCGGAGTATGAAGTGCTTCGTAGATAGTTACATCATAGCCCTTCTTGGCCAGGTCTGATGCACATGCAAGACCGGAAGGTCCGCATCCGATAACGGCACATTTGTGACCATTTGGCTGTGGCTTCTCAGGCGCTGCCGTAACATTTTTGTTGTGCCAGTCTGCAACGAATCTCTCGAGACGTCCGATTCCGACTGCCTCTCCCTTGATTCCTCTTACACATTTGGACTCACACTGTCTCTCCTGTGGGCAAACACGACCACATACAGCAGGAAGTGAGCTGGAGCGGTTGATAACCTGATATGCTCCCTCGAAATCCTTCTCAACTATCTTCTGAATAAACTCAGGGATAGCTATCTGTACAGGACATCCATCCATACAAGGATGATTCTTACAATTGAGACAACGCTCTGCCTCATCTATAGCCTGCTCCTCTGTATAACCAAGAGCAACCTCTTCAAAATTTTTATTTCTTACATTTGGATCCTGTGAAGGCATAGGATTCTTATCCATTCTCATATTTGGCATCGTCTACACCTCCTTATTCAGCATATTACATGCTTCTTCTCTGGCTTTAAGCTCAAATGGTTTATAGATACCACCTCTTGCCATAGCCTCATCGAAGTCTACTTCAAATCCGTCAAAATCCGGTCCATCTACACAGGCAAACTTTGTTTTTCCGCCAACGGTAAGTCTGCAGCATCCGCACATACCTGTACCATCAACCATAATAGGGTTCATGCTGACTACGGTTTTAACGTTATACTTCTTTGTTGTCATTACAACAAACTTCATCATGATCAATGGTCCGATAGCTATAACCTCATCGAACTCCTCGCCATTTTTGATGAGTTCCTCAAGTGGAGCTGTAACTACGCCCTTTTCACCTGCAGATCCATCATCTGTCATAAGGATATAGTTGTCTGAAGCTGCTCTGAACTCATCCTCAAGGATTATAAGATCCTTGTTTCTGAAGCCTACTATAGATGTTACTGAACATCCTATATCATGAAGCTTCTTAGCAACAGGATAAGCTATCGCACAACCAACACCACCGCCGACAACTGCTACCTTCTTAAGGCCTTCAACCTCTGTAGCATTTCCGAGAGGTCCTACGAAGTCGTGGATATACTCTCCGACATTCAGAGAATTAAGTATCTCTGTTCCTGCACCTACTATCTGGAAGATAATAGTTACAGTTCCCTTCTCCCTATCGTAACCCGCGATAGTCAGTGGGATTCTCTCTCCGTCTTCAGTTGCTCTGAAGATTATAAACTGTCCCGGCTCAGCCTTGCGGGCTACAAGCGGTGCCTCAACCTCCATCAAAGTAACTGTCGGATTGAGTGATTCTTTTCTTACTATCTTATACATCTTATCACTCCTTTGTTAAAAAAACAGTGCGGAGTCGGCGGGATTCGAACCCGCGGGGCGCGGTTAGCGCCTAACTGATTTCGAGTCAGCCCCGTTATGACCACTTCGATACGACTCCAGTAAAACATAATTATATAATATATGTCTCTTTTATGTCAATTTTTCCTTTAAAAGAGCCATTTCTAAAACAGCAGTATATTACCTGCATCAAGCATAAATACAAACAGTGCGAGATCAACCGCAAAGATAAATCCTATAAGAATCCATCCCATACCTACGTGGCCTCTGGTCTCCATAACTGACGCATGACATTCCTGGAAGACACTGAGTGATCTCATCCTGTCGAGAATCTGTCTCTGTTCATCCGTCATTTCATCACTGTTTTTCCAGGCATCGTTTGAATCCTTTTTATTCCAACCCTCTATCGTCATATCCTCATAAAACTGGTTGCACTCACTTATCTTGTTTTTCAGAAATGTCTTCTCATCATTAAATGATGTGATGTTATTCTTCTTTCTGTATTCAATCATTGAGGAGCTGCTGTTCAAGATTACCATCTGCTTTTTATATGCGATTGCATTTTTTACAAATGCAGGAGCATATAAAAAATCACATATAAAGAAAAATACTGGAAGAAACAGAACAAGAATTGTATAAAGCAGCCCGAAGCCCTGAATCTTAAGTCCGATTTTCGAAATCAGATATACTATAAGAGCATAGGCAAAGGGAATCAGAAAGTCCACTATCATCATTTTTATGGAATAGTGATAATCCTTTTCTAATCTCTCTTTTCTTTTGGTGAGAGTCCTGAGCTGTTCCTTGTACTCTAGATAGTTGAAATCTATCAGTGATTTAAGCGCATTAAAGGAATCCAGAAATCCACCATCGCCCTCTGTCGTCTCATACTTTTTTATTGAATAACTTTTCTCGTCGACATACTCAGATGGTGCGGCAAGAACCTCTGTTTCTGAAAGCTTGTACATAGCTAAACTATCCTTTTAAAGTGATTTTATATCTATGACATTTTATCACAATAGCTATATAAATCCAAACCAAAAGATGACAGCCGAAGCTGTCATCCTTTGTATATTTTTACGTCTTACTGATATATGATAACCTTGGTTCCTGAAGGAATGTTTTCATATATAAACTTAGCATTGTTTATATCAAGTCTGATACATCCATGTGATGCTGTTATTCCCAGTCTTCCGTCAATTATGCTTGACTGGCTTCCCGGTGAATAAAGTACTGAATGGAACAGGATCTCTCCAGATATCTGTGAAGCATACCAACATGTATAACCCTTTTCCTCACCGAAGTGATAATTGTGGATTCCTATCTGGAATGTTCCATTAGGTGTTCCAACACCATCAGTACATGAGAATGACTTAAGTGTTGTCCAGTTACCCTGTCTGCCCTGATATATATATACCATATGAGCTGAACGATCAACCATGATCAGGTAATTTGTATTACTTGAATACTGCTGTGCCTTCTGAGCTGTGAGATCTACGATACCTCCGCTAGTTCCGAGGTCATAAGTAGTTCCATCAGTATCGGTAAACTTACCTGTCTGCATAACACCGCTCTTATCAACATGATACCATGTACCGTGATCACTAATCCACTGATTCCAAGCAAGTGCGCCTGAGTTCTTCAGGTAATACCACTTTCCATCTTCCTTAACCCAGCCAGTTTCCATATGACCACTCTTATCCATATGGTACCAGTTCGAGCCATCATGGCACCAACCTACTGACATCTCTCCATTATCCTTAAAGAAGTACCAGGTACCGTCACCATCCTGCTCCCATCTTGTAGCCATAGCACCGCTCTTCTTCATCAGATACCACTTACCACCTGACTGAACCCAGCCGGTATGAAGGACGCCGGACTTATCCATATAATACCAGGTACCCTTATCGTTTACCCAGCCTGTAAGCATTACGCCATCATCACTCATGAAGTACCATACACCCGAAACCTCGAGCCAACCGGTAGCTATATAGCCATCCTTATCAAAATAGTACCACTTTCCGTCTATCTGCTTCCATCCAAGAGCCCAAGAACCATTTGCAAGCTTATACCACCATCTGCCATTGGAATTCATCCATTGATCTTTTCCCTGTGGCTGTTCAGGCTGCTTCTGCTCTTCCTGCTGCTGTTCCTGCTGCTGTTCCTGCTGCTCTGACTGATTCTGTTCATTTTCTTTCTTTTCACCGTTTCCATCTTCGGAATCGGTTTCTTCTGTCTGATCCTTTTCTCCGCCGGCTACCACAGTCTCCCGCGCTTCCTGACCAATTTCTTCTGCTTTTACAGCTGTTGTATTAAAAACAATCATCAGGACTGCCGCAAGTAAAACCATAAGCCTTGTGAGACTTACTACATGTTTTTTCATTTCCTCACTCATCCTTTTCATTACTAAAAAACAATATACTAATTCAGTCGCATTATAACACAATAGACTTAAAACTCAAGGATTTTTAGTATTTTTATGAATATGTACTGGATTTTAAGAGTTTTTTTCCATTTCATTATCATAATTGACTATCAATTATTTGAGGTAGGCGTCAATTCCGTTTGCAAGTCCTGTAACCATCCTCTTCTGGAAGCTCGGATCTGCCATAAGTGCGTCCTCATATGGATTGGTCATAAATCCCATCTCAATAAGCGTTGTTGGAACCTTGCTCCAGTTATTACCTGACATCGTATCGGTTTCCCATATATTTCTTTTTGGTAATCCCGTAGCTAAGCAGTATTCTCTCAGAACATCATCAGAGAGTTTTCTGCATTCACCATACATACTGGAAATGTAAGGATTGGTGGAGGTTATGCATATGCACATAGCTCCGCTTGCATTTCTGTCTGTCGAACCATCACCATGGAGTCTGATATATGCGTCAGCCTCTGCATTATTTGCAATCTCTGCTCTCTCCTTACACGAGATAGGTGCACTGCTGTCGTATCGCGTCATAACAACATCGTAGCCTCTGGCCTCCAGCTCGACTTTAAGCTGCTCAGCTATCTGAAGTGTCAGCTTATACTCGGGTAGTCCCGTGCTGACGCCCCTGGTTCCCATAGTATCCTTCGCTTTGTACTGCGAAGAGCCCGGTCCAAGAGGTTCTGATTCTCTGCTAATCACAGACGAATGTCCCGGATCTATAACAACAACTTTATTCTTACCACCGACAGATCCATCCGGATTGGTATAGCCCTCTATCCATGCTCCGTCTTTTCCGACATATGAGGTGCCTATCCATCTGTTAGTGCTCATATAACCCGTTTTATTGAAATGGTACCAGCTGCCGTCTATTTTAAGCCAGCAGTCTGTTGGATACCACGCTGTTGCCTGATACCACCAGCCGGCACTATTACTCTGCCACTCTGCATTCCAGGTACCATCATACCAGCCACTTTCATCCAGCCAGTATCCATCTATATATTCACTTTTTGCATATGAACCATCACTATACTTGTACCACCAGCGCTGATCCTTTTCCTGAATCCATTCTCCGGAAGCTGCATTTACATCTGTTCCAAAGGATGCACATATGGAAAAGATAAAAAGCATTACAAGTAAAATAGATATATGTTTTCTCTTGCTATTCATTCCCTTACCTCGATTAGCTGTTCTTTATTCACTACCTACTCTTTCTATCTCATACTCAGCCTTATAATCCTTAAAGCTTTCATCACTATGCCATCCATCAATCAAACGATTAGCTATATCCTCATATTTTTCCCCGTCACATCCAACACAAAGTACAAAGAAGCTTCCCGAGTAACGGCTGACAACGTCGTTCTTCTTCAGATGAACTATTAAGTAATCCTCAAAGCTGTCCTTTATCTCATCTTTAAGCTCCGCACCATTCGTTGCTTCAAGGGTAAATCTGATAAATCCCGACACATGATTGGTCTGTTTATCATTTCTGTTAAGGAACTTATAGATAACCTGCAAGGTTTCAAAGTTAACGCTGTAAGCGCCCTTTCCTTCATTTCTCTCACCGATTATCTGTTTTATCTCTTTCAGATTATTCTTATCGTTTTCTTCCTCTTCATTACTCTTTGTATCACTGTTATTCTGGTAGAAATGGTAGCCATGCTTTCCATTCTGTTTTACAGCATACAGAGCCTTGTCTGCTTTCTTCATCAGTTCCTCGTATTCGGTTCCTTCTTGAGGAACACGAACGGCTCCGATAGATGTTCCGAGAGGAATACTCATATCATCACCCATGAGAGACTTGGCAGATTTCATAAGCTCCTTATTCATATAGCGGGTAATCTTCGCAACCTCACCCTCGTCTATGGTGTTGTTGACAAATCCTACAAACTCATCTCCACCGATACGACCTATGACATCATCCTCATCAGTTGTTTCCCTAAGTAGTTCAGCAAATCTGATAAGTATCTTGTCACCCATATCATGACCGTAGATATCATTTACCAGCTTAAAAGAATCCAGATCGATCATCATCAGTATACCAACCTCTGATTCGCATGAATTCTTAAGTGCTTTAGCAGAGCCCGCTTTATTCAGCACTCCCGTCATCGGGTCAATGATCATTTCCTTCTGGAGACCTCTGATCCTGTATGTGCGCTTAACTAGTGCATAGATCAGCCAGGCGATATACATTAAAGAAAGTCCACAGACAACAAGCAGATATATACGGAAATGTAATTTCTCGTACATCATTGCTTCTTTCTTAACATCTATCACTGTATCCTGAAGAACCCCAAGTGTAGACTCATCAAGTATCTCAATATGCAGCTTATAATCTCCATACGGAAGATTAGTATAGCTGAGCGGTATTATCTCACTCTGCAGACAGGTTATACCACTGTCACCCGCACCCTCCAGATAATAGTGTATCAGAGGATTGGAAAGAGAGTAATTGTTTACTGATATATTAAATTCTATACGATCAAGAGTAGCAGGTACAACGCACTTGTTTTTACCCTGCCCCTGCAGAACATCCTCACCCACAACAACAGACTTAAGCTGCGGTCTGTAACGCTCAATGCCTACATCATAGCTGTCAGTGGCTATCCTTCTTACTCCGTCGGTGCAACACAGATAGAGATCGTTTCCAACCTGTTCATTCCATGAGGTTGCTACAAAGGAAGTTTTAAGTCCCCAGTTTGAATCCAGAAGAGTACATTTGTATTCTCCATCTGCGAGTAGTACGCTTTCTTTTACGATGTACAAACCGGCACTTGATGTGATCCAGCACATTCCGTCATCTGACATCTTGATATCATAATTATTTGTATAAGGGAAATTCGTCAGTCGTCTGACTCTGCCTCCGTCATCATAGTAAAGAGCGTTACTGGTTACATACAGATATCCTCCGGTACACTTGACTATACGAAGAACAACAGCTGTATCAAGTCCCTCTTCCTTTCCTATATGATCTACCACCTTATCATCCTTGATGATATAGATTCCGTCTCCATCTGAGCCGGCCATTATAGAACCGTCCTCTTTCTCGACCATGGTCAGAATATACTTGTTATTCAGTCCATCCTTTTCACCGAGGTTTTTAACTGCTTTTCCATCCTTTATAAATGTAAGTCCCATGTTGCTGGCTGCAAGTATTCTGCCATCCGAAAGCTCTATAACAGAACGGCCCATACTACCGGCCAGATTATGATTTTTCTCACTATAGGAAGTAGTATTATTATTCTTATCTATACATACGATACCTATCTCACCATAGGTTGATACCCATATATTTCCTTTTGAATCTGGTTGGATATTTCTGACTCTGACATCATCAAACATATCGGAATAAGGCTTTTCAATCTCTTTATAGGTTTTCATATTGATAATCCTGAGCCCGTTATCAGTACCTATAAAAAGTTCATTACCGATTAGTTTTAACGAATTTACTACTCCACACTCAACATCCGCTCTCTTGGTTATGTTGCTGAATGGAGTTTTGGAATACTTAAGAAGACCATGCTTACTTGAAGCAAACCAGATATTACCCTGATTATCAACACATACATCACTTGCCGCACCATCAAAGCCCACGCTTGACATATCTATGGCTTTGTATGTTTTTCTGTCCAAAAAGCCCAGACCGTTCTCACAGCAGATGAAGAATCCGTCATTTACTTTGTCATAAGATAGCAGGTTAAAGAAACTGAAGTTATTTATCTCCATATTACCGAGATAGTTTAACTTATTATCCTCGACAACATATCTATCAATTATATTTGAAGTTGTTCCTACAAGTATCTCTTCTCCTGAATAAGCTGCATATCTGTAGGATACGCCCTCATCCCTGTCAAATAACGAAGTGTCAAGCAGTGTATCATCTTTTATCAGGAAGAACACTCCGCCGTTTGTAACACCTATGACGCTTCCGTCTTCAAGTGCATCAAAGGATTGAACATAGTATATGTCCTCCCATTCATTGTAGGTCTTAACTTCGCCATCAGGAGAGATTCTTGATGTGGCGAGTACTGTTCCTACATATATATTTCCGTACTTATCTTCGCAGATTTCTCTTATGGAATCTGCAGCAAGTCCGCTTTCCGTATCGTAAAACTTTGCTTCATCTGTCGACATGTCATAGCAGCATAGTCCACAGTCATTTGTTCCGATCCAGAGTCTCCCCTTCGAATCAGTAACAAGAGTCATAACATTACTTATACGATCGTCCAGATAAACCTGTTCAAAATAAACACCATCATATTTGTAGAGACCCGAATAAGTACCAACCCACATAAATCCGTCGTCCGTCTGAGCGACTGCATTTACCTGTGCCGTCAGAACGCCTTCGCCGCCTCCATAAGTTACGGCTTCATAATCGGCCTTATAATCCTCAATTGTAGACTCCTCTTTTTCCTCGTCATTATTGTCAGCTGCCCAAACCACTGCCTTCTGCATTCCGAGAAGTCCAAAAGAAAGCGCAATTAGTATGAGACCGGTAGTACGGCTGTTCATTATGCTCTTACGGAGCTTTCTCTTACCGACTATTGCATCCTCTGCTTTAATCATACATAGCGCCAAAGTCATTGATATAACTCTATCGGGAACATCTATAAAGCTTTCTGCCGCAAACACATTGAAGTTTGATTTATGAAATGTATTGTAAAGCATGTCAAAAAGAGCGTCTCCCCACTTATTTCCGGTATATCCGCCATTCACTGCTGAATTCAGAGGTATACAAATAAATGTGGAAAGCAGCCCGACCAGAACAGCCAGTGATACGATTCCCAGCAAATCTTCACTTTCATTTCTAGGGTAAAGGAAACCTACGACAACTCCAACCATTAAACCGACCAGAGAGTAGATAGGATCTGTTCCATTAATGCACGACGAAATAAGCGGGGAACCAAGTCCAACCAGGGCACCCGCTATAGGACCGAACTTAATAGCAACCAGCATCGTTCCCACCGTATCAAACCAGATAGGCAGTCCGAGAACTCCGGCCACCTTTCCGCCGGCTACGTTGATAACGATTGCAAGAAGTATAGTTATTATGCTGTATTTATTGATTTTAAAGAAAACTATTTTCTTTAAACTTTCTTTTATTTCCTTACCGTTCATAAGAAACCTCGAAAAAATGCTTTACTTTCCTAATATAACACAAAAATACCAAGTAAGCAAAAAACGGTCAAAATTATTCTTAAGTAGCGAGGTAAAGAAAATGATTGAAAGAGGCTTCGGACGTATCGTAAATACAACAAGCAGAATCAGAAGAGAGCCTCAGCAGGCCGGATACTCCGCAAGTAAGTCGGCGCTGGACAAGGTTACTATGGATCTCGCATCTGTATATGATGGAACAGATGTAATAATAAGTCTGACCGATCCGGGCTGGTGCATAACAGATCTGGGTGGTCCTTCCGCTCCGAATTCTCCTGAGAGTTCACTTCCCGGAGTTGTAGTTGGTGTGTTTGTGGACGATAAAAAATCCGGAAGATGCTTCTCAGCAGGAGACTTCCATGGCATGAATCTGGAGGATGCAGTCAGCTATGCAGAAACAGAAGTGCCTGCATACCTGAGATCCTTCGATTGATCTGAGTATTAAAACTTATTCGGTATAGAAGCTGCCGAGATATCGAAATTCAAATTTCTTATTTTCTGATATTGTTTCAAAATCACTGTAGCTCGCGTCACTGCATTCAATTAAATAATTGTAGTGTCCGAGCTCAGTTTTTTGTGGCCTGTCATGAAGTGCCACAAGGTTCATCCCCGCTGCATTAATCTCGGTCATAAGCTCCGGAAGATCATAAGCCTCTCCGGTTGCAACAAAAGCAATTCTATCGGCATCCTCAGTTTCCGGTTCTTCTGTGGATAAAACATAGAATCTGGTTACGTTATTATCATTTTCCTGAATTCCTTCTGCAAGAGCCTCGAGACCATAAACCTCAACGCAGCCTATAGACGCTATAGCTGCCAGGGATTTATCCTGCCCCTCAGAAACCATCTTGGCTCCTTCTGCTGTACTCGATACTTCAATAACCTCTGCATCCGGAAGATTCTTTTCAAGCCAGGCCTTTCCCTGTGCAATTCCCTGCTTATGCGAATATACAGTTTTTATATCCTCAAGCTTCGTACCCGGAAGAACAAGGAGATTTTGACTTATCGGAAGCTCCACTTCGCCTACAACCGAAACACTCTTCTGATTTATAAGCGTGTCCACGTAGTCGATAACTGCTCCGCCAATGGTATTCTCCTGAGGTATAACAGCATAGGTACTTTTTCCATCCACCAGAGCCTGAACAGCCTCATCAACCGTTTCATACGGTTCATAGGTACCCCTGTTGTCAAAGAAAAGCTTACAGGTTTCCTCAGTATAGGTTCCCTGCGGTCCTAGATAACTCACAACAGTAGAATCATCTATATTATTGAATTCTTCTGCTTTTTTCGCTTCACTTCGGTCACCAGCTTTATCGTTATCTCGCCTCACAATAACTCCTGCAACAATAGCTATTGTAATTATCAGACAGATAATAACTGCACACAAACCTGACTTCTTCATCAATACTACTCCTTACTACCACTTAAATATTTCATATATCCTACCTATATTATTTTATCACTGTCTCTATCAGTTCGTCCGTCTCTGAATAAACAAGCTTAAGCGAGAAGTAGTCTTCTCTTTCCTCGAGCAAGCGGAAAAATATCTTGTCGCCTTCCCAGATCGGAAGCTCGAAAACGGCCGACTTATCGATCCACTCCAGCTCTCCCTCATCACAGTCTATAAGTTCGCCCTCAAACTCATCCGCGGTATAGAGATGCATATATTCCACTATTCTCTCTTCAGGACGGCCGGCGTCCCCATAGATAAATGTAACTACACCGCGTGCTTTATACTTAAGCAAGGTGAGCCCCGTCTCTTCCTTGACCTCCCGAAGCAGGCACTCATCGGGACTCTCGCCATATTCAAAATGACCACCTACACCGATGTACTTATCCTTGTTTATATCCTTATCCTTCTTCACCCGATGCATCATCAGATACTTATTATCCTTTTCTATATAGCATAGAGTTGTAAGCTCCGGTTGTCTGTTCATTTTAAAATTTCTCCACCCTTTTTATAGTTATAATCTAGCAATATCGTTAATTGGTTCTTCCTTAGAATCAGTATAAACTGTTGCCGATGTTGCTGGTACAGTAACATCCTTTTCACGCACACAACTAATCACAATAATAATATATATAATACTTTACGGCAACATCAGCAACAAAAAGACCTTAATTATAAATATCTATCAGAGATATAAATATGATACACTGAGTGCAATATGCGATGATCCGAATATTAGCGCAATAGATTTTAATAGAGCCGTTGACCAGCTAGTAGCTTTTTGCAAAGAAATGAAAGCGAAGTATGGTGATGTAGTTGACCCATTTAATCTGCTAGGATGATACTATGCCAGCTTTTACATAGATAACAAAAAAGCATACGTTAGTATGCTTTCATTCAAGTACAAAACTGTGTGTACTTCGTTCTTCCAGCTTATGAAGCTTCACGGCCATAAAAAACTGGATTTTCTTCAAAATTATGGCCTTTTCGTCTTAAAAATCCCTTGATTTGACTCATTTTGAAATTTCAAAGCCATAAAAACCTGAAATCATCTCAGAATTATGGCCTTTTTTCGTGTTTATCCCTTAACACAGGCCATAATATTAGATATTTTTGCAAGAATTATGGCTTCGAGCCAGTGCGCCCAATCTTGAGCCAGTGCGCTTTACCTAAAATAGAAAAAGCCGGCGACTGGTGCTGGTGCCCGGTGGGCACCGTTTAGCACAGCTGAATCTATGATTCAGCCCGCAGGTCGAACTAGGTTGCTTTGCAGCCTGGTTCGAACCCTGCCGGCTGAATAAAATAATGGGATACCTCGTTCATTCGAGGTATCCCATTATTTTATAACATGCCGGCGACCGGGGTCGAACCGGTACGGGTATTACTACCCACGGGATTTTAAGTCCCGGGCGTCTGCCAATTCCGCCACGCCGGCGCATTGAGAAATTTTTTCAAAATTTCTCACTTGAGCATCACGATAGTGATGCTCCGAAGCCGCTGTTCTGGTTGGAGACTTGCTTTTGCAAGTCGTAAAGCAGAACTCGGCGTTCCGATTGATATATTGCTGCGCCATGGAGCGCATGCATTCTGCAAACGAAGTGCCGCAGAATCGACCCAGACGAGACTCGAACTCGTGACCTCCGCCGTGACAGGGCGGCGCTCTAACCAACTGAGCCACTGGGCCTTAAGCTGATCATAACTACTTATAAGTATCACAAATCAGCTTGTTTATTATATAATTTTTCAATTGTTCTTGCAACATGTTTTTTGGCAGTTACTTATCTGCAAACACCGTCTGCATCTATCCACCAGCCATCGATATAGCAGTTCGATACCATATATCCGGTGCTGTCAAAATAATACCAGCATCCATCTATCTTGAGCCACTGGCTAGCCGGCCACCAACCTGAAATATCCTCAACCCACCAACCGGTTGAATTACACTTCCAGGTAAGGAAGTACTGCTCTTCCCATCCACCAAAGCGACCAAACCAGTATCCGTTATAGTACTCATTTGATGCCATATATCCTTCAGGCGTGAAGAAATACCAGAAGCCATCTATCTTCTGCCACTGATTTACAGGATACCAGCCCGAGGAGTCCTCGACCCATGAACCAACAGCATTTGACTTCCACATAAGAGTCGGAGCATAATCCTGCTTTCCGTCCTTGTTATACCACTTTCCGTTTATCCATTCCTCAGAATATTTAGGCTTATCCGGCTCTTTCTTACTGTCGTCTTTATCCTGTTTATTATCGTCATTGTTTCCACTGTTATTTCCACTATCTTTATTTTCGGAAGAATCCTTATCCTTTGAGTCATCATCTGTCTCCTCTGGTTTGGAATTATCATCCGGATCAGTATCTACATAAAAATCAGAAAACTGATAGTCATCATTTGCGGCAGGATTATAGAATATAGACGCGGCTGTATGAGCATTCTTCTGGTCTCTTTTTTTCATAGTCGCATCTGATATTAGCAGAAACTGTCTGGTTCCGTCACCATCATTCCAGTAGGTGTCAACCAGATACCATTTTCCATCTGCATAAACCTTATTCCAACCATGCTCAGAACTTATGACTGTTATTGTGTCAATCCCCAGATAGTTAAGTATAGTGTACATAGTATATGAATATGTCAGGCAGACTCCGCTCTTATATTTAAGTGAACAGTAGAGACTCTGGTGAAGTACGTCACCATCATCGATTTCCGGAGGTTTGTTCGCTAAAACGCTGAGCTTCTTTATCATAAACTCATTTACTGCTTCAACAGTTTCACACTCAGTTTTTCCCGAAGTGTCTATCTCGCTTATCCATGAGTCGAGTGTGCTAAATATATCATTCGTCACATTTGCGCGAACTTCTCCATCACTGAACTGATTATAAACATATAGTCCAAATGTTTCTGACGTAAACCAGCTTCCGCCCGTCAGAAAATAATACTGCGGATTCTCTATCTTAAATAAATAAACAATCTTATTTATAGTCTCCTTATCAGCTCCATATGTGCTGATTGCGGAGGTCGTGTACCCCTTGTCACCTATTTTCTTAAAATCCTCTGTTGAATTCATATATCCATCGCAGATATAATCAATGGTATCGTATATCAGCTTCTCGTTTTCACTTAGTGTATCGTAATGATATCTACTGGCATACTTCAGCCAATCTCTTTTTTCTACCGTGACTGGTGGTTCAGCAGCGAAAGAATCGACACTGCCCATAACAGAAAATGAAATCAGTAGCGTAAGAATAATGCTGATATACTTATATATACATCGCTTTTTCTCCATAAAGTAACCCCTCTTTAATCATAGCTTATTCTTTAACGTCTTCGATAGTCAGCGTCTTCAGCTCGTCATCACTGATGTTTTCCAGAGATACTATCCTTGTAGCCTGACGCTCGATACATCTCTCCAGATAATTACGCGCCTCACGTGCATTTGCAAAGTTTGGCTCGTGAGCTTTGGCCTTCTTAGTCAGATAGTCTTCAACAAATGCTGCTGCTTCTTCATTGGTTACATATTCCTGCTTTGCACACATATTGTTGAATATCTTGGTAAGTTCTTTTCCTGAATAATCACTGAAGAAGATATACTTATTGAATCTTGATTTAAGACCCGGATTGGAATTTACGAACTCCTCCATCTTGTCAGTATAACCTGCAACAATGACTATCAGATCATCACGATTATCCTCCATCATTTTCAGGATCGTATCAACAGCTTCCTGTCCAAAGTCCTTCTCATCGCCGCCCTTTATCAAGGTGTATGCTTCATCTATAAAAAGGATTCCGCCAAGTGCACTCTCAACAATCTCTGCTGTCTGAACTGCGGTCTGTCCGATATAACCTGCAACCAGATTGGAACGGTCTACCTCTATAAGCTGTCCCTGACTTACTACTCCAAGCACTTTATATATCTTTGCCAAAAGTCTGGCAACTGTTGTTTTACCAGTTCCGGGATTTCCGGAGAATACAAGATGAAGCGTTGTTTCCGGCTGCTTCATGCCTCTCTCTTCTCTGAGCTTTCTTATCTTCACCAGATTGATAAGATTCGTCAGATCCTGCTTAACGGACTTCAGTCCAACGAGGGTATTCAGTTCCTCCATCAGCTGTTCAAGAGTCTCCTCAGGTTCATCTCCTTGATTCTTGATCACCACTCTGCTTTCCTCCAAAGTCTTGCTCTTCTGAGATGTTTTGTTGCCTCTCAGATTTCTGCTCTTCGGATTTATGCGATTCTTTGGTATTCCATCCGTAAAGTACAGGTCGTACTGCTTCAGGAAATCATCAAGCATTATTCCGTAGTTTGACAGATTTGCCACCTCTGTGACAGTTTCACCATTTATAGATACAAATGCAGCTCCGAAGTCTTTGAACAGATCAACGAGCTCCTTTGATACCGGTCTGCCTGACGGAGCCCTTAGTGAGCCATCTGACAAATCATGCTTTACAGTGTAGAGAAGTGTTCTAGGCGGAGTATTTATGAAATCATCATCCATACATTTTCCGTATTTAAATGTAAGGAACTGAGAAATATTCATAAATGTGCCCAGATAATCTCTTATAAAATCCAGCTCTCCTCTTCCATCAGTTCCATCCGACTCAAACAGAAATCCACAGAACTGAAGGAGATTATACTTAAGCATCTCCCTAAGCGTCATTCCGGTAGTTCTGGCCAGAGATGGGTCAAAATTCTGTACATCATCCACCATCCTGAACGCTGCATCTATCTTGTTCTTTAAATTAAAATCCATCATGTCACTTAGATCCTTTTACTTATATTCTCGTGCCAGCTTCTCCAGCTCTTCTCTGGTATTCAGCTCCGGCTTCTCCAGAACCTTTTCCAGCAGGCTATTTAGAATAATTCCCATCTGAGGTCCGGGCTTAACTCCGATCTCCTGCAGCACCTTACCATTTATCTTGAGGTCTTTTATGGCGAGTGCATCACCCTCAGCTATTATCTCATCATGATATCTCTGTATATCCTCCAGAGCCTCAGTGCGTTCCTTTATTCGGTAATCACTCTGCCCCTTCATATCAGCATACTTTATCTCGATCAGACTGTCATAATACTCAGGCCCCATCTTGCTGAGCATCCGCCTGACTGCTTTTTTTGATACAGGACCGCCAATTCCGAAATCATGCCAGTAAACAATTGTTTTCACATCACGGATGGTCGCGTTATCCATCCTGAGTCTCTTCAAAACACTAACCGCTATCTCTTTACTTTTTACAGCGTGCCCCTTGAAATGATCTCTTCCGTTTTTATCTATAGTCTTCAGATATGGCTTTCCTGAATCATGAAGAAGCGCCGCATATCGCATAACCTTCGTAGGTCCGACATTTTTAAGAACCTCTATAGTATGCCTGCCTACATCATACAGATGATAAGGGGTATTCTGTTCTGTTTCCATCATCAGATCAAATTCAGGAAGTATGACTGCGGTTATCCCCAGCTCATACATATCTATGATTCTCTCAGGATGATCAGAAATAAGAAGCTTTGTAAGCTCTGTCTCTACTCTCTCCGCACTGATAAGCTTAAGCTCCTTGGCGTGTCCGGCTGCTGCCTGCTTCGTCGCATCATCTATCTCGAAGCCCAGCTGCGCTGCAAATCTGACAGCTCGCATAATACGTAGGGCATCCTCATCAAACCTTTCATCTGCGACGCCGACACATCTTACTATGCCATTCTCCAGATCCTCCACTCCGCCGTAGAGATCAACAAGACCAGTCTTATCACTATAGGCCATGGCATTTATCGTGAAATCGCGCCTTCGAAGATCCTCTGATAGCTCAGACGTATAAGTCACTCCCTCAGGTCTTCTGTGATCTGTATATTCTCCGTCTATTCGAAATGTAGTGACCTCGTATGCATTTGACTTAATCAGTACTGTAACCGTTCCGTGCTGAATTCCCGTGTCAACTGTTCTTCTGAAAAGCTTCTTGACCTCCTCCGGTTTTGCCGAAGTTGTTATATCCCAGTCACTTGGAGTCCGGCCAAGTATACAGTCTCTGACACATCCGCCTACTATATATGCCTCATATCCGGCATTATTCAGTACTTCAATTATCGTCCTTGCCTCATCCGGCATATTTATATTCATGTGTCACTTCCTTCATATGCTTACGGTTTTCTTCGGAAGATTAATATGCTCTTCCGAAATAAACCATCTTCTTAGCCGGCTTTCCGCAGCATACACAGACATCTGACAGATTCTCCTGCTCAAATGGCATACATCTGGTTGTTGCACCTGTTTCGGCCTTGATATTCTCTTCACACTCAGTCTCACCACACCACATAGCCTTGATGAAACCTGGCTTGTTATTTACTATATCAACGAACTCATCCCAGTTCTTTGCTACATATGTATGTGAATCTCTATGCGCTCTTGCAGTCTCCAGCATATCCTTCTGGATTGTCTCAAGGAGTGTTGAAACCTCCTGCTCAAGATTGTCCATGCTTACAGTGATCTTCTCGCCATTATCACGTCTGACAAGTACGCACTCATTATTCTCTATATCACGAGGACCCACCTCAACTCTTACAGGAATTCCTCTCATCTCACACTCTGCAAATTTGAATCCAGGTGACTTATCAGTCTTGTCAACTTTAACTCTTGCAACCTTGCTGAGTCTCTCACAAAGTTCATCAGCCTTCTCAAGTACACCCTCTTTCTTCTGCATGATAGGAACTATCATAACCTGTGTAGGTGCAACAAGTGGTGGGAGCTTAAGTCCGTTGTCATCGCCATGAACCATAATGATAGCTCCGATAAGTCTGGTTGTTACGCCCCATGATGTCTGGTGTACATACTTTAACTGATTATCCTTATCTGCATACTGAACGTTGTAAGCCTTTGCAAAGCCATCACCGAAATTGTGGCTGGTTCCCGACTGAAGAGCTTTACCATCATGCATAAGTGCTTCGATAGTGTATGTAGAAACAGCACCTGCAAACTTCTCCTTCTCAGTCTTCTGTCCCTTAACAACCGGAATAGCCAGAACCTGCTCACAGAAATCTGCATATACGTTCAGCATCTGTATAGTTCTCTCCTCAGCCTCTTCTGCTGTAGCATGAGCGGTATGACCCTCCTGCCACAGGAACTCTCTGGAACGAAGGAAAGGTCTGGTCTCCTTCTCCCAACGTACAACTGAACACCACTGATTATATACCTTTGGCAGATCTCTATATGATGTAATATCCTTCTGATAGAAATCACAGAACAAAGTTTCTGATGTAGGTCTAACGCAAAGTCTCTCCTGAAGCTCTGAAAGTCCACCATGAGTTACCCAGGCAACCTCAGGTGCAAAGCCCTCTACATGATCCTTCTCCTTCTGAAGGAGACTCTCCGGAATAAGAAGCGGCAGGTATACATTTTCAACACCTGTCTCCTTAAATCTCTTATCCAGCTGACTCTGGATAAGCTCCCATATAGCGTAGCCAGCCGGCTTAAGAACCATAAATCCTTTAACGCTGGTGTAGCCTGTAAGATCAGCCTTAACAACGGTATCCGTATACCACTTTGCAAAATCCTCATCTCTGGAGGTAATTGCCTCAACCTTCTTGTCTGCCATAATTCTTTCCTCTTTTCTTTGTTATTACACGTATTTGTCTCACTTGACACTTATGTCATCATACCACAAATCCTTATGTTTATAAAGGCTCTTTACCAGTCCATCTGGTCCATTATTTCAAATGCATCGCCCTCGGGTTCTCTGTGAAGAACTACCTCTTCCCCGGTAATCGGATGAGTAAACTCCATCCTTGTAGAGTATAGTCCTATCTCATACTTATCCTTCTTGTTCTTTCCGCGGCCGGCAGGGCTTTTTTTACCTGCCCCCTTCTTTCCACCGGAGGTACTCTTCCCGGGAGCCGGTGCATATTTCGTATCGCCCCATACAGGATGACCATGTGCTGCCATCTGACACCTGATCTGGTGATGTCTTCCCGTCAGAAGCTCCACAAGCAGGTAGCTATATGTACCCTCGTCAGTATCGAGTTCATCCAGAACCTCGTAGTTTAGCTCTGCTTTCTTTGCACCCTTAGTTTCTTTCGAGACAACTCTGGTCATATTTGTTTTTTTATCATGAAGCACATAATCTGAAAGCTCTCCCTCGGGATCATCAAAAAAGCCAGTGACTACAACCTGATAATACTTCCTCAGTTCTCTGTCCTGTACCATATCAGAAAGCTTTGCGGCAGCTTCCTCGGTCTTTGCAAAAAGAACTATTCCGCTTACCGGTCTGTCAAGTCGATTGATGACCGCCAGATAGGGTTCCTCATTCAGATTGTCCCTGTCATATATATACTCCTTCAGCAGTGTGATCATATCCGTGTTATATGATTTATCCTGCTGAGTCGGAACTCCATAAGGCTTCACAACGGCTATTATGTGCTCATCTTCATAAACAATATCAGGCTTCATAGTATATCCTCCCTAAAAAAGATGACAGCAGAGTTCAGATCTCGACTGTCATCTTTTACTTATATCTTATTCGCCGAACTTCTCATCATATATCTTCTTAGCACTGACAAGTCTGACACAAAGTGTGAAGAGCTCAGATGCGATCTTGAGATCCTCGATATTCGGATATGTCGGTGCTATACGGATATTGCTGTCATGCGGATCCTTTCCGTATGGCCAGGTTGCGCCTGCGTTCGTCATAATAACCCCCGCTTTCTTAGCCTTATCAACGATATCCTTTGCACATCCATCAAGTGAATCAAAGCTGATGAAGTAACCTCCGTTCGGATTGGTCCACTTACCAACCCCTAATCCTCCAAGTCTGTTTTCAAGAGTCGAAAGCACAACCTTGAACTTCGGTCTTATGATATCAGCATGCTTCTTCATATGCTCTGTCATTCCATGAATATCCTTGAAGAATCTCACATGTCTCAGCTGATTAACCTTGTCATGACCTATAGTCTGATGCTTCATCTGCTTCAGGATATCCTCCATGTTGTTTGGTGAAGTTGCAAGTGCAGCTATACCACTTCCCGGAAATGATATCTTGGAGGTTGATGCAAACTTATAAACCATATCAGGATTACCGACTCTCTTGCACTCAGCAAGTATCTCAACCAGATAGTCCTCTCTGTCCTCATACAGATGATGTATACCATATGCATTATCCCAGAAAATTCTGAAGTCCTGTGCTGCAGGATGCAGTCTGGCAAGTCTTCTTACTGTATCATCAGAGTAGGAATATCCTGTCGGATTTGAGTACTTAGGGATACACCAGATACCCTTTATAGCCTCATCCTCTGTTATCAGCTTCTCAACTGTATCCATCTCCGGACCTTCCGGTGTCATAGGTACAGGAATCATCTCTATACCAAAATATTCTGTTATTCCAAAATGTCTGTCATATCCGGGAACAGGACATACAAACTTAACCTTATCAAGCTTGCACCATGGAGTGTTACCCATGATTCCGTGAGTATATGCTCTTGCTATAGTATCATACATAACATTCAAAGAAGAATTACCGAAGATTATGATATTATCCGGATTATTCTCCATCATATCACCGATAAGAACCTTTGCTTCCTCTATTCCCGTAAGTACTCCGTAATTTCTACAGTCTGTACCATCTGCACATGACAGATCAGCCTCTGAATTAAGAGCATCCATCATTCCCATAGAGAGATCAAGCTGCTCTCTGCAGGGCTTTCCTCTGCTCATATCAAGATGAAGATCCATCTCCTGAAACTTTTTATATTCTTTTCTGAGTTCAATTATCTCATCAGCCAGCTCCTGTTTTGACATCTCAGCATATGCTTTCATATGAAGATACCTGTCCTTTCTTTATACATTATACTTTCAACAATATAGCACACATCCCGCTTTATCGCAAATATGTTATACCCAAAAAGAACCCGACATTATGTGATATGTCGGGTTCTCTATATATTTATCTATCTGATTATTGACATACTCCGTCAGCTCCGACCCAATAACCATCTACATACTGATTAGTTACCATATAGCCCCAGCCGTCAAAGTAGTACCAGTATCCGTCAATCTTCTGCCACTGGTTACATGCATACCAACCGGATGTATCACCATACCACCATCCATACGAATCGGCCTTCCAGCTTCCGTATTGTCGGTAGGTCCAGGATCCATCACCGGACAACCAGAATCCTGACATCCATTCTCCAGATGCCATCTCACCACTTCCGTAGAAGTAATAATAATTGCCCTCCAGGAAGTTCCATCCGGTCATCATATATCCATCGTCTCCGAATGCAAACCATTTTCCATTAGATTTAAGCCAGGAATTTTTGAGATATGATCCATCAGAAAGCTCAAACCACCATCTGCCGCCAGTGTTATGCCACTCGCCCTTAACCGGCGTTGTTCCACCAGAACCGCCACCTTCATCACCGGTACTGATTGTGCTTCCGTCAAGTATTCCTCTGTTTACAAGCCTGTTATACACACCAGCCGATACAGGAACCTGCATAGTTGTCTGAACTCTGTCAGTTCTGTAATCTTCAGAATCTGCATAGTATGGACTGAATTCCTGAGCCCAGTAGAATCTGTATCTTCCGTTGAAATAAACAACTGCAATACCAATTGATCTCCATCTCTGATTCAGGATATTCTTCCTGTGTCCTATTGATCTCATCCATGATGAATGATCCATATCATAACTGCTGTAAGGATCTATATCATCACTTTTATTGTACATAACACTGTATGGTGTCTGTTGTCCATAAGCTATATTCTCTCCAAATGCTTTCGAACAGATTGAGAAGCAGGAGTCACCATTTGCTCTCGTATGCGCTACATTATCATCTATCTCAGAATGATCATATGCCTCTCCTACTACGCAGGAATCAGCACATCTCTGAAGTGCAGCCTTCACAAGAGTATCATCCATCTCCAATTCACACAGACCGGCCTTCACTCTTTCTTTGTTTACATACTCCAAAACCTCGTATGCGTAGTCGTAGCATATGGTCATATTGACATTTACCGTTGCTGCGGTCTCTGCATAGCTTCGGAATCTGTAAGCCGGGAGAAGCCCGACAATAAGAGCTGCCGTTAGGACGAGCGCTGAAAAGCGTCGAAGAAATCTCTTAGCATTCCCCATTTAAATACCTCCAAATAGCGTTTAATTTTTCCCCAAATAAGTACTACACTATTATACTACAAACGGACTATATAATCTATATCAAAATACAATATCTAGTTGTACAGTCTCTAAACTAACAGCAGATATAGAAAATACCCCGTATACGCAAGAAGCATCACTATTCCGCCTGCCCTGTTCAGCTTCTTTTTGGGAAGAACTAGAAAATACAGAAGGAGTGCTGCCCCGAGCATAACAAATCCATCTATTATAAAGTTCGCTCCCTCTGCCAGATACGGAAGATCTATAATAGTGGATGTCATTCCCAGAATAAAAAGTATGTTAAATATATTGCTGCCGACGATGTTTCCTATAGCTATATCGGTGTGTCCCTTTATTGCAGCAGTGACTGATGTAACCAACTCAGGAAGAGAAGTACCGAACGCTATAATCGTAAGTCCGATAACTCTGTCCGAAACACCAAATGTTTTCGCTATGCTTGATGCTCCGTCTACAGCCACATTACTTCCGAGTATAACCGCCGCCACGCCTCCTATAATGAAGATGGGCATAAGCCAGTTCTTTATATCTCTGACGCCTTCACCTTCTCCATCGGTCTCAGTATTTCTTGAGTACCATACCAGATAAACCAGGTAGGTAAAAAGCGCTAAGAGAAAAATGATTCCCGTAATTCTTGACAGCTTACCGCCCAGCATTCCCCACAGGATCATGGCTATGGTAGCTGTCACCATCACAGGAAGGTCTATCCTGATAACGGATTTTTTAACTGTCAGAGTCTTAATGACTGCCGTAAGGCCAAGTATCACAAGTATATTCATGATATTGCTGCCGACTACATTTCCTATGGATATTCCATTATTACCCTTGAGTGCTGCACTTATGCTGACTGCCGCCTCAGGAGCACTTGTTCCAAACGCAACTATCGTAAGTCCGATTACAAGTTCCGGAACTCCCAGCTTCTTTGCAACTGCCGATGCGCCGTCAACGAAATAATCGGCCCCTTTTATAAGAAGCACAAACCCTATTATGATCTTTAAGATATCAAATGCTGTCTTCATACTAAGCTCTCTTTTCTTAAAATTCATTGATGTCACTCTATCATAATTAAAGCTTCTTTACAATCAAATTATCGCGCTGAAATGATTAAACAGCTTTCGATACCACTATTGACTTAATAAACACAAGGTGTTATACTTTGCTACATTAAAGCGATAAAGTATTTAGAAGTGGAGATTATAAGTATATGTCAAATGTAAATGATTTCAGAAAAACAGATATACAGACAATTGGTATCGTCGGTCTGGGTCTGATAGGCGGTTCTTTCGCCAAGGCCTTCAGAAGAAATACGAAGGCGAAGCTAATGGGCTATGATACCAACCCAAATGTGTGCCAGATTGCTGCACTGGACGGAACTCTGGACGATATCCTCTCGAAGGAAAACCTATCGGAGTGCGACTTTATCATACTTGCACTTTACAATCAGGCGATCATAGACTTCCTGAAAAGCTACGGCTCTTATATCAAAAAGGGTGCTCTTGTTTTGGATACCGGAGGTCTTAAGAGGCGCGTATGCGAAGAATGCTATGCGATAGCTGCAGAGAACGGCTTCAGATTTGTGGGCGGACATCCGATGGCCGGAAAGAAATTTTCCGGTTATAACTACAGCTCAAGTATGCTTTTTGATAATTCATATATGATAATTATCACTGAGAATCTTGAGGATACGGAGCTTCAGAACTATGTAAAGGATGTGCTTAGTCCATGCAGATTCCAGAATATCACAGTATGCTCTCCTGAGAAGCATGACAAAATGATTGCATTTACATCAGAGATGCCGCACATCATATCCAATGCATTTATTAAGAGCCCTACTGCAAAGGAGCATCTGGGCTTCTCGGCAGGAAGCTACAAGGATATGACCAGAGTTGCCTGGCTGAATGAGGATATGTGGACTGAGATATTCCTGGAAAACAGAGATAATCTCATATTCGAGCTCGATGAGATCATTAAGAATCTCAATGAATATAAAAAAGCCCTCGAAGAGGGCAATGCAGAGTATCTGCATGAATTACTTCACTTAGGAAAGCTTGCCAAGGAAGAGGTTGACGGAGTCTGATATCTATTCGTCGGTTTCGTCATCATCCTCATTTATTGTATCAAGCACAAAGCAGTATCCTATGGAAAAGATATAAAATATCATACCGATGATATAGGCGACAAATCCAGGACCTACTGTATAGTAGCTGAACATCTCTCCTACATTTTCCATATAGGTGCTCTTACTTGAATCGATAAAGTTCTTCCATGACATATGTATGTTTTCGAGCTGTTCCAGACTCTCCTTGAATACAGGAGATTTGGTCATGATAATAACCAGGATAAGCGTTGCCAGTATCATGGCGATTCTTATCCTTTTTTTATACTTTGAAAAAAACGGTTTCTTGGAGATATTGTCCTTAATAGCTGCAATTATTAGAAAAATAACCACAGCATAAAAAAGAAGAAGCAGTATAGGCAGGACTATGGTTCTACCGGAAATGCCTATTTTCAGGCATTTCCGTGCAATTGATATAAAACTTATTCCTGTATACTTCTTCTCAGAAATTCTGAAATATATGTTTCTCCAGTAAAAGAAGGTAGATGCAAGCATAAATAAGCATCCTAAAAGCGCAAAACGTGCAGACTTTTTATAAGACATATATTCCTTCCTCTCTCATTTTTTTAAGTCTGTCACAAACCTCAGGAAGATCCTCGATATATGTCATTCCGAACCATGTCTCATCTGTCAGAATGCACTTAACTGTTCCTGCAGATCTGTTCATCATATCCTGAACCGCATCGGTTATGGTTTCCTCAAATTTAAGTGGTGACGCTTCAACACCCTTTACGAATCTCTCTTCAAAGGTTTTTAGCATATCATCTATAAAGCCTGCCGAAAATGCCCATAGATTCATAGACGCAAGCGTTCCCTCAGGGAATTCATTTTCATAAGGGATATCCCTTACTTCGTCTATCTTTGTAAGCATTCCCGCATCGTCTGTATAGCAGACACCTCTGTTAACCGTACCGCTCTTTGACAGTGTCTTGTGCAGATCATAGCATATACATGCATGTGCACTTTCATCATCTGTCGAATCAAAGAAATCAGCTGCTGACTTATATGCTCCACGGCCGTAGAAATCATCTGCATTGATAGTCAGAAAGTTCTTTCCTGCCAGAGCCTCTCTTGCACTCCAGAGTGCATGTGTTGTTCCCCATGGCTTAACTCTTCCTTCAGGTATCTCTATACTACCCGGATGATTCTCCAGAGACTGGTAAACATATGTAACCTTGATCTGCTGACTTATCCTGTCTCCGATGGCCTCCTTGAACCTGTCCTCAAATTCCTTACGGATTATGAAAACGATTTCATCAAAGCCTGCCTCGATGGCATCATATATAGCATAATCCATCAGGACATGTCCGCCATCATCAACAGCCTGTACCTGCTTTAATCCCTTAAATCTGCTTCCGAGTCCTGCTGCCAGAACCACAAGCACTTTACTTTTATTTCCCATAAGCACCCCCTATTAATACTTACTGGTTAATCTCCCTCTGTTACATCCTCTTCCTGAAGATCCATATTGATAACATCCTCAG
This sequence comes from Lachnospiraceae bacterium UBA3850, assembly GCA_002392655.1. GTDB lineage: Bacteria > Bacillota > Clostridia > Lachnospirales > Lachnospiraceae > Eubacterium_Q. The sequence continues at coordinate 21,766 of DGHK01000063.1, read as the reverse complement.
CATCCTTCTTCTCGATGTAAACATTTATCTCATCCTGTGTTACTGCCTCATTTGCAAGAACTCTCTTAATGAGCTCATTTGCATACTTAACATCCTCTTCATTTGGCATCATTACATAAGCACTTGTACCAAGTGAATAACACTTCTGGGATGAATCACTTCCGCCAACGCTGTAAGTAAGTACAGTCCAGTTTCCGTCATCGATAGTGCTCTGAACCAGATATCCTACCTGATCCTTTTCCATATCAGTCTGGAAGGAGCCCTGCATCTTTTCCATAACACTGCTGTAGTTTTTAAGCATTTCAGATGACTCAAGCTTCTCGATAGTAGCCTTGATAACCTGCATCTGATTTCTACCACGCTGACGGTCTCCATCCTTAAATGCGTGTCTTGCTCTGGCAAATCCAAGAGCTTCCTCACCATTCAGATGGTTAACGCCCTGTGTATATGAGTAAGTTCCTTCTTCTGTTTCAGATACGAAGCTGTATTCTGAATTTACATCAATTCCACCCAGCTGATTGATTATATCCTGGAAACCGGAGAAGTTAAGTCTCACATAATCCTTGAGTTCAACATCATACAGAAGCTCAAGTGTATCCATAGAACAATCTATTCCGTAGATACCTGCATGAGTAAGCTTATCCTTCTGTCCGCTTGAAAGTGTTACATAATAATCTCTTGGTGTTGATACAAGAAGTATAGTCTTGGTCTCATTATTTACAACACCGATGATGTTAACGTCACTTCTGCTTCGCTGTGTAACAGCGCCAAATGTATCTATACCGCTGAAGTACATACAGAAATGATCCTTATCACCCTTGTTGGAATCATCCTCTTCCTCAATCTCTTCCTCGAAGGTCTCTTCCATGATAACCTTCAGATTCTTTGAATAGTCTTCATATTCTTCAGCACTTTCGAGAGCGAGAATGGTACCCTTATTAGTAATGATGGAGTTAACTATACCATTTTCAAAGTTACCAATGAGCTCGAAGATACTCTCGAACTGTTTAATCTGGATTGTAGTGCCGACTGAGTCCTCTATCTTCTTTATGGTTTCGTTGATATGCTCCTGATCGTCAGTAGCAACTGTTCCGAATACATAATTATTATTTACGGCTTCGTTAATTGATGTTACTGCATCATTAACGGAAACATATACATTTATCTCATCGACCTCGGTCTTAACACCCGTTACTTCGTCTATCGTCTTATTAGTTACCCTGAGATAATACATTGCAAATGAAAGTGCGATACACATTATGACAGATATTACAATGGCACATATCGAAAATGCCTTCTTCTTTCTTTTTGAAAAGAAAATAACTACTGCAAGCATTACAAACAGCAGCACACCTAATAAAATGATGTATCTCGGCGGAACCATTTTGGTCTCACTTACATCACATACAACCGCTATTGATAAGATCAGTTCGATTGCAGCAAGTATAAAACCTGCTATCTTCAATTTCTTCATTGCCATCCTCCATCATAAATATCTTAAACTCTACGATATAATAACATATAAATAAACTAAAAAACATATTAATTTGTTTAAAACTGTAAAAAAATTTTGTATACTGGTTTTATCTCAAATTGCCGGAGGAAATATGAAGGATATATCATACTACTCAAAACAACTGGATATAAGTTTAACAGGTGAACAGCTTTCACAGTTTAACAAATATATGGATATGGTCATAGAGAAAAACAAGGTCATGAACCTGACCGCCATTACCGAACCCGAAGAGTTTAATCTGAAGCACTTCGCCGACAGCCTTTCTGTTGTGAGTGCCGTCGAAGCAGCTCTTCCGATATGCTCCGAGCCGGTATCTATGATCGATGTGGGAACCGGTGCCGGTTTCCCTTCCGTTCCGCTGAAGATTGCATTTCCGGGTATCAGACTCACTCTGCTGGATTCACTTAATAAAAGAATAGGTTTCTTAAATGAAGTGATATCAGAGCTTGGACTTAAGGACACGGTGGCCATCCATTCACGTGCAGAAGACGGAGCCCGCCGACCAGAGCTTAGAGACGCCTTCGATTTTGCCGTTTCTCGAGCAGTCGCAGGCCTGAACATACTGACAGAATACTGTCTGCCCTACGTAAAACCCGGAGGACTGTTTATCGCATATAAATCCGGCGATATCTCCGAAGAGCTCGCCGGATCAAAAAATGCCATTAAACAGCTGGGGGGAAGTCTTGAAGACAAAGTGAACTTCAGACTTGCCGACTCCGATATCGAAAGAAGCTTCGTGCTGATCAGAAAGACCGGAAATACTCCGAAAAAATATCCGAGAAAACCGGGAACTGCTAAGAAGGATCCTTTATGATCCTTCTTTTTTCAAGGATCCTTTCCCTCTTATCAAGCACCTCTTTATACTTTTTCTTTTTAATCGGTTCAACCTTCTTGACAACAAACACGTTATTTGAGCTTACTGAAGCCGGCTTAAAACGAATTGTTGCCATCATATTTCCGTGGCGGAAGCATTTTCCTACTGCTACCTGTGAACCGTTATTCAGATGGAACCACTTGATCTTACCTGTAGTAATCCTGCCGCATTTTGGACAGTAAACCAGATTCACATCTTTATCCTTCATCGCTTCTTTCTTAGAAGGATAGTCTGCTGTTATCTGATCGATGATTCCATTATGATAGTCTACTATCTCATCAGTCGCATCCTTCGGATGTCTGTACATATCAAATATATACTTCTCACTTATTTTTCCCAGATGCCCCTTCTGTATGATCATCGCAGTATAGAAAGCATCATTGATTGCTGCGTGATATGGTCTCTCCTGCTTCAGTTTCAGATGCTCCACAGCCTTCTCAAGCTTACACACGGTACCTGCAGGCAGATACTTGTCCGCGTATAGCTTCTGAATATCATAATACCTAATCGGAAAGGGGAGCTTCTCCATCTTGTAGAAATCCATATTGTTTTGAAGACAGCCCAGATCCGATATACCCCAGGTACAGAATCGATACTCCTCGCCCTCCGGAAGATCCTCCTCACACCACTTGAGAAAGTCCGTACATGCTGACTTGAAATCAACGCCCCTACTCTTAAGGTCCTCCTCATCATAGTTAAGCATGTCGCGGATATACTTGTGGAACTTCGGATAAAGCTTCGGACATATGAGTCTCCTGAACTCTCCGATAGTCTCAAACTTCTTATTCAGTTTAAATGCACCTATCTCGATTATCTCAAATGGCATCCTTGGGTGTTCACCCGCCTGACCCATATGGCTCTGGTTCCATTCAAGATCTAAAACTATATAGTTCATCTATGCTTCAAACTTCCTACTCTCTACTTTGTCTCTTATATATTTAGATACAATAATATCATATTCACATCTGCAGGTGAAACACCGGATATTCTGGCGGCCTGTCCGATGGACTCCGGCCTTATGAGCTCCAGCTTCTGACGCGCCTCGACACGCAGGTTCTTCACCTTGCTGTAATCAATATCTGCAGGTATTTTCTTTTTTTCCATCTTAAGGAAATGTTCAACCTGCCGATGCTGTCTCTCGATATATCCCTCATATTTAATAGATATATCTATCTGTTCAATAACCTCTTTAGAAAATACTCTCTCTGGGCGGTCTCTGTCAATAGGCTTAACTGTTTCATAGTTAAACTCAGGTCGCCTTATGATATCTGCAATCGAAACGGCTGTATGAACCGGCGAGCTTCCGTGCTCCTCCATAAATGCCTGTATATCCCTTCCCGCTCCGATCATAGTATTCTTCAGACGCTTAAGCTCAGAGTTTATATCTTCTCTTTTTCTACAGAAACTCTCATATCTCTCGTCATCTATAAGTCCTATATCGTGACCTATATCTGTAAGTCTGAGATCTGCATTATCCTGTCTGAGAAGAAGCCTGTACTCAGCACGACTCGTCATCATACGATAAGGCTCCTTCGTTTCCTTCGTTACCAGATCATCTATAAGAACTCCGATATATCCATCTGATCTCGAAAGAACAACCGGCTCCTTTCCCTGAAGAAGTCTGGCTGCATTTATTCCTGCCATCAGTCCCTGTGCTCCGGCCTCTTCATAACCACTGCTACCGTTTATCTGTCCGGCAGAAAAAAGTCCGCTTATATATCTGAATTCCAGAGACGGTTTCAGGTCAGTTGCCGAGATACAGTCATACTCTATAGCATATGCAGGTCTTACGATCTTGGCATGTTCCAGTCCCGGCACAGAGTGGACCATTCTGTACTGCACATCCTCCGGCATAGAAGACGACATACCGTCAAGATACATCTCAGTAGTAAACTCTCCCTCAGGCTCAACAAAGAGCTGATGTCTATCCTTGTCAGGGAACTTCATAATCTTGTCTTCAATCGAAGGACAGTATCTCGGACCGGTTCCCTTGATCACTCCGGAAAAAAGAGGCGAACGGTCAATATTCTCTTTAATTATTTCATGTGTTTCCTCACCTGTATATGTGAGCCAGCATGATATCTGCTCTCTTGCTATGTCCTCTTCCCGGTTCGTAAAGGAAAATGGCTGGATATGCTCATCACCCTTCTGCTCAACCATCTTCGAGAAATCTATCGAATTTTTGTCCAGTCTCGGCGGCGTTCCTGTCTTGAACCTCCTGAGTGGAATCCCAGCCTCAGTCATTGAATCAGACAAATGATTTGCAGCCATGAGTCCATTCGGCCCCGTATAAGTAATCGTATCTCCATAGATACACATCGCCTTCAGGTAAACTCCTGTACAGAGAACTACAGCCTTTGCATGGTAAACCGCTCCTGAATAGGTTTTCACTCCGGTCACTTTCACCGTCCTTTTTGCGTCTTCAAAATAATCTGCGGTTTCCTCTGGCTGATTGGACGGAAAACCTTTAGCCGAATCCATCGGCGCCTTATTATCGCCCATTACTTCAAATATCAGCTCTGAAACCTCAGCCTGTCTAAGTGTCAGGTGTGGTTCATTCTGAAGTGTCATCCTCATCTGCTTTGTATATTCAACCTTATCAGCCTGTGCTCTGAGTGAATGAACTGCAGGACCCTTAGATACATTTAACATCTTGGACTGGATGTAGGTCTTATCTATGTTCTTACCCATCTCTCCACCAAGCGCATCTATCTCACGAACCAGATGACCTTTTGAGCTTCCGCCTATGTTAGGATTGCAGGGCATAAGAGCAACGCTGTCAAGACTGACGGTAAACATGATTGTTTCAAACCCAAGTCTTGCAGCAGCTAGTGCGGCCTCGCAGCCTGCGTGTCCCGCTCCGACTATTATGATGTCATAAGTTTCTTCTACGTTCATATATAAATCCTTTAAGCAAAAACATTCTTTGTATTATACTCATTTTCCCATGCAGAATTCTGAAAATATTTTATCTGCCAGATCGTCCTCCAGGGTTTCCCCGATTATCTCCCCAAGTGTTTCATATGCCGCCATCAGATCAATAGTCATAAAGTCCTCCGGAGCACCGTCACTTATACTTTGTTCAACCCTCTGCAGACTATCTGCAGCAGACAGGAGAAGCGCCTTGTGGCGTTCTCTGGTTATATATATCTGATCATTATAATCCAATTCATTCTTAAAGAACATATCTCTAATAAGCTCTTTTAGTTCATCTATGCCCTGTCCGGTTTTGGCTGATACATGGATGATCTTCCAATCTGTTGTCCCTGCTTCTGTCAAATGTTTTGACAGCTCATCTTCATCAATATTCGTTAAGCCGGCTGTATCTCCGTCAGCACCACTCTCCAGCTTATCAACCTTATTGATCAAAACAATCACTCTCTTACTATTCATAAAGCTGCAGATAGTCCTGTCCTCTTCGGTCAGTTCGTCAGCTCCATCCAGAAGCATCAGCACCAGGTCTGCCGATTCGATGCTCTGTCTGGCTTTATCCACGCCAATTCTTTCAACTATATCTTCAGTAGTATGAATACCGGCCGTGTCTATCAGCTTAAGGAGAATTCCTCCTATATCTATATACTCCTCCAGTGTATCACGGGTAGTACCCTCGACCTCAGTCACGATTGCCCGTTCTTCTCCCAGGAGTCTATTCAGCATAGAAGACTTTCCTACATTTGGCCTTCCTACTATAGCTGTACTGATTCCTTCTCTTATAACTCTTCCTTCCTCAGCGGTAGAAAGGAGCTTATCAATTCTTGCTCTGATATCTGTTACCTCGACCATCAGCTTCTCCGAGAATCCGTCCAGACTATAATTTTCCGGATCATCCAGCGCCGACTCTATATATGCTGTCTGATAGAGTATCCTCTCACGAAGGCCGAGTATCTCACCTCTCAGCATTCCGGTCAACTGACTTATGGAAGTACTGAGTGCGCGGTCAGTTTCCGCAGATATAACATCCATAACCGCTTCTGCTTCCGTCATATCTATACGTCCACCGAGAAAGGCTCTCTTAGTGAACTCTCCGGGCTCAGCGATTCTGGCACCAAGCTTCACCAAAAGCTCAAGAACTTTTTTTATAACAAATGGGCCGCCGTGGACATCTATCTCAACAGTATCCTCTGTCGTATATGTATGCGGAGCCTTCATTACAAGAACAATTGCTTCGTCAATAGCGGCTTCTCCTTCTGACGAAGCTTTAGACTCAGATCTATCTACTATCGTTCCAAAAGCCGCAGTGAAGCTTTCCATCTCAGATATTTTCTTTTTACCTTCAAATATACTGTCGCATATACTTATCGCCTCCGGCCCGCTCACTCTGATGATACCGATGGCTGATCTTCCCATTCCTGTTGCAACAGCACATATAGTCTCATTACCGAACATAATAAAAATCCCCGATTAAAAACTTAAATCGGGGATTATTTTATCATAAGTTATGAACTAAAACAATTATAACAGGATACCCACGCTAGTCTTTGATGCCATCTCGATGAGTGCAACAAGAAGACTGAGTCCGCAAATTATAACTGCTACTGAGAATACAGACTTAACTGTTTTAGCTTCCTCTGTTCCGCCAATCACCTCTCTCAGTATCACTGTACTGAAGCATGACCAGATTATAAGCGCTCCACATTCAACAGCGCTGGCCATTGGTGCAGAGAATAGACCAAATATAAACTGAAGACCTACTGCGAAAAGCGGATATACAAGTGTAGATCCGAGCATACCCATAATGTTCATATAAGAATACTGTGGCTTACTCTTATCTCTGAATATGTAACCTGCAAGAGCTGTAAGCATAAATATAGCTGTCATAACAAGAACAGTTAAGAATGCCTGAAGAGCTCTGTATCCAACAGAATATGTTGAAATAGAAAATCCATAGTAGCTTGTTGAAGCATAATTACCAAATGGAAGATGTATCAGAAGCAGGAAGAAAACTACAACTGCCATAAAGATGGCAATGAGGAATCCTGCTAAACCTCTACCTCTTTCAACTACACTCTTTGCTGCAGTAAAAGGTCTTGTGATACCCTCTGCAAAAAGCTTCCACATATCTGCAAAAGCAATACCTGCCTGACTTGGCTGTGCCTGCATATACATACCATTAGGCTGAAATCCCTGCTGCATCATTCCCTGCTGAAACTGCTGCTGGAACTGTGGCTGCTGCTGGAACTGCTGCATCTGTGGTTGCTGCATTTGTTGCTGCTGCTGAGGCTGTGCACCTCCCTGAATCTGAGATCCGCAATTACCACAGAATAACGCTCCGTCCGGAAGTGCGGCTCCACAACTTGGACAATTCATACTTAATTACCTCCTTGACTCCGTATCGATTAAATCGATATTTAAACTTCTGTTATTATATTTCATATAATATCAGTTTGCAAGGAAGGAATTATTGCACGATTAATGAGGTCATGCAGTTGTCAAACCCATTTCGCTTCGCGAAATTCCTGTTTGACAATTTGTGATTAATGGGTCATGCCATCGTCAAACCCGCTTGCTGAAAGCAAGCTACTGTTTGACAATGATGAGGCTTCGCCTCATATATGTACAAAAAAACTCAGCCGTCTTGGAAAGCAAGCTTTCCCGACAACTGAGTTTATTGTACCTGCATGACCTCATTAATCACAAAAAGAAAAGGCCAAAAACCTTGCTTAACAAAGTCCTCAGCCCTCCCGGAGTGGGCCGCCGGGGGCTCGAAC
>DGHK01000063.1:0-13583 GCA_002392655.1 Lachnospiraceae bacterium UBA3850 | reverse complement strand
CTCTACCAAATGAGCTAGCGGCCCGTAAAAACGGCGTACTAAAAAGTACCGTACTGAAAAGTACTTGCATAGTATATTACAAACATTTTCTATTTGCAACATTTTTTTCGCCATTTTTATAATTTTATGTAAAATTTACAAAAAATGCCAGTATTTTACTATATTTTGTCAAACTTCCACACTCTTTTTGCTGCTTTTTTCAGCTTGTTTTCTGAGTGAATCCCTTACAACGCCCTTCGGATCTGTTATAAGAAGCCTTATAAGCCAAACAACTAAAGCAACTGCTATAACTGAAAGTCCCAGAAATGCATCATTCAGCATATCTTCGGCAGCCGGTGAAAAGTATTCGGCGCGTAGCTCGATATATTCAAATACAGCATCAACAAGCCACATAATGGATGCTCCCCAAAGCATGAAGATAAGCAACCCCAGCTGCATGCTGTCATCCTTCCTTGTATACCACTTAACGGTTACAAATACTGCAGCAAAAACTGTTATTAATAATGTCATAATTCTAACCCTTCTACGTTATATAGATACTTCTTTATGCCTCAGGAGCAGTACTTTCACGTCTGGCCCTCTTCTCGATTGCTGATGAAACAAAACACATTACTCCCCAAACAGCTGTAACTGCAAGAGTCATAACAACTCCGACTGTTGCCATCTCCTTTAGCATCTCCGCCATATCGGCTGAACTCTCCATTGCAGTAAGGAATGGGAAGAACGGCTGAACCTCTCCATGCCATATGTGTTCAAAAAGCAGAAGAAATGCACCGCCCCAGAGCATATTCCTGAGCCACTTCAGCTTTCTGCTGAAAGGAACATGAAAGCTGTCCTGTACATTTATCTCTCCACTCTCAATTTTCTTCTCTTCAGATTTTTTCTGTACCTTTTCTGCTACTGTAACAACGACCGCCTCAGCAGCTGAAACTAAAAAACATGCCATAATTAAACTCCTTTCGCATATCTAAATTAACTAAGTTACTATATCTTCAAGAACTTCTCTATTTACAGGATAAGGAACCTTTTCAATCCTGGCCGGTTCTCTCAGTATATCCTTTATAGAATTCTCTACTATTATACCGTAACTTGTTTCATTTAACCCACTAATATCGCAGGTCATTCCCAAAAACTTTTTAAAGCTGTCCAGGTCTGCAAAGTCCATTGCTCTCAGCAACTTCTTCTGTGTCATCTCGTCTGCATATCTCACAAACCCCGGTTGAAATATACCTGTTGCCGGACCATGCGCTATCCCGGCCTGATATGTAAGCCGATAGCTAAGTGCATGTGGAAGTGATGTGCCTGTTATAGCGATGGCCTGTCCGGCTATGTTTGAAGCCATCAGCATATCATTCAGAATCTTCAGATCCGTTATCTTGTCTGCCTCTGCTTTGTCAGGATCTGACTTTCTCCTTACGTAATCGGAGATATTTCCTATATGCTCATCCTTCGTATAACCTACTTTCCGCGTCCCAAGGATTACTTCTTTTCCTCTGCGCCACAGCTTAAGTCCTTCTATGACCAGCTTCTTTGACTCCTCTGTTGCCTTCGTATTTATATAGCTCTCTATCAGATGAGACATCGTATCAATGGCCGTATTTCTCAGAATCTCATATGGTGCATACATCAGGTATCTGGGATCCAGAAGTGCAATATCCGGATAAAGTATATGCGGCAGACTCTTTTTTGTCTGAAGGTCGTGTCTCGTAAGAACCGATACACCGGTAACCTCCGATCCTGTTCCGCAGGTTGTAGGAATTGCAATTACCGGATAAGCCAGCGTATGTCCGTTTTCGTCCTTCTCAAAAGGGCCCGGCTTCTGATACAGAAAGTCTGCCCCCTTTTCACTGTGATATAAAAGGATAGAGACTGCCTTTGCCGCGTCCATCGGTGAGCCGCCTCCAAGTCCTATACACAGATCTGCACCCTTACTCACTCCCAGATCACGTGCTTCAAGTATAGTCTCAACAGACGGATTCTCTTCTATCCTATCATATATGATATATTCTGTTCCCGTATCCTGAAGTGCCTTCTGCAGCTCCATCAGAGATCCGTTTCTTTTTGCGGACTGCCTTCCGGTCAGAATCAGCGCCCTTCTCCCCAGACGTGCTATGTCCCTTGCGTGCTGCAGAACCGCATATTCTTCATTTATAATTTCTGTATACATTTTTTAACCCTTTACATATACATTTTCTGCTGTTTCCCAACTCAATTTTCATTATAATATAATCTCTATTATTAGAATAGTCATTCTTTTCCTATTATTTGATTTTTTTCTCAAATGTGTTACTATTCAATATGAACTTATATAATTAAGGGAGATTTGCTTTGGAAAGTTTAATTATTATTCTGATTGCAACCATTCCTGCAATAGCTCTGATGATATACATCTATCTGCAGGATAATCATGAGAAAGAGCCTATCGGCCTGCTTTTGGGAATCTTTGGCCTGGGTATCCTGTCATGTATTCCTTCAGCATTTTTGGAATGGGTTGCTACATATGTTATGGATTCACTGTTCGGCGGAGTTAACTTCTATGTATACTGGTTTATCTACGCCTTTCTGGGGGTTGCGATCATCGAGGAATTCTTCAAGTTCCTTGCTGCACGTTTACTCACATGGAGAAACAAGAACTTCAACTATAAGTTTGATGGTATAGTTTACTGTCTGTTCGGCTCTATGGGATTCGCCGCAACGGAGAATCTATTCTATCTGTTTTCTGAAAAGATGATGACCGGAAGCCAGTCAGCAGCCGTTCATCTGGGAATCCAGAGAGGACTTCTGGCTATACCGCTACATGCTATGTGTGCCATCTTTATGGGCTATTACTATGGAAATGCAAAATATGCAAAGTCCTATGGCAACAGATCCGGTTGCAGAACAAACCTCTTGCTCGGTCTTCTTATAGCTTCTCTGCTTCATGGATTTTATGATTTCTGTCTCTTTACAGGAGATCAGAATCTCTACTATGTATTCCTGGTATTCGTAGTTGTAGCAGATATATTTACTATTGTAAGGATAATCCTTGCAAGAAAGCACAACCAGGCTATGTATGTTCAGCCTAAGTACCGAGGCTATTGGATAGGCCCAGCGGCAAATCCGTATCAGCCATTTGGAGGACAGCAGGCTCCGACATATGGAGCATATAATTACGGCAACACAGGAGGTACTGCTAATACTTATGGACAGCCATCCCAGCCGTCACCATATGCACCTCCAACGCAATCTGCATATGCACCACCGACTCAGCCGTCATATGCACCACCGACTCAGAGTGTTCCGCCTCAATATGTGCCTCAGGATTCTTCTCTTCAGTTTACACAAACTCCTGAAGGACAACAGCCATCTGTACAGCAGTCCGGTGTTGATATGTATGGCAGACCGGCACCTATGATGAACGCCCCGAGTAACTTCCGAAATCAGATGGTACGTTGCCCGAACTGCGGAGCATCAAACCGATTCAATGCATTTTACTGCTCTGGTTGTGGATCATCACTTCACACATTATAAATATTAATAAGATGTAATCATATGAAAAGAAGCATGTCATCCAAGACATGCTTCTCAGACTGTAGACAAAATCGGTTGTGAAACGCATGTTTCGCAGCCGATTTTGTCTACAGTCTGAACGGAAAGTAGAAAATCTACTTTCCGTTAATGCGTCCCCGAGGGGATTCGAACCTCCGACCTACCGCTTAGGAGGCGGTCGCTCTATCCAGCTGAGCTACGAGGACTTATCAACGAGAATTATTCTACTTTAAATATGGCAAATGGTCAAGTTTTACTTCTAACTTCTTAAATGTAGTGTGACAAAGCTGTGACATTTGTTTTGCTAAACTTCAAACATAGTAAAAAAATAACACATTTGCAAAGGAGCTAAGAGAAATGAAAACTGTTATAACGAAAATCATATTTCTTGTTGCAGCCGGACTTTTCTTGATTATTCCCGCTTCTGCAACGAGTGTTAAGGAAACAGCTATAGATTCAGCACAATGTGGAATAACCGGTAGAAGTAATACCAAAATCCTCAAGTTGGCTGCTTTATCATCAGGTAATACCGATAAGATAAATGATTCTATAGTGAAGGTCTATGATCCTTCATAAAATTGCCCAATGGACTTATATAAGTCTTTTAATACTTTAACCATCCCTCCAAAAAAGGATGATCAACATATGTTGACCATCCTTTTTTAATTCCTATCAAGTGTTTTATTTAGTTCTTTGGAACGATTTTTTCTGTTCCACCCATGTAAGGACGAAGAACCTCAGGTATATTTACTGAACCATCTGCGTTCAGGTTATTCTCCAGGAATGCAATAAGCATACGTGGAGGAGCAACTACAGTATTATTAAGAGTATGAGCCAGATACTTATTTCCATCACTATCCTTAACTCTTATCTTCAGTCTTCTAGCCTGAGCGTCACCCAGATTTGAACAGCTTCCTACTTCAAAATACTTCTTCTGTCTTGGTGACCATGCTTCAACATCACAAGACTTAACCTTCAGATCTGCCAGATCTCCGGAACAGCATTCAAGCGTTCTTACAGGAATATCGAGGCTTCTGAAAAGCTCAACAGTATAGCTCCACATCTTGTTATACCAGTCCATAGATTCCTCAGGCTTACAGATAACTATCATCTCCTGCTTCTCGAACTGATGTATACGATATATACCTCTCTCTTCTATTCCGTGTGCACCCTTTTCCTTACGGAAGCATGGAGAATAACTGGTAAATGTAAGCGGCAGGCTCTCTTCGTCTACCATCTTATTGATAAATCTTCCAATCATAGAATGTTCACTTGTTCCGATAAGATACAAATCCTCTCCTTCGATCTTGTACATCATGGATTCCATCTCGTCAAAACTCATAACGCCAGTAACTACATCACTTCTTATCATATACGGAGGAATAACATATGTGAATCCTTTTCCTATCATAAAATCTCTTGCGTAAGCAAGAACAGCACTATGTATTCTTGCCACATCACCAATTAAATAATAGAATCCATTTCCAGCAACCTCTCTTGCTGAATCAAGATCAATTCCTGCAAGCTTCTCAATTATCTCAGTATGATAAGGAATCTCAAAATCAGGGACTACTGGCTCACCGAATCTCTCTATCTCAACATTCTCTGTATCATCCTTTCCAACAGGTACAGAGCTGTCGATAATATTCGGAATTCTCATCATTATAGTCTTGATCTTTTCCTCAATCTCAGGAGCCTCAGCCTCAAGCTCTTTCAGTCTCGCTGCAGATTCTGCAACCTTCTTCTTAACAGCCTCAGCCTCTTCCTTCTTACCCTGTGCCATAAATGCACCTATCTCTTTAGATATCTTATTCTTTTCAGCACGGATCTGATCAGCCTCGGCCTGGTTTTCTCTTCTCTTCTTATCAAGTTCAATTACTTCATCAACAAGTGGAAGCTTTGCATCCTGAAACTTTTTCTTGATATTCTCCTTTACAATGTCAGGATTCTCTCTTAGAAACTTAATATCTAACATGTCTTCTTCCTCCGAAATATATTTTATATTAGTTTACATAATATCATCTTCGTCGAGCTCGTTTGTCATTCTCTCTATCTCTTCGTCTACAGTAAGTGCCTTCTGTATCGCTTCCTTCTCTTCCTTAGAAAGTGCTAGATAGGACTCTCCTTTTATTATCTCCTTCGCATAAGAGAAGCAGCCCTGCTTAGAATGCATCGAAGTCATTACAAGTCCCGAATTATCAGCGTTTAACAACGCTAAAGAATAACTGAGTTCACCGGCCATATTATCAAATGCATCATACTTAACCAGCCCCATCTTGTTATAACATGTATCGAGATGTCCTTTAAAGCCTTTATGCTCGGTACGGTATTTTTTCATCAATGCTTTAACCTTATCCATCTCCTTGAATCTAGTTAACATAATACTTTCAAGATCTTTGGCTGTTTTGCCACTCGTAAGTGAATAATACCTACGTGTAATATTCTGTAATTTTTTAAAGATAACAATCAGACCGATTATCAGTATCAATATAAGCACTAGCATAATAATCATAACCAACTGAATATTCAGTCCAAATACCTGTTCAGCTAAAACCATATAAAGTCTCCTTACTGTTTAGCACCTGTATTAATTATATGAATGATTCTCTCGAGATCATCTGAAGAAACATACTCAATTTCTATCTTACCCTTCTTGCCCTTAGCCTTAATAGAAACCTTGGAACCAAGAGTATTCTTTAGATTTTCAGCAAGCTGATCAAGTACAGCCTGCATCGCTTCATCATTCTTCTTCTTTGTTACTACCTGGCCCTTATCATCAATCTCCTTACCACTAAGGATATTATTAACACCCTTAACAAGTTGTTCTGTCTCTCTTACACTCAGACCCTCGTCAAATACAGAAAGTGCTGTTTCATACTGTACATTCTCATCTTCAATAGCAAGCAGACATCTGGCATGTCCGGTTGTAATCATATCATCTATAAGCATCTGCTTTACTTTATCTGAGAGTTTCAGAATACGAAGTGAGTTAGTTATAGTCGATCTACCCTTTGAAACTCTCTCGGCAAGTTCATCCTGCTTGAGATTGTACTCTTCAATAAGACTTTGATAAGCCATTGCTTCTTCAACAGGATTCAAGTCTTCTCTTTGAATATTTTCAATAAGAGCAACCTCCATACGTTCTCTGTCTGAATACTCTCTGACTATAACAGGAACTTCCTTAAGGCCTGCAAGTCTTGCAGCTCTCCAACGTCTCTCACCTGCGATAATAACATATGAACGTCCTTTTTTTGACACAACAATAGGCTCAATTATTCCAAACTTCTTTATGGAATCTGCAAGCTCAGCAAGAGCATCTTCATTGAAATCCTTTCTAGGCTGCAGAGAGTTCGGCTCTATCTCTGATATTTTGAGCTTCATCTCACTTGCCACAGGTTTTTCAACAACTTTTTCTACAACCTTTTCTACTATTTTCTCCTTTACAGGAGCTGATTTTTTAGATGTGGATGATTTCTTTGGAGAATCATCATCTGTAGGAATTAATTTGTTTAATCCCTTTCCTAAACCACGTTTAGCAGCCATTATAACCTCCATACACTATTGAAATAGTTTATTCCTTATTACTTCATCAGCAAGGCTTCTATATGCCTCGGCTCCGGTACTTCTTGGATCATATACATTAATAGGTTGTCCGAAACTCGGAGCCTCTGCCAAGCGAACATTTCTCGGGACAACTGTATCATATATAATCTCATCAAGATTTTCACGTACATTCTCAACTACCTGTTCAGACAGATTAGTTCTTGAATCATACATGGTAAATACAACGCCTTCTATCTCAAGATTTTTATTAAGCTTCTTCTTGATCAGGTCTATCGTATAAATAAGCTGGCTAAGTCCTTCGAGCGCATAGTACTCACACTGTATCGGAACTATAACTGTATCTGCAGCAGTCATAGCGTTAATGGTGAGCATACCTAGAGCAGGTGGGCAGTCTATAATTATAAAATCAAAATTCCTACGAATTCCTTTTATATTAGACTTGAGTACCTGCTGAGGTTTATCAAGATCAATAAAATCAACTTCAACTCCTGCAAGATTTCTGCTTGAAGGAACGAGATTAAGATTCGGATAAACATCTATGATCATACTTTCACCGATATTACATTCACCTATGAGAGTCTCATATATAGTATAGTCAAGATCGTCCTTATCTATACCGAGGCCACTGGTCATATTTCCCTGTGAGTCCATATCGATTGCCAGAACTTTTTTGCCTTTTTCTGCCAGACAGGCAGCTAGATTGATGGCAGTAGTAGTTTTTCCTACACCACCTTTTTGGTTTGCAACCGCAATTATTCTACCCATAATTTCCTCTTTTACATAAAATCAATAACTTTCTACATTATAGCCCAAAGCAGTGGTATTATCAATATAAATCAGATATATTCAGATGATTATAGGGTTTACTATATTTGTTATATTCAGGTTAGTACGAATATACTATTAATGTTTCACGTGAAACATTTATTAATCGGATAAGATAACGATATACATATTTATCTATAATCTAGAAAAGATAATAGTTAATAGACAGAAAAATCAAAAATTTGCAAAAAAAGGAAATGTTTCACGTGAAACATTTCCTTTTTGAAAAATATTTTTTTGATTAATAATGTTTCACGTGAAACATTACATCTGTTCAACACATCCTATACCAAGAAGGTTAAGTGCATCTCTAAGAATTTCTCTGGTAATATAAGTAATCTTGGTTCTGGTATTACGAACAGTTACGTCATCAACAGCAATTCTGTTTTCTGTATAGAATCTATTGAAAGCCTGAGCAAGATCAACAGCATATCTTGCAACTACAGAAGGTTCATACCTGTCAGCTGCTTCATCGACTACGCTTTGATATCTGTTTATTTCTTTCAGAAGATCTACAGAAGTAAAATCTGTAAGTATAGAATAATCTATATGACGTTCTAAACTAAATGATTCAAGATTTCTGAGGATACTGGAGCATCTTGCATATGTATACTGCACATATGGTCCGGTTTCACCTTCAAAACTTGTTATATGTTCCCATTTAAAGGAAACATCCTTAATTCTCTGATTATACAGATCATTAAATATAACTGCACCAACACCAACTATTCTAGATGCTTCTTCTTTCTGCTCATCACTGAGATCAGGATTCTTCTCGTCGATTATTTCTCTAATCTTGGATATGGCTTCTTTTAGAATATCCTCAGCGTAGATAACGTTACCACCACGGCTGGAAAGCTTAGCACCATCGAGACTTACAAGACCATATGGAATATGAACCAGACTATCTTTAGCCCAATCGTATCCAAGTAGTTCCATAACCTTGAATACCTGAGCAAAATGAAGTTTTTGCTCCTGACCTGTTACATATATACACTTATCGAAATTATAAGTTTTCTTTCTGTATTCAACTGCAGCTATATCACGAGTTGCATATATAGAACTTCCATCCTTCTTAAGTATGAGACATGGAGCCATATCATATTCAGACAGGTCAACTATCATAGCTCCTTCACTTTCTGTAAGTAGATTTTTCTTTTTGAGTTCATCTACAACATCATCTGTCATATTTCTATAGAAACTTTCACCAGTATAATGATCAAAGTCTACACCTAATAATGCATATGTACGTCTAAATTCTTCGAGACTTATTTCTACAAACCACTTCCAGATATTAAGTGCTTCTTCATCTCCAAGTTCCATTCTGTGGAACCAAAGTCTGGCCTCGTCCTCAAGTTCAGGTTTCTTATCAGCCTCATCGTGGAAGAGAACATAGAGTCTCATAAGTTCCTCTATACCTTTTTCTTTTACTTTTTCCTCAGAACCCCAGTTTTTATATGCTACAATAAGTTTTCCAAACTGAGTACCCCAATCACCCAGGTGATTAATTCTTTCAACATTATATCCTTGCTTGGTAAATATCTTGAACAGTGAATTTCCAATAACAGTTGTTCTTAGATGTCCTACATGGAAATTCTTTGCAATATTAGGAGAAGAGTAGTCTATACAGATTGTTTTACCATCACCTACATGAGATGAACCATAGTCATCCTCCATACTCTTTTCAAGAACTGTTTTAGCAAATAAAGTTTTATTAGTAAAAAAATTAACGTATGCTCCATTTGTTTCAACCTTATCAAATGATTCGTTAATTCTTTCATCCTTCATTACAGACTCATATATATCAGTGGCTATCATATTTGGGGCTTTTCTCATAACCTTTGCGAGTCTGAAGCAAGGGAAAGCATAGTCTCCAAGTTCAGGTTTAGGAGGCTGTTCAAGAATCTCAGATATTTCTTCTGCTGAGAGTTCTGTAACTGCTTTGCTCAGAATATCAATTACCATGTTTTTCATATCATTTTCACTCCGTTTCGTTAAGTTTCTTAAACTATTATTCTATATCAAATACAACACTGACGTCTGTACCATTATCATCTATAATACTGAGCTTACCTGATAGAAGGAATGCTATCTCTTTAGCTCGATTAATTCCGCTATACCATTCATTATTAGAGAGATAGTCATCCGGGAGACCAATTCCATCGTCCTTTATTCTCAGCTTATATTTATTATCATCCTCGTCAAGAGATATCCTAACGTGTGAAGCATTTGAATGTTTAACAACATTATCGAAGAAGATATCAATCAGACGGAATATGCTATAGAATCTGACATAATTAGGTTTATGTTCTAAATCTCCAACATTCATTTCTATAGAAAGATCAGGATAATTCTCTCTCTTATCAAAAGCCCAATCACTCAGAGCTTTTCTGATTCCCTTCTTTTCATCAATACTATGATCCATTCTAGTTAACTGATCATCTACTATACTAATTAAGTTATTCTGAGATGAAACAACCTCTTTGATAGTTCTTTTTGATAAACCCGGATCAACATCTATACTTTTTATAACATCTTCAAGTTCTATAGTATTTCTACTTATAGTATTTTTAACTCTCTTATCTAGAACAGTAGTATAGTATGAATTATCAAATGCATTTATCATAAGAATTTTATCCATATGTCTATGCAGATCATCCTTATCTATATCATTCTTACTTTCGTATTCCTTTTTAAGCTGACGACGTACTGCTTCTTTTTCAGATTCAATCCTTCTTTCTACTTCAGATTCATCAACACCGGCTGTTGTTTTATCAAACTCGATATTTAACTTGCCAACAGCAATTTTGGATTCACTTAGCTTTTGAATTCTTTTATCTATAGATTTCAGATAAATAGTTTCTTCATTAATATCATATTCATATTCATTTTGTTTAGCTTTAAGGCTTTTGATTTCCTTTTTGATTTCAGCTTCCTTATTAGAATCCTCATTACCTGTTTCAATAGGACTAAATACATTCTTTCTATAATCTGTATTTAAAGAATAAACATTCTGTGTACGTGTTAACTCATCCAGTTTAACATTTACTTCAAAAAGCTTAGCCTTATATTCCTTAAGAAGAGCATCGTGTTCTGAATAAAGCTTACTGAAGTATGATATCATCTCTTCTAATGATTCATTAATTGTACTAAAGTATTGCTCCATAATTCCTAATCCTTCTTATCTTCATCAACAGGTTTACTTACTTCTTCTTTCCTATCTTTTTCGCCTGATTTTCTAGCTGCCTCTTCCTTCTTCTTATTTAATCTGGCATCCTTGGAGATAGGGTAGTAGCGGACACTTCTTTTACTCTGATAATACTGGAATCTCTTATGTATCTTAATAATAAGCAGTATAACCAGAAAAACAATTATCAGAATAATAAGAACTACTATTATTCTTTTAAGCCACTTCATATAAGTAACTTCTGTTTCTTCCTCCAAAACCCTGTTCTTCAAAGCATCTGTAGAAGATGCTTCTATAGCCGGCCTCTCCACAAGAATTTCGGTTTCTCCCAATACACTTCCGTTATAGGAGAATAATACGCGTCCTCTTTTGTCATCCTTTATTTTATCATAATACTCTATATCCATATTTATATCAGAATCATTTACAAACGACCTGATATAAAACGAATAGTCTTGGTTTACATAATATCTAAAATCTCTATGTTCAAGATCATTATAGAAGTTAGTTAAAATATCAGAATTTTCGTAGTAATTACTTTGAAAATTGTTTTGGAATTTATAATCTATAAGTGGTTTACATAATCTATAGTGACTAAAACAGAATTCATCGAGTTTTATTGTATCGAGATAAGAATCTGTTGTAGGCTCGCATTTCATGACAACTGTAACAAGTCTTTTACCATCTCTTTCTGCAAAGGATATAAGAGTAGCAAGAGCATCTACAGTATATCCTGTTTTTCCGCCGGTACAATACTGATAATAGTATTCACCATTTCCGGCAAAGGTAAGCCTGTTCTCCTGCCAAAGTGGTCTCTCTTCATTCATATTAGTTTCCGGAATGGTATAAGACTGTGTAGATATAAGCTTCTTGAACTCCGGATACTGGTACGCAGCTCTTCCTATTAAAGCCATATCGTAGCAAGTAGTATAGTGATCAGGGTTATGAAGACCATTAGGATTAACGAAATTTGAATCTGTACATCCCAGATCTCTGGCTGTCTTATTCATAAGATCTGCAAATTGAGAAGTTGAACCGGATATATAATCTGAGATAGCAAGAGCACACTCATTTCCTGAATTAAGCATCATACCATAAAGAGCATCCTTAAGTGTCAGCTGTTCTCCAGCCTGGAGTCCTATTGCAGAGCTACCTTCTTCAACCTGATCCATATCTGATTCCGAAACAGTTATGATATCATTCACATTTCCGTTCTCAATAGCAAGCAGACATGTAAGTACCTTTGTTATACTTGCTGGATACATAGCCTGATGAGATGCTTTCTCGTATAGGATATCTCCAGTATCAAGATCCATAACAATAGCAGCCTGCGAAGTGATGGCCGGTGCATCGGCAGGTACAAAGCCTGCATCAGTAACAGACGCATTTCCGGCTATATCACTGGCAGAAGGATATTTCTTATTCTGAGATGTATCTACATCACTAACACTTACAGCATGAACTTTGCCATATGAAAAACAGCTAATCAGAATAAGTATAATCATAACTGCGGACAATATTCTGTTCTTTTTATATATATGTAAAAACTGCATAAGCAAAGAGTTTCCTCAGTTTCTTTTTCTCAATTATACTATTATCGTATATATCGCCCAAAATCTCAAGTTTTTTGCATAATTAATGTTGACAAAAAGCCAAGTATTGAAGTAAAGTCGTCTATGTCTGAAATAAAGCTAAACGGAGGAAGATATGAGACTCAGAAATATACCGGGAGCCAGAGAATCAATTGCAGAGAGCGATTATGTTATACACGACGAAACTACACATAAAGGAAAGTGGCATGAGGTCTTCGGAAATAATAACCCTATCCATATAGAAATAGGAATGGGAAAGGGTACATTCATTATGGAAATGGCTCGTAATAATCCAGATATAAACTACGTTGGAATAGAAAAGTATTCCAGCGTTCTACTTCGCGCCCTTGAAAAAAGAGAGCAGGAGCCTGACATTAAAAATCTATACTTTATTAGAATGGAAGCTGAATATGTAGAAGACGTTTTTGATAAAGACGAGGTAGACCGTATCTATCTTAACTTCAGTGATCCATGGCCTAAGGACAGAAATGCTAAAAGAAGACTGACCTCCGACAGATTTCTTAAACGTTACACAGGCATACTTAAAAAAGAAGGAACTATTCATTTTAAAACAGACAACATAGATCTGTTTGATTTTTCAGTGGAAACTGCTGAAACTTGTGGTTGGCAGATTCTGGTTGAAACAAGAGACCTTCATAATTCTGAATATAATGAAGGAAATATAATGACCGAGTACGAAAAGAAGTTTTCCGTACTCGGCCACAAAATTAACATGATGATTATAAAACAACCTGTTTAGGATGTTTATCTACCATTTTTCTTTGGGTAAACAACAACTCTACGATATGGTTCTTCACCCTCAGACTTTGTTGATACAAACTTATCAGACTGAAGTGTTGAGTGAATGATCCTTCTTTCATAAGGAT
>DGHK01000054.1:252-95233 GCA_002392655.1 Lachnospiraceae bacterium UBA3850 | reverse complement strand
GCATGCAGTTTGACCGGAATATGCACTCCGGAGAAAAAAATAATAGTTCTAATTTAATCAGCATGGCGATTCTGTATAAAATATTATACGATTCAAGCAAAACTGCATATCAGTATCATATTCTCCCATCAAGTGTAAAATACTTCTTAAAAGCTGTTTGACTGGATGATATACTACTGATGAAAGGCATTATTAAGCAAAAATCTATTTTACTCAGTACGAGAGTAATAACATTCACTTTATACGTAACTAATGAGTGAATTTAACGTAATATATATAATGTTTCACGTGAAACAATAAAACATAAAATTATTTTTAACTTTAAAGTCTAATTTTTCACTTAAAACAGAGAAAATAGAATATTATTTTTGCATTAAAGTATATTGTTTTATGGAAATCAGTGGAACATAAAATTAGATTCTACTTTAAAGTATAATGTTTCACGTGAAACAATTAAATATACAATTAATTTCTAATTCAAAACATAATGTTTCACGTGAAACAATGAAAAATAATATATTTCGAATTTATAGCACAATTTTTTACATATAACAGTGGAATATATGCAAATTCCGCTTAATCTGCACACCAATTCCTAATGGGCTGAATGCAATTCTGCTCGAACTGAGCACTAAGAGGCTTCAGGTCTCTTAACTATAATCAATCAGTATATGAATGCCCTGTCAAGGGGCTTAATAGCTTCATTTTACCCTTGACTGGGTATTCATATACTGATATGCAGTTCAATCGAAAAGACATGCAGATTAATCCGAAGTGAACGTGCAGTTCATTCCGGAAACGGCATGCAGTTTGGTCGGAATATGCAGTGAAATATATAAATATATCCTATTTATATAAATATTCCTTCGTTAAAACGTGAAAATAGAATTTGGTTCAGATTTACAATATAATGTTTCACGTGAAACATTTTTAAATGAAACCTAATTGCATATAGATTATTTATCTAATAGGTGCTATAATCATAAAACAGCATTAAATTATCTGATTAAAAGAAATTTTTGCTAGTTCAGTTGTAAATGATATGAGGTTAAAGTATGGGCAGAATTATTGCAATTGCTAATCAAAAAGGTGGAGTTGGGAAAACAACTACAGCTATTAACCTTGCTGCTTGTCTTGCAGAAAAAGGGAAAAGAGTTCTGGCTATTGATATGGATTCGCAGGGTAATATGACCAGCGGACTTGGAGTAGATAGAGACTCTGTTGAATATTCCATATATGATACTCTTATAGGTGAATGTAACATAGGTCAGAGTATGATAGTGGATGTATTTGAAAATCTTAGTCTTGTACCTTCAAACCAGAATTTATCAGGTGTTGAAGTGGATTTTATTGATAAGGAAAATCCGCAGAATATCCTTAAAGGTATAGTTAGAAATATCAGGAAAAAGTTCAATTTTATTATAATTGATTGTCCGCCTGCTTTGGGTATGTTAACTATAAATTCATTAACTGCAGCAGACACTGTAATTGTTCCAATTCAGTGTGAATTTTACGCTTTAGAGGGTCTATCTCAGTTGATATATACAATTAATATGATAAAAAAGAAACTTAATAAGAATCTTGAGATTGAAGGTGTTGTATTTACGATGTATGACTCAAGAAATAATCTATCACAGGAAGTAGTGGATAGTGTAAGAGAAAGTCTTGATGAAATAATATACGATACTGTAGTTCCAAGAAATGTCAGACTGGCTGAAGCTCCCAGCTTTGGACTTCCTATAAATAAATATGATACCAGATCCAGTGGAGCTGCTGCATATAGAAGTTTGGCTGATGAAGTTATTAAAAACAAACTATTTTTATAACGAATATTAATAACTACGATAGCATGTATATTAAGAGCTGCCAGATAAGTAATTATCAGTGAATTTAAATGTACTTTCGGTATTCATAAATAATAGATAATAAATAACAAATGGAGGAAATATGGCACTAGGAAAAGGATATAAGAATATGCTTGGAATAGATGAGTCCGAGGAATCAAATACTTCGGAAAAGTCTGTTTCAAAGAGTAAGAACACTTCACGTTCTACAAATTCCAGTAAAACAAAAGCTTCTTCATCTAAGACAAAGGCTGAAACAGATAAAAAGTCATCTGTTACCGGTGAAATATTGTTAAAGATTAACGATATAGAACCTAACAAACTACAGCCAAGAAAAGATTTTAATGAAGATGCACTAGCTGATCTTGCAGATTCTATAAAAAAATATGGAGTGATTGAACCTCTGGTTGTTTCCAAGAAAGGAAAAAGCTATCAGATTGTTGCTGGTGAAAGAAGATGGAGAGCTGCTCGAATGGCTGGTCTCAAGGAAGTTCCGGTCATAGTCAGAGAATTCTCTGAAAAAGAGACTATGGAAGTTGCCCTGATCGAGAATCTTCAGAGAGAGGATCTCAATCCTATTGAAGAAGCTCTTGCTTATCAGAGTCTCATTGATGAATATAATCTTAAACAGGATGAGGTTGCTGAAAGGGTATCAAAGGGAAGATCTACTATAACCAATGCCCTTCGACTATTAAAACTATCAGATAAAGTTAAGCAGATGCTCATCGATGATATGATTACAACCGGGCATGCAAGATGTCTTCTGGCTATAGAAGATGAAGATGTACAGTATAGTACAGCGCAGATTATATTTGATGAGGGTATTAGTGTTCGTGATACAGAACAGCTCGTTAAAAGTGTAAATAATGTTGTAGCCAGAAAGGCTTCCGGAGAGTCAGAGTCATCTGTTTCACCTACTACTGATGCCATAGAAGCCATAGTCAGAGAATTATCTGAAAAATTAAAAACTACTCTCGGTTCCAAGGTTACTATAAAACCTAAGGGAAACAAGGGTAAGATTGAAATTGAATATACATCGGCTGATGATTTGGAAAGAATAGTTCATATTATTAATACGGGAGCAAATCTATGATACTTACTGAAACATTATTTGGACTGAATATTAATGTAATCATTATCATAATGCTTGTTCTTATAGTTGTACTGTTTGTTATGCTGGCGTATGTAATTAAACAATTACTTTTCATATCCAGAAAGTATTATACTCTTACCTCTGGCAAGACTGCCGGTGATCTGGAAGGTATGATGCTGGCACGTTTTAAGGAAATGGATCGTATAAAGTCCAGATTTAAAAGATATTCCAGAGACCATAAAGGTTTTAAGGGACATCTGGATTCCTGTTATAATAAGCTCGGACTTGTAAAATATGATGCATTTGATAGTATGGCTGGAGAGCTTAGCTTTTCATTAGCATTACTTAATGATGAAAATTCTGGTTTTGTCCTCTCAACTATGCATTCAAAGCAGGGCTGCTTCTCTTATGCCAAGGAGATAATAAAAGGGGAATCCTTTATTGCTCTTTCAAGTGAAGAAAAGGAAGCAATTAGAAAAGCCAGAACCATAGAAGAAGAAATAGAAAAAATGAAGGATGAGCCGGATGAAGAAGATCTTATGTAATTTATTTGGTTCAGCTACAAGCTAATAAATGATTCATAATAATATATATGGAGGAATAGATAAATGATAGACATTAAATTTTTAAGAGAAAACCCGGAAATCGTTAAGGAAAATATCAGAAAAAAGTTTCAGGACGAGAAGCTTCCTCTTGTTGATGAAGTAATAGAACTTGACAAGCAGAGAAGAGATATTCAGGCTGAAGCTGATCAGATACGTGCAAATAAGAATAAGATTTCTAAGGAAATTGGTGCTCTTATGGCAGCGGGAAAAAAGGAAGAGGCTGAAGAGGTAAAGAAGCAGGTGGCTGCATCTGCTGAGAGACTTAAAGAGCTTGAAGCTAAGTTCCCTGAGATTGAAGAGAAGCAGAATGCCATAATGATGAGAATACCTAATATTATTGACGCATCTGTTCCAATTGGTAAAAATGATAC
This sequence comes from Lachnospiraceae bacterium UBA3850, assembly GCA_002392655.1. GTDB lineage: Bacteria > Bacillota > Clostridia > Lachnospirales > Lachnospiraceae > Eubacterium_Q. Next base: position 91,320 of record DGHK01000054.1, on the reverse strand, counting down.
TGAAAATGTAGAGCTTGAGAGATTCGGCGAGCCTGTTGTTCCTGATTTTGAAGTACCTTATCATACTGATATTATGGAGAAGCTTGGTGGAATAGATCTTGATTCTGCCAGAGATGTTGCCGGAAATGGTTTCTATTATCTTCTTGGTGATGTAGCAAGACTTCATTCTGCAGTCCTTACTTATGCCAGAGATTTTATGATAGACAAAGGATTTACATATGTTATTCCTCCATATATGATCAGAAGCGATGTGGTTTCCGGCGTTATGAGCTTTGATGAGATGGAAGACATGATGTACAAGATTGAGGGTGAGGATCTCTTCCTTATTGGTACCAGTGAACATTCCATGATTGGTAGATTTGTCGGAAAGATGATAGATGAGGATAAGCTTCCTCTTACACTCACAAGTTATTCCCCATGCTTCCGTAAGGAGAAGGGTGCACATGGTAAGGAGGAAAGAGGTGTCTATCGTATCCATCAGTTTGAGAAGCAGGAAATGATAGTAATCTGTAAACCGGAAGAGTCTATGGATTTCTTCAACAAAATGTGGAATTACACAGTAGAGCTTTTCCGTACACTTGATATTCCTGTCAGAACACTTGAATGTTGTTCCGGAGATCTTGCAGATCTTAAGGTTAAGTCTCTTGATGTAGAAGCATGGTCACCTAGACAGAAGAAGTATTTTGAGGTAGGAAGCTGCTCAAATCTTGGAGATGCTCAGGCGAGAAGACTTAAGATAAGAGTAAAGGATGCAGATGGAAATAAGTATCTTGCTCATACACTTAACAATACTGTAGTTGCTCCACCTCGTATGCTTATAGCATTCCTTGAAAACAACTTAAATGCAGATGGTTCGGTAAATATTCCGGAAGTTCTCAGACCTTATATGGGTGGTAAGGAGAAGATAGAAGTATGTTCAAAATAATGTCGCCGGAAGAAGCGGTTGGACTAATTCAGGATGGTTCATGTATTTGTGTAAATTCATTTCTTGGAATAGAGAATCCTGTAGAACTTCATGAGGCAATATATGATAGTTACAGCAAAACAGGAAGTCCTAAGAATCTTACCATGATATCAAGTGCCGGGTTTGGACTTTGGGATGAGAATAAAAATGCTGAAAGATATATTCGTGAGGGTGCAGTAGATAAGCTGATATGTGGACATTTTGGTGCTATGCCCAGTACAAAAAAGCTTGTACTTGAGGATAGATTTGAAAGCTACAATCTCCCTCTTGGCTGTATATCACATGCTATCAGAGCGCAGGCAGGTGGTATTCCCGGTGCACTTTCAAAGGTTGGACTGGATATATTTGTAGATCCAAGAATAGAAGGTCCCGGAATAAATAACATTTCCAAAGATGATAATCTTGTTAAGCTGGTTGAGGTTGACGGGGAAGAATTTCTCTATTATAAGTTGCCCAAAATTGATATAGCTCTTATAAAGGGAACGGCTGCTGACAGAAGGGGCAATATATCATTTGATGATATGTATATGTCGGGTGATGCACTTTCTATCTGTCAGGCTGCAAAAGCAAATGGTGGTAAGGTTATAGTTCAGGTTGATAAGCTTGTGAGAAAGCCTACCAGACCTAGAAATGCTATTATACCGGGCTGTCTGGTTGATGCTATTGTTGTGGTTGAGCAGGAGCCTCTCGGAAGTGGTTATGAAGCGCTTACAGGTAGTTTTGAGATTCCATCCGGTCAGTGGGAAATGTGGGTTGAGATTATCGAAAGACTATCTTCTTCACATAGGCAGAACAGTGCTATTGCTGATATTATTGGAAGACGAGCTAATCAGGAGCTTAAGGAAGGTGACATCGTAAATATCGGAGTTGGTATTCCTGAATCGGTATCACGTTATGCCAAGGAAACAGGAATATTAAACAAGATCACCCTTACTGTTGAATCAGGCGGTGTCGGTGGATTTCCGGCGTCCGGTCCGGTATTTGGTGCAATGATAGGTGCAGCCTCTGTTTATGATATGGCTAACCAGTTCGATCTATATAATAATGGTGGTCTTGATATTTGCTTTATGGGAGCGCTGGAGGTTGATAAACAGGGAAATGTAAATGCTCATCGAAGTGAGAACGCATTTGCCGGAATAGGCGGTTTCGCAAATATTACAGCAAAGACTAAGGTGGTTGTATTCTGCTTATCATTTACTGCTAAGGGGCTGTTTGTAGAAGAACAGGATGATAAGATAAAGATACTTCAGGAGGGTTCTATTCCTAAGTTTGTAGATAAGGTTTCAAGTATCAGTTTTTCTGCAAAAAGGGCGCTCCAGAATAAACAGAGAGTTCTATATATTACAGAGCGATGTGTATTTGAACTTACTGATAAAGGACTTAAGCTTTCTGAGGTTTATCCCGGAATTGACAAGGAGAGAGATATATTATCAAAGTTGCCATTTACGGTTAATGAGTAGTAAATAAAAGTAGTATAGTATAATATTATAGTTAGTGTGTTGGGAGGTATAATGTAACGGTTATCGATTGTTAAGCAATTAACGATCCGAAGAGAAGTTAAGGACGTATTCTGCGAAGCAGGATATCCTTGCGAATCAATCGACGATCCGAAGAGAAGTATTGAGGGGGTGTAGTATGTTAAAATTAAAAAAATTAGTATTGATGCTTCTTATGATTTGTTCACTCATGATGTTATCGGGCTGTATCAGATTTTCTACTACAATTAAGGTAAAGTCCAACGGAAAAGCGGATATAACAATGCTTATGGCTACTGTAAAAACGGATGAAACTCTTGATGATGATACAGAAGATGATGAGGAAGATATAGACCAGCTTGTCAAGGAGGGTTGGAAATACGAAAAATATGATGAGGACAATTATGAGGGATTCTTGTTAACGAAGAAAGATGTTCCTCTGGAAGATCTTGGAAAAACCATGAATAGTGAAGAGTCTCTTGATATGAATACGGACGGACTTTCTGTTACAAAAAAAGGTTCAAAGTATTCTATAAGCTGGGATATATCAGGAAGTGAAGACTATGAGGAGGCTGAGGATTACTCTTCATATCTGGAGTCTGCGGGAGGATATGGAAAGTTTATACTGGAACTTCCTAATAAACCGATAAGTAGTAATGCTCATGAAGTTTCAAAGGATGGGAAGACACTTACCTGGAATATCTTTAGTATGAAAAGTGGTGAGAAAATTGAAGTTGAATTTAGTCTAATTAACTGGCCTCTGATAATAGGTATTATTATTGCAATAATTCTAATTATTGTAGCTGTAATTGTAATATTTATAATCAGAAAAAAGAAGAGTGCTAATTCATCATATCCACAAAATAATCAGCAGTATAATAATCTGAATCAAGGTCAGCAATACTATGATCCAAACCAAGGACAGCAGTATTACGATCCAAACCAAGGACAGCAGTATTATGATCCAAATCAGGGCCAGCAATACTATGATCCAAATCAAGGCCAGCAGTATTATGATCCAAATCAAGGCCAGCAATACTATGATCCAAACCAGGGCCAGCAGTATTACGATCCAAGTCAGGGTCAGCAGTATTATGATCCAAACCAAGGACAGCAATACTATGACACAAATCAGGGTCAGCAATATTACGATCCAAGTCAGGGTCAGCAAAACTATGATCCAAACCAAGGACAGCAGTATTATGATCCAAACCAAGGTCAGCAGTATTATGATCCAAGTCAAAATCAGTAATATTATAAAAAATAAGGACCATTATCTCAGATCTCATATGATTTATGAGTCTGGATAATGGTCCTGTTATTTAATATTTGCATGAATTGAAAAGACACTAATATATTAATAATCACGTATTTCGCTTTTATCCTGAGTGATGATTATATAAGCTCCATTTTTAAGCTTCTTCAATACCCAGACCATATCTTCTTCTGATAGGCAGACACATCCGGAGGTGTACCATTTGTCTCCATTACAATGAAGGAATATGCCGGCACCTATTCCATATACTGTAGGATTTATATTGAATCCGATATTGGCTGCATATTTATATTGCTTGGTATAGTCAATGAGATGCTCACCATCTACCCAGGTTTCGCTTTCAACCCAGGTATTATAGGTTTCTTTTTCGGATGAAAGATATGAGGTCGGTGTTATATCACGATATGTCATTTCAGTACCGGGATTCTCAGCTATACCAAAGGCATAGTTAAGTTCATATGCTCCCAGAGGAGTGGTTTTATCACCCATAACTCTTTTTGATGGATTGCTAAATCCATTTTTTCCGTAACCACAATACATAGCTTTAGAGCTTTTCCAGGAACCATCGGTCTGCTTTTCCCATAAAGTCAGTTCGTGGTCAATTACGAGAACAATCTGATTAGTAAGCTTGGCGGTTGCTGAATCTGCTATCAGCTCTTCAATAGGAGTATTATCGACCATGATTCCATTTTCATCGATTTCATAACCATCAATAGTAGTGGATACGGCCATGGCACCGGTCTCAGTTAAGTAATACCACTTTCCGGAGGATCTAACCCACTCGGAGGATTTCATGTATCCGTTTGAATCAAAGTAGTACCATTTTCTATTGATCTTAAGCCAACTGCCTGCGGGATACCAGTTGCCGGATTCGAACCACCAGCCCGTACTGTTTTTGTTCCATTTTCCGTACCATGCCGAACTGTACCAGCCATTATTATCCAGCCAGTAACCATCAATGTATTCGCAGCGTGCGTATGTACCATCCCCGTTGTCATACCACCAGCCGTTTTTCTCCTGCACCCATTTTCCTTTTGGCTCTTCTTGGGAATTGCTGTTATCGGAAGTCTGTTTCTGAGAATCGCCGTTATCGGAAGTCTGTTTCTGAGAATCGCTATCACCAGAAGTCTGCTTCTGGGAATTGCTGTCATCGGAAGTCTGTTTCTGGGAATTGCTATCATCGGAAGCCTGCTTCTGGGAATTGCTGTCATCGGAAGTCTGTTTCTGGGAATTGCTATCATCAGAAGTCTGTTTCTGGGAATTGCTGTCATCGGAAGTCTGCTTCTGGAAATCGCTATCATCAGTAGCTTGCTTCTGAGAGCTGCTACTGTTAGTGCTTTGTTCTTCTGCAGCCTGCAGGTAAGAGTATTTGTTATATCCCGAAAATAATATCAGAACAGCTATCAGAAGAATTGCTGAAATAATATATCTCGGTTTGAATAGTGCATTTAAATTACTTTTCATATAAAACCCTTTCTATCAACGTAATTTATATAGCTACAGTTGTTTACTGACAACCTTTGGAACGTTGAAAATAACTGTAAAAAGTTTATTATTTTTTGAGTGATACGTCAATAAAGATGACAAAAATTCGATATAAGAGAGAAAAGCTGAGACATAAGAGATAAAGCAGAGAAAGGTGAGAGAAAATGCAGGTATTTGACAGAGACTTCTTGAGAATATAGCTGTGATTAGCTATAATTAGCATGACATTAAGTAATACCTGACTTATCATAAAAGCATAACGGAGAATAAAAATGTTACAGAAGAAAGCATTTGCAAAGGTCAATCTCAGTCTGGATATCATCGGGCGAAGAGAGGATGGATATCATCTGGTTCGTATGGTGATGCAGACGCTCGATATATATGACCTGCTAAAACTGGAAAAGCTGGAAGATAATAAGATTGAGATAAGCGTATCTGATTCAAGAGGTGATATGGGAGCAAAGGAAGAGATATCCAGACTTCCGGTTGGAGAGGATAATCTTGTATATAAGGCTGCTAAACAGGTATTGCAGAAGTATCTGTGGAATAAGGGCAGACAGGGCGGTGTCAGTATCACTTTGGAGAAGCATATCCCTATCGCGGCAGGTATGGCAGGTGGAAGCAGTGATGCAGCAGCGGCAATTAAAGGAATAAATGAGCTTTATGAGTTGGGTGTTATGGATCAGGAGCTCATGGAATTAGGTGTAAAGCTTGGGGCAGACATTCCCTACTGTATTATGGGAGGAACCGCTCTTTCAGAGGGAATCGGAGAGAAGCTTACGAAGCTGCCACAGCTTTCTGAGACTGTAGTTCTTGTGGCAAAGCCACCTATCGCTGTTTCAACAAAGGAAGCCTACGGAGATTTCGATGGACTGCTTGAATCCGGAAAATGGATCGACCGTCCGGATGTAGATGGACAGGTAGATGCTATTTATTCCGGTGACATTTTAAAAACTGCTTCCTATTGCAAGAATGTACTGGAGCAGGTAACAGGAGCCAAGCATCCGGAGATACAGAAGCTCGAAGAGGTTATGAAGAAATGCGGAGCTTTAAATGCAATAATGAGCGGAAGCGGTCCGACTGTATTTGGTATATTTTCCAATCTTCAGGATGCTGAGAGGGCATATAATGAAATAGAGACTAACAATATGACAGAGCAGCTTTTTATATCCAGAACAGTAGGTGGTAGTTCAGCGATTGCATGTACTGAATAATTAAAATCGTGCTGATAAAGAATAATGAAAAATCAGGATCCTGAACTATAGGAATAAGATACTTTAAAATAAGGTGGACAGAATAATGAATGAGGACTTTCAGGAGAAATTACTGGAAGAAATGAATCGTCGGTCAAGGAATAGCGCCGAGAGAGAAAAGAGAAGAAGGCAGGTTATGAGAAACAGATTTATACTTGCTTTCACATGTACTCTGGTAATTCTTGGAGCTATCGTACTGGGAATATTTATCATCAGGAAAAACTCTGAAACAGGTACTTCGGATAAAACCAGCCAGACTACTTCCGGGGATAAAGGAGCAGCAGGAAATGCCGATGGTTCGGGAAATGCGGCTTTAGTAGAAGGTAATTCTTCCGGAGATAATGTAAATGGTATAGCAGGCGATGGAGCATCCGGTAATACTTTTGGAGACGTGGCTGACGGTAATAATTCAGGAGCCGCATCAGATAATATATCGGGCAGTCAGGATGCGTCCGGAACGGCTTCCGCAGGTGGCGCAGAGCAGGCACCAGAGGAAGACTTTGAGATAAAGATGACATTTGTTGGTGACTGCTGCATGGGTTCAAACCTTGAAAACAGAAGTCAGGGCTCTATGCTCTGGTGCGTGGAGAAATATCCGACTTCCTACTTTTTTGAAAAGGTAAAGCCGTACTTTGAAAATGATGATCTTACGGTTGCCAACTGTGAGTGTTGTATATCTGACAGAGAGGTTGGTCCCCGTGATAAAGGTCCGGACAGTTTCTACTGGTTCAAGGCTCCGAAGAAGATAGCGGCAGCATTTCCGGAAAGCAGCATCGAGGCAGTTTCACTCTGTAATAATCATGCTTATGATTATGGAGATGAATGTCTGGCAGATACGCAGGATGCTTTTGATGAGCTGGGTGTGTTATGGGGCATCAGGGAGCATATACTATATTATGAGCAAAATGGTTTTACTATAGCTATCGTATGTGTTGCATTTTACAGCTACGATGAGGTTGGAGTTTATTGTATGCCTTATCTTGAAGAGGCCAAGAAGAATTCGGATTATCAGATAGTATTCTTCCATGGTGGAACAGAGGGTGTGCATCAGCCAAATGACTGGAAGGTAGCCGGATGTCATGATATGATTGATGCCGGTGCAGATCTTATAATAGGCAGTCATCCGCATGTTCTTCAGGGTAAGGAAACCTATAACGGTGTAGATATCATTTACTCGCTTGGTAACTTCTGTTTTGGTGGAAATGATTATCCTGAGAACAGGACACTTATTTACAAATATAATCTTCAGATTCATAGAAGTGGTGATCAGTTTGAGGTGACAGGAAGTAATGATGAGATGATCCCGTGCTATGTTTTTACAGGTTATACCAACAACTGGCAGCCGGCACCAATCGAGGATGAGGATACGGCAGATAGAGTTATCAGATTTATGAATGGGGAGCTGGATTCACCGTTATAGAGCGGGTTTTATAGCGGAGGCAGGATATCGACATTAATAGGGTACCAGTGCAATCAGGACAGATGAAGAACCGGACATACATTAGTAACAGAACTGAGGGATAGAGCTTCCCAGTACATTAATCCAGGATATGGGATTTGAGATAGAGTAGAGTATAATAATATCGGGGTAGAAGTATAATGGCAAAGGGTATATTTATTACAATGGAAGGAACTGACGGTTCCGGAAAAACAACACAGATTGAGTTACTAAAAGCAGAGCTTGAGAAAAGTGGCTATTCGGTGCTTATAACAAGGGAGCCGGGAGGAAACAGGATAAGTGAAGCTATCAGGGAAATAATTCTGAATAAGGACTATATGGAAATGGCTCCTGCAACGGAATGCCTGCTATATGCAAGTGCAAGGGCACAGCTTGTAAATGAAGTGATAGGTCCCATGCTTGATAAGGGAGGAGCGGTTATAAGTGACCGGTTTGTGGATTCCTCTCTTGTGTATCAGGGAATTGCCAGAGGGCTTGGAGTGGATGAGGTATTTGAGATTAACCGCTTTGCCATCCGTGAATATATGCCGGATGCTACATTTCTCCTTTCGCTTCCTGCAGAGGTTGGAATATCCAGAAAGAAGGATCAGAAGGAACTGGACAGGATGGAGAAAGAGAGCCTTGAGTTTCACAAAAAGGTGGCAGAAGGCTACCTGAAGCTTGCAGAAAAGTACCCGGAGAGGATACGTGTTATTGATGCAACCCAGGATGTAGAAACCATAAGTGGTTTGATAAAGAAACAAGTTTATGATATATTAAAGGGTAAAGTGTCTATATAGAGTATTATTACTCACGATGTATAAGAATTAAAGTGACCTGAACATACACATTATTAGTAACGATCCAGATACGAAATGGAGAAATGCTATGAATTTTAGTGAGATTATCGGACATGAAGATATAATAAGTCGTTTCAGAAGCAGTATCGAGCTGGGACGTGTTAATCATGCTTATATAATTGCAGGCGAGAAGGATAGTGGTCGTTTTACGCTCGCCAGAGCATTTGCCAAGACTCTTCAGTGTGAAGAAGGAGGAACGGAGTCCTGTGGACATTGCAAATCCTGTCTTCAGGCAGAAAGCATGAATCATCCTGATATTGATTATATTACTCATGAAGGAGATCATATATCTGTAAATGATATTCGTGTTCAGCTTAATCAGGAGATAAGTAAGAGACCTTATAACAGCAGATACAGGATCTTCATTATGAGAGATGCTGAAAAAATGACTGAAGAGGCACAGAATGCTCTTCTGAAAACTATAGAGGAACCGCCGGAGTATGGTATTATCATGCTTATTGTTACTCAGCCGGAGAAGCTTCTTCCTACGATTCGTTCAAGATGTGTTACCATCACAACGAAGCCGGTAAAGGAGAAGGATATAAGGGATTATCTTGTGAACAAGCTCCATATAGAGGAGTCAAAGGCAGGCTTTGCTATCGAATATGCTCAGGGTAATCTTGGTAAGGCGGTACAGCTTGCAACGAATGAAGAGTATGAACAGCTTATTCAATCTGTTATAGAGCTGGAGACAAATATCAGGGAGCTTTCCTATGAGGAGATATCCCGGACTATACAAAAATGTGTAGATTATAAGATGAATATTAATGATTATCTGGATCTTATGATGATGTGGTACAGAGACATTCTGGTACTGAAGGTTACAGGCAATCCGGATAAGATACTTTTTAAAACAGAGTACAGTGCTATAAAAAATCAGGCTCAGTATCTGTCCTTTAATGAGCTGGAAATAAAGCAGAGAGCTATCATTTCCGCAAAAGAGAGGATAAATGCAAATGCAAGGCTGGAGGATATCATGAGGCTTCTTATTATCACTCTTAAGGAGCATTATGACTGATTATAGCGGATAAAATATTGAGATGCTTCGACATGGTTTTTATAATCCTGAAAGATGGAATTATAGCGATATTTAAGAAGCACAGCAAGGAGTTACATATAGAATGAAGGATGTTGTAGGCGTTAGATTCAGATCCAATGGAAAGGTGTACTATTTTGATCCGGGCGATCTTCATATAACTGTTGGAACAGATGTAGTAGTTGATACATCTCGTGGAGTCGAATATGGAAAATGTGTCATGGGGAGAAGAAGTGTTGAGGATGAAAAGATCCTGACAGGACTGAAGCCGGTTATGAGAATAGCCACCCCTGAAGATACTGAAAGATATGAAAACAATAAGATCAAATCCCAGCAGGCTTATAAAACCTGTATGGATAAGATCAGAGAGCATGATCTGGGAATGAAGCTGATCTCTGCAGAATATACTTTCGACGGAAGTAAGGTACTTTTCTACTTTACAGCAGAGGGAAGGATAGATTTTCGTGAGCTGGTTCGTGACCTTGCGTCAGTTTTCAAGACACGTATAGAGCTTAGACAGATTGGTGTCAGAGATGAAGCAAAGGTTCTAGGAGGACTTGGTGCATGTGGAAGAGACCTGTGCTGTTACAGTTATCTTCCGGAGTTTATTCCTGTATCGATAAAAATGGCTAAGGAGCAGAATCTTTCCCTTAACCAGTCCAAGATTTCCGGTGTTTGCGGCAAGCTGATGTGCTGTCTAAAGTATGAGCAGGAAACCTATGAATATCTGAATGCGAAGATGCCATCAGTTGGAGATATAGTCATAACCAAAGATGGAAAAACCGGAAAGGTTGATATAGTTAATGTTCTTAGGCAGACTGTTCGTATCATCATTACAGATGAAGAGGATAACAAGGTTGCTGAAGAGCATAAGGTTGAGGATATACAGTTCAAGTCCAAAAAGAAAAAGTCCATCTATCAAAATGATGCAGAATTAGAAGAAGAAATGGCTGAGGATGAGGTAAATATATCCTATGATTCTGAGGAAGGAGAGATTATCAGTGGTGACAGTGGCGATGGTAAGAGGGAGCCATTTGTAAAAATGTCACGTAATAATCAAAGTAATAGGAATAATCAGAGTAATCAGCATAATCAGAGCAGCCAGCATAATCAGGGCAATCCGCATAATCAGAACAGACACAATAATCAAAATAATGCCGATAATCAGGGTGGCTCAAATGACCAGGGTGGCTCAGGAAAGAATCATGGGCATCATGACAAGAACCATCAGGGTAAGCAGGGAAAGAAATCCGGAAAGCCTCATCATAAAAACTTAAATAAGGAACAGCACAAGAATCAGGATAATAGTCATAATAAGAATGAAGGAAAAGGAGGTCATGGCGGAAAGGACAGTAATAGATATAACAGAAACCATGATAAGCCTGATAAAAAAGATGAGTGATGTAGTTCTTAGAGAAAATGAAAGAATAGACGATTTAGAAATAAATGGGTTCCGTATCATACAGAACCCATTTTGCTTCTGCTTTGGTATAGATGCTGTACTTCTGGCTAACTTTGCAAGGATAAAAAGCGGTGCTAAGGTTCTTGATCTTGGAACAGGCACAGGGGTTATACCTATACTTCTTACTGCCAAGGAAAAGGGAAGGGACTGGACAGGGCTTGAAATCCAGTCGGATATGGTTGAGATGGCTAGGCGGTCAACGGAGTTAAATGATATAAGTGACAGATGCCATATCATAGAGGGGGATATAAAAAACTATAAGCAGCTCTTCAAACCTGCTTCCTTCGAGGCAGTAACCTGTAATCCGCCGTATATGAAGCAGAGCTCAGGTCTGGTAAATCCAAGTGACAACCTTCATATATCAAGACATGAGGTACTGGTTTCGCTTGAGGAGGTTATAGCTGCTGCTTCCTATGTTCTGAAGTCAAGCGGAACATTTAGCATGGTACATAGACCTTACAGACTGGTCGAGATAATGACTCTTATGAGAAAATATCATCTCGAACCAAAGAGGCTGCAGTTGGTACAGCCGTCAGTCGGCAAGGAACCTAATCTTATACTAATTGAAGGTGTTAAGGGCGGAGGACCGGAGCTGAGGGTACTTCCCACATTTTATGTATATGATGAAAATGGAAATATGAACGAAGTTGTTGGCAAGATTGGATGATTAATTTTTATGCCAGGAGGAAACGGATGGCTGGAATATTATATCTGGTTGCGACTCCCATAGGAAACATGGAAGATATGACTATGAGGGCAATAAGGATTCTAAAGGAAGCAGATCTGATAGCTGCAGAGGATACCAGAGACTGCTTAAAGCTGCTGAAAAAATTTGATATAGATACGCCTACTACCAGTTACCATGAATATAACCGGTTCGATAAGGGAAGGCTTCTAACAGAGAAGCTTCTTCAGGGAACTAATATTGCGCTTATTACAGACGCAGGGACTCCGGGTATATCTGATCCCGGTGAGGTGCTGGTTCAGATGTGTTATGAAGAGGGAATCAGGGTAGTTCCGGTTCCGGGAGCGGTGGCAGGAATCAATGCGCTTATAGCATCGGGACAGAAGACGAGGAGCTTTGCATTTGAAGCCTTTCTTCCTTCTGAGAAAACTGATAAAAAGGAAAGGCGTAAGGTTCTGGAACGCCTGAAAACTGAAACCAGAACTATAATACTATATGAAGCTCCCCACAGACTCGTTAAAACTCTGGAAGTATTAAGGGATACCTTGGGAGGAGAGAGGGAGCTGACGATCTGTAAGGAACTGACTAAGAAGTATGAGAATTTCTTCAAGACAAATATAGACGGGGCGATAGCATTTTACAGAGAGCAGGAACCCCGCGGTGAATATGTTCTGGTTATTGCCGGAAAATCAGAGGAAGAACTACGGCAGGAAAAGGAAGCTGAGTTTGCAGAGGTTTCTATAGAGGACAGACTGAGAGAGCTGATGGAATCCGGAATCACCAAGAAGGATGCAGTTAAGCAGGTTGCGGAGGAACGAGGTATCAGTAAGAGAGAAGTCTATCAGGTGAGTATAAATATTTAGTACCAGTACAAAAAAAGACAATGTAACCATTTCGGTCACATTGTCTTTTCTCATTTTCATAATCAATAAATAATAACTATGCCTCTTCAATAGCTCCAACTGGGCAGCTACCTGCACAAGCTCCACAAGAGATGCATGTATCAGCGTCGATAACGAACTGTCCATCACCTTCTGAAATAGCTCCAACAGGGCATCCTGATGCACATGTTCCACATGAAATGCAAGAATCACCAATTACGTATGCCATAGTTCTGTCCTCCTTAAATATTTATCATAGTTGAAATATACTACAATCATACTAAGTTAGCCAACACTAAAGATTATTTGAATTTCGTAACTTTTATAACAAATAAAAGACATCTCTTACTATTGTTTTAATGCTCAGTACATTTGATTTACATGAAACGTGTATAAGGCAGGCTGTAGAAGGTTATAGGCGGAAGTTTGACACCCTAAAACCCCAGAGGCATTAATTATCTTATAGCTACTTAATTAATGTCTGTTTTGACCGGCATTATTGACTGGTGCAACCATTCGACGGATATTATCCATATTTCTGTGAAGATTGTTCATTACATTTGCCTTGAAGTTATTATCGTTAAGTACTCTCTCAACTATCACATCATTTGTCTCCGCACCACGTCTATTTATTACACCTGACCTTATTATCATATTCTTTACCGACTCCACGAGTCTTACCTTCAGATTCTGATCAGACTTTACTATCATCTCATTAACAACATATCTTATCTTAGGGTTCTGAAGTACCTGTTCTGTAATAAAGCCGGCCATTTCTACGATACAATTATTTACAGCATTTCTTCGTTCTTCCTGCCCCTGAATATTATTTGCTTCTGTAAGGGCAGCTACCACTCTATTTTTCAAAGTCTGTTGATTCTCAAGTGAGGTAGATGTTCTAAAGCGGGTAAGCTCTTCATCTGTTTTTCTTTCTACCTCTTTCCATCCACTAAGCGCATGATTAGGATTACTTCTCACGTAAGCTTTGAATGAAGGATTATTGGCAAGATCTGTATACTCCTTCTTAAATGCATTTTTATCGAATGCCTGAAGCACCTCATTTGCTTCATTCAGACTGATATGAGGTCTATATATCTTATCAAGATATTTCTTTGACACGAAATACTTTGCTTTATCAACAGTACTCTCATTATTCTTGATATGCAGATAGTAATCATATCCCTTTGTATATTCATACTTTCTGGACATAGTTTTGGTATAGTCACCTATCTGCTCGCGTAGCTTCAGCTGTACTATAGAAATCCTGTTCAGTTCATCATAGCTAGGTGTTGGATAATCATTTCTCGCTTCTATCGATGCTTTAACATCAGGATGACGATGCATCAGACTATTTACGCCCTCACCTATTTCATTCAAACTTCTATTGCCATAAGCATCACCATTAACGTCAGTTATAAAAGAAACACCGACTCTTAGATTACTAAATGTATTCATCATGACCGGAAGTCTGTTAACCAGATACTCCGATGCACGAAGTCTGTCCTTGCCCTTTTCAGAATATTTCCAACCTGTAAGTCCATAATGCGATGTATAATATTTAACCGCAGCATTATAAGTCTTCAGCATCTGCTGTCTTATAACGTCAGGAGAATAATGACCTGCTTCAAGCTGTTTCATAAGCTCATGCAGACTCTGTGTCATATCCTGATATGATCTGGATCCTTCTCTCTCGAAACCGTAGAAATTCTTAGTTTTATCATCCTGTGAATGGAGCATAAGGTTCTTAACGCCCTCAAGCTTTTCGAGCATTCCATTTATTCCAGCCTTATACGCCTTATATCCATTAACAAAGCGTTCCATGCGTCTTGCACCCGGATTAGATGGTCCCTCCGGTATACCATTTTTCTCAGGATGAAGTCTGGTGATATCCAATTCTACAGGAGGCTGCTCATTACCCACATTATCATTAATATTCTCGCGAGGTTCTACATTATTGTTCTGTTCCTGAATTCCATCCTGTCCTGGAATTTGCACCCCTTCCTGTCCTGGTACCGGTACTTCCTGCTGAATCTGTTCATTCTGCTGTATCTGATTGCCCTGCTGTTCTATATCTAATTGCTGAACAGGCGGCTCATTCCTCTCAAGAGTAAATACTTCTGTCTTTGGAGGCTCAACCACCTCCACAAGTTCAGGAGCGTCCTCAGGATTCCTGATATTTCCAATCTCATCAACCGTTTCTGGCTTTCCATATAATATCAGATCTTCATAATAAGCATCTACTGAAAGTGAGAATCCACGACGGGCCATATAATACAGAACACGTGCTTCCTTGTACTTATCTGCCAGTTCACTATCCGGATCAATCCCTTTTCTTTCAAAGAAGTCAGTCATACCAAATATTTCTTCATCTATATGCATATGACGGACAACAGACTTTTTTTCCACATTATATTTATCATAAAGCGGCATCTGATGGTCAATAAGAGGTTTAAACAGCTTAGTAAATACAGTGTGGCACTTCTCAAGTTCTTCGTCAGTAAGCATGTTGCTAATTAAAACATTCTCAAAGTCCTTGATGTCAAGACCTTTCTGGTTCATTCTAAGCTGATATATATCAGTCTTATCAGCCTTATCGATACCATCCATCAGACCGGAAATAAACTCAGTGGCTTCAGCTTCCTTCGCCTTATAATCACGTTGTTCCTGAGTCAGACCATCTTCACCTACATCATTTTTATAATGGAATTCCTCCTCTTCCCTGCGCTTTCTTTCTTCTTCAAGACGAATCCTCTCTTCTTCTGCCTTCCTTCTTGCTTCCTCCTCTTCTCTCTTCCTCTCTTCTTCAAGCCTCTTATTACGCTCTTCTCTTTGCTTACTTAATTTCTCGTCTCTGATTAGGGACTGCTGATAATTATACTCCTTCTCATCCTCTTCAAACTGCTTCACATCATTCGCCAGGGTTTCGTCAGCCTGTTGCCTTGCTTCCAGACCTTCAAAAAGGTCACCAACCATATCAAGAGCGGCATTATCAGCTTCGTCTACCTCTCCTTCATATTCTGCCTCTTCTATAATTGTCTCATCTTCTATTTCATCAGAATCTTTAAATGGTCTAACATCATAATCTTTATTGAATATATACTGATCAGGGTCCTGTTTTTCAGCCTCCTGCTTAGCATCTTGTTTCTGAAGCTTCTCTTCTTCAGTCTTTTCCTCAACCTTAATCTCTGGATATACAACCTCCTTCGGATGATTTATATCCATGTAGTTACCGACATAACCTGTCCTTTCTTCTACAGTAATAGAACCTATAATATCTTTGACATATGGTTTATGGAAGATATTTACTTCAGGAACAGTCATCGCACGGAGAATATACGCCTTGATATACTTATCTCTAATTACGCGAGCCTCTGACTTATTATTAGGCATTTCCTTCGTCTTTCTGACCTCATCATCTATATCATACGGATTGAAAATCAGTTCTTCTTTATCATTTCTGATATCAAACATCTCAGCAAAGGAAGGATCATCCCAGTATTTCTGTACGGCACCTCTTTTTTCTCTTCTTTCCTTGATGGCACCCATCATATTATCATAATTAAGCTTAAGCGCTGCAAAGACTTCGTCAAACTTTGCCTCTGCCGCAGCCAGATCCTCGTCACTAAGTTTTGCCAGTTCCTCTAATGTAAAGAGCTTTCCTGCATTTTTATTAATTGCAAGCTCTGTGATGCCTTTTCTATCTATACTCCTCGCAGCTGTAATTAGATCTTTATTTCGATTAAGTTCTTCCAGCTCAATCTGCTTATCATATAGAGAGCTTTCATACGCTGCATCACTTTCCCGAACCTTGGCATCCACTGCCTCTTTATCATACTTAGGCTTATTCTTATTCTGCTTAACCTTCTCACTGTGATCTTTTTCCAAATCAAACTTCCCGGGCTTTGGATAGTTAGCCGGAATATTACGCCTGCTTACACTTCTATACTTACCTCTGCTTATCTTTTCCTTTAATATCTCACCAGTTTTAGGACTGATAACTTCAGCTCTGATCCTGATCTTTTCTCTCGGATCCGCGAGAGCATGGATAACATATGCCTTTTCATATTTAAGCAACTGCTCCGGAGTTATATCATCAAGAGAATGGATGCCGGATACATATTCAGATACCGTCTCATACTTTAGATCAGTATCAGCCTGAATCTCCACTATATCAAGAATATTCTTATGCATACCCATATCAGCATCAACAAGATTCTTAAATGCTTTATCAAAAAGCTGAGCTGCCTCATCCAGCTCCTCAGAAGATACTTCCTCAGGTTTAAATCTCTTGTTATAGTTCTCAGCATTATTAAAACTAAACTTAAATGTCTCGCCACTTGAAATATTCGGAACAAAAAATGTTATATTATGCGCACGTGATTCCGCCAGGAACATTTCCGATGGTTCAGGTGCTTTAATCGGTACTACAACATTTAGCTTTTTATTATTATATGTTATCTCCGCATTTTCATCTGTAAGAAGTCGCATAAAGAGGAATTTCTTATAATACTCTTTACCAGCCTTTCTAAGATCCATTTCTATTAATAAATCCCTGGACTGTTTCTTAGTAATATCTTCAGACAAGCTATATAACTTTTCCAGACTTATCTCTCTGTCTTCTTTCTTATTTGTAATAGTCAGATTATCCAGAAAATCCTTATCATACTCCAGCATGCTTCCATATATCTCATCAAACATTTTGACAGTAGCTGCCATATCCTCTTTTTTTACATCATCAAGTTGATAATACGGAAGACTGGCAGATTCCCTACCAGTATAGCATCTGCCTCTCTTATCAATTGTATTTATCTCAAGGTCATATATTTCAGAATGATTCTCTTTTTCAATCATTTCCTCCAAAGCTCTTAGATTATTTGCAAGATATGCCTCTCTTTCAGCTTCTTCCTTAAGTCTGGCATTTTCCTTATCAAGCGCCTCTCTACGATTCTTATCCTGAACTGCCGCAGTAAACAAATCATTCATAAAGCTGTTAGTTGCAGCCTCAGCATTAATATCGAACTGAGATCTGTAAACCTGCTTTACACCAGCATGATCATATACGACTTCTGCACCAGGTTCACTTAAAGCTCTGACAACTAGAGCCTTGATAGTATCATTTAATATCTTATCAGAAGCACACCACTTTTCAGAAAGAGCTTTCTTTATACTTTCAGCAGTATAAACAGTTTTCCCAGCTTTAATGACCTTAAAACCTCTGATATTAAAGTTCTTATTTTCAAGTGGTTCAGCAAATATCTTATCAAATATTTCCACAGCATTATCACGTGTCTCCTGATCTATATCAGCAGCGCCCGTTGAATCAGCTTCTTCGCCAGAAAAAACTTCAAATATTTCTTCATTCCTTTTGCTTATCACGTCAGTACAACCAGAGAGAGCTCCACTAAGTTTCCTTTTCTCATCATAAGATAGTGTATCAGCCTTTTTAGGAGCTATATTAAGAGGAATCTCCTTCCTTCCAGCAACATCAATTTCCTTCCCCACTAATGGAATTATTAAACGCGTCCCATTTCTACTGTAAACATCCACACTTGGGCGGAATATAATCTTTCCTTCATCCTCTAACAGATATCTTAAGATAACCGCTTTTCCACATTTATCTCTGGAATCAAATCCCTCATCATACCACTCCTTGCCAGCAAATACATTATCAGTATAATCAGCCACGTTCACCAAACTTCCATCTTTATTCTGAATAGCAAAGCTGCCAAACATATTATAACGAACTGCTGAGCATAGCTCATTCATCGCATCAAAGAACCCTCTGAAGTAGCCATTAAACTCATTTCGGGCATTTTTTGAGGTCTCATGATCCAGACTAAGAAGATCAGCTTCAATACTAGACTCGCCATCTTTTCTATACTTGTCGAAGAACTCCCTGAGCTTGGACTTATCGATATACTGTAGCTTATCAAGCTCTTCCCTTACTTTTTCTACAGCAGCACTATACTCAGCATCATAATTATCAAAGACCTTCTTCTTAAGTTCTTCATACTCTTTTTCAGTTAACCCTTCATCCTCATTTACATCGTCCTGCCTATCCTCTTCAATCTCTTCATCACTAGAGTCAGCCTCAGACTTCTCTTCTTCATCCATCTCATCACTCTTATCTTCATCAGCCTCAGCATTCAATTCTTCTTTATCAGCCTCTCCCTCCTCATTGGAAGTATTCTTCGCCTGCTCTATTATTTCCTCGATGCCGTCTATCTTGTTAAATTCCTGCTTCACGCCAAACGCTTCGTATATAAGAGTTGCATCTGGATCAACAAGTGTTCTAAATATTGATGCGATCACATACTTATCTATATTATTATCAGTTGCTTTCCACTTATCATTAAGCTTCTTCCTTACTTCATCATATAATGAGACAGTCTTTCCGTCTTTTACCCTCTTAAATCCCTTCAGGCTAAACTTTTGAGATTCATTCAATTCCTCGAAAATATAATTAAATTTTCTCTCACAATCTGCAATTGCAGTTTCATCCTCTATGTCAGTCACTTCATTCAGTCTGCCATTTTTATCCGGTTTGTTAATTTTGTAAGTAAGAATCTCTTTCCCCATTTGTCTATTAACCGCATCAAAAGCACGTTCCAGTTTTACCTTATCATCATCATATACGACAAACAATGGATCATTTTCATAATCAACACCAGCATTTCTTAATGTCTTCTTTATAGCAACAGCATCTCTCCTGTCACTCACAACAACTTCATTATCCTTAACTACGGCCGGCGCATAAAGTATATTTGTTTTACCCTCTGCCAGGAGAAGTACGATAGCTGTTTTACATATATTCTCATCAAAAGCGATATTAAACATATCAAAAGAACGGTCATGAATATAAGTCCAAATATCAGAAATATTTCCCTCCTGATCCTGAATAGCAAAGTTCTTATATATAGCCATTGGATCATCATCTATTTCTTGTAAGAGCTTTTTCTGATCATCTACTATTTTCCCGAATATATTATCAAAAATACGGCTCATATTAGCCAGATCTTCCGCCTCAAAAGTATCCAGACCTTCTATGGCATTTTCTACATTATCTATCAGCCCAAGGCCATCAATCACCTTGTCTACATCAGCATTATCCCGGTTTTTCTGAGCCTCAAAAGTATTTCTGATATCGTCATAACCGTATTCTACAATTCTGTTTTCATTCTTCTTTGGCATATTAGTTCCCTCCTTGATATTTGCTCTTCATATTATAATAAAATACAAATTATATTATAACAAGGTAAAGCATAACAAAAGCGCAACATTTTTTACCGTTCACAACAAATAATGCTCAGTACATTTGATTTACATGAAACGTGTATAAGGCAGGCTGTAGAAAGTTATAGGGTACAAGATTGGTTGCAGGAAATTATAGGGTACAAGGCAGGCTGCAGGCAGTTTCAGTTATTCGTAAATAAAAACCGTCTGGTGTAAGGGCACCAGACGGCAGATGTTTGTCCGTTTTGATATATCGGTCGAAATGGTTTATCTTGTTGACGACCAAAATGTGATATGGAAGAAGCTGATATTTTCTTGTCCACAAGTAGTCTGTGATGTGAAATATGTGAAACCTCAGCAAAAAATATCAAGCAGTATCATGTGGTATCATAGATCCTGGCGTTATTCATTAAAAGGGGAATAATGAATAATACCGAGCATAACTTCTGTATAATGAGAATATCAGACATTATCATTAAATGCAATGTGTATTTTTAGAAAACGACCTTTATTCTGTTACAAAACTGTGTTAGAATACCTAGCAACGTATGTTGGAAATATGATTTATATGGATATGACCTAAAATGATAAAAGGATAATAAAATGAAGATAGAAAAGCTAAGTGAAAGTCAGATAAGATTCACTTTGTGGCCAAGCGATCTTGAGGATGAGGATCTGCAGTTATCGGATTTTTCTACAGATAAGACCGGAAAGGTTGACAGGATGCTTCATCATATGATGGATAGAGCCAGAGAAGAATTTGGTTTTGATGTTAATGGCTCCTCCATAATAGTAGAGGCTACGCAGGTAGATAATGAGTGTGTAGTATTCCTGATCACAAAGATCGACGGAGATACCAAGGTGGACTCCAAGTATGAATATATAAGAAGGCTCAAGGAAGCTATACAGAATAATGCTGAGCTTTTAAGAGACCGGTTTTCAGATGTCGTAATTGACAGGACTGCTGATAATAAGGATAGTGCTGAGACTGACGGAGGTATTCAAACACAGAATACACAGGCAGCGAAGCCAAAGCCAAAGCTTCCGCCAGAATATCTGATATATACATTTGATGACCTTGATCCTGTCATTAAGGCTGCAAAGATGGTTTCCGTTTTTTATGATAGTGATAATTCGCTATATAAGGATAAGGATGGATTATATTATCTCATCGCCACCAGAAACCGGAACTCTGTAGAGGAATTCAATGTTGCAATCAGATGCTTCAGGGAATTTGGAAAGCTGTTAGTAGTTAATTATGGAACAAGGTACTATATTGAAGAGCATTATAAATGTATCATCAGGGATGAAGCACTTCAGACACTTGGAGAGATGAGGATATAAGTGGAATATGCTGGATTGATATTAGGCTGCTTTATTTTATAAGCTTGCTTAATGAAATCTGTATGATGTTCGTGGAACATGAAGTGTATTCTGAGTTAACCGCGAACTATGACAAATTGTATTTTGGATAAAAAATAAGAGGACATCTTGAATATTGATATGCTACCCCCAAGTAGGACAATGAAATATAAAAACCTACTTGGGGGTATTTCTATGTCAGAAAGAAAAAAAATAGATCCAGTCCTGAAAGTGGAACTGGTAGAAAAATATCTCAGAGATGAAATAGGAATCCGGGAAGCGGCAAGACAGGCTGGATTATCTGGTTGCGGAACAGAAGCGTTTAGGAAGTGGGTAGATATTTATCGGAACGAAGGTCCTGCGGGTTTATTGGAACAAAAATCCTTTAAGTACTATTCCCAGGAGTTGAAGATATCTGCTGTAAATGATTATCTTGAAGGCAATGGATCCTTGCAAGCAGTTGCAGCACGCTATGGTATTCGCTCAAAAACCCAACTTCAACGTTGGATAAAGAGTTATAATACTCATGGAGAAATCAGATGCCGCGGAAGCGGTGGAGGTAGCTACATGAGGAAAGCCAGAAACACAACACCGGAAGAGCGTCTTGAGATAGTAAGGTATTGCCTTGCCAATGATAAGAATTATGGTGCGGCTGCATTGAAATACAACTGCTCCTATCAACAGGTACGTAACTGGGTATTGCGTTATGAAAAGATGGGATCAGCCGGTCTGGAGGATCGTCGCGGAAGACGCGCAGGTACACAGCCTGCCAGGACGCCTGAGGAAGAACTGCGGGATAAGATCGCAGAACTGGAGCGAAGGAATCGTGATCTCCAGATGGAGAATGATCTGTTAAAAAAAGTCAGAGAGTTAGAGATGAAAGATCGCTATCTCTGACTCAACATCTGTATAAATATCAAGCGATCAAAGAACTGTCTGAAGAAAAATGCTATCCCGTACAAAGGCTATGTGAGCATCTTCAGCTATCACGCAGCGCTTACTATCGCTGGCTGAAAGCCCCTGTCAGTTTCAGCGAAAAGTATAATAAAGAGATCTCTGAGAAGATCAAGGATATCCATGAAAAGCATCCTGACATGGGATACCGGCGGATAAGGGATGAGCTGGACAGGAAGCATGGTATCGCTGTGAATGATAAGCGTGTCTTGAGGATCTGCCGCAAAGAACGCATCCAGTCTACGATCAAGTGGAAGCCGAAGAGCTGTACCAGAAGCAGCGATGATCCTGCACACATCGCCAGGAACTACCTGAACCGGGATTTCCACGCGGATGCTCCGAACGAGAAGTGGCTGACCGATGTGACTGAGTTCAAGTATTACATCGGCATTGAAGTCCACAAGGTATACTTAAGCGCCATTCTGGACCTTTATGACCGCAGGATTGTGGCTTACATGATAGGTGACCACAACGACAATCCGCTTGTTATGAACACATTTGATGCAGCTGTAGCAGTTGAGTCGGATGCCCATCCGCTGTTTCACAGTGACCGAGGTTTCCAGTACACCAGCAAGCAATTCTCTGCAAGGCTCAAAAAGCATCATATGAAGCAGAGCATGTCCAGAGTGGCCCATTGTATTGATAACGGTCCGATGGAAGGCTTCTGGGGGATTCTGAAAAGGGAAACGTATTATGGGAGACGGTTCACTTCAAGAGCAGACCTTGTAAATACCATAGAAACCTATATCAGGTATTACAACACGGAAAGGATCCAACGAAAGCTTCAGCTGATGACTCCTGTTGAATACCATGAAAGCTACTATGCGGCTGCATAAGAATACCGCTAGCCGATTGCTCGACTGGCGGTACGAAACTTTTTAATTATTCACTGTCCTCTTGACGGGTAGCACACCATATATCAGGATGTCCTCATTTTTATTCCGATTAATCTTTATGAAAGGGCTTCTACAACCTTATCAACTGTGATGCCGAACTTCTCAAAGAGAAGTTTAGCAGGACCTGAGGCGCCAAAGGTATCTATACCAACGTGCTTAGTAGCATATCTGTCCCAACCGAAGGTTGATGCAGCTTCAACAGTAACTCTGTTTGTTACGCTGCTTGGAAGAACGCCTTCCTTGTAGGTTTCTGACTGCTCTTCGAAAAGCTCTACGCAAGGCATACTTACTACTCTTGTGTTGATACCCTTCTCATCAAGCACCTTCTTGGCATCCATAGCAAGTCCAACCTCTGAACCGGTAGCGATAATGATAGCATCCGGAGAACCGGCTGCATCGGCTACAATGTAACCACCTCTTAAAGCATTCTTTCCGACTCCTGATGGAAGTGCAGGAAGATTCTGACGTGAAAGAACAAGAGCTACAGGTCTTGAAGTAGAGTTCATAGCTGTGTACCAGGCAGCAGCAGTCTCTGTATAATCAGCAGGTCTGAAGGTGAGCATATTTGGAATAGCTCTAAATGTTGAAAGCTGCTCGATAGGCTGATGTGTAGGTCCGTCTTCACCAACACCAATAGAATCATGTGTAAGAACGAAAGTAAGTGGAAGATGCATCAGTGCAGACAATCTTGCCATAGGTTTCAGATAATCGCTGAATACGAAGAAGGTTGAAACAAATGCCTGAAGTCCACCATGGAGCATGATACCATTTCCGATTGCTCCCATTGCCAGCTCTCTGACACCAAAGTGAAGGTTATTGCCTTCAGGTGTTGCAGCGGAGAAATCACCGGCATCATTCATATATGTCTTTGTTGAAGGTGAAAGGTCTGCAGAACCACCAAAGAGGTTTGGAATAGCATCCTTGATGATGTTAATAATCTTACCGGAAGCATTTCTTGTAGCAACTGCGCCTTCCTGATCAGCAGCGAACTCCGGAATGTCATAAAGCTTGGATGCAGCAGCACTGTTATCCATGTAGGAGTTGAAGAGTGCCATATCCTCAGGATATTTTGCACCGTAAGCAGCTTCAAGCTCTTTCCAGGCTGTATAGCTTTCGGCAGCCTTTTCAGCGATAGCTGTATAATTTTCATATACTTCATCAGGAACTACGAAGGCATCCTCTACAGGCCATCCAAGATTAGCTCTGAGGGCAGCAACATTTTCTGCTCCAAGAGGCTCACCATGAGCAGATGCCTTACCTTCCTTTGCAGGACAGCCGGCACCGATCTTAGTCTTGATCTCGATAAGAGAAGGTCTCTCTGTATCAGCCTTTGCCTCAGCGATTGCCTTATCAATGGCTTCGATATCGTTACCATCCTCAACAAGAAGTGTCTGGAAGCCAAATGCTTCAAAACGTTTTCTCACATTCTCAGTAAATGCAATATCTGTGCTGCCTTCGATAGAGATATTATTTGAATCATAGAGAACGATAAGCTTTGAAAGCTTGAGTGTTCCGGCAAGAGACATAGCTTCTGAACTGATACCCTCCATCATACATCCATCTCCGGCAAGGGCAAATGTGTAATGATCGATGAGCTTCATATCGTCTTTGTTGAACTTTGCAGCCAGATGCTTCTCAGCCATAGCCATACCAACTGCCATACCAAGTCCAGCACCAAGAGGTCCTGTTGTTGCATCAACACCGGCAGTGTGACCATATTCAGGATGTCCGGGAGTAAGGGAATCAAGCTGACGGAAGTTCATAAGGTCTTCTACCTGAAGTCCAAATCCAAAAAGGTGAAGAAGACTGTATAGAAGCATAGAGCCGTGACCACCTGAAAGAATGAAGCGGTCTCTGTTGATCCACTGAGGATTCATAGGATCGAAGTTCATATGGCGTGACCATAATGTGTATGCAGCAGGAGCAGCACCCAGAGGAAGTCCAGGATGTCCTGAATTAGCTTTCTGAATTGCGTCTGCTGACAGGATGCGGATTGCATTTACGGATAGTGTGTCGATTTCTTTGTTCATGATTATTCCTTTCTACTTACTATAAATACTTAACCTTGATGGGAAATGCTGTCCCCGGATCGTACTCTGATAAGAAAATGTAATCTGAAACGGAATTGATAATTAAATGGTATTGGAAATATCAAACCGATAATGTTTGCAGATATTTAATAGTACAGGGAAGCATTATCCTGATACAGATTAAAAATATATAAACCTACTATGTCAAGTAATGATCATGTGCTGCTTATACTTTACAGCTTAGAGTACATTTCTATACGGCGTATATGTCTCTCATCCTCAGAGAATGGAGTCTCAAGAAATGTGTCGATAATCATAAGTGCGAGTCCGGGTCCCACCACGCGGGCTCCCATACATAGTATGTTTGCGTTATTATGTTCTCTGGTAGCCTTTGCTGAGAACACATCATGACATAGTGCAGCTCGTATGCCGGCAGTTTTGTTGGCAGCCATTGACATACCGATACCGGTTCCACATATAAGAATACCCAGGTCGGCTTTTGAAGCTGTAATGTCATCAGTTACTTTTTTGGCATAGATTGGATAGTCACAGGAAGCCGTACTATCACATCCATTATCTATTACTGTATAACCCTTGTCCTGAAGATGCTTTATAACTTTAGATTTAAGTTCATATCCACCATGATCACAGCCAATACTGATTGTCATATGATTTACCTCCTAAGTGTTTCTATGAAAATAACCGAAACTACACAAGATTATTATATTATATTCGGCGAAGATTTCTAGTGTGAGATTATACGAAAATCAGAAGGTAAATACATGTTTTACTATGTCACTTTTTACATACAACTTGCTCACACTAACTTACTGATCGAAGGAATAACCGCTTATAGTTTTACTTATCGGAACAAAAGGAAAGTCGAGCGAAGTGAGACCTTACTTTTGGACGATAAGTTACCAAAGATTAATACCAGATGCGAAGCATCTGCCCCTGCGAAGCAAGGAAATACATCGAGCTTAGCGAAATGCATTAAGTATTAGTCAACCCGGATAACCTTGTGACCTGCTGCACGAAGCAGTCTGTTCATGATAGCACCACCCAGTTCTCCCTGACTAAAGTTCTCGCTTAATATATGAGCAGCACCCAGGTCGTCACATTTTCTAAGTGCACTGTAGAGCCTGGAGGCGATGGTAAGAGAGGTCCCGTGATCGTCGCCGAGTAGAATGATACGGTCGGTATTATATCGGCTGGCGGTTTCTGCGGTAGTTAGAACAACTGTATCCGGCTGTTCTTTAATGAGGGAATTAATCTTATTGATAACATTTTCTGTTATCATATCAGGATATTTAGAATCCTCTATTATAATGAGATCTCCCTTTGGAGAATAGTGTGTATATTTCATTCCCGGAGCCTGAGGCCGGATGTTGGGATCGGGCTTTATAAGTGCCGGATCTATATGAACCTCACCGATGATAGCTTCGAGCATGGATTTTGTAACATAACCGGGGCGGAGAATGGTAGGTATATCTCCCGTCAGAGATACGATAGTTGATTCTATTCCGATACCGACTGGTCCGCCATCTATAACGGCTGCAATTCGTCCGTTCATATCCTCCATTACATGCTCGGCAGTGGTAGGAGATGGGCGACCGGAAGTGTTCGCTGAAGGAGCAGCGATAAAAACACCACTCTCACGAATCAGCTCAAGTGCAGCCGGATGAGAGGGCATACGTATAGCTACAGTTGGAAGACCACCTGTCGTTGTATCCGGTACGAGAGGCTTCTTCGGAAGTATAATAGTGAGAGGACCCGGCCAGAAGGCTTCCATTAATGCCTTTGCCTTGTCCGGAACAGAAGCAGCTAGCTTTTCGACGTCCTTAGTATCTGCTATATGAACTATGAGAGGATTATCTGAGGGGCGTCCTTTGGCTGCATATATTCTTCCGGCAGCGGTTTCCGATAAGGCATCTCCACCCAGTCCATAAACTGTTTCTGTCGGAAATGCGACAAGCCCACCGGCTCTAAGTATTTCTGCAGCTATATGGATATCCTCCGATGACTGTGTAAGCAGTCTTGTAGTAATTGAACCGGACTCTCCGGGGGTGATATTTTTGATTGAATCTGCTAAATTATTAGTTTTCATTTTGTGTTATATGGTTATTCTTTCTATAAAATATTTGTTTGTTCAGGTCACGCAGATATGACAATCTTATCGTTGCGATGGAATGTTTCCAAGGCGATTATGATGTCATATCTTTATAAGGTATATCCTGCGTTTGGAGGAACAGGGCTTTTTCAAAGATAACGGGTTCCTCGGTTGCATGACATGAAAAGCGATTAATTGTATCTGAGCAGGTCAAACAGATATGAAGCGTAGCAGGGTTACAGCTTAACTATGGTAACACCAGCATCACCCTCACCATATTCACCGCTTCGTATCTCCTTAACAAAGCTTTTCTTCTTCAGGTATTCATGGATACCACGTCTTAGTGCACCGGTGCCTTTGCCGTGAATGATAGTAACCTGATCAACATGGCTGAGCAGTGCGCTGTCCAGATATTTTTCAAGAGTGCTTATAGCATCATCCACAGTTTTACCTATAAGATTGATCTCCGGTTTAAAATACATTGCGGAAGAACCTGAAGCTGTGTTTGCAGCACGGAACTTGGTAGCCGCATCAGAAACCTTGATCTTATCTTCGTCTATGATCAGAAGATCACTGATATGAAATCTTGAGGTAAGGATTCCCATTTCAACGAGTACCATTTCCTTTGCATCCGGTTTCTCCACAACATGTCCTTCGATATTAAGGCTTAGAACCAGAACCTTGTCACCAAGCCTGAAGTCAGAAGCCTTCTGGTTGGAAATCCTTGGTTCAGCCTTTTCCTTTTTCTTTTCCGAATGGTAGCTGTCACGTTTCTTTCTGAGGGAGGAGCGCTTCTCTTCCAGAAGACGGGTATCGATACGGTCGGGATTTTTGAGCCATTTGTTGTAATCACGAATAGCATTATCTGCGTAGCTTTTAGCATCATCGACTATATCTCTTGCCTCATTTTTGGCTTTTTCAATAAGCTCATCCCTTTTTTCGTCCAGCTTCTTTTCCTTGTCGGAGAGTCTGGAGCGGAGCTGCTTAGCGGAACTAGTTTCTATCTCAAGCTCCTCTCTGAGACGGAGCATTTCGCGTTCGGATTCCTCCAGTTGTGATATAACATGCTCCATGTGAAGCTGTGAAACATCCATTTCAGCGCGGGCGGACTCGGTTATCTCCTTAGGCATACCCAGTCTCTGGGCGATGGCAAAGGCATTTGAGGAGCCCGGTATTCCAATCATCAGACGATAGGTTGGTCTTAGGGACTTCATGTCGAATTCACAGGAAGCATTTTCCACTCCTTCAGTGGCAATGGCGTAGGTTTTGAGCTCAGTATAGTGAGTTGTAGCCATTACACGGGCGCCCTTATCTTTAAGATTATTCAATATGGCAATAGCAAGGGCAGCACCCTCGGCGGGATCGGTACCGCCACCCGGTTCATCGAAGAGAACCAGTGATTTGCTGGTGGCATGCTTAATAATATACACAATATTGCTCATGTGCGAGGAGAAGGTTGAGAGGCTGAGCTCGATACTCTGCTCGTCGCCGATATCAGCAAATACATCTTCAAAGATAGTGAGACGGCTTCCTTCAGCCGCAGGGATGTGAAGCCCTGACTGAGCCATCAGAGTCAGCAGTCCCAGAGTTTTCAGGGAGACTGTTTTACCACCTGTATTTGGACCGGTAATTATAAGAAGATTATATTTGTCCCCCAGCTTAAGATCGATAGGCACAGCGGTCTTTGGATCAAGAAGAGGATGTACTGCTTTTTTGAGCTCTACGATTCCGTCGTCGCTATATAGCGGTTCGGATGCATTTGTAGCCTTGGCAAACTTAGCCTTTGCGAAACAGAAATCAAGCTCTACAAGAGCCTTATAATCCTCCAGAATATCATCTCTCGCAGATCCTGCCAGGTGGCTGAGATCATAGAGTATCTTATCTATCTCAAGCTTCTCGTCAGTATGGAGCTCCTGTATGGAGTTATTCAGCTCAACGATCTGCATTGGTTCTATGAATACTGTAGAACCGGTGGCGGATCTGTCGTGTACAAGACCGGGAAATGCATTTTTATGTTCTATTTTAACAGGGATACAGTAGCGTCCGTTACGTGTAGTTACCAGCGCATCCATGAGCATGTCCCTGTTGGAAGCGTTATGTATTATTTTATTAAGTGTGCTATGTACTTCCGCTTCAGAGGATACGATCTTTCTTCTGATCGAGCGGAGATTTGACGAAGCGTCATCAGCTATCTCATCAGAAGAAATGATACATCTACGTATCTCGCTGGATATATCCTGAAGGGGCATCAGGATATCGAAGTAAGCAGTAAGACTATCATAGTAGTCTTCTCCTCCATGACCGGAAGCTCCGTAATTTTTGACTTCACCGGCAGCCTCCAGAAGACTTGCAATATCCAGAAGCTCAGCAGCTGTCAGGGAAGAGTCTATTTCAAGCATTCTAAGTGCTTCTCTTATGTCCCGTACTCCGGAGAAGGACACCTGACCAAACTGTTCTATTCTGACAAAGGCATCTCTGGTATTCTGCTGATAGCCTTCTATCTGAGCTCTGTCAGTACGGGGTTTAAGATTTCTGACCTTTCTTTTGGCACCTTCAGTTACCGCATACTTCTCAAGCATTTCCAGTACTTTTTCATATTCTAATATTCGAATGGATCTTTTATTCATTATATTCCTCCACGGATTAGAGTATTCCATACTAATCTAACACTTATCCGTACAAAAGAAAAGCTAAAGGTGACAAGGGGACAGGCACCTTGTCACATACTGCCTGATTTTCTGAGGTTGCTTAACTTTCCCGCTAAGGTTATAATCGGAATGTGACAAGGGGACAGGCACCTTGTCACTTAACGGCTAACAAACAGCCGAAAAGAGTGAGATGTTAGCCGAGAGGAGGAAATATAATGAAGCTAGGTAAATGGAACATACTCAGAATAGACAGGATAAAGGATGTTGGTGCTTATCTTACTGATGGTGTGGGACTTGAGGACGGTACTATGGATGTTCTTCTTCCAACCAGCCAGATTCCGGAGGATGTGGAGATAGGAGATAATGTTAGAGTGTTTCTTTACAGAGATTCTGAAGACAGACCTATTGCAACCACGAAGGAAGTAAAGATAGAGCTTGGCGAGATGAAAAGGCTCAAGGTTAAGTCCGTAACAAATATAGGTGCATTTCTTGACTGGGGACTCAGCAGGGATCTGTTTCTGCCCTTCAAGGAGCAGACTGTTAAGGTAGAGCAGGAAAAATCATATCTGGTAAGGCTTTATATTGACAGAAGCGGAAGACTGGCTGCGTCTATGAAGCTGGATAAAGAACTTGGAGAAAATGTACATTTTAATAAAGGCGATCATGTAAGGGGGACAGTTTATAATGTGAAGAAGGATTTTGGCGCATTTGTCGCCATTGAAAATCCGGCTGAAGAGGGAGCAGAACCTACCTATGGCTGTTCCGGACTTATTCATGCAAGCGAGCTTTTTGAAAACATTCATGTCGGTGACAGAGTGGATTGCCGTGTTGTCAAGGTAAGGGATGATGGGAAACTGGATCTTGCCATGAGAGAGGAGATACCTGTTCAGATGGAGCGGGATGCAGAAATGGTACTGGATGTTATAAAGAGCTATGGAGGAAGGCTTCCATTTAACGATAAGGCAGATGCTGCAGTAATAAAGAAGGAATTTGGATTAAGCAAAAATGCTTTTAAGCGTGCGGTTGGAAGACTCTTCAAGCAGAGAAAGATAGAAATTGGGGAGGACTATATTAAGATACTTTAAAACAAGGGTAGCCAGAGGATTTTAAAGCTTTAGAAGAATACTAGCTGGCAGCTTATTATATATTTGCATATAGTCGTTATTCAGACTATAGGAATATTCGATATACCATTTTATTATTAGTAGTGACTTATGATAATCAGAAGGTTCTTTTGTATCCGGGCTTCGAACCTGTAATCAGAGCCGGTGATTATTTTAGGATATTTTGAGTAATCTTTCTTTCGAGAGATAGTATTTCAAGAAATGATAATGGAGGGGCGTAAAATGGTATATGATTATGGGACTATCAGGATATATCTTCGCGATTATATGAAAAGGCATAATGTCAGTATCAATAAGCTGGCGCATGCTTCGGAAATGGAAAGGAGTCAGTTAAAGAGATATATGGATAATGATATTCAGCGGGTAGATATCGGAGTATTATCCAGAATATGCTATTCTTTGGGATGCAGGCTGGAGGATATAATGAAGTACGAGCCAAAGAGTGAAGTACAAGTCAAAGAATGAGGTACGAGCCAAAGAGTGAAGTACGAGCCAAAGAATGAGGTACGAGTCAAAGAATGAGGGAGTTACTACGATATAGTGACAGGAACAGTATGTCGCAATAAGATGGAAGTAACAGGACTATAGTGATAAAATGACAGCATCACGATTGCCGTGATGTTAAGAGTATTGAAAGAAAAAGGGGCTGTCGCATTAATTGATATGCTACAGCCTCTTTCTTATATGTGACAAGGTGCCTGTCCCCATGTCACTGTGAACATGTGATGAAGTGCCTGTCCCCTTGTCACCATTTGGCCTTTATGACATCAATTACTGAGTCAACATAGGCTTCACATTCTTCCTTTGTTTCGGCTTCTACCATTACTCGTATCAGAGGCTCTGTTCCGGATTCACGAACCAGGATTCTTCCGGAATCACCAAGCTTTTCAGCAACTTCAGCAACCTTTGCCTGTATATCAGGATCATCCTGAACGGCTTTCTTATCTACTACCCTGATGTTCTTTAAAACCTGTGGATATACTGTAAATGGAGCGGTAAGCTCAGATAGTGTTTTCTTTGAAGCAAGCATGACTTCCATAACCTTAAGTGAGGTAAGGATACCATCACCGGTGGTTGCATATTTGGAAAAGATAATATGTCCTGACTGTTCTCCACCTATCCTGCAGCCATTTTGTGACATATACTCATATACATATTTATCACCAACTGCTGTTTTGGCATACTCGATACCTACCTCATCAAATGCCTTGTAAAGACCGAAGTTGGACATAACTGTAGTAACTACAGTGTTATTCATCAGCTCACCCTTTTCCTTCATGTGGATACCGCAGATATAAAGGATGGCATCACCATCAACAACATTTCCCTTTTCATCTACTGCCAGACATCTGTCGGCATCGCCGTCATAAGCAAATCCAACATCAAGCCCGTTATCAACAACATATTTCTGAAGTCCTTCGATATGGGTGGAACCGGCATCTCGATTGATATTTGTTCCATCAGGAGAAGCGTTTATCACATAGGTTTTAGCGCCAAGGGCATCAAATACTGACTTGGCTATATTCCAGGATGCTCCATTTGCACAGTCAAGAGCGACTTTCTTATCCTTAAAGGAATAGAGACCGAGGGATATAAGATAACCGATGTAACGGTTTCTTCCTGAAACATAATCTACGGTACATCCTATCTGCTCCTTTTTGGCAAAAGGAAGCGTATCCCATTTCTGTCCAAAGAGCTCCAGCTCATTATCAAGATAGGATTCGATTATCTGGATGGTTTCTTCTTCCATCTTTTCACCCTGTGAATTGATGAGCTTGATACCGTTATCGTAGTATGGATTGTGGCTGGCAGAGATCATGATACCACAGTCGAAGCTATCAACCTTTGTTACATATGCAACTGATGGAGTGGTGGTAACGTGGAGAAGATAAGCATCGGCGCCGGAAGCAACAAGACCGCTGACTAATGCGTACTCGAACATGTAGCTGGATCTTCTGGTGTCCTTACCAATAACAACCTTAGGGGATGCGGTAAGTCCTGCCTGTCTTTTCAGCTCTCCGTAATACCAGCCGAGGAATCTGCCTACCTGATATGCGTGATCTGCTGTGAGGACAACATTTGCCTCACCTCTGAAACCATCTGTTCCAAAATATTTACCCATTGTATTATCTCCTTTTGAACAAGTTTTTTTATGGTGTTACTCGGTTTTAAATATATTTGTCTCAAACATAAAATGCTTTCCAAGGAAGCGTTCTCCTTCCGGAGCGGCCTTAAGTGCTTCTGTAAATGCTTCCAGCTTTGCATCTGTATCATCAGCATAGCTCAGGGCTATGGCCTCTATAAGCATAGGCTTTTTGGGAGAACCGAACTCCAGCTTTCCGTGATGAGCAAGAATGCAGTGAACAAGATTAGTCTTCAGATCCTCTGGAAAACCTTCTATTTTAGATGCATTTTCCTCGATCATCATGGCACCGATGATAATATGACCGATAACATTTCCTTCATAAGTATAATCATTTTCCGGGAACTTAGAGAATTCTCTTACCTTGCCAATGTCGTGACAGATAGCGGCTGTAACAAGCAAGTCACGATTTATGGACTTATATATGCTGGCATAATAGTCACTGATTTTTGCCACAAACAGCGAATGCTGCAGCAGTCCTCCGATGAAGGAATGATGAAGTGACTTTGCTGCACTGGAGTATTTGAACTGCTTTATGAAGTCCTGATCGTCCACAAAGAAGCTGTGAAGAAGCTGTTTCAGATAGGTGTTGCTGATGCTCTCGATCATTTCCAGAAGCTGGCTGTACATAGAGTCAATATTGTAAGGTGTGTAAGGCATGTATTCTGAGGGATCGTACTCATTTTCTGCTGCCTTACGAACTCGCCTTATAGTGAGCTGTAGATTATTATTAAATGAAGTAACCTGTCCGGATATCTGGATATAATCGCCTGTTTCAAAGTGTTCTATGGCATTTGTCAGATCCCATATCTTGCCGTCTATAGTTGCTGTCTTATCCTGTAGGGTAACACTGTAGTAAGTCTTACCTGTCTTGCCCTGAGCAACGGTTTTATTCTTGCAGTAATATATTTCTGTAACATTTTCTCCTTCACGGAGAGAGTCTATATAATTCATATAAAAAATCCTTTCCTATATAATGGTCAGTTGATAACGACCAGTTCCTACTATATCAGACAATTTTCAGATTTACAAGCATGTGGAAGCAGGTGATAAAAGTCTATGAAAAAAATGCTTGCATTTTACCCATTCCTCTATTATAATACATCATGCGTCTCGAAGAGGCGAATTAAATATAGGGGTATCGCCAAATGGTAAGGCAACGGACTCTGACTCCGTCATTTCAAGGTTCGAATCCTTGTACCCCTGCTACTTGAAGAGTTGATTTAGAGAAATCTGAATCAACTCTTTTTCGTTAAATGTGACAAGGTGCCTGTCCCCTTGTCACATTCAATCATGGATATCAGTCCTTTGGAGGGTGTCTGCACTGAGTATGATGACGCTGCTCCGACTTTTGGTGATAAGAAGCTTCCGAGACTCGCAAACAAACCGATGCTCCCAAATATTTTAGCGCTTAATAAGCTTAGTAAAATGAAGGGTACGGATAAGGAACTAACAAAGGAGATTGACAGGTATCAGGAGAGGTTTGGCGGTTTTCTGATAAAGCGTCTTCCTGAATGGGAAAAGGATATTTATACAGCACTGAACTATGCTAAGCAGAATTATAGTGATCTGATAGATTTTGATAAGGGTATCGGTCTGACTGGTCATTCATTTGGTGGTGCGATTGCCTATTATCTCTGCATGAAGGATCCGCAATTTAAATGCGGTGTAAACATAGATGGTATTCTATTCGGTAAATATAACGATAAGGTTATAGATAAGCCGTTCCTTATGATAGCCTGCGATGAACATGAAGTGATTGCTGCAAGAGTTTACGGAAAAGTGCTGGTTAAGAAAAATGCATGGCTTGGTATGAACGTAACCATATGTCCGGGTGTTACCATCGGAGAGTATGCCGTAGTGGCTGCCGGAGCTGTTGTCACAAAGGATGTACCTGCGTATGCTGTAGTCGGCGGAGTTCCGGCAAAGGTAATCAGAATGCTGGACCCGTCGGAACAGAAGGAATAAGTCTAAAGCTGAAAGATACTATCACAGGACGGATGAGCAGCTTGTACAGTTTGCAGGATGGAAACCGGAATTTGAGAAGGCTTAAGAGGTAAGAGCTTTTTAAAATGGTCATAAATAGTACATTCACAAAAGACTTGGTGGACTTGCTATAAGAGGAAATGATGCTCAGAATGATCAGGACAGTTTATGCGTTTTTTTGACTAAGGCTTATTTTGATTAATAATAGTAAATGTGTTAATATATAGCGGCGCTAGTCAAAAAAATTAAGGAAGTGAAAGTTATGCCGGAAAATGATACAGCTAATACTAAGAAGAGACATGGGAAAGGTAAAAAGAAGAAGTATCGCCATGTCTATACCGAGAGTGAGAAGGTCAAGATATTCTTTGGAGTTATAGTAGCTATTGCTCTTATTGCCGCAGGTATCCATTATATAGCACGTCAGTTCACAGTAAATAATGAATATGATATGGAGGTTACGGCTGTTGTAACGAGTGTGTCAAGAAAATACGATAAGGATGAAGATCAATATAGGTATAGAGCCACGTATGAATATGAGGTTAAGGGACAAAAATATGAATACGTATCAAGCTGGTCAAGCACACATTATGAAAAGGGCGACCAAATGTTACTTAATGTTAATTCTGATAATCCTGGTGACGTCAACAATTATAAATACCTCACTATAGGGGCATTTATCATAATAGCTGCAGTATTCGTACTATATTTTTCCTTTCATTAGAAAACAGGAAAAAAGGAAAATAGAAAATAGAAAAACAGAAAAAGTAGTGTAGGGGGAAGGTTATATGCCATTTAAAATAGTTCGAAATGATATCACCAAAATGAATACCGAAGCTATAGTTAATACGGCAAATGAGTTCCCTTCAGTTGGCACAGGCTGTGACAGTGCTATATATAAGGCTGCCGGATATGATGAGCTTCTGAAATACAGACAAGAAAAAATCGGATATGTGGCTCAGGGAGAAGTTTTTATAACACCGGGTTTTAATCTGTCTGCAAAATACATCATACATGCTGTAAGTCCTCTTTATGATGGTGGAAATGCAGATGAAGAGGTAAAGCTTCGTTCATGCTATAAAAAGAGTCTGGAACTTGCAAAGGAAAATGGTATCAAATCCATTGCATTTCCCCTCATAGCAACAGGCGGTTACGGTTATCCCAAAGAAGAAGGTATGCGTATAGCGGTAGATGAGATAAATGCATTTCTGCTCGAAAATGATATGCTTATCTATCTTGTGGTCTTTGACGATAAGACGGTTTCACTTGGAGATAAGATATATCCTGATCTTGAGGAATACATAGATCAGAACTATGTTGAAGAGAAACGTGTAGAAGAATACGGAGAGGGCTTCTTTAAGGCGGCGAGAAGAGAGGAAGCCGGAAGTCGTAGAAGAAGGAAGCTTGGTTCCATTTTTGGAAAACCGGAAAGAGACTTTGCTTCATCTGAGAGTATGTTCCTGCCTAATATGGCAGCTCCTTCTGGTAAGTATGATGAATCACTCGATGAGGCTGATGAAGATGCAGAGGTTTTACTCTCCGGAGCATCATTAGAAACAATAAAACCAGATGGTGCATATTTTGATATTGAAGAACATGAAAGTAAGCTTGAGGAGCGGATGAAGCATCTCTCTGATACATTTTCCCAGTATCTTCTTTATCTGATTCAGGATAAGAAGATGGAGAACTCTGAAGTATATAAGAGAGCGATAGTTGATAAGAAGACATTTTCCAAAATAAAGAATAATGTGAATTATCATCCTCAGAAGATTACAGCTCTTTGTCTGTGTGTAGGAGCAATGCTCAATCTGGATGAATCTAAGGATCTTCTGGCAAGAGCCGGATATGCACTCTCGCCTTGTGATAAGACGGATATCATCTTTTCATACTTTATAGAAAATGAGATATATGACATGATTGAACTTGATATTCAGTTGGAAGAGCATGGACTTCCGTGTATCATTTCATAGAGCAGTATTTATATTATTTTAGCGGTTGCTTTCGGGGCGACCGCTTTTTTTCTTCACATTCCTGTAACGCTGATCTTATCTATAGAATTTTTGGAGAGCAGTTTTTTCTTCGCTGGAGAATAAAATCAAACATGGTAATCTTGACAGGATGGCACTTATCAGACAGAATAAAAGAACATTATAAAAATAACGGTCTAAATCTCGGTAAAAAACTGAGATTTGGACCTACACTTGTTTTTCACGAATGAAAGGTATTTATTAAAGGGAATAGTGAAAACAGATGAGAAGGAATAATATAGATAACACTAAATATTACATATGCGCCAGAGCCGATAATGGTTTTATTCCGGCGTACAGAGCTTATTTCCGTATTCAGGGCAGTAGAATAAGAAAAATCAGTGGATTTAGATATGAGTACACTGTAATCTTTGGGAAACACAGGGATGATTATAAGTTTTTTTCTCCCAAAGATTATGTTTTTAACATAGAAGCGCCAAGTAATGATCCGACTAAATGGATAATCAAACAGAACGAGTATCAGAAAGATAGGTATGATATCGATGATCTGGTCTTACTTTTGAAAAAAACGGAGATTTCGCTGGAGGGATATATTGAGCTTATTCTGCATGAATTTGATAATTATCATATTATTTCCATGTCAAGAACTGATCAGGCAGGCCACGGAATACTCCTTGGCGAGCAAAGTCTTTTTTTTGTAAACAAGGTTCCCATAAAGATTGGAAAAAGAATCAATTTCAGATCGGTACATGATTTTTACAAAAGTGTGAAATGATATTTTTTATTTTGCCAAATAAAGCAGGTGGTGATGATAGAAATATCAGAGCTGCCTTTTTTATTATGTTTAACCTGAATTATTCAATGAATAATTCAGGATTAAGATAGCATTACAAATGGCATTAGTATTAAATGCAACTTGTGCATCACAATATGCAATTTGCGCAGATTTTCGTACGTGCCTCTTCTTCATCTGATAAAGTAGCCTCATCAAACAAATGAAGGAGACAAAATCATGAAGAAGAACAGATTATAAAAGAGACTATAGGTATTATGATGAAAGATATGAAATATTAAAGCTGTCAGGAAAACTGACCTGCTATGTATGGTTAAACAGAATCATACAGAACAGGTCGTTTTTTATGCATTTAAAAGAAATATAAAAAAATAAAAACTTTAAAGATTTTTTAAGAATTAGAATGTTACTATCGCATTGTAAATAAAAATATTGCATGTCTTATGATTGATAAGGAGTGTAGAGAGTTATGAAAAATGCAGTAAATCAGGATAATTGGTTTAAAAGAAATCTGGTTAGATTGTATCTTGGTTTTGTAATACTTATTCTGTTAATAATCTGTATAGGAACACTTTGCGATACATTTTATTATTTAACCGGCGAAAAAACAGAGGCGACGGTTTTGGGGGTCTCTAATTACAGAGTCAAAACAGGATCGCGTCATCAGACATCCAGTAAAGCGACTAAAATAAAGATACGCTATAATGTAAACGGCGAAGAATTTGAAAAAGAAATAAAACTAACAGGATGGTATAAACCTGAAAAAGGCAATAATATCAAGGTATCATATAATCCGAAAAATCCGGAAAAGGTTTATTTATTCAGGGGTATTTGTCAAAAATTCATATTTGGTCTGCTCTGGGGAGCCTTCGTGGGATTGCAGATAAAACTCTTTGGAAATACGGATAGAAAGACAAGTGAATCAATAAATGAATCGGCGAATAAATCAGAGATAAATGATAAAAGATAGTGTCAAGTGACATATGAAAGGCAAACAAAAAGCGTGAAAACGAGAAAAAGTTTGCTTTAAAAGAAGTAAAACAGGTAGAGCTGGGAGAAAAAAGCAAACAAAAGAGAGGATAGAGGTGCAAAATGGGAGATGTATGTTTAAAAGCGACGGATCTGTGTAAGACCTATATTGTGGATGGATATAGCAATAACGTCCTTCAGAATATCAATCTAACCATAGAGGAAGGAGAGTTCGTAACCATAATGGGTCCCAGCGGCTCCGGTAAATCGACATTGCTCTATACCATAAGTGGGATGGATGATATGACAGCCGGAAGCGTAATATTTGATGGAGATGATCTGTCAGAGATGAATGATAAAGCGCTGACGAAGCTTAGACTTCACAAGATGGGCTTTATCTTCCAGCAGATGTACATGATGAAGAAGCTGTGTATCTTAGACAATATAGTACTTCCGGGATATCAGGCAAAGGTCAAATCCCGTGAAGAAGTAAACAGGGATGCCGAAGAACTGCTGAGACGCCTTGGGATTATCGATACTGCAAAGCGGGAGATTACTGAAGTATCAGGTGGTCAGCTTCAGCGTGCCTGTCTTGCCAGAGCGCTTATTAACAGTCCAAAGATTCTCTTCGCAGATGAACCGACAGGAGCCCTGAACTCAAAAGCATCCCTGGAGGTATTAAGAGAACTTGTAAAGGCAAATGAGTCCGGGACAACAGTTTTGATGGTAACACATAGTGAGAAGGTTGCTGCAAATTCTGACAGGATTTTATACCTTGTGGATGGCGATATCCAGGGAGAATTAAAACTCGGAAAATATGGTGGCGACAGAGAAGAGCTTGCTAAAAGAGAAAAAGAACTCCGAAACTGGTTAGATAAATTAGGATGGTAGAATTATGTACTTACGAATGTTGAAAAAGGATCTAAAAGATAAGGTCGCTTTAAATATAGTTCTCTGTATATTCATGATAATAGCTGCAACACTCCTCGTTACAAGTGCGGGCTTTATTTATACCTTCTTTCAGGGTTCAAATGATACCTACGAGATGTGTAAAACATCAGACATAATATTTACAGTTGACAAAAGTATCTCGGACGAAGAAGGTCAGAGAGACAAACTGATGAGGGTTCTGAAAAAATATCCGGAAATCGGTGATATTAAAATATCAGAGCGTCCGGTAATAGCAACAGAAAGATTATGGTTTGAGGGAGTAGATAGAAGAACAGTTACCAATCTATATGAGAGTACTGCATATTTAACTACTGTAAGTAATGATCAGAATATTCCCTATGATATGAATGATGAGATTCTTAAGGTGGAAAATGGATGTGTAGCACTTCCGCAGTATCTGGCAAATAATGCAAAGGCAAAGGTTGGAAGCAAGGTTAGGATCACAACAGATATGGGAAATATTTATGAGTTAACTGTGTCTCATATCTATAAGGATCCAAGCTCAAACTTTTTTCATAAGATTATTCTTTCAGAAGAAGACTATACGGAACTTGTGAAAGAGTTTAACAGCTTAAGTGATTTATATGAGATTAGACTTAAAAATGGTTTTTCATCTATGTCAGAGCTTCAGAGATGGGGCTATGACCTTATGGTGGATCTAAACAAACTAAATGATACCAATGAGTTGGACGGATTTATTGATCATATAATAACCGGAAAAAGTAATATGAATTCCAATGCGGCGATGATAACTTATATTATAAGCATTTTCATGGTCATAATGGGATTTGCGCTCATAATACTTATATTTATGAGTATTCGTTTTAGTCTTCATGCAACAATAAAGAGAGAAGAGAAAGAGATTGGAACCATGAAGGCGATAGGCGTGGATAGCCTGGCATATAAATCGCTGTTTATTGTGAAGTATATAGCATTTGCTTTGATAAGCGGTGTCCTGGGAATAGTATTTGGCATACCGCTCTCTCGATTTATGATAAATCATTTTATAGTTAATACCCTGACTCCAAAGACAGAGGTTTTTATTGTTCTCGGAGTGATAATGAGTGTTTCTTTCACTTTACTTATGATAATCTTTTCGTTCTTTGCTCTTAGAAGAATGAGAAAAATATCAGTAATGGACACGATTCATGGAGAAAACAGAGGCGAAAGATTCAGGAAGCTTCCGGGTGTTTTTCTTCATAAGAGCAGACGTTCCTCAGTTCCATTTTTCCTCGCGGCACAGGATATAATAGGAAGGCTTAAAAGATATATATATCTTATCGTAAGTTTCACTCTGGGTATAACAATGCTTCTTCTGGTAGTCCAGTTAAAGGACACAGTAGTGAGTGATGATTTCAGAAAAAACTATTGGATGGTCGCCGATAGAGAA
Source organism: Lachnospiraceae bacterium UBA3850 (assembly GCA_002392655.1). Classification (GTDB taxonomy): domain Bacteria; phylum Bacillota; class Clostridia; order Lachnospirales; family Lachnospiraceae; genus Eubacterium_Q. The sequence goes on along the minus strand of DGHK01000054.1, from coordinate 49,931 downwards.
GTGTTTATAAGACCTGAGGATAATCTGAGAGAAAAACTTGTGGCACAGGAAGGAAGCTACAGAAACGTATTTCTGTACTATGAAAAATACTATAACGAAAATGGTATTCCTCTTAATATTCAGATTATCGACTCACAGGAAGCTACCTGGAAAGCGCCGGGTGAAGATGTTGGCATACAGCTATATTTTGATAATGAAGATGTGGAACTGGAGAGACTTAGATTTGTAAAGGGCGGTAAAGTTCCAACACTTAAAAATGAAGTTGCAGTATCTCATAGATTAGAAGAGACAATGGGAGTAAATCTAGGTGATACAGTTACGCTGGTATATAGAGTATATCAGGATGATGGTTTTACTCTTAAATATGTAAAAAAGGATTTTATTGTAACTGCGTTCTATGAATCGATGTTGAATGGTGGCATGCCGGAATTTATCATGGCAAAGCCGGATGAAAATTATTTTGTGGATGACTGGGATCTTTTCAATGAATCCCTGGATGTACCGGAGAGTGAGTATGATTCAACCATTGAGAAGATGCGAAATGTCAATAAAGACATAATGATATGGGACTTTGATCAGGTTCTGGATTTTGATCTGGGAAATGAATATGGAACTATCTTTGATATGCTATTTGTGGTCATAGCAATCATAATGGCGGTAACTGTTTTTGCAATGACCTTCCTTTATCAGCAGATATTTATTGAGGAAGAGACAGCAGATATTGCAATGCTAAAAAGTATAGGTGTTGATAAGAATAGCATAAGAGGATGGCATTATATAAGAATACTTATTCTGGTTGCATTTGCCATAATTATAGGCATTGCCCTCGCCTTTACTGTTTCCAAAATGATTTTTAATCAGATAGGAATAGCTGCGCTGGGTGTTGGAAGATTTGCACTTGCATCACCTACACCTTTTTCGATGATAGTCATTTCACTTGGGCTGCTGGTAACTATTTCAATCAGTTTATTATTAGCCTTTAAACCTATTGATAGTATAAAGATATGGAGAGTCAGAGATGAGTAAAATATATAAAAAAATAATAAGTATTTCTTTGAGTTTTGGAATGCTCATCTCTATATGTGGATGCGGCAATAGTGTTTCAGATGTTCAATCTGAAGGGATGAAAAGGGTTGGCTCTCTTAATGTTGAAGAGGAGGTATCATACACAGATGACAGCGAGAAAGAAGAGGTTATAGAAACCGTTTCTTCTTCAGATGAACTGTGTGTCATAAGAAAATATCCAACCTATTATGATGTGACACTGGATTATGAAAAGGGTGAACCGGACGAAGTAGGAAAGGCTTATGCTGAGACCATTCTTGAAGCTGTTCCCGGCTTTGTCGATAGCTTTGAACCATATCTACATGAGAATATAAGAAATGCCTTTAATGGACGTAAGGTTAATTATGAATCACTCGAGGAAAGAATAGAAACACTTGTTGATTCGCTTCCCCAAGAATATAAGGCGGAGGTTACAAGCTTTGCCAAAACAATATCACAGGGAGAAGAAGGCTACGCGGAAGATGGTAAGCTCAGCTATATAGAGGCGCTTACTATGCAGATTATTCCTGATGCTCTTAGACCTACAGCCTGTAGTGCGCTTTCTCTTGGAGGGGAAAAAACTGTCAGCGGAAAGAGGATATCCATTAGAAATCTTGAGTGGAATACCGGAAGTAATAATCAGATGACAGAAATACATGCAGTCACTCATATGAAGAAAAATGATAAATCCATTACTACAGTTGGTGTTCTGGGGCTACTGGATATAATAACTGCAGTTAACGATGATGGTGTTATGATAGCGATTCTTGATGTAGGTTCTAAAGAAGGTCTGCCTTTCATTTATATGGGCAAGAAATGTTACACCTTTGAGATAAGATATGCCCTTGAACATTTTGAAACGGCTAAAGAAGCGGGAGAATACTTGGTAGGAGAAAGTGGAGACTTCACCTGGTGCAATAATCTACTTTGTACAGATGCGGAAGATGCATTCTGTTGTGAAAATGCAACGAAGGAAGTTGCGGCTACCGGTAAAGCGAAGTCCGTTCTTAGAACTACAGACTCAGAGCTTATGGAAGGTCTTCAGTGGGATACGCCGGATGCACTCTGCATAGTGAATACATTTGCCACAAAAGGAAATCAGGATACTTTTACAGGGGATGAGTTCAATATAACCCGTTTTGTAAAGTACAATAAATGGGTAAGTGAAAAGGATAAGTTCTCCATTTCTGATGCCAAAGGACTTATGGCGAAGGAAGTCGTTGATGAGTACATAGTTTCTAACGTACATAACAGTGGAAATGTTCATACTGTAATTATCGACTACGATACCGGTAAGATTCATGTGGCATTTACGAAGGGTGACAATGCAGAGGATATTCCTACATTCCTTGACGTAGGTAGCTATTAGGATATAACAGATTGTGTTTTAGAGAAGGGTACTGTGATCATATGTAAGTGAGGAATCTTCAATAAATTGCTACAAAAGAAAGTTATAAAGTGTTATCATCTTTTATAAGTTAAGAATCTGTGTAGTGGTAGTTGTGGAGAAGGATATGACAGACATTCTGGTGATTGAAGATAACGAGGAACTTGGTGGACTGGTTCAGGATTTCCTGCGTCGTGAAGGCTACTCTGTTGAGTGGAAGATGAATGCAGAGGAAGGACTGGCGCTTGTGAAGACAGCGGCATATAAGCTGCTGCTGCTTGACGTGATGCTTCCCGGAATGGATGGATATGAAGCTCTTCAGGAGATAAGGCGGGAGCTGAAGACACCTGTTCTTATGATGAGTGCGAGAACTGATGATCAGAGTAAGATACTGGGGCTTGAGATGGGAGCGGATGACTATATAGATAAACCTTTTTCTGTAGAGGTTCTTGGCTTCAAGATAAAAGCCCTTATGCGCCGGGCATACGACATGGCAGAGGACAGGCAGCTACTGACATACGATAATATAACTATGGATGTTACTACAAGAACTGTTTATAAGGATGGCGTGGAGATTTCTATTACCGGAAAAGAGTTTGATCTTTTAGAGTATATGATGAGACATCCACAGCAGGTTATAAAGAAGGAAAAACTCTTCGACGAGGTGTGGGGATATGATTGTTTCAGTGAGCAGGGCAGCCTTAATGTGCATATAAGATGGCTCAGGGAGAAGCTTGAAGAAGATGCGAAGAATCCCAGTCTCATACAAACTGTCTGGGGAGTTGGTTATAAATTTGGAGGCACTAAGGAATGAAGAAGTTGGTTAAACTTTATATAGCCGTAGTGCTTCTTTTTGTGGCACTTTTTGTGACATCAAATTTGCTCTTTAAGTCCTTTGTGAAAAGGAACAATGAGGCTGGTAATATACTTATGAATCGTGTAGTAGATGGAATACGTGATAAGTATATAATGCGCACGCTTCAGTATAGTTATATAGACCCGATATCCGGTCCCGGGATTCAGAAAATCATCGATTCATATATGAAGGATAACAGGTCTGCATTTATTCATGAGTATGGATATTCGGCTCTGCCGGACGAAGTAGAATACATTTCTCTCAGCACAGCAGATGGTACAGAAAATGTTAATCTGATTAACAACGGAAAAAGCAGTGATAAGGTGTGGTCCTTCTATGGTAAAGATGATAAGACACTCATTGGACTGATTGTCTTTAGGTATAACGATGAAAGAGCCGGGGCACTTCATATTATACTAAATGTCAGTCTTATAGCTGCATTTCTTATATCGATAGGCATTTGTTTATACATATCAAGCACAGTCCTTCGTCCTTTTGAAAAACTATCTGATTATCCGGTCAAGCTATCTAAGAATGAGATAACAGAAAAGCTTCCTGAAACGAAAAACAGGCTCTTTGGAAGATTTATCTGGGGTATAAATATGCTCAGTGATAATATTCAGAATAAGCAAAAAAGGGTTGATGAGCTTAGTCGCGACCATATGACTATGCTTACTACTATAGCTCATGGGATAAAGACGCCGGTTGCAAATATCAAATTATACGCTGATGCTATCAGCACCGGGCTTTATCAGCCGGATGGTCAGGTAAATAAGAGTGATGCCGAGATAGCAGCTAAGATAAGTAAAAATGCAGATGATGTAACAGAGCTTGTAAGGAATCTGATAGATAAAGCGACAGACACGGTAGTGAACTTTACACCGGAGATTGCCGCCTTCTATCTGGAGGAGCTTCGGGTGTTCCTTGAGGAGGAATATAGCAACAGGCTGAATATGCTTCATATACCATATTCATTTGCCATAAATCACAATGCGATGCTAAAAAGTGATAAGAGTGGAATCTGCAGGATACTATCCCAGTTAATGGATAATGCCATCAAATACGGAAATGGAGAAAGGATAACGGTTAATCTGAATAAGGAAGAGGACGGTTTTTACTTTATTATAAAAAATAAGGGGAATCTGCCTTCGGAGAAGGAGCTTCCTTACATATTTAACAGCTTCTGGAGAGGGACTAATGCCGAAGGTATAGACGGAAACGGAATAGGCCTGTTTGAGGCTCGCGAGATAGCGCTTGGGCTGGGCGGAGACATATATGTAAGAACTGATCAGGAAACGCGGGAAATAGAATTTGATGTTTATATAGGTGAATAGCGTTATATAACAAGAATTATAAAAGGAGATTAAATATGCCCCCAAAGACGAAGATTAGCAAACAAATGATTCTGGATGCTTCTTTTGAGATAGTCCGTGAAAAGGGACATGAGATGATGAGTGCCAGAACGATTGCAGAGAAACTGGGATGCTCTACACAGCCGGTAATGTATAACTTTAAAACTATTGAGGAGATTAGGAGAGCTACTTACGAGCTGGCGGATGAATATCATTCCGGATACATTATGCCGAAGGGGGATGAGAGATATAATCCGCTTATGCAGCTTGGGCTAAACTATGTCAGGTTCGGATATGAAGAAAAGAATCTATTCCGGTTTCTCTTTCAGACAAACAGTTTTAAAGGACTTAATGTTCACGCACTTATGTCAGATCCCAGAACAGGAGAGATGCTTAAGATGGTTTCAAATGGATCTGGCTGTACAGAGGAAGAAGCCAGAGATGTTTTCTTTAACCTGTTTATTACAGCGCACGGGATAGCAAGCTTACTTGCAAATAATGAGATGGAATATGAAGAGGATTCCTTCCGAAAAGTGTTGGAGAATACTTATTATAATCTGGTGAATCGAGGTCGAAATTGATGTATTCCCAGAGAAAATGTTTACTCAAAGGAAAGGGAATACTACACCAGAATAGATTCGTCGAGAGGCGACTATATAGAACCCGACTATCCCTGTGCAGGGGAAGAAGAATCCAAACATTATATGATATTGTCGGTGACAACTAATAATCAGATAAATATTTTGTGAAGTCTGGAGGAAATATTGCTATATTACTGGTAATAAGGCAAATGTCTTGTTATACTATAAGTTAACACTTTATAATCTTATACGGGATTGTGTAAAGGGCGGGATACACTGAGACTTTTGGAACTGTGCTATCAGGTTAAACAGGTAAGCATTTGTTCCGCTTATTTAAGAATCGATGAACCAGCCAGTATGACTTGAATAGTTACAGTGTTATATATAAGGGATAATTGCAGGAGATTAGGAGGTTGGCTATGAAACAGATGATAGCAAGAGGAAGAAAGGTGCTGAGTGTTCTGCTGGCACTTATGATGATAATTGGCACTGCGGCTGTTTATACTCCGGGGAATAGTATGATTGTCAGAGCTGAAGGAAGCGATGTGTCCGGAGGCAGTAATCCGGGACAGGGAAGCGGTGGATCCGGAAGCAGTAGCCAAGGACAGGGAACTGATGTGTCCGGAGGTGGCGAACAGGAACAGGGAAACAGTGGTTCCGGAGGCAGTAATCCGGGACAGGGAAGCGGTGGATCCGGAGACAGTAGCCAAGGACAGGGAACGGATGTGTCCGGAGGTGGTGGTCAGGAACAGACGTCTGTGTATATAACAGATATAAGTCTTAGTCATTCCGAAATAAATATGCAAGTTGGAGATGTGAAAGCATTTACTATTAATGTGACACCGGAAAATGCTCAATACAAAGCAGGTAAGATTGAGGTGGATAGTCAAGGTTATGAGCTTTATTCTGATATTTCCTGTAGCAGTAAGATAAGTGACACATTTGAGGATAATACCTACTCTTTGGATGATATTTCGGGTACTATTTATATTAAGGCAGTTAGCGCTGGAAAGTATGATTTAAATGTAGGTTATGATACAGGTATATGGGTAAATTGTAGAATAATAATCACTCCGCCTGTACATAAAGTAACATTTAACTTAGATGGAGGAACTATTAATAGTGGCAGCATAACTGAGTACACGGAAGGAGTAGAGACTATACTTCCTGAGGACGTAACGAAGGAAGGATATATATTTGATGGATGGTATGATAATCAGGACTTTACCGGAAGCAAGGTTACAAAAATAACTGCAACTGATAACGAAGATAAGACCTTCTGGGCAAAATGGATAAGGGAGTTTAACGTAGTTATTAGTTCTGATGTAATATTTGGTGTGGTTAGTTCAGATATTTCTAAAGCAGTATCAGGAAAGAAGGTGAAATTAACTGTTACACCTGACGATAGCTGTACATTTAAGAACTTCATTGATCTGAAAGGTCTTTTGAAGGAAGAGGACTTTGTAAAAGAAACAGATAATACTTACTATTTTATAATGCCTGATGGCGATGTAGAAATTAAAGCTGTATTTGAGGCGAATTCTAACTATCAAAAATTTGAAAATGGTCTCATTATAAAGCCCGGCGAATCTCTGGTGGTGCCGGATGTGTGTAATACTACAAATGGTATGATGTTTAAGAACAGTACATTATATACACTTGTCCGAGCAGATATTTCCGGTGATACTGTAACTGAATCTGAAACTGGTGAATATTATGTATTCAAGTATCTTGAGAGAACGGATAGTGATGATGGAGGAAATATTGTTGCGAAGACATATGTAAAGTCCGGGAGCAGTTGGGACAGCTATGGACTTAAAGTAACAGATATATCGGACGGTGTTCTCGTTTCAGTAAATGACGAAGGGGCTGTGACTCTTAGTACGCACGAAATAGAATATACTGTAACCTTTAATTCAAATGGTGGTTCTGAAGTGTCAAGTCAGAAGGTTGTTAAGGGACATAAAGTAGAGAGTCCAAGTAATCCTAAGAAATCCGAATATGAATTTGCAGGATGGTATAAGGAAGAGGCATGTACAAATAGCTGGGACTTTACTAAAGATACAGTAAATGAGGATATTACGCTCTATGCTAAGTGGAAGAAGATTATAATCTATACAGTGACTTTCAAGGTTGTAAATGGTAAATGGAACGGTAGTGATGGTGGCAAGGAGGATAAGGTTGTAGTTAAGAAAGGATATGAAGGAGATACCTTTAAGCTTCTCACATCAGAAATTCCGGCTGTAGGAGGAAACCCCAACGACAACTACAAGGTAGGAAGCTGGGATACAGAACCGGTTAAAGATTCAGAGGTAAATGCAGATGCAACCTATACCTATACCTATGCTCCGGATTTTGATAAAAGCCAGAAAGTAACCTTTAAGGTAGAGAATGGTGCATGGAATGATGGAACTACAGATGATAAAGTGGTTACACTCACCGGTAAGGAGAATGATACTCTGAGAATTGTAACTTCACAGATACCTGAAGTTGGAAAGCCGGCTGAGAACTTCAAAGAAGGAAACTGGTATTTGGGAGATAATCAAGGTACACCTCTTGATAAAGGTGATATTACTGAAATATCCGTTACCAGTGATATAACACTTATATATAGGTACAAAGAGAAGGACAAGATTTCTGCAAAGGTAAAATTCAAAGTTCTATATGGTTCCTGGGATGATGGAACAACAGAAGATAAGGTGGTTGAGGTTACGGGTTACGAAGGTAATAAACTGAAGCTTTCAGCAGACCAGATACCCGGAGTTGGAAAGAAACCACAGGACATCAGTTACAAAGCAGGAAGCTGGGATCAGACTATAGATAGCATACTATCAAATGAAATAGAGGCAGGTACATATTCAACAGCATTTATATACTCCTATGTGAAGAAAAAAGAGATATCCCAAACAGTAACCTTTAAGGTGGTAAACGGTTCCTGGAATGATGGTAATACAGAGATCAAGACAGAAACACTTACCGGTTATGAGGGTGATGTTCTAAAGCTTTCGGCTGATCAGATACCGGCTGTTGGAGAAAAGCCGGATACGAACTATACAGAAGGTAGCTGGAATACTGTTCCAAGTATAGAAACAGAGATAACAGCAGCTACAACCTATATCTATACCTATACCAAGAAGCAGGAGATAACCAGAACGGTCACATTTAAGGTAGTGAACGGTATGTGGAATGTAAGAACCAAATACGTTAGGACAAAGGAATTCAAGGGCTTTGAGGGAGATGTATTCGAACTTGCTAAGGATGATATACCGGAGGTTGGTTCGCAGCCTGATACAGCGTATAAGGAAGGAAGCTGGGATAAGGTTCCTGTCGAGGGAGCTGTAATCACAGAGGACATAACCTATACTTACACATATGCTCCGAAAACACCGGCGACAAGAAAGGTAACCTTCAAAGTGGTAAATGGAACTTGGAAGGATGGAACAAAGGAAAATAAGGTAGTAACTCTTACAGGCTATGAAGAAGATAAGATAAATCTTACATCATCGCAGCTCCCTTCAGCGGGAAATAATCCGGATGAGGGTTATAAGGCAGGACGCTGGGATACAGAACCCAAAGCATATGTCAATATCCCTGCTGATGTAACCTATACCTATACCTACGCTAAGAAGCAGGAGGAAAGCTCAGGCGATAGCAGCAAGACAGATGACAAGAGCGGTTCAGGTGATAGCAGCAAGACAGATGACAAGAGCAGTTCAGGTGATAGCAGCAAGACAGATGACAAGAGCAGCTCAGGTGGAAGCAGCAAGACGGATGACAAGAGCAGCTCAGGCGATAGCAGCAAGACGGATGACAAGAGCAGCTCAGGCGATAGCAGCAAGACAGATGATAAGAACAGCTCAGGTGGAAGCAGTAAGACGGATGACAAGAGCAGCTCAGGTGGAAGCAGCAAGACGGATGACAAGAGCAGCTCAGGTGGAAGCAGCAATACGGATGACAAGAACAGCTCAGGTGGAAGCGGTAAGACAGATGATAAGGGCAGCTCAGGTGGAAGCAGCAATACGGACGATAAAAACAGTGCCGGTAATAATAACAACGGCAATGTTGATAATAATTCCGGTTCAGCTTCTAAAGCCGGCATATATTCCAATGAATGGGTAGATGGAAAATGGTACGGTTCAAATGGTGAGGAAACCTATGCTGCAGTCGGAGGCTGGAAGAGTAATGGTGCAGGCTGGTGGTTTGAAGATTCATCCGGCTGGTATCCGGTTAGTCAGTGGCTGAGAATAGATGGCAGATGGTACTACTTTACCGCTTCAGGCTATATGGATTATTCTGAATATCGAGATGGCTGCTGGCTTGGTAGTGATGGAGCCTGGGATGAGAGCTATGCAAATGGAATATGGCACTATGACGGAACAGGCTGGTGGTACGAGGATAACGGCTGGTACCCTGCAAGTACGACACTATGGATTGATGGTACAAATTATTCATTTGATGCGAGCGGTTACATTGAGTAGTTACTCGTATATATAGACTTAATATACATGGGGCTGATCATATAAATTATGGTCAGCCCTTTGTTGCTGTTTTGTTGTCATGAGGGTGGTATATTGACACTATAAAAGTGTAAGGAGGATGCTGATATGCCAAAGAGCTTATATGAAATAATCAATCACTTTACAATTTATGTAATAAAGAATATAATAGTGTCAAAAGATACAAATATATAACAATAATAGGTATAAATATGACGGAATTGACACGAACAATTTCAAAAGCTATGTCGGGTATTCTTGAAGAACTGGAATTAGAAAATGAAACATACATTACACTTGATCGATTAGAAGAACTGGTCAATAATCTGAATATAAAAACGAATGCTTCTATGGTAGCATCACGTCTAAAAAAATCAGGTTGGTTATTGCCTACAGATCAACGTGGAGTATGGGAATTTGCGCCGGCTGCAGTTGCCGGTGCATATTCTAAGAATGATCCGTTACGGGAGATAAAGGCATTTCAATTAGCGAATTCTGATATCATTTGTTTTTTATGCTTGCAGACAGCAGCATGGGCGTTGGGATATGCAGATAGAGTGCCATCACGAAAAGAATTAGCATTTGAGATGATTCCCAGAAGAAGAATGTCGAAAGAGATTCTGGTATATAAATATTTGCCTAGTATTCCTCTAAAGGAAGCAAGAGGTGTCAAAATACTTGCTCCGGAAAGTATTTTGGTTCATATTGCTACAAAACCCGATCTAATTAAGTCTTGGGACGGAGTAATGGAATGGCTTCCGGATGTTATATATGATATTGATTTAAATATGCTATTGAAAGAGCTACATATTCGTCCTGATTCAGTAAAAAAAAGAACTGGATATTTGTTGCAGGGAATGTATCCGGATGCATCTATGCTTATACATGAGAAAATAATTGTAAAATCCAAAGTCAGATTTGGGGCAAGAACTAATTCGATTCGAAATGACGAGTATTGGGGCGTTGTTGATACTTGTTTACCATTTTCTCCAAAGGAGTTAGAAAGAGTAAAATGATTCAATTTGACAATATAAAACTTACGGAAGGTCATATAGCGCGTCATATTCCAACTGGAAGTGGAGCACCAGGTCGTGAAGCGGCAATAATTGATATAGCTCAAGATTTATTGCTTGCATATCTGGAAGATTCTGGTTTGATGGATATGGTCGCGTTAAAAGGCGGTACTGCAATTAGAAAATTTTATGCAGGTCGTGAAGGACGGTTTTCTCTGGATTTGGATTTTTCTATAGATGATAAAGATGTTTCTTCAGAAGATAAAGCATTTGATTTTATAAGTGAGATAGATGGTTTAAAATTAGGACCATTTACATATTCTATAAGCGAAAGAAGAAGTAAATGGTATATTGGATTATCAAGTATTTATAATGGTAATGAGATTTTTAAGACTAAGCTAGATTTTGCTTCATTTCCATGGTTAAAACCGATTAAGAAAGGTATAGTTGAACTCCCTATTCATAAACAGTATGGGTTTGAGCTACCTGATATTCATACAGTGAGACTTGAAGAAAATATGGCAGAGAAGATCGCTCGATTGAATCGCACTAGTACAGCTCGTGACATGTATGATTTAAACTGGATTATGGAAAATAAGCAAATTGCTGATACTATAGATAAAAATTTACTAAGAAGATTGGTGGTGCTAAAAATATGGGTTGATTCTTTCGGGATGCATTGTGGAAATGTATTTTGGCGTCCTGCACATTCGCCTTCAGTTTTTATACCTGAAAAATGGTTAAATGATAGAAAACCAAAAGATGTTGATGCTGAGGATATAGGAACTCTGGCGGTACCTGCTCCAACTTCTGAAGAAATGATAGAAAAATTGAAATACAATTTTGAGTTTTTAACTGATCTTAATGACGATGAGAAAATAGTTGCATTGTCAAATCAAAAGGATAGAGGTCTAGTCATCCATATGCTAATGGAATTACCAGACGGCAGACTTGAGAGTGGATTATATTAAAGCTATACAGAAGATACAAAGAATCAATACAGTTGCTTGAGGGGAAGATGTTTAAGAATTATAAGAATAAAGAGTGATTTGGATATAAGCAAGATAAGCAGGGACAAGAGTTTCCTGCTTATTTTATTTTTAGCCATTGATGCGATAGAAAACCTTTAACTATAATGAGTAGCCGGATAGGTTGTTGAAAATAAATCTTATATGGAGCATAATGGAAATATGTTTTGGTGGTCATGGGAAGGGAGAAAGGGTCATAGGTATATGGGAACAGCTAATATAGGTTCTTCCTCAAAGGAGGTATCCAAATGGATAATAGAAGTATATAACATACGAGATGGAATTGCACGTATCGCATTGTGTTTGTTCCAAATTATAGGAAAAATATGCTGTGGGATAGAAAGCGGCAAGTGAGGTTAAATGTAATGAAACTGGTATTTGCTTCGGATTCTTTTAAAGGATCGCTTACAAGTAAAGAAATATCGCAAATTCTTACATTGGCGGCAAAAGAAGTATTTGATAATCCGATTTGTATAGGAATCCCGATAGCGGATGGTGGAGAAGGTACAGCAGATTCTCTTATTGAAGCACTTAACGGTGAAAGAATATATGTAAAAACGCATGACCCACTGATGAGGGAAATAACAGCTTATTATGGCAAACTTGATGAGGAAAGTGCTGTTATCGAAATGGCTTCCGCATCGGGTCTTACACTGCTTTCAGAAGAGGAAAGAAATCCTCTGTACACCACTACATATGGAACTGGGGAGATGATAAGAGATGCGGTTAATAGAGGATTTCGAAATATTAATATTGCAATCGGCGGGAGCGCAACTAATGACGGTGGAATGGGATGCGCCGAAGCTCTCGGGATCAGGTTCCTGGATAATGTGGGGAATGAGTTAAGTGGAGTGGGAGATAACCTTGAAAAGGTATGCAGGATTGATACCGCTGATAAGTATCCGGGATTAAAAAATGTCAAATTCACTATAATGTGCGATGTGGCAAATCCTCTTTGTGGAGATAACGGTGCTACTCGAACATTTGCCCCCCAGAAGGGAGCAGATTCGGAAACGGTGGAACGGTTGGAAAAAGGAATGTGTAACTACAGAGATGTAATTATACGGGATTTTGGAATTAACCCAGATAAGATACAGGGAGGTGGCGCTGCAGGAGGCCTGGGAACAATGCTGATGGTATTCCTGTCGGGAATGATGAAATCCGGTATAGAAACCGTTCTTGATCTGGTTTACTTTGACAGCCTGATTAGTGATGCGGATCTTGTGGTTACGGGAGAAGGAAGAAGTGACTGGCAGAGCTGTTTCGGGAAAGCCGTTTCCGGAGTCGGGAAAAGGGCAGAAAAGGCAGGCGTTCCGGTTTATCTTTTATGCGGCTCTTTAGGTCCCGGAGCAGAAGAGTTATATAATCATGGCATAACTTCAATGATGAGTATAATGAACCCGAAGATGACATTGCAAGAAGCTATGAAAAACGCCAAAGAACTCTATCGTAAGAATGCTGTACGGATGTTTAGAACAATAAAAAGTTTGATGGATTGAAGAACATAAGTTGAAGATATGAATATATTTTGATTTCATCGAAATTGTTACTTATATAGGAGAAAAGGAGAAAAAGTGAAATGAGTTCAAAGTTTTTAAAGATATATGGTTGGGATTATTTATTTGAATTTAAAAGTAATATGTTTAATGTAACACATAATGTTACACCGAAGGATGGCGGTTATGGAAGAGATATTCATGCCACATTTCCAAATGATTATTTTAAAAAGAAAACTATACCCGAATTATATGAAGAAATAGGTAACTATATGATAAAACAATCTTCAAAATTTTTTGATAAAGAAAAAGAAATAAAGGAATTATATAGTTAAAAGAAGCTATTTATGGAATAAAGGTATGAGTTATGAATAATAAAGCGGTATGTTCTTTTGGTGGGATACGCTTCTTGATAAATGTAAAGAACTGGGCATCCAGAAGGTTAATGAGTTTTGTGTGTCTGTAAGAGGAACAAATATGGCTATCGTGAGCAGGGAAGAAATCTTATCCAAGATGACACGAGTGGGAGTGGCTGATGTCACTTTGAACGGAACTGAAAAAGCTGTATATGCCATATTAAGGCAAAATTCTGAATCCTCACGAGAAAGAATAGCAGAGAAAGTATCAGAGCTACAGATTATTTATATCGTACCTACGCGGACACGCAATAAAATAATGCAAAGGAGATTGCCAAATGAAACTAGGAAACATCAAATTCTGGATTGCTAATAAAGGTAATTATTTGCGTAATTTTCGAGAACACCGTGGAATGAAATCACGTTTTTTTGAATATAACGACAATACAGAAAAAGATTCAGATATATTAAAAATGCTGCCTAGTCCAGAAGAAATAAGAGCAGTCCTCAATAAGATTACTGACTATTATTCAGAAAGCTTTGAGTTTGTCCCTGAATTCCAATATCAAGGTTCAACAAACATATGTTTCTATGTATTTAATGGAGGCAGACAGGCTAATGGAGAATGCATACCTGGAGTAGATGAGACCTGGATTTCTATAAATTTTTGTGATTTATATAAAGACAAAAATAAAAATGGTACTCATTATGAAATCTTTAAGGCAAAACTATGGACAATACTTGCGCATGAGATGTACCATGCATTTCAGGTATATGAGTTTTATAAAAAAGGGAGAAAAGGCGGCTGTAAATCATGTAACGATATTTTAGAAGAAAGCCTTGCCCAGTATTTTGCACTTTGTTTTGCAAAAAAATTCATAAATGATGATGGCGAAGATTGCAAGGAAGGAACAGATAATTTTAAAGAATTATTTAAAATGATAGTAGATGAAGAGTATGAGAGTAAACGTAGTTATGCATTTGGAATAGGACGTAAAAAACTAATGCAAAATAAATACTCAAAAGAAGAAATATCTGAAGATGATAATTTGTATAAAGAACTTAGTAGGCTTATTAAGGAAAATAATACTTTGCGATTATTAGATACGATAACACCTTCAGAAGCAGACTATGGTGGTGGTTATGTCCTTTACCAGCATGGTCAAATGGAAGGCGTCCAGGGTAAAAACTTGGATTTATATACTAATATATTTAATACATGGATAAATGATGATGAAACAGCATTAAAACTGCTGATAGATGAAAAGGGAAAAATATATAAAAACATATATTCAAATGATAATCCAGCTTATTCTATCTTCAAGCAGATTAGTGTTCAAATTGAAAATAATACATAAAATCGCAAAGGAAAGTGCAATATAAAAATCTGTCAGCCCAATATGAGCCGACAGATTTTTTGATTTGCAGTATATGATTACTGTTATAATTATTATAACAAGGAGCCTGCTCCTTTGTCAGATAGTGATAAGGATTAGGACTCCCTGTTAGATCGTTATAAGATTAGATATTAAGCTTTGCGTATTTCTTTGCATCCTTTCGTGCTTCAGCTTTTTTTCTGGCAAAATCTCTGGCGTTTTCACGTATTCTTTCCTGGTACTTTTCCATCTGCCTTTCAGTTGACTTGTCAAGCATCTTGGTATTCTCAGGCTTTTTGAGTACATTTGCAACGGCTATATTATATATAAGATTATTACTAATATGCTTATATCTCTTTAGATAGCCATATTTACCATTTATCTCCTTTATTCAGGGTTTTTATTATATAACGATTAAACATTTTATGATAAAATAATACTCATCGCATAACAAAAGCGCAGCACTCTTTGGCAATTTACAGTTTTTTTTATAAAATTTTTATTATGTGTGTGAAAACAGGAGTGTTTGATGAGTTAACCGTGAATAGTAACATGAAATATGATCAGGTAGATTGATAAGCATAGAGTTGGGGATGGAGTGAACAAGATCAGGTGGCTTGATAAGCATAGAGCTGGGGATGGAGTTGGTTTGAGTAAGGAGATGGTTATGAGAAGTCTGATAAATGATGGCTGGGTTTTTACAAAGTTTGCGGCTGAGACAAGCTACGAGGATGTGGTAAGGCTGTTGTCAGAGCAAAGTGGAGAAGGTGCTGCTACTTTTACTTGCGTTGCAGACACTGCTGGTACTACTCCTCCAGTTGCCTCTACCGGAGCTAATGACAGAATACGTAACCAACAGATTCTGTCTCGGACCAGACCTGTTGATCTGCCTCATGACTGGATGATATATGATACAAATAATCTATATCAGTCATCAGTAGGAGTATATGAGCGTACACTTATGCTGGATGCTTCAAAGGCAAACTCTATCTACTTTGAAGGCGTTTACATGAGAACCTCTATATATCTGAATGGACAAAAGATATTCTTTTGGCCTTATGGATATACATCCTTTGAAGTGGATCTCACTCCTTATCAGCAGGATGGGGCTAATCACCTTCTTGTATATGTGGATTACCGCTCTCCCAACACCAGATGGTATTCAGGGGCGGGGATATATAGAGATGTATATCTTCTCGAAAAAGAGCCGGTACATATTGCTGAGAATTCCATATATTTTCATGCAGAGGCAGTAGATAGGGAAATGAAGCCGGTACATGCTGATGATGGGGAGGAGGCAGACACCGATGTAGGCGCAGAAGCAGACATGAGAGCAGACTCCGACGTAGGCACTAAAGCAGACGTGAAAGCAGACTCCGACGTAGTCACTAAAGCAGGTGTGAGCACTGTTTCCGGCACAGATTATAAGGTCACGATAGAGGCTGAGATAGTAAATAGCAGAGCAAAAACCCCTATGTATGTAACAATAGTCCATACGCTGATTGATATGGATGGTAATGAGGTAAAGCAGTGTCAGGAAAATGCGGCAGTAGAAGGTGACCTTATAACTGTGGTATCGGACTTTACAGTTGCCACGCCGAAGCTATGGGATATAGACTCTCCGTATCTATATACTCTGATAACCTCATTATATAAAGAAGAAAAGCTCCTCGACAGCTTCCGGCAGCAGGTAGGCTTCAGAACTATACTCTTTACACCGGATGAGGGCTTCTTTCTGAATGGACGGCATGTAAAAATAAATGGAGCCTGTCAGCACCATGATCTGGGAGCACTGGGAGCGGCATTTAACAAAAAGGCTGCAAGAAGGCAGATCGAGAAACTGAAGGCTATAGGAATAAATGCTATTCGTACCAGTCACAATCCTCCGGCGGTTGGACTTATGGAGCTGGCTGATGAGATGGGTATACTTATTGATTCGGATGCATTTGATATGTGGGAGATGCCGAAGACAGAGTATGATTATGGAATATTCTTCCATGAGTGGTGCGAGAAGGACGTAGAGGCGTGGGTGAAGAGAGACAGAAACCATCCATCAGTAATAATGTGGTCCTGTGGAAATGAGATTCCGGACACAAATGATATAAAGGCGGTTGAGATTGCAGAGCGTCTATGTAATGCGGTTCGCAGATTTGACTCACGACATAATGCATATACCACGATTGCCTCTAACTATGTGGCATGGGAAAATGCACAGAAATCCCAGGCTGTATTTGAGCTTTCCGGTTATAACTATCTGGAAAGAGTATATGATGAGCACCACGAAAGGTTTCCTGACTGGTGTATATATGGAAGCGAGACAGCATCTACTGTACAGAGCCGGGGGATATATCATTTTCCCAGAAGTAACAGACTGCTTACCTATGAGGATGGTCAATGCTCATCATTAGATAACTGTTCGACCAACTGGGGAGCGGCATCCGTTCAGAGCTTTATCAAAAATGACCGTGACCGCGGCTACTCGGCAGGACAGTTTATCTGGACGGGATGGGACTATATAGGAGAACCGACGCCGTACTTTTCCAAGAATTCCTTCTTTGGTCATATAGATACAGCGGGCTTCTACAAGGATACAGCTTATATAATCAAGTCTGCATGGGTACCGTTTGAGAAGGAGCCCTTTGTTCATATATCTCCTTACTGGGACTTTAATGAGGGACAGTTGATAGATGTTGAGATATATTCAAATGCACCTAATGTGGCGCTATTCTTAAATGGTGAGAAGATAGGCGAAAAAGAGCTGGATCCACTGAAGGGGGAGGACTTTGCGGCGCATTTTCAGATTCCATATGTGAAGGGGTGGCTTCGGGCAGAGGCCTATGATGATAAGGGAAATGTGGCAGCCGTTGATGAGGCGCCGGGATTTGGTGATCCTGTTTCCATAAAGCTGAAAGCCGAGTATGACAGTATAGCTGCTGATGGTGAGGATCTGCAGTTTGTTCAGATATCCGTACTGGATAAAGACGGAAATGAGGTCAGGAACGCAAGGAACCGTATAAACTTGAAGGTTGCAGGACCGGCAAGACTTGTTGGCATGGATAATGGTGACAGCACGGACTATGATCAGTATAAAACCTGTTCCAGAAAGCTTTTTTCAGGGAAGCTGATAGCCATAATAGCGCCGACTCTGGAAGCGGGAGAGATTACTGTTGAAGCAGTGTCTTGTGGACTAGAGAGTGCTTCGCTGACATTTGCCTCCGTGCCGGGAAAACCCAGAAAAGGTGTGGCATTTACTGAAAGTGTAGAATGTTCAGGAGTTTCTTTGGGTGAACCGAAAGATAATTACAGAGAAGAATTGCTGAATACTCTTCCGGATAATAAAGAGTATGAGATTCCGGTCAGAAAGCTTGAAATCAGTTCTATATCTGACGGGTATAAGGGAGTGCTGAGTCCTGAATGTTCATCGGCAGAATTTTCAGTACGCATCTATCCTGAAAATGCAACCTACGATGATATATTAATAAAGGCCATGACACTGGACGGGATAGAGAGCAGTGCTGTAAAGATAGATATACAAGGCGGCGGGCCGGAAATAAGCGGGGAACATTCTGCTGGCAGAATGAACAGTCGGGAGAAGGACTCGGGGGAAAATAGCCGGGAGAAGGAAGTAAAGATAAATAAGCAGGAAAGGGCGCCGGGGATATACAGGCAGGGTGATACAGTAAGGGTTACAGCCGTGAGTGATGGAGAGCTTCGCCTTATGGCATGTGCCGGAAATGGAAAGGATCATCCGGAGGTTATATCAGAGCTTGAGATGAGTGTTCAGGGCTTCGGAAATACAGCGCTGGATGCATACAGCTTTGTATATGGCTGTCAGTATTCCTATAGTAAAGAAGCTGCACTCCTATCCTTTAGGGGAAGCGTAAACTTTGGCGATGGAAATATCATACGCTTTGATAATGTGGATTTTGGAAGCTTTGGTTCTGATAAGCTGGTTCTCTCGCTGTTCTCCTTCCGGGATGAGGAGGCTGTAGAAATCTGGGACGGAGAGCCGGATGTGGGCGAGCTTCTGTGTAAAGATATCTACAGAGTTCCAACTGAATATAATGTACTTCAGGAATATACATTTTCACTTTCTAAAAGACTGAGGGGGGTGAGAAGTATAGTGTTCAGATTTGAGCATGGATTTGTCCTGGGCGGTTTCAGAATGATATATGAAGAAAAGGCCTATGCCCTCATAAAAGCCACGGATCATCAGATGATAACGGGTGACAGATTTAAAGAAAGAGTTGACGGGATATATTCAATCGGCAATAATGTAGATATCGAATTCAGGGATCTGGATATGAATAGCGGGGTTTCAGCAGTGACTATAACAGGAAGGGCAAATGGAAATGCCAACCCCATTCATATAAGATTTTTTGATGGTGAAGATATAACAGCAAGGATGGTGGAGTTTCCTGAATCAGAGAGTATACAGACTATAACATTTCCGCTGGAGAGCTTCAGAGGAAACGGAAAGGTAAACTTCATATTTCTTCCGGGTTCGGATTTTGATTTTATAGATTTTAAGTTTGTACCAGAGGGCTAAAAGAGCAGGAAACCGAAACAGAGATATGATGCCAGGAGATTATAAAAATGGAAGATAATAGTTTAAAACTAAGTCAAGATGATCTGGATAAAGTGTCGGGAGGTCAGAGAAGCGCTTATCATTACTTCTGGTATCATGTTGAACCATTAGTACTTAAGTATGGTATCCCACATAGAGAATGGCGCAGGCTGGAGAAGTTATGTACTCCGGAAGAATGGGCTGTAGTTTGTGATGCGCTTGCTTATGTCATCAGAATGGAATTGAATCCTGATTCGCTTTGATAAATAAGTGGTATGTATTAAGTATAGTTTGGAGATAATATGAACAGAGGATTACAAATAAGGATGCGTAGATTGATCGCCTGTTTTCTGGTGGTTGTTGTAGTAGTTACAGGTATGCCGGCTGATTTCTGGAGCATATTTGCTGCAAATGACTTTGCTAAAATGAATGGTAGGTCTTATTCGGATTTTGACGATTTTGTAGAAGATCTTGAGGATATGAGAAGTCAGACAGTTACCATTGAAATGCTGAGAGACTGGAATGCGGCCTCAGATTCGGATTTTGATACCAGAGTAATCATTCCGACTAACAGTACCGTTACTTTAAATATGAATGGCTATATGATCAGCAGAGACAGGACGGCAAATGGTAAGGACAAGTGGGAAGGCGAGCTTATATACATAAGTGAGGGGGCGAAGCTTACCATTAATGGCGGTAACAGCAGTATCTCTCATACAGTAAAGGCTTATGTCGGCACAAATAGAAAAAGCTATGGAACAAAAGATATAACCGTGTATGGAGGACTTCTGACAGGAGCCAATAATGCCAAAGGCGGAGGCGCTATTGTTGCCAATCAGTCAAGTACGATTACTTTGAATGATGTTACCATTGCAGGCTGCAGATCCGAACAGTATCTGCTGTCTCATGGAAATGGAGGCGGTATCAGCCTATACGGCGATGGTACACATAGCTATGGAAATATCTCACTTACTATGAATAATTCCACTATCACGGGCTGCTATGCCTACAATGAAGGAGGAGGACTATATTCCAATACAACGAAAAACAGGATAGTACTGAATAATTCTCACATAGATGATAATTATTCGGGAACAAACGGTGGAGGCGTTGGCTTTAACTATGCTGCAGGAGGTTATCTGAAGGGAGACAGAAAGTCCACTATATCCGGAAATGAGGCAGCTGACGATGGTGGCGCTATCTATATAAATGAAGAGGAACTTGACGTAAGCGGACTGATTCTGGAAGGTAACAGAGCTAAGAATGGTGGAGCTATCTACTCCAATGATGATACCATAACCATGTCAAATCTTGTTATATGGGGAAATGCTGCTGAGCGTGGTGGTGGTATATATATAAATAAGCAGAAGAATACCATATCGAACTGTGATATTACCAATAACAGAGCATCAATATCCGGCGGAGGAGTATATGTTTCCTCTAATATAGATACAAAGTTTAATGTAACCGGAGCAACTGTCATAAAGGATAATCCGGGCAATGGATCGAATAATAATCTGTATATGAGCGATAGTGATCCGGATGACAACCGTGTTAATTTCAGTCTGATCAAGGGTGCGGATGTTCATATAGGATACTATGATACTGAGGATAAGGGTCAGATCATGATCACTCAGGGTAAGGTTGGAGATACTATCAAGAGTAAGGACTGTTCGAGATTTATTACGGCTGATAATTCGGGGTACTATATATATTTTGATCCTGCTCCGAACAGCAGAAAACTGTATTATAAGAAGGGCTCTGCTGCACCGGTAAAGGCTCCTGTTAATGTTGCCGCAGATGATGCGGGTGATGCATTCCAAAGAGAAAGCAGCGGAAATAATGTAGCAGGAATCGTTGGTACTGTTGGTGCAGGTGGAGTAAGCGGCAGTGATTATAATCTGATAAGAGGCTTCTATACCCATGAAGAAACCGATAACGGTGTTGATGACCGTACCGGAGTCTTCTATTATTCTGATGCACTTTTTGATGCGGATCCTTCGGTATATAATGACCATCTTGCAACCACATCCTGGGTAATGGCATTTGCAGGCACTTATCTTAGAAAGTTTGAAGAAGAGGATGCAAATGGCAATACTTATTACAATAAGCATGCCGGAGCAAGACAATTTATGGCGGATATAGGATGTCCGGATCAGAATATATATGTAAATGACAGTCTGATCAACAAGCCTACCACGGATTCTATCGGCGTGACTATAGCAAGCAAGGAGCTGGAGAAGGCAAATGGTGAAAAAACCGGATACATTCTGATACCTGTAACTGTTCGTGGTGGTGGCTACGAGGCAGAATGGGCAAGCAATGTAACGCTTGGTACAAGTGGAGAAGCAGAGGGCTTTGCCAATGCCGCAAATCAGGTGACAGGAGAGATAGATAAGTATATTGAAAAGTATAAGCTGAGGGATGAGCTGGAAGAAGGAAAAGTAAAGTTCTGGGTTGTTGGTTTCTCACGTGCCGGTGCAACAGCCAACCTGACAGCTAAGAGGCTTATAGAAAAATATGCAAATGGAAGCGGTGAAGCTGGAAAGAATAACCAGGTCTTCGCATATCCCTGCGAAGCTGCAAAGGGTGGAACTGATGCGGCTCAGGAACTGGAAGATGATAAGTATTTTTGTATTCACAATCTGATCAATAAAACGGATGTTGTTCCTCTTGTAGCCCCTACACAGATGGGCTTCAAGCGTTATGGTGTTGATCATTATATTCCGGGAACAGCAGCGGCTGATGTGCCTGATAAAAAGGTGGAGACAGTAAAGAGAACGGGAGGGGCAGAAGCTACTGTTACTACCTATTCAGATAATTCGCAGCTTTATACCAAAACAGATGCATATAATAAGTTCAGGGATGGAAAGACATCTCTTTATGGCAAGAGTATATATGACCATCTTGATTCGATTGATCCGAATCTTATCTTCGATGACTATTTTCATCCTATGGCGATGAACTTCTTCCCTAAGCCCAAGGTGTATGAAGAGGGTGACTATGATGATAACAGAGTCGAGGACTTTATCGAAGATTTTATAAGATTCTTCCAGGAGGGAATGAGTCCATCCGAAATGAGCCACTATTCTCAGGCAGTAAGCAGCAGAAAGGTATGGGCAGAGGAGAAAACCTCTATCAACAATGTGAGCTATACGACTATACAGAGTGCCATGAGAGATACTATGGCGCTGGTATTCAGTATGGATGAAGAAAATACTACCGGATTTATCGACAGAGCATCAACAATAATGGATAAGATCCCCAGCATAGGTGGATCCGGTATATCCATGCGCGAGATGTATGATGATCTGATCGGAGAATGGAATAAACTGAGCGGAAGCAATAAAGAGAAATATGTAAAGTTCTTCTGGAATCATCTTAAGGACAGTGGTGCGCTGGACTATCTGGACACTGAAGAGGTTACAAAGCTGGAGAAGAACTGGCCTACAGTAGCTAATATGCTGTTCAGATTTGTTGATGGTGACTATAAATACGATCCGGGCGATCATACTGATCTGAGTAAGTGGGCACACGGTATGGACAGAACCATGACATATGTTCCGACCTTTGCTACATTTTCATCTTATATACTGATGAATCATTATCCTGAGGTGAATATAGCCTGGACCAGAATGAGTGATGACTGGTACACAGATGCAAGAGGGGATTTTGAAGTATATAAGATCGTCGCACCGGGAAGCGTGGAAGCTCCAACAGCAACCGGAACAACGAAGAAGGTAACGGGAATCGAAGAGGTAGAGCTTGTTCCGGCAGAAAGTGATCCGGAGAAGAACAGTAACAGGCTGATCGGAGACCAGAAGCTGATACTGGAGAACAGAGATATAGTCGGAGAGGCGATATATTACGATCTTTCAGATATAACAAATGGAGAGGATAGTGCTACTGTTCTTTCTGAAAATCAATTATACCGTGGTGGAGTAGCTCTTACTCTGGGTGATGAGACAAATAAATCATATAAGCTAACGACCTATGATATGTCTTATGGTGTAAGAAGTGCGAAGGTGGACTACTACATCAATATCGGGAATGGTAAGCATGATGTCATAGTAAGAGACGAGGTAGCTGGTGAGGACAGATTATATAAATATAGCGTAGCCGATAAGGTCAGTATAGCAGCCAAGGTGGGTGACAGGAAGATATTTGACTTCTGGACGGTTACTGATGAAAGTGTTGCAACTGAAGCTGGCGGGGTTGATGTAACAAATGTTATATTTGCCGGTGATTATGAAAAATATAAGAATAGAGGAAATGCGACATTTATCATGCCGGATGAAGGAGCGGAGGGCATCGGAAATGATTATAAGCTGATGTTTAAGGCAAATTACAGAGACAGGATAAGTGAAATCGCTACTCTTATTGATGCACCGGTAGCAGGTCAGTCTCTTGATACAGATGCAGTGGTAAGCTTTAATACTGTTGAAGGTTCATATACTTACCCGGTTGTATGGACATATTCCGTAACAGAAGAAACCGATGATGGAACTGTGGAGAAAACTGTGGTAGATTCCGGAAATGCATACAACAGTACTGCATATACGGCAACGGTTACTATTCCTATGAATCCGGAGCAGTACATTGCATTTACCAGTGATGTTGCAGGTACTGTAAATGAAGAAACTGCAGTTGCTACTAAGTATGATTCGGATGGACATGCTACAGTATCCTTTACATTTCCGGCTACAGCCGAAAGTGGTGGAGAAGAGGCACCTGAGGAGCTTATAAATGTTAAGCTCAAGGCTTATGATATGAACCTCGGAACTGTAGATGAAAATATGACAGTGGATCTTTATGCTAAGCAGGGACAAATGGTATCCATAGCTGCTATAGATGTACCGAATGAGAAATTTATAGTATGGGATGGTATTTACTATAATGGAGACGTTTATTCCAGGATAGATGTGTCACAGGAATATGAAAGATCGATATCTATTCAGATTCCGGAGGGGCTGACCAGCAGTGAAGTTATAGTACAGGCTGATTATATACCTTTGGTTAATAATATTGCCGTAACGGTTGATACGCCTGAGGGTGGAACTGAGTTGAGTCCGGCGGTTACTGCTATGGATGTTACAGTTTCCAATACATATAGTATAGCGCCTGAGTGTGTAGAGCTTACCTGGACTCCGGAGCCTTTGACCGGAGAGTCTGGCGGGAAGATAGCAGATTATGAAGTTCCTTATACTGCAAATGTTAAGCTAAGACCATATTCAGATGGCGAATATGCAGATAAGATCAAGGCAACCAGGCTGGAAGATGGTCAGGAAGTATATATGGCTGCGGTATTCTTCTATGCGGATAATGTGACAGCTAGTGTTAATGGCTTCCCGGCAAATCTGGATGATGTAGAAGATGTAGTAAGCTATACTTTCCCTACTACCAAGTATAAGCTGGCGGCTGATGTAGAGGATCCATCAGATGTATATGGTATTCCTCATGGTGCTGATCTGGAGGCGGTTAGCAGATACCTGCCAAAGACGGTTAAGATAAGACTTGATAATGGAATAGAAGCGGATGTGATTCCTGAATGGACACTTGTTCCTGAGATTCCGGCAGACCAGAGAGAAGAGGTGATATGGACTGCGACAGGAGTAGTCACGCTTCCTGATATAGTTGAAAATCCATATGAGTATGATACGACTGTAACTATGAATCTTGTTGTGGATGAGGCAGCCCATGCTGCATCGCCTGATGCTGAGCTTGCTTCAGGAAAATATCTCTACGATCAGGTTACATCTCTTAGTACGGATACTGAGGGAGGAGCTATCTGGTACACAACAGACGGAAGTGATCCGACAGTTTCTGATACAAGCAGGCTGTATGAGGGAGAAAGTATTTCCATAAGAAGAGAGGATCTTCCGGAGGGCGAAACAAGTATTACTATCAGAGCATATACCATTAGAGATGGATTATGGGACAGCAATATATCGACCTATGTATATGAATTTACAAATGAAGTTCCTATACCTATGGGTGCAGACAGCATATATGATGGTGAAGCGAAGATCGGAGTTTCCGGAAGTGAATTCTATACATTATCCGGTGAAGGCATAACTATTGATAAGAATGGAAATGTCGTAGCAACAGATGCCGGAACCTATACCGTCAGAGCTAAGATCAATGAAGGCTTTGTATGGTTACTGGAGGAAGGAACTGACGGTGCTGATAGCATTACCGGATTAGAGGATCAGATAATTGTATTTACCATTTCGCCGGTTGATATTACAGAAGCTGCGGAGCTTATAGCAGAAGAAAAGTATGACTCTGTGGATGAACTGAAAAAGGCACTCAGGGTTATGCTTGATGAAACAGAGCTGGTTCAAGGAAGAGATTATGATATAAGTATTACTCAGACCAGCGATGGAGAAGTTACGGTAACTGTAACCGGAAAGGGTAACTATACCGGAACTGTAACCGGAAATTATCAGGTTAGTATTGAAGAGCCGGCACATGAGCATGACTGGGATGAGGGAAGGATTACTACTGAACCGACCTGTACAGAGAAGGGTGTCAGAACCTACACCTGCAGACTGGACAGCTCACACACAAAGACAGAGGATATACCGGCGCTTGGTCATGACTGGAGTGACTGGACGGTTACAAAGGAAGCTACAGAGACTGAGGAGGGAGAAGAAATCCGTACCTGCCGTCGCTGCGGCGAGAAGGAAACAAGAGCTATTCCGGTTTCTGACGAAAATGCAGTAACGTACCGGGCGATTTCCGGTGATGGAAATGTATGGACGAAGGGAAGTGGAGTAACCTCTGATTTCAGGTTCCAGAGATCAGTAAAGGATGAGGAGACCTTTAACCGTTTCCGGAAGGTACTGATAGATGGAAAAGAGATTGAAGCATCTAATTATGAGGCTTCTGCAGGTAGTGTCATAATAAAGCTAAGTGCGGCATATCTTGAGACGCTTACTGTTGGAGAACATCAGATTACAGTAGTATTTGATGACGGAAGCGCAAATGCGGGATTTACTGTTAATGCAGCACCGGATCAGAGTAATGGTGCTCAGAATGGAACTGATAATACTCAGAATAATACTAATAATAAGCCGGGTAATGCACCGGATAATAAGGCAAATAATACAGGAAGTAAACCGGCAGCCAATACAGGAAGCAAACCGGCAGCTAATACAGGTGATGAGATGAATCTTGGAATGTGGTGGTTCCTGCTGGTTGCATCTGCACTTGCGATAGTTGTAATATTTGAGATACGGATGAAGGCTCGAAAGCTGAAAAAGTAGCATTCAGGAAACTCAAAGGATAGAGGTGGAAAACATGGAGACGATAGGATCCGCTCTTTTGAAATGCAAAGAGATATGCAACAGATATGGTAAAATGGTTCCGGAGGTTCCTTATGAGGAACTGTTTTACCAGTTCTGCGATGATACCATACGAATGGGATTTCTTGTTGCAGCAAGTGACGGGTATGTGGATGTAGTGGAGATAGACTATATCAACAGAACCTTTGGCATATCCTTTGACTATACTGTTCTTACAAAGAGCTATGGTCTGGACAGTATATCTGACAGAAGCTATCTGAAGTGTCTTCCCATCTCTATTAAAACTGTGGCTGGTCTTGAGAAGAAGCTGAAACCGGAACCTAATTGTTTCATGGAGGATACCAGAACTCTCTATAATACTATGAAGCAGTTTGGAGATGGGATGCTGAACTGCACCGGAGCCAGACTCAGGTTTAGTGTTATGATTCAGGAATATTTTATTAATAACATTTTGAACTATATATTTCACATGGAAGAAATGGATGCCCTTATGAGTCCTCAGTTTAATGAGGCTATGTCCTTCAGGATGGGTGAAGCTAATCCAAGTCGTGGTAATGTGTCGGATCAGAATACCAGAATAAGTACTAATGGGAGAGCAGTAAAAACCACAGGTTCTGATGGAAATATGGG
Organism: Lachnospiraceae bacterium UBA3850; assembly: GCA_002392655.1. Lineage (GTDB taxonomy): Bacteria > Bacillota > Clostridia > Lachnospirales > Lachnospiraceae > Eubacterium_Q. The sequence goes on along the minus strand of DGHK01000054.1, from coordinate 22,442 downwards.
ACCGGAAAAAGAATCGGATACGGGTGAAGGAGCCTATAGGGGTGGAATGCGACTAAGGATGCGTAATATGCCGGCGGGTGATATAACAGGCGGCGCCCCTAAGACTGGTGATGGACAGAGTGCGTCTGAAAAAAATGGAAGCTATGCTCAGAGTTCGGGAAATAGTTTTCAGAGCACTGGAAATGTTTCTCAGAATAATATAAATGCTCCTCAGAGTAATGGTAATGCTGCTCAGGACTACTCTGACAGGAATGATCGTGAAAAGTCTATGGAGACTGCCCGTGGTAATATGTCTCTCATTTCAGGAGCGGCCACATATGGCAGAAGCAGTTCTATGCTTGGCGGTGATAAGCCTGCGGTTGGATCCATGATTGATATGGATACTATTAATGACATTTTGAAGGATGTGGATTCCATGATTGGTCTCGGTAGTGTGAAAAAAGAGATCCATGATATGGTTAATATGATTCTGATAAATGAGATGCGTCGCCGTAAGGGGCTGAAAAGTCCGGTTATGTCAAGACATCTGGTATTTACGGGAAATCCCGGAACAGGAAAAACTACTATAGCACGTGCTATAGGAAGGATATACAAGACTCTTGGTATTCTTGAGAAGGGGCATATGATAGAAACTGACAGGAGCGGCATGGTTGCAGGCTATATGGGACAGACAGCCGAGAAGGTTACTGAAGTAGTGAAAAGTGCGATGGGCGGAATCCTGTTTATAGATGAGGCCTATTCCCTTGTAAGTGACAGCGAAGGTGATTTTGGTCAGGAAGCTATCAATACTCTCCTGAAGCTTATGGAAGACAACAGAGACAATCTGGTTGTAATTGTTGCAGGTTATACCGACGAAATGGAAGACTTCATCAATTCCAACCCGGGACTCAGATCCCGTTTCAATCGATATATACAGTTTAATGATTACTCTGATGATGAGCTTCTGCAGATATTTAAGGGTTATGTAACAGAACAGGATTACAGCCTTGAAGAAGGTTCAGACGAGATAATACTGCAGGCTATACGAAAGATGAGAGATAAAGAAACAGAGAACTTCGGTAATGCCCGTTCTGTCAGAAACTACTTCGAGAATGTAATTACAAACCAGGCCAACCGTCTTATGGAGGAGGGAGGCATGAGCTCTGACATGGATAAGCTCATGCTCATAAAGTGTTCAGACCTCATGTGACAGGGGGACAGGCACTTTGTCACATGGTCACATAGCAGGTTAAAAAATATCGGCTACCACAAAACCTTAAAAAGAATGTGGTAGCCGATTTATTATTGGTGACAAGGTGCCTGTCCCCTTGTCACATAGTAGGATAAAAAAATATCGGCTACCACAAAACCTAAAAAGGAATGTGGTAGCCGATTTATTATTGGTGATTAGACTTCTAATAGTATTAATGTCTCTATAGTATGATTAGTAGCATACTCCATCGGAGCCAATCCACCAACCGTCTATATACTGATTTGTAACCATGTATCCGTTGCTGTCGAAGTAGTACCAGTAGCCATCTATCTTGAGCCAGCTATTAACCGGCCACCATCCGGCCTCGTCCTCAACCCACCAGCCTGTACTGTTACTCTTCCAGGACAGATAATACATGCTGTTCCAGGAACCGTCACTATTAAACCAGTAACCATTATAGTATTCTCCGGAAGCCATATAACCGGATGAATTAAAGTAATACCAGATTCCGTCTATCTTCTGCCAACTGCTTACAGGATACCAGCCTGCGCTGTCTTCAACCCACCAGCCTGTACTATTGCTCTTCCACTGGAGTATTCCTTCATAGGTACATGAACCATCAGCATTGATCCATTTACCGTCACGCCATTCGCTGGATGCATTAAAAGTATCATCATTAAAATAATACATTACGCCATCGATTGTAACCCATTCAGATCTTGCTGGATTTCCATCTGCTTTGATGAACTGGGTACCGTTTGCTGTGGTTATCTTCTTAGAAGTATGCTTATCTGTATTGCCGGAACCACTGCTGCTGGAACCAGAGCCAGAATTACCTGAATCACTGTTGCTGGAACCAGAGCCAGAATTACCTGAACCATTGCTGCCGGAATCGCTACTGTCTGAACCAGAGCCAGAATTACCTGAGCCATTGCTGCCTGAACCGGAGCCAGAATTACCTGAATCATTATTACCTGAATCATTGCTGCCTGAACCGGAGCCAGAATTACCTGAATCATTGCTGCCTGAACCGGAGCCAGAATTACCGGAACCATTGTTACTTGAACCATTACTGCCTGAACCGGAGCCTGAATTGGCAGAATCGTTATAGTTTGATGAGGAATCATCCGTATCATCAGGAATTACAGGTTCATGTACATCAATGGAAATATTTCCTCCGGGAATATCAAGTTGCTGAGAAACACCATTCATAACGTATTTAACTACAAGGGCTTTTGATCCGGTGCTTGAAGTATCGGTACTGTTACCGGAGCCATCAACAAGCTCAGTTACTATATCTATAGCATATTCAGCCTTAAGCTCATCCATATCATTTGCATCTGTCAGATCAAAGGTTCTAGTCTGACCATTATTCAGTTCAAGGATGACTTCGGCTCCTGCAAGATCGATGTCCTCACCCTTTTCATAACTGGTCTTATCCGGTGCAGTAACTGAAAGTCCTGTAATCTCCGGCTTGGTAACTTCTACTTCAAATGTTGTAGCTGCTCTGCCATATGAAACGGTAACTGTCTGCAGACCAATCCTGCTGATATCGAAATCTGATATAACGACACCCTTGTTTCCGAATCCAATTTCTTCCATATAGTTACAATTATTAGTAACATTTAATACGCCATCTGCAAATGTGCCGGAGTTGTATCCGGTATCATTTTGCGGAATAGTGGTAGTCGTTGGATAGGTTTTTATGGAAATAGACCGAGCTACCTTTGGTTCTACAGTAACTGTAAATGGTGCTTTAATGTATGGAGCATCTGTATAAGCTTCCTTAATTACTACATACATAGTATTTTTTCCTATAGTATTTGTGTTCCAGCTTGTTCCATTTCCGGTTGCGGTGACATTCATTCGGATATTATACAGTGTGATATCAGTTATGCCATTGTTACTGCAGCTAAGCTCTCCGCTTGTTCCATTATCGTAATTAGCAGTAACCTTGAGACCTGTTATATCAAGAGGCTGTCCCTGGGCATAATCTGATTTGATCCTTGAAGGATCAAGAGAGAGTTCGGTTATTCTTTTGGTGCGTGCAGTAATGTCAAAGGCTGTCTTGAGACCATATGCTTCAAGATTAATGGTATAGCTTCCTACATTTTCAAAGAAGGTATCTGTATCACTACTGATGTTATAATCTGATTCCGGAATCAGTTTGGTTGTATTATCTGCAAAAACAGATTCAAGCTGAAGCCCTGTAAGATCAAGACTGGTGCCTTCCGGATATTCAAGCTTTGCAGGCATGTTTTTTACTCTTATAGCTACCCGTTCACTGACGTGAATGATAATTGGCTCATCATTCTCCGTAGCGACAGCATTATTCTTATATTTGACGATAAGAGTCTTGTTACCCTTACTAAGCTCGGAATGAATATCAGAATTATCCTCAAAGGAAATGCTTATATCGCTGCTGTATTCGTCTATATCAACGGTTTCTGATAAACCATTATCATAGTAATAGGTCAGCTTCAGTCCGGTTAGATCCAGGAACTCACCCTCGGCATAGCTGGTTGCATCAGGACCTGTAACTCTGATATCAGTAAGTTCGGGTTTACGTACAGTTGCAGTAAATGTAGTAAAATGGCCACCGAAATAAACATTTACAGTTTGTTTGCCAATGGTTGTAATGTCAAAATTACTGATTTCTGTATCAGAGAGATTGATTTCTTCAGAAGTTTCATCATTGTAATATGCTGTAATAATACCATCTGAGAAGTTATAATCAGCAAATGTGATGTCATCCTTTGGGAATTCCAGTACTGCAGGAAGCTGGTTCCAATCAAGATGTGTAACTATCCTTGGAATAACATCTATATTGAAGGTGTTATATATATAACGGTCAACGTCATCATATTCATTGGGATTTTCATATATGACATATACAGTTTGAGAACCGATGGTTTCAGTATTAACATCTGATCCGATATCAGTCAGCTCTAGTTTGCCGGCGACTTCATCAAAAGCAGCATTTATACTGTAGATAGCCAGGCTGCTATCGAGTATCTCCTCGTCACCGTTATCATAGTATCCATATATACTAATTCCGTTATAATCAAAGGTCTGTCCTTCAACATATTCGAGTTTTTCCGGTGTTTCTATTATGGAAATACTTTTCAGAGCTTTCTCTCTGACATTTATATCATAGGTAGTAGAAAAACCATACAGATTCAGAGTTACTGTATTTGTTCCATAGGTCTCCGGTCTGCTTTCATATATAAAATCCTCCACATTATATTCGTATGGTTCTATAGTACGGGTGCTTCCGTCACTGAGAATCTCCTCTACCTCAATGCCAGCTATATCCAGCTCATAGCCTTCTATATAATCAAGAGTAGATGGTAACGAAGATATGCGTATGCCGGTTCTGCTCAGCATATATACTGTAACAGGGATATAAAAATCAAGATCAGACTCCTTGTAGTGGATTTTGATACTCTGTTCATTTTCCTTAGAGGATTCATCCAGTCCATAAATCATAGACTCATTTATGTCAATTTCTTCTTTTTCCTGATTATCATATGTTACGATAATAGTACCCTTTATTTCTGAAATATCATAACTATACAGTGTTGTATCTTCAGTCAGACCGCCATTTTTAAGTTCTACGGATACAGGCGTTCTTGGAACTACCTTTATGGTATTTTGTATCTGATATTGTTCATCATTTGCTGTTACATATCCATAAGCTTCAAATGTACCGGGCTGTGAATAAAGGGATTTGTCTATCTCGTCCCATGTAACCTCTTCTTCACTTTCCATACCGTTGCTCCAATGGATATTTACCTTTTCCGGAAGAACAGGAGCTATGCGTTCGATAACCTCTATCTCTTCTAAATCGTCATAAGCTTTGATATATGCAGGATGAACCGTTACATCAACTGAAACATTTTGTCCTTTGCAGGTACCGTTTACAGTAAAGGAATTGCCTTCTATTACATTATAGCTATCTGGAGATATAGACTCCCAGAATATGGGTTCTGTTGAAACATCTCCATTTGACCAGGACACCTTGGCACTCTCAGGAAGCTCTGGCATCTCGCCAGATTCAACAACCAAAGCATTTGTATCAAAAGGATAGGAAATAGCTTCTATAGTTGCACGATTTACATGTACTGTAACTTCTGTGGTTTTATCTCCGTAGCTGCCAATGATAGTATAATCTCCACCATCTCTCATAAAATATTTTCTGGAGATGTCATTTGGGTCTGAATATTCGTATGAAGGCTCGGTGTTTTCCCACTCTATATCTTCAATTGTCGGCTCAACATCTATAGACCAGGAAGCTCTGACGATAGGAAGTGTAGGGGCTGTGCCGCTATCGACAGTAATTTCCGTTTCATCCGGGGTTAAACCTGTTAAAGTAGCAGGATTGACATGAAGATTTGTATATATTTCATATGGAAGTGCTTCTCCATCATAGTATATATTGAAGGTTCCCTTTACTCTGTAGTCGCCCCCGTGGGGATCCATATGATAAGGGGTACGGTCCCAGTTTATGCTGTATGTTGAGTATGACCACCCATTTTCAAGCGAATATGAGGTGTTATTCTGGTAAGAAGGCTTGGTTCCTGCATCAACAGTTATCTCAAGATCATCAGTATGTACTTTTGTTATCTTTGCGGGATTTACATGTATCTTTTGTTCAACTGTCTGGTCCAGAATACTACCTGTTATGATAAATTCTTTACTACTATCATGTGTAAAAAGGTTATCAGTATCATAGCTGTCCCACTTAACATTTACATCTATGGTTTCACCATTTGACAGAATACATGCTACTTTATCCGGAAGGACAGGCTTTGTATTAAAATCCACCGTTATCATCTCAGGCTGCTGAATGGACTGAAGGGATACACCTGATGGAAGCACTAATACATCGAAGGAGCCACCTTCGCCATTACTCATGGAAGCGGTAATGGTGGTTTCTCCGATACTTTTTGCAGTGAATTCGCCGGTTACTGCATCTATAGTAGCGACACCTGTGTCAGAGGATGACCAGGTGATGCCTTTATTGATCTTTGCTGTATAGTTATTATCGAAGGAGGTTACAGCATTTGCATAGAAGGTCTCTGTATCGCCTATATTACATATACCGGAGCCGACGATGTTGATGGATGAAACATAAGAATTGCTGATTTCAACCAGTTGTATGTAATCTCCGTTATAATTAAAAGAAGTTTGTAAATCATCTGAGCCGAGAGAATGGCTGAATAGTCCGGAGGTATAGTTTTTATAATAAGAATCTTTATTATAGAACTGTCCCATACCAAAGCACGTAATCTTAGGGTTTATCATAAGCTGATAGTGACCATAACCTGATTCCCCATTAACGTAGGCGCCCTTTTCACCATACCATTGGTTAATAGATGTCACGAGGTCGGTTTTGCTGGAGGAGTTTGCTGCAAGATTTTCAAGCCAAACCTTTGTTTCATTAATTACTGGCATATTGTAAGCATGTTCGCCGGAAGAATTCGGACGGACGTGTCCCAAATGTATGCTGTACTCGGCTGCACGGATTATGGCTAATTTTTCCATACCCAGTGACCATTTTATCGGAACATAATCCTTAGATGTGAGCTTTGTGGGAAGCTGAGTGCCATTACCGTCATTTGGATAAGGATAACCATTATCACATGCTTCCTTCCTTATCTCATTTATTCTGTCTATTGCAGCCTGAATGTCCTGCTTTTTCAGGGTGCCGGGTACCTCGATAAAGATATTTCCACTTCTCGGATCATCTCGATCTGTGGTCAGATAGGTTGTATCTGCTTCGGCAGCTTCCACAGTGTGTTTACTTTGTGGTACTACGATACCGGAAAAAAGCATTGCGCCTGCTACTAATGTTGCAAGGCATTTACGTAATTGTTTTTTCATGGGAACCTTCTCCTCTTGAATAATAAGAATGAATGTATATATTTTGAAGTGATGATGTATTCAAGTTAATATGACATATACTACACATCTTACATTTTAATTTAATGATATTCAAAGTCAATAGTCATGTGACAAGGGGACAGGCACTTTGTCACATGGTCACACAGTGGTGACAGGGGGACAGGCACCTTGTCACATACTCAGGAAATGAACCTTCTAACACCTCGTGCGCGTAAGGACAATCTATTGCTAATACTTCGTGTGCAGTTACATTTGCACTTACATTTATATCAACAACATTCCGTGTCTCTGTTACACAGGCATGAGATTGACATTCTTCTCTATGAGGACAGTTCTCGCATTTGGAAGGCATATGCTGTATAACTTCTCGACGATTTTGTTGAGAGTTTCGATTTCTTTTGTTAATGAGCCATTCTGCTCTAAAAGAGTTTGAATCTGTGCAGTAAGAATTTTGTTTTGCACAAAAATCATTACACGCATTCAGGGGTGACCTGAATAGTTACGAAATTATAATATAAAGAATATCTTTACATTAACCTGAATTTAGGCTGCTTCTTCTGAGGCTGCATTTTCTCAAGATTTACCTTATTGTCCAATCCACGGCCATTAAGCTTTTTGTCTATCTCTTTCAGATGTGCGTTCATCTGTGACTTGGTTGGATTAATCAATGAAGTAATAGTACAGGAATTGGCAATATTTCTGAATGCTTTATTGTTATATAGCTCTTTAGTGGCGCTTTCCAGCAGGGCAGGGTCTTTTATTCCCTTTTTGGCATGCTGCTGTTCCATAAGCTTTCTGGCATAGATTCTTTCGGCTGCTCGCTGTGGATTTATGCCTTTTTGTACCAGCCTTGTAATAGAACGTATTCCATTACAAACATTCTTTCTTGCGCTCTGTCGCTGACTTTCACCAAAGAACTGTCCATCGACATGATCCTCGTAGTCCTTAACCAGCTTTAATAGAGGCTTTGTCATTTTCTTTAATTCTGACTTGTTTTTACCAAAGGACTGTGCAAGATTATGCCGAAAATCCTTGAGACCATCTAAAAGATTTTTATATTCTTCTGAGTCATGCGAAAAGACAGAATTGGTAGAAACCAGTGAGTCATATAGTTCGTTATAAGCCTTCATGAGGTCCGTCATGTCATCAGCTGTGATATGGGTTTTATCAAATTCAGAAGCATTTTTGGGCGATGTAATATTATAGCCTTCAACCTCCTGATGGGATGCCTCTGCCAGCGTCTGACCTCCGGTTATGGAAAACCTGTCACAATCCTTAGCCAGATCCGTTAGTTCGATATCAAATATTCCATCCTTCACATTTACCCATTTTGAAGAGATGCCGAAAGGGGTCTTCACATATTCTATTCCATTTTTAACACCGGTATCAGATCTATCAGTCCAGGGATTTTTCAGCCTGAAGATATATCTGGGGGGTGTATCTTCCGTTTTGAAAGCGCCGATCAGCGAATAGGCATGATTTCCCTGTATTTTTTGAGTGTCTTGTATTGAGCAAAAAGTAACTGGAAGTCCTTTATCAAGTGCATCTGAAATCTCTCTGTAAAATAATTCGGATTTAGAATCATATGTAAATCCCATCTTGGCTATGGCTATGTCAGCATTCACTTGATCAGGAGATGGACAAAATATATCCCGGCCTTCTCCATCGTCTCCCAGTATATTTTCAAGAAATAATCTGGCAAAGCCTCCTTCTATCTGCCTGATGGCCGGCTTCCAGTCTTTGTTTTCAGGTTTGTCAGGGTCAATGGGAAAGTTGTAATCCGTTCCCCTGCTGGCGTGCAGGCCTGACATAGCATAGGCTTTTTCAATCAGATTTACCCAAAGGGAGTTATGAGCCATCCGTTCATTGGTATTATGCCTTGGCATTGTTTTGTCCACACGGACATATACAGGAAAATGGTGTCTCTGACCAGTAATATCTTCCTTAGTTGCAAAGAATCTGACAGTTGCTGTGCCGTCTCCATTATCTCGGATCATATCCTTTATTTTCTGCGGGTATAGTCTAGCAACTTCAGATAATCCTGAATACATATAACATGCCCCAGTATCTGCCTGATCTACATCGGTCATACGTGGCTCATGGGGGAATATTGGGGCATCCCTCATATCTGCTTCGTCAGAGTCAAAATCAAGGTTATCAATTGCTTTATTTGCTGCTGCCCAAAAACCATCATTCCGATAAGTAGCACTTATGTTATACCTTGGATCCAGCTTTACACCCGAGGCATTAATATAATAATAATCAAAATCGTGCCCCTTCCATTTATCGGTAAATACCATATGCTTAGGCTTGGTGAGACCTGTCTGGGCATTCATTTTATTTATCTTCTCCTGGTTTTCTTCACTTAATGCCTCAAAATCGGAAAGGTCGCCTTTAGTCTGGTTTTCAAAAAAATAGGAAAATGAAGCTAAAGCTCGTTTTCTATTATCCAGAGTCTCTGACTTGATTATTAGTTTATGGTCCAATTTTATTTTTTCCTTTTTTGAAAGCTTATTATATGCTTTCGAATCCACCTGCTGTAGTTCTCTCTTCAAACGGTTTTCCTGTTTTTCGAGAGCTTTTTCCAGACGTGCAATCTTCCCAGGCAGTTCCTTAACAAATTTTACTTCTTTCTTATAATTTTCATCAGAATAAGGATCTAGTTCAGCGTACTCACGCATTTCCTTTAGAAAATCGCTGAACATTGGATCATTTTCAAAAAATACACGATAAAGCTCACAAAAATCACGAAGCTTATGCTTAGTCATATAGGCCTGATGCTCATAATCATGAAAGCCTGAATTAACAGAAGCATGCTGCTGTAACTGTGTGTTTGACTGCTTGTCATAATCTGCTAATTTACTATGCTTTGTGTTAAACTCGCTAATGGATTTCTTTATGGCTTCTTTATCTTTCTGGTCAGCATTTTCTATGCTCCATCGCTCTTCTTCCGTAAAGATATATTCATTTTTTTCATGATTCTCTAATTCTCTCATATAACCTCCAGGATATACATTTAATGTATGATTACATAATCCATATTTTTGTGCATGAATAGTTTAGTCAATTATATATCATAAAGAGCAACAAAAGCACAACAAATTGGCAGAATTTAAGTGACAAGGGGACAGGCACTTTGTCACATGGTCACACAGTGGTGACAGGGGGACAGGCACCTTGTCACATATGGACTACTCTGAATATCGTGATGGCTGCTGGCTTGAAATTGACGGAGCGTGGGATGAGACCTATGGTGGCGGTCACTGGATGCAAAAAAGCAACTGTTTATCATATGTGATGTCAGTTGCTTTTTTTGTATATGGTATAAGCTTAGCAGAGTGTTTTTCTGTGGCGGTATATAAAGATATTTGCTATAATCTATCAAAACAAAGGAGAAGCCACGAAAATAGGACTTTTCTTCTGAAGGATATCTGCGAGACACTCTAAAAAGGAGATGGTTTTGGAGATGTTATGATGGGTTGTATATTATGGCGACTGAAGCTGTCCGGAGGAGAGAAACAGAGAATATCTATTGCCAGAGTTCTTCTCAAGGATCCGGCACTTTTGATATTTGATGAGGCGACCTCGGCGCTGGATTCTTTTTCTGAGAGTAAGATACAGGAAGCTATAGAGCCTATAATTGCCGAGAGAACCAGTATCCTTATAGCGCACAGGCTTTCTACTATTCTTGCGGCAGATGAGATACTTATTGTAAGGGACGGAGTTATAGTCGAAAGAGGAAAGCATAAGGAGCTTGTATCTAAGGGTGGAGTTTATACCGAATTATATAATACGCAGTTCCAGAAATCCGATGACGAGGATGAGAAGCTTGCCGGGCAGTTTGCATGCGGGGGTTACTTCGAGGGTGAAGGGGACGAATAAACAAAGTCGGAGGTTAGAATATGTATTATCTGATAAAAGAATCACTTGAACCTTGTGAATTTGAGGCGCTTCAAAAGCAGGAATATCAGTATGTTGCAGTTCTGACTACTGAGGAGTGGCGAGAGAAACAACCTCTGTTCGATATGGGAATCGAGCTTGATATAAATGTAGATGATATCCACAATACAAAGGCTGAGGTTAACTACGATTCACTTACCGGTACATTTTCCGTTCCAAGCAGAAGAGATATCTGTGGAAAGGATTATCAATACGCCTTTGCACTGGATGAAAAGGGAATGGTCTTTATCGATTCGACAGGTGTAGTGGAAAGAATAGTGAAACGCATTGCCAGAACGCGTAAGTGGAAGGTCCCATGTCTTGAGAGATTCATATATGATTTTCTGGAAACCATCATCCAGCGTGACCAGGCACTTATGGAGGGGTACGAGAAGGAGCTGGACAGTATCGAGGATGAGCTGATGGATACCGGAACTGAGACTCCCCTCGATAGGGTGAATGAGATACGTAGTGATATTCGTGAACTAAGGACTCACTATGAACAGCTTATCGATCTGGGGCAGGAGCTTCAGGAAAATGAAAATAATTTCTTTAAACCTGAGAATACCAGATATTTCAGGCTGTTTACGGATAGAGTTACCATACTCCACGATTCGGCAACATCCCTTCGCGACTATACCATGCAGCTTCGAGATGTATATAATACTCAGATCGATGTTAAGCAGAACCGTATCATGACGCTGCTTACAGTCGTAACAACGATCTTCATGCCACTGACACTTATAGTCGGATGGTATGGTATGAATTTCCGTTACATGCCAGAACTTGAGACGCGTTGGGGATATCCAACGGTGGTTGTGGTAAGTCTGGTTATAGTAATCGGAAGCTTATGGTTTTTTAAGAAAAAGAAATGGTTATAGCCTGTTATGGATATATAAAGATAAAGAAGCAACTGCTTATCAGTCCGATGGCAGTTGCTTTTTGTTTGAAATTTTGTGATAAGTAATGCTTATCGCAAGCGATAAAATCTATTGATTTTTCAAATCCATGGGACGCTGTTAGAATGTGTACATCTTGAAAGTGAATCGAGATAATGTGCTGATGACAAAGTGCCTGTCCCATGTCACTAACTGGTGACAAGGTGCCTGTCCCCTTGTCACCAAGATAAAGAGGAGGAAATGGAAATGAGAACTAACAGAACCAACAATATGTGCTGTATGTGCTGTCGAATGCTTAAATCCCGGGCATTAAATATGACTGGGGCGTGTAAGGTCATGCCTTAGAAGTCCAAAACGATGAACCAGTATGTAGTTTGTTTGGTCATATAGTTGGATGAGTCATTTGCCCGGGATGTTCAAGGAACACCGGGTTTTCTTTTTGGATAATTACTGTGAAACCCCCATTTCATAGTAAAGAAGGTGACAGAGCATACATCCTGTCACGTGAAAATCAGTCAAATGACGAAAAAAAGAGCAGCTATTCATGCTCAGAAGGAGAAAAATATTATGAAAAAAAATATTACGAAAAAAAGTTTTATAAAAAAGTTTATCGCAGGAGCCCTGTCACTTGGTTTTGCAGCAACCGCACTTACAGGCTGCGGCAATGATCAGGCAAAGACGGATACAAATAATGTACAGGCTAATGAAAGTGGAAGAGTATATAGAACTCTTGACGAGATAAAGGAAAGCGGAACCGTTAATATCGGAGTTTTCTCAGATAAAAACCCATTTGGATATGTAGATGAAAATGGTGATTATCAGGGCTATGATGTGTACTTTGCTGAGAGAATAGGAAAGGATCTGGGAGTTGATATCAACTATGTATCAACTGAGGCAGCCAGCAGAGTCGAGTATCTGGAGACCGGAAAGGTTGATATAGTACTTGCTAACTTCACTGTAACAGATGAAAGAGCAGAGAAGGTTGACTTCACACTTCCGTACATGAATGTAGCTCTGGGAGTTGTATCCCATGAGGATAATGTGATCGAGGATCTGTCACAGATTGGTGCAGAAGACCAGGTTATAGTTATATCAGGAACAACAGCCGAGACATATCTTGAAGAAAACTATCCTGATATAAAGCTTCAGAAGTTTGATACTTATGCAACAGCCAAGACTTCTTTTGAGAATGGAACCGGAGTTGCATGGGCAAATGATAATACAGAGGTAATTGCGTATGCACTTGAGAATGAGGGCTACGTAGTTGGTATCCCTTCACTTGGAAGCCAGGACACTATAGCACCTGCAGTTTCAAAGGGTAATACAACACTTCGTGACTGGCTGAATGCTGAAACAGAGGCACTTGGAGCAGAGAACTTCTTCCATGCAGATTACGAGGCAACACTTATTGATACCTACGGTGCTGAGTATGAGGAAACACTGGTGGTTGAAGGTGGTAAGGTTGAAGCAGCTCCTGCATCATCAGGAGACAGCTCATCAGAAGCAGAGGATCAGGGAAATGCTTTAGATATCCCTCCTGGAAATGGCGAAGTCATTAAGATAGCAGCAAGCCCTATTCCTCATGCTGAGATTCTTGCTAAGGCAGCAGAGATAATCAAGGACTATGGTTATGAGCTTGATGTTGTTGAATTTGATGATTATGTACAGCCAAATCTGGTAGTTGAATCAGGTGAATTTGACGCAAACTACATGGAGCATGTTCCTTACCTTAACAGCTTTAACGAAGAGCAGGGAACACATCTTGTAAATGCAGGTGGTATCCACTATGAGCCATTTGGTATCTATCCGGGTACAAAGAGCAGTCTTGATGAGATAGCTGACGGCGACAGCATAGCTATTCCAAATGATACAACTAACGAGGCGAGAGCACTTCTTTTGCTTCAGGATAACGGAATCATTACACTTGAAGACGGAGCAGGACTTACAGCAACAGTAAATGATATAAAGGACAATCCTAATAACATCAAGTTTGTAGAGCTTGAGGCTGCACAGGTCGCAAGAGTAGTTGATGAAGTTGAATATGTGATTCTTAATGGTAACTATGCACTTGAAGCAGGTTACTCAGTTGGTAAGGATTCCATAGCATATGAAGCAACAGATTCTATCGCTGCAAAGACATATGTAAATATTATTACTGTATATGAAGGAAATGAAAATACAGATAAGATCAAGGCACTTGTAAGTGTTCTTAGATCAGATGAGATCAAGCAGTTTATAGAGGAAACCTACGACGGAGCAGTTGTATTCTATGAGGAGTAAGGTTTATTAGTTATTTAGTCAGATATATGTATATTTCCTGATATTAGGAGTAAAATGCTACTAAGTCTGGATTTATCAAACAACGTAACGGTTTAGCTTTGAATCGCTGAACAGTTACCAAATAAACAAGAAGGGAGTTGAGGGAGTCTTAGGACTCTCTCAATTTGATAAGTAGATATGAGCATAATAGAGATAAAAAATCTGACCAAAAGATTTGAAGTTGAAGGACATCAGGTACTGGCTCTTGATGACATCAATCTGTCTATTGAGGCGGGAGAAATATATGGAATCATCGGAATGTCCGGTGCAGGAAAGAGTACGCTGGTAAGATCCATAAATTATCTTGAGAAGCCTACAGAGGGAGCTGTTCTTATAGATGGTGTCAATCTGGAAAGCCTGACAAAAAAAGAGCTTAGGTCAAAGCGCAGTCAGATAGGAATGATATTTCAGGGCTTCAATCTTCTGGAACAGAGGAATGTGCTGGGAAATGTCTGTTTTCCATTGGAGATTACAGGAGTAAAGAAAAATGAGGCAAAGGCCAGAGCGAGAGAGCTGCTCCAGCTTGTCAATCTGGAGGATAAGGAGAGGGCATTTCCCTCCCAGCTTTCCGGTGGACAGAAGCAGAGGGTTGCTATAGCCAGGGCGCTTGCGACAAATCCCAGAATACTTCTATGTGATGAAGCCACAAGTGCTCTGGATCCGCAAACGACTACATCTATATTAAAGCTGCTTAAAGAGATCAATCAGTCTATGGGTATAACTATAGTTATCATAACTCATCAGATGTCGGTTGTTACCGAGATCTGTCAGAAGGTGGCGATTATCGACAGCGGAAGACTGGTCGAAGAGGGAAGTGTTGAAAAAATATTTGAATCACCGAGCTCTGACGCTGCAAAGGAGCTTATATCAGGTAAGGACATTCGCTTTACACCACTTAAGGAGCTGAATGAGGCAAAAACTATCCGTATAGTATTTGAGCAGAATTCTGCTTACGAACCGGTTATCGCTAATCTGATTCTGAAGTTTCAGGTTCCGGTCAATATCCTGCGCGCTGATACGAAGAATATAAATGGAAAGGCAGTGGGAGAGATGCTGCTGGGACTTCCTGAGGGCGAAGGGGAGGATCAGCAGATTATAAACCATCTTAGAGAAAGCGGACTTTACGTAGATGAGGTGTAGATTTTATCGACAGAAGCGATAGCTGAATTGGTGAACTACTCGGTAATTAAATTACCAGAGCATCTGATTTGCGAAACTTAGTTTCGTAGATTCAGGGTGCGTCCATGACACCAATACTGCTTTTTACACAGCTACTTTAAGGTTGTTCGATGCTTTGAATATTTTACCTGTAGAAAGACTACTCTACAGAACCTTATATATTCAGTTGTAAATAATCACAATATTGGTAAGTAGGAGATGTAATTTCAATTACATCCTTGCGAGTAGTAATTACATTATAACTGCTGTAATAACAGATAACAAGAGCTTTCATCTCGGTAATTGAATAACCGAGGATTCACGCTTAGATATTCTAAAAAGCATGAGAGGTATGACATGAATGAACAGATTATAAAAATGATTCTTGAAGGAATCAGGGACACTCTTTATATGACACTTGGTTCTGTAATAGTTGGCTATATTATAGGACTTCCCCTGGGGATACTACTATATGTAACAGGGAAAAATGGACTCTCACCTAACGCATTTATCTATAGGATAGGGGACTTTATATGTAACATTATCAGAAGCATTCCTTTTCTGATACTTTTGATACTTCTGATCCCATTTACAAGGCTGGTGGTAGGACAGAGCTATGGCTCGACTGCTACCATAGTGCCGCTTGTGATATGTGCTGCTCCATATATAGCAAGAGTTGTGGAGTCATCACTGAATGATGTGGATACCGGAGTTATAGAGGCGGCAAGGTCGATGGGAGCCAGCAATGCTGATATCATCATTAAGGTTCTGCTTCTTGAAGCAAGAACTTCACTTATAACAGGCTTTACCATAACGACAGGACTGCTTCTGGGTTACTCTGCTATGTCGGGCACAGTCGGAGGCGGTGGTCTGGGAGATATAGCTGTCAGATATGGTTACTACAGATGGCAGACTGATATTATGATCATAACAGTTGTGCTTCTGATTATCATTTTCCAGATCATACAGATGATAGGAACCAGGGTATCGATAAAGGTCGATCATAGGAAGAGGAAGGAACAGTAAATATGGATAATGAGGTTTTAATCTCATATTTACCCAGATATATAGATGCCTTCTGGCTCACAGTGAGGATAGGATTTATAGGAATAGCGCTGTCCCTTGTGATAGGTGTGGTGTCGGCATTTTTCAGGTATTTTAAGGTCCCGGTTCTGTCCGGGATATCGGGTTTTTACGTTGAGCTTTTCAGAAATACTCCTTTACTGGTGCAGCTCTTTTTTATATATTTTGGACTTCCGAAGGTGGGGTTTTCTGTTTCGGCAGAGGTGTGCGGAGCGCTGGGACTGGGACTGCTTGGAGGCAGCTATATGAGCGAAGGCTTCAGGAGCGGGCTGGAGGCGGTTTCGGTTTCACAGACAGAAAGTGCAGTGGCGCTTGGAATGACACCGAGGCAGATGTTTCAGCATGTAATACTGCCGGAAGCATTTACACTCAGTATTCCTGCGACAGTGGCGAATGTTATATTTCTCCTGAAGGAAACCAGTGTGTTTTCGGCTATAAGCCTGATGGATCTGATGTTTACCGCAAAGGATCTGATAGGGCTTTATTATAATACTACGGAAGCGCTGTTTCTTCTGGTTGTGTTCTATATAGTTATGCTCCTGCCGGTTTCGATAGTAGGAAATGTTATCGAGAAGAAAGTCAGATTCAGGATGTTTGGAGCATAGGCGATGATGTCGTGAAAGGTTAGGGAAAGTCTGAGAATAAGCGCGGGTATTGAAAGAGGTTCAGGTATAGGGCGTTTGGAGTATGAGATATGGGATTTGAAGTATTACTAAAAGGAAATAATCTGGAGAGGCTTCTGCTGGGACTCCTTGTAGCACTGAGGATAAGTCTGATATCGGTAGTTATCAGTATAGTGCTGGGAGTTATCGTTGGAAGTCTGATGACGCTAAAGAATAAAGTGATAAAGGCTGTAACCAGACTCTATCTGGAATTTGTCCGCATCATGCCTCAGATGGTGCTGCTTTTTCTGGTATATTTTGGAACAACAAAGGCACTGGGGATAGATATGTCTGCGGAAACTGCTTCTATAATAGTTTTTTCGTTATGGGGTACTGCGGAAATGTCAGATCTTGTGAGAGGGGCGCTGACAAGTATTCCCGTAATACAGTACGAAAGCAGTGCGGCTCTGGGGATGACTATGACAGATACATATATTCACATCATCATCCCTCAGATAATCAGAAGAATGATCCCTCAGTCTATCAATCTTATAACCAGAATGATAAAAACCACAAGCCTTGTGATGATGATAGGTATAGTGGAGGTTCTGAAGGTGGGGCAGCAGATAATAGAGGCGAATAGAAAAAGCTCGCCCAATGCTGCATTTGGCATATTTCTTACTATATTTATATTATATTTTATAGTCTGCTGGTCTATCAGTCTGGTGTCAAAATATCTGGAGAAAAAGTGGGCAGCGTGAATACTACTGATATAAAGTTTTAGGTGAGTTATCCGAAGTATAAAGTGTTGGGCAAATTATCTGGAGTATAAAGTGATGGGTAAATTATCTAGTGAAACAGGAAGAAAGAAAGCCGGGAAAGTAGGCAAGGGCGCTGAAAACGAGAAAAAGCTGGTTGGACAGAGGGCAAGAAAGGATAAAGAAGCGTAAAAGGACAAACCAAAGAGTAAAAACGGGGAAAGTATGAATTGATGAAAGATTTGGTTTGTAAGTTGAGGTAGGAAACGGGTATCAATATGAAGACAGAAGCAGAAGAAATATTAAAGGTAGAAGGACTAAGTAAGAGCTACGATGAACTGGTGGTTCTTGACAAGATAGATATGAAAGTGAAGCGGGGAGAGGTTGTAGTAATTGTCGGACCTTCCGGATGCGGGAAGAGTACATTTCTCAGATGCCTCAATGCGCTTGAGGAGATACAGGATGGAAGAGTTCTTCTGGATAATGAGACTATCAATCCCTGCAGTGGAAAGCTGAACCATGTCAGGGAAAGAATAGGGATGGTATTTCAGAGCTATGAGCTTTTTCCTCATAAGACGGTTCTGCAGAATATGACACTGGCTCCGATAAAGGTGAAAAAGGTTCCCAAGGCTCAGGCAGAAAAGGAAGCAACGGAGCTTCTGGACAGGGTTGGACTGCTATCTAAAAAAGATAATTATCCAAGACAGCTTTCCGGTGGTCAGAAGCAGAGAGTTGCTATCGTAAGAGCGCTTATGATGCATCCGGAGGTTCTTCTGCTGGATGAGATTACGGCGGCACTTGATCCGGAGATGGTACGTGAGGTTCTGGATGTCGTAATTACGCTTGCGAAGGAAGGACGTACCATGGTCATAGTTACCCATGAGTTATCCTTTGCCAGAGCAGTTGCTGACAGAATGGTTTTTATAGATGGCGGAAAGATAGTAGAGGAAGCAGCACCTGAAGAATTCTTTGAAAATCCGAAAACAGACAGATTAAAAAGATTTCTGGAGTCCTTTGACTATGCAATATAGTAATAAATACTAGAAATACTATTAAGAAAACCATTCAGTCAAGCATTCGTTTAATCTGTCATATTACTTCCACCTGGCACATTTTCATAGTTGTAAGGGCAGCCTCGTGGCTTTCAGGTGTTACGCCGGCACAGCAACTGCTGTCAACTCTGACAGGTATCTCAGGGAAAAGTGCCTTGATGATAAGTGCGTTGGATACAACACATATATCTGTACATAGTCCAACTATTTCAACCTCTTCAAACTGAAAGCTGTCCCAGCCGGTATAACCAAAGGACGGCTTATCTATGATGAGCGCATCGGAAGTGTCTAAGGCGTCGCGTATCTGCCATCCGGTTGTTCCCTCTATACAGTGAACAACCGGAAGGTGACGTCCCTCATTTGTTTCCATATAATTATCGTGATGAGTATCGCGTGTAAATATGATCTCGTCGCCATTTGCCTTATATGCTTCAATCTTTGCCTTTACATTGTCAACTATCTGCAGGGCTTCAGCAGTTCCTAGACTTCCATCAATAAAGTCATTTTGCATGTCTATTACAATAAGTGTTTTTTTCATTTTAGTCTCCCGTATAAATACATTAAGAACTATTGGACGATAAGCTACCAAAAATTAAAATAAGATGCGCCCTGCGAAGCAGGAGCATTTATTTCTCATACTATAACATTTCCGGATACATGTGACAAGGTGCCTGTCCCCCTGTCACCTTATGTGACAAGGTGCCTGTCCCCCTGTCACTTTTTGATTTGTTGCGCTTTTGTTATAGGTGTGTGGTATAGTGTTTCTTGTAGGGGGCAGATAGATGACTGTAGTGTCTCATCTGTTATTTATAAGTGGTATTAATAATAGGAGAAAAGCTATGCCAAGAAATGAATTAATCAGTTTTAAGAAGGATAAGGATGCTCAGTTTATAGCTCAGTTAGTTATACAGCAAAGAGGAGAAACGGATGATACATTTGCCTTTGATAGTTTTGGTAAGTACACTGCAGCTCTTAGAAAGAAGACTGGAGAGTACGTAGGAGAAAATGATCCTACATATCATCTGGTATCTCAGACTTTGCGCGAGGTAGAAAGTCTTCAGGCTCTGATACTTAGAGCTGCTATATCGCCGTCTCCGAGACAGAAAAGAGATGCGATAATAGATGCGGTGAAGAGTCTCAAGAGATTGCAGAGTATGCAGGAGACTTTAGTGAATAAGAATATATTTATATTTCCGAAGGGAGATAGGGTAAATGGACCGTGGGGTGGTCCCGAATATGTCACAGCTTATGTAACAACAATGGGGCGCTGCAAGGAAGGAGCGGAGCTTCTCGAATCAGGACTCTTTGATGTTAACAATAAGCAGATAGTAGCTGAATTTGATGAGCTGATGGCTGCCCCTTATTTTGATTATAATAATTATAAGGTTAATAAGCAGCCTGTGAGAACTTATATGATGGATCAGGAGGAGTTCGAGAATTATATGAGTTCCAGACCTCAGATTCAGGTGGATGCAAAAGAGAATGTGGGTGGAGGAGATGCGGATAATGTAAATCTTGAAGGCTCCTACGCGGAAAGATATAATCCGGATCCTGCCTATACTTTTGACAAGGAAAAAATCATTGCCCATCAGAAGTCTGTTAAGGAGAAGATAGTAAAGAGTCTTGGTAAGAGCATCGAAAAGAATGATAACTTTGCAAGAGATCTGAATGCATTTATCAATGATCTCAAGAAGTTTCATTATGATGTTCAGGAAAACCCTGATATGGCGGATGAAAAGACCCAATATGTGGACTCACTTCTTAGCCAGAGGAAGATCGAGAGAAGGGATGTGGGAAGAATAGTTCCTGAGTATAAATATACTCTGAAGATGAACATCCAGAATCCTGAGCCACAGAAATTCCTGGATAGTCTGGTTTACTTTGTTGGTAATATAGAATCATATAATGAAAGCAAGAAACGTGGTAAGGATTCAAAACTGGGAGATATAAATGAGGTCTTTTCTAAGGAAGACGGAGAGGGCTTCAGCGAGATTCTCAGTAGTCTTAAGGCGTTCCAGAAGGATCCTCAGATACCGGATACATTCAAAGCTAAGTGCAAGGTCATCCAGAATAAGTTTGAGACTATGGTGGCAAATGCATTTAATGAGCTTGAGGCAGATCCGTTTGAAAAATATATTGCTATGAATACAGGTGCATTTAACTTTGGTAAGGGTGAGAATGCTCTGGACGGTATTGCGAAGGTAACTGCAGCCTATGAGTGGAAGAAGAAAAATGAACGAGTAAATGATCCTGCAAAAAAGGAAGCCTTTGATCCTGCGAAGATTGACAAGCTTGCAGAGGATATGAAGAAGGATCCGGTATTCAGAACCTACTATACGACAAATGATAATGGACAGAAAAAATGGTCAAAGGCGAGTCTTGAGTCTGCTGCAAAAAACAGTACTGAGTGGAAGGTTAATAGCCTTATAGATAATCCTTTTGTCAAAGCAACCCTCGCAAATAAGAGAAAGGCTCTTAAGTCACTTCAGGAGCTTGGTTCTATTCTTCCTGATCCGGGCAGCGCAAGTAGAGGATATCACCGTTTTAATGGAATGTTAAAAGGTCTTGGAAGCAAAAACATAGACAGATTGGCTGAAGGCGAGCTTAATTATCTGCTGAAGAATATATTTGATGAAAATGAGAAGTATATGAAGGGGCGGAAAAGTGCAAGATTCAAGGATGTCTCCAAGGAGCATTTTGAGGAAACTCTTGATGTACTTAAGATTTATTCAGATCTTAGTGATTACGGAGCTGCGCTTGCCAAGAAGCTGGTTGACAGGACTAACTATGTTCGAAAGCATAGATGGCATGGTATGTGGGAGCAGGACACAGTTACCCTTGAGGGCAGAAGCAACGAGGCAACCAAGAATCGTATAGATGTGCTGATCCATGGTAAGAAACCTGCACCTGTACAGGGGGATGCTCCTAAGCTGTAGGGGATACAGTATTTCAATCCCTAGATAACAGCACATAATGTCAGACTATGTTCCATAACAGCGTAGTTTCCCGAACTGTGATGTGGCAGGGCTGTGAAAAAGGTGTTATGTCCGTATATCAAAAATCTGACATATAAGTCAAAAATTTGACTAGGCGTAATGACGCGCGGGAGGATATAATTGGTAAATTTTAGGAATTTTTAATAAAAAAAGTTTCATAATTGTATAATATTTCCAAAATATTAATTTCTTGAAAAAAGTAGTTGCAAATCAGAAACGCTTGTAATATACTAACGTGGTACTCGGAACTGGGTACCGCGTTTTCGGGCCGCTAGCTCATTTGGT
>DGHK01000054.1:0-149 GCA_002392655.1 Lachnospiraceae bacterium UBA3850 | reverse complement strand
CACTCCAGGAGGGCTGAGGACTTTGCGTATGCAAGGTTTTTGGCCTTTTTATTTTGTTTCTTGAAAATCAGGTATGCATATTGTAGAATGATTAAATGTAAAATAAACGTGAATTAAGAGTTACTATTCTGAGTTCCTGCTTTGCAGGT
>DGHK01000040.1 GCA_002392655.1 Lachnospiraceae bacterium UBA3850 | reverse complement strand
TCGGTCCCTATCCGGCGTGGGCGTAAGATATTTGAGAGGAGCTGTCCTTAGTACGAGAGGACCGGGATGGACGGACCGCTGGTGTACCAGTTGTATTACCAAGTGCATAGCTGGGTAGCCAAGTCTGGAAAGGATAAACGCTGAAGGCATCTAAGCGTGAAGCCAACCTCAAGATGAGATATCTCTTAAGACCCCTCGAAGACTACGAGGTTGATAGGCTCTGGGTGTAAGCATGGTAACATGTTAAGCTGAGGAGTACTAATAGGTCGTGAGCTTTTCCTAAAAGTTTTAGGAAGAAGATACGTTTGATAGATATAAACTGTATGAAGTTTTGAAGGTACAATTCATTTATGTGAAGAATACAACTGGAAAAGTATTTCCTAGGGGGTTGGTCTACCGGTATGATAGGGGTCTCCAAAACCTTTGGAAGGGGTTCGATTCCCTTACCCCCTGTAAAAAAACAGTTACATGCAAAGCATGTGGCTGTTTTTTTGCATATACATATTTTTTATATGCTTTGTAATTGCTGTTGTTCTAAATAGTATATATAATTGATTTAGCGTTGAATTTAATAATCACTTACTGGAGGTTCAACATAATGAAAAGAAAAATCGCTGTAGTTTTAGCTTTATGTCTTTTGATTACAGTTTCATTAGCAAATTCAAATTCTTTTGCTGCCAGCGGATCGTGGAAGTCTGACTCTTCAGGCTGGTGGTATGAGTATTCAGATGGAAGCTATGCTATGGGCTGGACGGAAATAGACGGCTATTGGTATTACTTTACAGGCAGCGGATATATGGATTATTCGGAATACAGAGATGGCTGCTGGTTGAATGCAGATGGAACATGGAATACAGCTTATTCAGGTGGCCATTGGGCATCTGATTCAAAGGGTTGGTGGTATACAGACGCTTCAGGCTGGTATCCTGTAAATACATGGCTTTGGATAGATGGAAGCTGTTATTACTTTAAGGCTAGTGGGTATTTGGCTGTTAATGAGTGGATTGATGGTTACTATGTTAATTCCTCGGGTGAAATGTCAACAGAAGCTCCTGCACCAGAACCTAGTACAGAAGCTCCAGCAACTGAAGAACCAGCAGATTGTTGGTGTGAAAAATGTAACACATATGTACCTTATAGTCATTTTGCTAAGTATGGACATCCAGGTGGAAGTTAATATATTTATAAAAAGCCTATAGAAATATAGGCTTTTTATTATGGAAAAAATTTCTAATATATATAATGGTGGAACGTTGTATATGATGAAAGTCTTATTTGCTAGTTAACAAAGCAGAAGATATTGAAAGAATAGATCAAATGGTTTAATCTGTTTATGTTTTATATAATTGCAACTGCCTATAAATGTTTATATAATTGACTTAATGATATATTCAAAATCACTTACTGGAGGTTCGACATAATGAAAAGAAAAATCGCTGTAGTTTTAGCTTTATGTCTTTTGATTACAGTTTCATTAGCAAATTCAAATTCTTTTGCTGCCGGCGGATCGTGGAAGTCTGACTCTTCAGGCTGGTGGTATGAGTATTCAGATGGAAGCTATGCTATGGGCTGGACAGAGATAGACGGATATTGGTATTACTTTACAGGTAGCGGATATATGGACTATTCAGAATACCGTGACGGCTGCTGGCTGAATGCAGACGGAACGTGGAATACAGCGTATTCCGGAGGTTACTGGGCAAGTGACTCCACCGGATGGTGGTATACAGATGCATCAGGCTGGTATCCGGTAAATACATGGCTCTGGATAGACGGAAGCTGTTATTATTTTAAAGCCAGTGGATATATGGCAGTTGATGAAACAATAGATGGATACTATGTAGATGCCTCAGGAGCAAGAGTAGATTCTACTCAAACTACAGAAGCTACTGAAGACCATGGTGAAAGAAAAGAAGGTAATACTAATTATGGCCATTATGTTTATAGATTTAATGGTATTGATTTCCCGAGTCCATCTGCTGTTGATGATTATGCTTTTGAAAATGGATTTGATGGATATTCATATGAAAAAATCTGGGTATGGGATAGATAATTTATTTAGAAAGCCTATAGAAATATGGGCTTTTTATTATGGAATGAATTTCTAATATTTCTAATATATATAATTGTGGAACGCCGTATATGATGAAAGTCTTATTTGCTAGTTAACAAAGTGGAAGATATTGAAAGAATAGATCAAATGGTTTAATCTGTTTATGTTTTATATAATTGCAACTGCCTATAAATGTTTATATAATTAACTTAATGATATATTCAAAAATCGCTTACTGGAGGTTCAAAATAGTGAAAAGAAAAATCGCTGTAGTTCTAGCTTTATGCCTTTTAATTACAGTATCATTCACAAATTCAAATTCTTTTGCTGCCAGCGGATCGTGGAAATCTAATTCAAACGGTTGGTGGTATGAGTATTCAGATGGAAGCTACGCATCCGGCTGGACAGAGATAGATGGTTATTGGTATTTCTTTACCGGCAGCGGATATATGGACTATTCAGAATACCGTGACGGCTGCTGGCTGAATGCGGACGGAACATGGAATACAGCTTATTCCGGCGGCTATTGGGCTAGTGACTCCACCGGATGGTGGTATACAGACGCTTCAGGCTGGTATCCGGTAAATACATGGCTCTGGATAGATGGAAGCTGTTATTTTTTCAAAGCCAGTGGATATATGGCTGTTAATGAAACAATAAATGGTTACTATGTAGATGCCTCCGGAAAAATGAGCGCATCTTCCGGCTCAACATCTAACGGAGCCCACACCCACACATGGGTTCTTGTAAAAGACGCTTGGGATGAACAAGTTCCTAAATATAAAAGCGTACAGCACAGAATATGCTGTGATTGTGGATATGATTTTGGTCCTGTTGGTGTATTGGCTGGCGCATGTCCTACTTGTGGTTGTTGGGACTGTACAGCAAAAATGGTTGACGAACTTGTCGGTTATGATACAGTTCATCATGACGCAGAATACAAGTGCTCCACTTGTGGAGCCACAAAGTAACATGGACTGAACCGCTTGTCCATGTGAACCCCTTACCGAACTGAACCCCTTGGGGATATGAATTACCAACGCCCATAACAAGTGATGGACGTTGGTAATTCATTTGCTTAGTTGGCTACGCAGAAACATACGAATTTGAAATAAAAGACATGAAACTACGCCTATATTTCAATTAATGCTTTACTTTTTGAAATAAGAGACATATTATAGAATTGTTATTTCAAAAAGAAGGAGGTTCCTATGGGTAGATCAGGTGAATTGGTAACAAATCTGAGCGGTGAAGCGACATATCAGTCTTTTAAGCCTTCGCCGTTGCCGCCGAATCCGGAGCTTAATATAAACAGCGATATAGTAAAGAAACTGGTGGAAGCAAACAGGAATCTAGTAAGACTCGATACGGCAGCAAAGCTCATACCGAATGTAGAGCTTTTCATTTCCATGTATGTAAGAAAAGAAGCACTTATTTCTTCACAGATAGAAGGTACACAATGTACGCTGGATGATGTTCTTGATCCTAATGTTGACGGAAATACAAATCTTGATGTAGGAGATGTCATCAATTATGTGCGAGCCTGTACATATGCGATTGGCAGACTGGATGAGCTGCCCTTATGCAACAGGCTTTTACGAGAAATCCATCAAGAGCTTCTTGCAGGGGTTAGAGGGCAGGAAAAGAATCCGGGCGAATTTCGTAGATCACAAAACTGGATCGGTGCCGCTAACTGTACTCTTAAGGAAGCGAGATATATTCCGCCGAATGTGGAGGATATGAATGTTGCGCTGACTGATTTGGAAAGATATATGAACGAAGGGGATGATTACGATCCTCTCATTAGGATTGCGCTGATCCATTATCAGTTTGAAACAATCCATCCGTTCCTTGATGGAAACGGAAGAGTCGGGCGTTTGATGATATTGCTGTATCTCATGGAACAGGGATATATTTCCAAACCTATTATTTATATTTCCTACTTTCTGAAAAAGAATCAGATAGAATATTATGATCGTATTTCAGAGGTAAGAAGAAGCGGGAATTATGAGCAGTGGGTTGGATTCTTCCTTGAAGCGGTATCGGCGGCAGCAAAGGATTCCCTGGCTACGGTCGAAAAGCTGTCAGCACTCCATGAGGGGAATATTGAAAGACTTCCTGTTACCGCAAGAAAGAATGATAACATAAGAAGAGTCTTCGATTATATAGAGCAGTATCCCATCATTGACATAAAAAGAACGGCATCTGACCTTGAAGTGAGCTATAACACGGTATCAACTGCTGTGGGAAAATTAGTTCAGGCAGGGATATTGAAGGAAACAACAAATGCGTCACGCAACAGGGTATTCTCGTATGAAGAGTATCTGAATATCCTGCGAAAGGATACGTGATAAGCAATATTTTCACGATTCACGGCTTGGCATTTATGGCCGGGCATAGGCGGATAATGGCTGTTATTTATATGGGACATGGTGTGTCCCATTCTTGACACAAAAAAAAGAACAACCCTTTTACTTCTACTTATCATTATTAATTGCATATGCATACTAATGTATATATAATTGATTTAGCATTGAATTCGATAAATATTCGGGAGGTTCGCCATAATGAAAAGAAAAATCGCTGTAGTTTTAGCTTTATGTCTTTTAATTACAGTATCATTAGCAAATTCAAATTCTTTTGCTGCCGGCGGATCGTGGAAGTCTGACTCTTCAGGCTGGTGGTATGAGTATTCAGATGGAAGCTACGCATCCGGTTGGACAGAGATAGACGGCTACTGGTATTATTTTCTGAGTAGCGGATATATGGATTATTCAGAATACCGTGACGGCTGCTGGCTGAATTCAGACGGAACGTGGAATACAGCTTATTCCGGCGGCTATTGGGCTAGTGACTCCACCGGATGGTGGTATACAGACGCTTCAGGCTGGTATCCGGTAAGCACATGGCTCTGGATAGACGGAAGCTGTTATTATTTCAAAGCCAGTGGATATATGGCTGTTAATGAATTAGTAGACGGATACTATGTGGATGCTTCTGGAAAAATTACTTCATCTTCCGGTTCAACATCTAACGGAGCCCACACCCACACATGGGTTCTCGTTAAAGATGCTTGGGACGAACAGGTATACGACCATGATGAATATGTAGGTTATGAATATCGATGCATGGATTGTGACGCTGTGATGACTTCTACAGGATGTCCAGTATGTGGTTGTGGTGACGCATATACAAAAGAAATATACAAACCTGTCTATACAACAGTTCACCACGATGCAGAATACAAGTGCTCCACTTGTGGAGCCACAAAGTAACATGGACTGAACCCCTTGTCCATGTGAACCCCTTGCCGAACTGAACCCTTTGGATAAAGAAATCGAAATAATACGTTCGCTATTTTCTTATAGAAATCATTCTATTCTATGATATAATATAAGTGTATTTGTCGGTATATACCGGTACCGCAAACTACAAATAAAAGTAAAAGTAAAAGTCGAAAGGGGCATCATGGAAGAAAAAAAAGAATTCAAAAAGAAGTATGGTATGGATTTTGAACCTTTCGGTCTTATTCAGTAAAAAAATAATTTTAGAAGGCAAATGAGAGTTTATTTCATTTGCCTTTTTATCTTGATGAAATAAAAGTGATTATAAGCTTTTCTTAACCAGCGTTGAAATATAGTAAGATTCTATATCTAAAAAAGGAGGGGATAAATAATGAAAGTTTATTTTTCTAAAGCATTTAAGATGGTTTTGCTTTCAGTAGTAGCTATTATTGTTGTTTTTTTTATGGGTAATAATGATGTAGAGGCAGCAACTAACTATTCTACTGGAGAGGGAAGTGATTGGCGATGGTATTATGATATTGATTCAGGAAGTGAATGGTTTTCAAATATGAAAACGGGAGACTATCTCTCAAATGGATGGTATATGGTTGATTATACCTGGTACTATTTTGATGCCAGTGGTTATACTCGGGAAGGATTTGTAGATGGGTATAGAAGTGGCATGGGAAATTATCCCGGATACTATAGTTGGTATCAGGATGAGAATGGTTGGTATTATATGAATGAGAGTGGCCTATACTTATCGTCAGATTATGCTTATATTGATGGAGTATTGTATTTGTTTGATGATTCAGGATATCTGGCAAAACCAAACACATGGATTGGTGTCAAATATGGTGGAGACGATAATCTTACGTCTTGGTTTTATTCTGGAGATACTGAAGGTGGACTGGTTAATGGTTGGAGACAGATTGATGGAAAATGGTACTACTTTTGGCTAAAAGGTAAAATTATAGGTATGATTTGCGATGAGTGGATCGACGGATATTATCTAGCTGATAGTGGTGAGATGGATACAACCAGAACAGCTCAATGGTATAATGACGGCGTAGGTTGGTATTATATGGATTCAAATGGTAAGTATATTACGAAGGGCGAAGGTCAAAAAAATCAAGGGATTTTATTTATTGACGGAAATTGTGAGACATTTGATAATAGAGGATATTGGATTGGAAAATAAGAAGTGTCTTTGAAAAGGGGCTTAATGACTATGTTGATCTACTCTCAGCAATGGTTCATATATTTTGAGGGAGAAGTTTTTTTATGAAAAAGATTAAACAGGGTAAACGTATAAGGATATTATCAGTTTTGCTTGCTTTTATTATACTCAGTGTATTTACTTTGGAAGTAAGTGCTGATGATATAGAGCTGAAGGATCCGAAGTATACTTATCATGATGCGAGGCCATCTACTGATGGTCAGTTAAGTGTTGACGGTATGGATCTTGTGAATGAGGATGGAGAAAAGGTAACAATCAGGGGTGTAAGTACCCACGGTATTACCTGGTATCCGGATTATATAAACAGCAAGCTATTTAAGCAGCTCTCTGAAGAATGGGGCGCAGACTTCATTCGTCTTCCTATGTATTCAGAAGAGTACCTGAAGGATAAGGAAGAAAATCTGAAGATGCTTAACAAGGGCATAGATTGTGCGATAGAAAATGATATGTATGTTCTTGTTGACTGGCATATCCTGAATGATAGTAACCCGATGCAGAATGTTGAGGAGGCAGAGATCTTCTTTGGAAAGCTTTCTGCGAAGTATGGAAACAACCCCAATATTATATATGAGATATGTAATGAACCAAATGGAAATACTACATGGGATGATATCTATGAATATTCAAACCGCATTATTCCTATCATCAGAAGAAACAGTTCCAAGGCGGTAATCATCGTAGGAACAGCAAACTATGATCAGGATCTTGCATCTCCGGCAGCGAAGAGACTGGATTTTGAAAATGTTATGTACAGCTTTCATTTCTATGCAGCTTCCCACTATGCCGATATGTTTCATACACTTGAACAGTCTCGAGAGGATAAACTGCCTGTTTTTATTTCAGAGTGTGGAATTACAGAGGCTGATGGTAATGGTAAGATTGACTATGAAAATGCAAGAAAATGGTTTGAGTATCTTCACGATAACAGTATAAGCTACGTTATATGGAATCTGTCGAATAAAAATGAATCCTCTTCCTTTATAAAAGCTACATCTGGAGAGACGAAGTATATACATGAAGATGAAATGACTGATTCAGGTAAATGGGTTAAATCTTTACTTCAGGGGGAGAATCCTGCTTTTATAACTCCCGGTGCGAAAGAGATAAAATACTCTATCTTGGATTATGTTCTTATACAGTTTCATTCTCTTGGGAAGTATGAGCTTAGGTCGATTTATAAATGGCCGAAAGCAGCTCTGGTTATTGGGTTGGTTTACCTAGGTATTATATTTCTTATATATGCTATCAGGAAACTATCTGCGAAAACCATCAGAACATATGATGATATAGTCAGATTTCATAAGCAAAAAGAAAATCCTGAAAAACAGAGTCGATCCTATATCTTGAAAAACATTCTTATCCGAATTTCACTATATCTATCTTCGGTTTATCTGTACTGGAGAATTATGTATTCGATTAACAAGTCGGCAGGGTGGGTTCCTGTTGTATGCAACGTTATGCTGCTTATCGTCGAGATTCTTGGATTCCTTGAGTCGTGTATTCATTATGTGAATATGGTTGACTTCAAGAAACGTGAGCTTCCTAAGATAGAGGATGATGAGTTTCCTGAGGTTGATATATTTATAGCAACATATAATGAGCCGGTTGAACTCCTCAGAAGAACAGTCAATGGTTGTAAGCACCTGAAATATCCGGATAAGTCGAAGGTGCATATCTGGATATGTGATGACAACAGAAGAGCAGAGATGAGAGCGTTGGCTGAAGAAATGGAAGTTGGATATTTTGATCGTCCGGATAACAAAGGTGCAAAGGCAGGAAACTTGAATAACGCACTTAGTCAGACTTCAGCACCTTATGTAGTTACACTCGATGCTGATATGATTGTCAGGAGCGAATTTCTTCTGAAAACTATTCCGTACTTTGTTTTTGTTGAGAAAGTATCGGAAGAGCTCCCGGAGCATCAGAAGAAACATCTGGGACTTCTTCAGAGTCCACAGTGCTTCTATGACCCTGATGTGTTCCAGCATTCGCTTTATTCTGAAAATAGTATTCCGAATGAACAGGATTTCTTCTACAGAACTATTGAGGTTGGAAAAACATCAACAAACAGTGTTATATATGGTGGCTCTAACACCGTTCTGGCACGTAGAGCCTTAGAGGAAATAGGTGGCTTCTATACAGAAACCATCACAGAGGATTTTGCAACCGGTCTTTTGATAGAATCAGAGGATTATCTGTCGCTTGGAATTGAAGAGCCACTGGCAAGTGGTCAGACACCACATACATTCCAGGAACATATCAAACAACGTACCAGATGGGGACGTGGAGTTATCAATACTGCAAAGAAGCTGAAGATATTCAGGCGTAGTGAACTGAGCCTCGCACAGAAACTGAGTTATTGGAGCTCATATGTTTATTGGTATTCACCGATAAAGAATCTGATATATATGCTGTCTCCGCTGTTTTTTGCGGTATTTATGATACCGGTGTTCAGATGTAACTGGCTTGAACTGCTGATTTACTGGCTTCCGATGTTTGTATTCCAGGATGTATGTCTTCGTGTAATCGGTGGTAATAAAGTTTCGCTTAAGTGGAGCTGTATATATGAAACGAGTGTTATGCCATTTTTGCTTATTCCTGTTATTAAGGAGAGGCTGGGAATGTCTCTTACTAAATTTCAGGTTACGGATAAATCCGGAAAGAAAACCGCTGTAAAACAAAAGAACACCAGATTTATGATGCCGTTCATTATTCTTTCTGTTCTTTCTGTTATTGGCATAATCAGAGTAATATTTATACTTGATCTGGCAAATTCATTTGGTATGATCGTCATACTTTTCTGGCTGATCAGAAATCTGTATAGTATCATTATGGTTATGTTTATGATTAACGGAAGAGATAGTGATTCAGATACGGATTCTGTTGTAGTTAAGGCCGGAGAGATGGTTGGTATAAAGTGCGACGACAAAGAATTTTTGGGCATCACATCAAAGCTTACCGAGCATAACATAAATATCTTTATAGATGATCCGGGTGTGCTTAAGATTGGCGACAGAATAGATGTTTCGATTAAGGCGGATGATTATTCAGTAACGATAGGTGGTATCGTTATAGGCTTAAAGGATCTTATTCATTCGGAACACTCGCTTGTGAGCGTAGAACTGGTTAACTTCGGAACAGATGAAAATAAGTATGATTATTGGGAGATTCTGTACGACAGAATACCGACGCTTCCTCAATCGCTTCAGAGAGATTCCGGCTGGTTCAGACTTCTTTGGAGGAATATCGCTATCAGACTTACAAGGACGGCATAAATATAACGGCATAAATTTAAAAGAACAATTAATAAAACCAGCAACTTGATCTAAACAGTAGATCAATCTGCTGGTTTTTGTTTGCTAAAACATACGATATCATTTGGAGTGCATTCCAACATAGCACATATAGTTTCCAGGGGGGAAATTGTGATGCTTTTATTTTCTCTGAGATTCTGTAATGTGTGCTTATCCAGCCCCATTTGTAGAAGTTTGTATTGAGTTATTTCTTTTTTCTTAAGAGTTTCCCATAGAGGTGAATAAGATATCATTAGCGGATTCCTCGAGTCTGTAATTATTTAAAGCATGTAATAAGTGTAGAGGAATTCGTGACATAATCATATGGTGGAAAAATCCACCATATTTTGATATAATTATATCAGTTTTGGGTGGTAAAAGGAGGAGCGTATGAAAAGAAAAAGAAGCATAAGCTTTATTTTGGTATCTTTTTTGATTCTGGGATGTTTATGGTATGTGAAACCAATCAGTGTTAGTGCGGCAACTAATCATACTCAAAGTGAGGCTATTGCCTGGGCTAGTGCAAGAGGGACTGAAAGATGGAATAGGGATGTAGATGGTTATGCAGGCTGTCAGTGTGTAGATCTTATAATGGCATATTATGATTATCTGGTCGGTTATCATGTTAGTGGTAATGCAAAAGATTATAATACAAATAGTCTCCCAGCAGGTTGGACTCGTGTTAATAGTAATCCACAGGCTGGTGATGTGATTGTATGGGGGCCTGGCGCGTTACTTGCTGACGGAAATTATAGGGCTGATTCAACGTATGGACATGTCGGAATTATCACATCTGTTGTGAATGGTTCAAAGGTAAATACTGTCGAAACAAATACTTATGAAGGTGGATCGGCAGCTGCACATTTTCAAAGATATTCTACAACTGCGCTATGTTTTATTAGACCAAATTGGAATAATAATAAAGATCCATTAGGAGCATTTGATTTATGTAGTGGTGGAACTGGTACAATTAGATTGGCAGGTTGGGCTTTTGATCCAGACACACCTTCTGCATCTATTTCTGTGCATGTGTATATAGGTGGACCTGCAGGAACACAAAATACGGAGTTTCATGCATTTAATGCCGATGGTCCAAGTAGTGATGTTAATAACGCTTATGGCATTTCCGGAAAACATAGGTTTGATGTGACAATTCCAGTGCAAAAATCTGGTTCACAGCCGGTATATTTGTATGCGATAAATACAAGCGCAGGTAACAATCCGAATTTTGGCACAAAAACTGCTGTGATCACTAAGGATAATGAAAAACCTGTCATCACAAATCCTAAAGTTACAAATCTTGATAGCACTGGATATACAGTTACATGCACAGTAACAGATAATGTTGCTGTTAAAGAAATATCATTTCCGACCTGGAGTGATGCAAATGGCCAGGATGACATAGTTTGGTATAAAGGTGTGATAAGTGGAAATACAGCATCTGTCAGAGTTCAAGCTTCAAATCATGGTGTTGGAAAATTAAATACACATATATATGCATATGATGTTGCTGGGAATACCTCAGTATGTGCATCCAGTTATGACTGGTATCCGGGAAGATATATTATAGTTCCATGTAGTACTCACAGAGGACTAGTTACAGATGTAGGTAAACAAGCAACATGTACAGCGAGTGGATTGACTGATGGAAGTCATTGTACTGTATGTGGTGCTGTAGTTAGTGAACAGAAAGAAATTCCTGCAAAAGGACATAGTGTCGTAATCGATAAAGCTGTACCTGCAACGACAAGCACTACTGGTCTTACAGAAGGTAGCCATTGTTCAGTTTGTGGAATAACAATAAAAAAACAAGAGGTAATTCCAAAATTAACAGAGAAGGATAAAGGTTCTACTAATAATAATGGTGGAACAAAGGATAATTCTTCAAGTGATTCAAATAAAAATAATAGTAATCCTAAATACTCAAATGAATGGGTGAATGGTAAATGGTATAACATAGATGGTGTTTGTGATTATGCTGGAACACTTTCCTGGAAGTCAAATGCAAAAGGCTGGTGGATAGAAGATTCAGAAGGATGGTATCCAACAAATCAGTGGCAGAAGATAGACGGAATCTGGTACTTCTTCAAACCGGATGGCTATATGGCTTCAAATGAGTATTATAACGGCTATTGGTTTAATCGAGATGGTTCGTGGGATTCACAGTATAAACTGTCTTGGAAGAGTAACAGCAAAGGCTGGTGGGTTGAAGATATATCAGGATGGTGGCCTTCTTCAACTTGGCTCAAGATTGACGGTTACTGGTACTACTTTAATGCATCGGGATATATGGTTACAAACCAGTATGTTGATGGCTGGTGGATAGGTGCAGATGGAGTATGCTATTAGATTTTAAGCTAATAAAAAAACATTTAATAGGGAGGCAGGAAATGAAAAAGAAACTAGCAGTTATTTTAGCTGCTGCTTTATCACTTACATGTGCTACAACTAGTAGTTTTAAGAGTGAAGCAGCAAATGGAACTTGGAGCTCAGATAGCTCTGGATGGTGGTATGAAGAAGGCGGATGGTATCCGGCGGGACAGTGGTATGAGATAGACGGTTATTGGTACTATTTCCTGGCAAGTGGATACATGGATTATTCTGAGTACAGAGACGGATGTTGGTTAAATGCAGATGGATCATGGAATACTGCTTATTCCGGTGGTTATTGGGCAAGCAATGATACCGGCTGGTGGTACACAGATGCATCAGGATGGTATCCTGTTAGTCAGTGGCTTTGGATCGATGGAAGCTGCTACTATTTCAAGGACAGTGGTTATATGGCTTGCAATGAAAGTGTAGGTGGAAGCTGGGTAGGAGCAGATGGTGCATGGGATCCAAATCATAAAGATTCCGGAAGCGGATCCGGCGATTCTGATGATGGCTCTGACGATGGCGATACTCATGATAATAAAGGTTGGAAAAAATGTGCATATGAAGAATTGTATCATCATACCCTTGCATCTCATAAAGAGTATTATGATCCAGATTATGATGGTGGAACTTTAGAAACATATGTAAATGAAAATAAGGAAGAATGGGAAAAAGAAGATGGAAAATGGTCGGTGATATATCTAGATAATGATGATATTCCTGAACTTGTAAATGAACATTATGAGCATGGTAGTTATATTATTGATGTTCTGGCATATAATGAAGCTTGGGATAGTTATGTTGAGGCCTGGTATAATGATTACAAAGATGCTTGTTATGTAGAAAAGACTGGATTGATTACATGGAAGAATCCTAACGATGTGACTGGTTATTATCAAGATAAAACATGGGGCAAAGATGGTAAGGAGATTCCATTAGATGATCCATATATGTATTATAGTACTTTCTGTTGGGATTTTCATAATGATCAAGAACTTTTCAATATTTATTACGTAAATAAGGAAGTTTATGATAGTGGTAAGGTCAGATACTATAGGAGGTATGAAAATAATTCTGAGGTAGCATCATATGGATATCCTAAAGAAGGAACTGAAATTGAAATGTCAGAATCAGAATACAATTCATTCTTAAATAAGAATTACAAGAAGCTTACAGATGGTCTTGTTCTTGCAGAAAATTTACTTGATAAGTTCAAGTAAAGAATAATTCTGTAACTGCTAAGAGTTTATAAACAGGGTAAGAATCTAAAGTTTTTACCCTGTTTTATTTTGTTTAATTGAATTCCCCATTACAAGTAAATTTGTGGTAGAATGTAATCTAGTGTTCTAGTTGAATAAAGAGGGGTAGACAGTATGATTAAAATAGCTATTCTTACAGACCTTCACACAGAGATCGTTCACGATGCCGAGAGGCGTATAGATGCTTTTATAGATAAGGCTAATAAGGAAGAGGTAGACTTTGCGATTCAGCTGGGAGATTTTATACAGCCGCCCATCGATGGAAGCTATGACTGTCCTGAGGATAAGGTTTCTCCTGTGATGCGAAATATGCTTGAAAAGAAGGGGCTTTATTTTGATAGACAACAGAGTCTGCTCGATTCATTCGGTGGACTTAACTGCCCTCTGTATCATGTTCTCGGGAATCATGATCTGGATCTGTATTCAAAAGAAGAGGTTATGCAGTTCTGGGGAATGACCTCTCGATATTATAGCTTTGATATGGGTGAGTATCATTTTGTAGTGCTTGATGCGAATTATATCAAGGATGGAGAGGATAAAGTAGACTTCTGCAGGGGTAACTACGTGAAGTGGATGTTCCAGGGAAATGAACCGTTTCCGTATGTTCCGGAAGATGAGCTGAAGTGGCTTGAAGAGGATCTGAAAAAAACAGATAAGCAGACTATTGTTTTTTCTCATGAGGGTCTGAATGATGCGTTCTTAAATGCAATCAATCAGAAAGAAATCTTTGATATTCTGAAGAATGCACCATGCGGCGTGAGACTATGTATAAATGGACACAAGCATCAGGATCTTCTTGAGGAGCAGGAGGGTATTCCGATATATACAGTAAATAGTATATCCGGTTATTCAGTTCCGGCGCAGTTCGCAGCACGTAGATTCGATGATGAAACGGAAAATAATTACCCGAATGCACAGTATATGTGCATATATGAGGATCCGCTTTTTGTTATAGTTACTATAGATGAAAAGAGTATAGAAATTGAAGGTGGCAAAACATCTTTTGTTGAACCTGGACCGGATGTGGTAGGGGTACATTTCCCTAATCCTACTATTATTCTGACGCCGACAGCTGCAAGCGTGTCTATTCCGAATAAGAGATAAATAAGCCTAGATAAATCATTATATCTAATACAGGTGAGAAAATGAGCGAACCGGAAGTAAAGAAAACTACATCTGAATATGAAAAAAGAGTTGAGAGAGCTCGCGAGATAAAGCAGAAGAAAGCGGATGCTTACGACAGGCTGGTGGCTGCACAGGAGGGATTCCTCAAGAAAAATGATGAGAGGCTTGAGCAGTTCAGAAAGAAGAGAGATGCAAGTCTGGCGGAAAAAAGAAAGCGGACAGATGAAAGAATCAGTGCTAATCGTAAGAAGACTGAAGAGAGATATGTAAAGGGTGATCCGCATAAGAAGAAAAAGTTTGACGAGAAGAATAAGCATTCCGATGAAAAATTGGCTGCACAGAGAAACAGAAAAGATGCTGCTATAAAGAAACATCGCGACCAACTGAATCATAGAAGAAAAGAACGGGAACAGAAAAGAAAACGTTATTTTGAAGATAAGAAGATAAAGAATGAAAATCGTCTGAAGAGGATTGAGAGGGATGTACACGGGGTCCTGAGAAAGAAGAAGCTTCTTATAGGAATGATTGTGGTGGTTATCATTTTCTTCATGTTTATGACGACTGAAAAGGTGGTTCCCGGCTCGAAGCTGAAAAAAGCAGGCGTGATAAACGATAAGCCTATCGAAGAAGAACTTGAGATTTCGAAGGAATACGCTGTTTTGGAGGATATCTCTGAGAATCAGCTTCTATGGAATCTGCTTATGGAACATTTTGATGGAAATAAGACTGCAGTGCTTGGAGTTATGTGTAATCTGAATTCGGAGTCGAAGATGCAGGCATCAAATCTTGAGGATTATAACAACCAGCTCTGGGGTATAGCAGATGATGATTATACCGAGGGGGTAAACAGGAATACCATAGATAAAAATGATTTCACCCAATCCAGAATTAATAATGTTTCTAATGGCTATTATAATAGTAATAACCAATGGGTTAATAAGGACGGCGGCTATGGTTATGCACAGTATACTTCCTTTGAGAAGAAGCTGGAACTATATCAGTTCGCTGAGCAGTGGTTTGGCCCGGGTGGCGAAGGCGAGAATTATAAGTTCAACATAGGTGATCCGACGATGCAGGCACATTTCATAGTGCATCTCCTGGAATCTCCGGAGTATCAGAAAATGGATTCACTGATAAGGAACGCAGGAAATGTAGTCGATGCCTGTTATTACTGGCTGAAGATGTATGAGATACCATATGACCCATATAATGATGATTATTTTACACTGGCATTTGACAGAGCAGCTGCGCAGGATGATATAAAGGCTGCGTGCGATCATTAAATAACCTAAGCGGAGTATCATAATGACTATTCAAAGTAAAAAAACAAGATATATAATTCTGATGCTGATCATGGCGATTAATATTTCTATGCTGACCGGATGTGGTGCGGAAGAAAAGAAAACAGTCAAGATAGAAAGTGTTCAGGATTTCAATGACAAAAAACTGACAATTGGTGTTATATCCGGTTATATATTCGGAGAAGAGGTTGAAACTTATCTTCCGGATGCTAAGACGAAGGTTTACTACTCCAGAGAAGAAGCCTATAAGGGGCTTCAGATAGGAGAGGTAGACGGAGTGGCTGATGATGAGCCTGCCATAAGAGCGAGAATGCGAAGCGATGACAGTGTAAGTATGGCAGACGGATATGTGGATTCTTCTGAATATTCATTCCTTTTCCAGAAGAATGAATGGGGCGAGACGTTGAGTAAGCAGTTCAGTGAATATATCGCCAAGCTTAAGGAGAGCGGTGAGTTAGCTCAGCTCGACGAAAAGTGGTTCGGAAAGAACACAGAGAATAAGGTCAGTGAAGACTATTCTACACTGCCTGATACAAATGGAACTTTAAATATAACCTATGAGGGAGCCGACGTTCCTTTCGCGTACACATCGCGAGATAAACCTGTTGGATATGAGATAGATATAGCTATCGGATTCTGTAAGGAATATGGTTATGGGCTGAATATAGTAAAAAGAGAGTTTCAGGATACCCTGGAGGGCATAAAGTCCGGAGAGTATGATGCAGGATGTGGAGCGATAACCATAACCGAAGCACGTAAAAAGGATTACTGTTTTGGAGCGGCTGATTACGAGGGCGGTATAGGTATCTGTATCAGAAGTGTAAACAATTCTGCGCTTGAGGATAAGTCTAAGAACGAATTTGAAAGAAGCGTTAAGAAAACATTTTTAGATCATGACAGATATAAGCTGTTTTTAAAGGGAATACTTTTGACACTGCTTATTACCATATGCTCTGTTTTAGGTGGAACAATTCTCGGAGTGATCTTCTATATCTTGTCCAAAAGAGGAAACGGAGTTGTAAGATTAATCATCAGAATGATAACAGGCTTTATACACTTTGTTCCTGCCGTGATGCTGGTAATGCTTATATATTATTCGTTCTATAGTCGTCTGACTACGGGTGGTATCATAGCTGCTGTATCAGCGTTTACTTTTGTTTTTTCAGATGATGTATACAGAGTAATCCTGAAGAATGCAAAAGCAAGGAAGAATGACGAGCTTCAGGAACAGTACAGGCTTGAATATATAGATACTAAAGAATTCTTTGATGTTCTCTTTAAACGTAAATATGCAGTAATAGATGATTACAAGGAGAAAATCATCACTCTTATCAAGATGACTGCTGTAGTAGGTTATGTTTCCGTACAGGATATGACAAGAGTGTTTGACGTTGTAAGGCGAGAGAGTCTGGAGACCATGACTCCGCTAATCGCCACTACGGCGCTCTATTTCCTTCTTATCCTCATTATAACTGTTATTTTCGACAGAATCGGAAACAGCGAGCCGAAGAATAAAGAGAAGAAGAAAGTCTCGGAAGAAAACACAAAAGAAGAGTAAAAAGGTGTATTATTCTTATTTGAGATTTGTTATAATAAGTTCTGCGTAAATTATCAAGGTTAAATATATAAAAAAGGTAAAGGAAAGACGCTATGAATGATGAAACAAGAAAGAAACTGGAGGATACCGCCAGAGAAGTAAGACGCGGTATCGTAACGGCGCTTCACAGCGCAAAGTCCGGACATCCGGGTGGATCGCTTTCAGCTGCGGATATAATGACTTACCTCTATTTTGAGGAAATGAACATTGATCCGAAGGATCCGAAGAAGGCGGACAGAGACAGATTTGTTCTTTCAAAGGGCCATGTTGCACCTGCTCTGTATTCTGTACTTGCTGAGAGAGGATATTTCCCTAAGGAAGATCTGGTAACGCTCAGACATACAGGTTCATATCTTCAGGGACACCCTGATATGAAGCATATACCGGGCGTAGATATGTCAGCAGGTTCTCTGGGACAGGGTATCTCAGCTGCTGTAGGTATGGCGCTTGCAGGAAAGCTTGATGGTAAGGATTACAAAGTATTTGCAATGCTTGGTGACGGTGAGCTCGAAGAAGGTCAGGTATGGGAGGCATCTATGTTTGCTGCAGCTAAGAAGCTGGATAACCTGACAGTTATAGTTGATAATAACAACCTTCAGATAGATGGAACTATCGAAGAGGTTAACTCTCCTTATCCGATTCCTGAGAAGTTTGAGGCATTTGGATTTGAAGTTATATGTATCGATGGTCATAACTTTGATGAGATAGAGGCTGCTTTTGCAAAAGCTAAACAAACAAGCGGAAAGCCTGTAGCAATCATTGCTAAGACTGTAAAGGGCAAGGGCATTTCATTTATGGAAAATCAGTGCGGATGGCATGGTAAGGCTCCTAACGATGAAGAGTTCGAGCAGGCGATTAAAGAACTGGAGGTGACCGAATAATGTCAGATATCAAGATAGCTACAAGAGACAGTTATGGTAATGCTCTGGTTGAGCTTGGAAAAGAGAAGGACAATCTTGTTGTCCTTGATGCCGATCTTGCGGCAGCAACAAAAACAGGAACCTTCAAGAAGGCATTTCCTGAGAGACATATAGACTGTGGTATTGCAGAGTCAAATATGATGGGAATCGCTGCGGGACTTTCAACATGTGGTATGGTTCCATTTGCAAGTACATTTGCAATGTTCGCAGCAGGAAGAGCATTTGAGCAGGTTAGGAATTCAATCGGATATCCACACCTCAATGTTAAAATAGGCGCTACACATGCTGGTATCTCAGTTGGTGAGGATGGTGCATCACATCAGTGTAATGAGGATATAGCTCTTATGAGAACTATTCCGGGAATGACAATCATCAATCCTTCTGATGACATCGAAGCAAAGGCTGCAGTTAAGGCTGCTTATGACATAGTAGGTCCTGTGTATATGAGATTCGGAAGACTTGCAGTTCCTGTTATCAATGATAATCCGGATTACAAGTTTGAGGTTGGAAAGGGCGTGCTTCTTAAGGATGGTAGTGATATAACTATCATTGCTACAGGACTTGAGGTTAATGAGAGCCTGAAGGCAGCTGAGAAGCTTCAGACAGACGGTGTTAGTGTTAGAGTTATTAACATTCATACAATCAAGCCTATAGATGAGGATATCATCCTTAAGGCTGCTAAAGAGACAAAGAAGCTCTTTACAGTAGAGGAGCATTCCATCATCGGTGGACTCGGAAGTGCTGTTGCTGAGGTTCTTGCCGAGAAGGCACCTTCACCACTTTACAGAATCGGCGTCAGAGATACATTTGGCGAATCCGGTCCTGCAGTTGAGCTTCTTCATAAGTATAAGCTCGATGCTGAAGGAATCTATGAACAGATTAAAGAAAATGCATAAAACGCAAATTGGGGATGGCTGCCTGGCAGACCATCCCTTTTTTTGACATTATTTGACAATTGTCGTATTGCGTAAAGGCACTAAATAATTTATAATTAGTAAGTTGATGTCATATCGGATGAATCATTCGGAAGATAATGATAAACATAGTAAGAAAAAGGAGATTAGCAGTGATTGAAGATGCTATGAAAGCGGTTGAGGCTGCAGAGAAAAATGCTGCTGAAAAAGTGCAGGCTGCTAAGGCTGAGGCTGAGAGAATCCGCAAGGCTTCTGTAACTGAGTGTGAACAGATAGGAAAGGATGCGGAGCAGAAGGCCAAGGACAATGAACTTTCAGGACTTGAGGCTTCCGATAAGGATAGAGAAGCCGCAGTTGAGAAGGCAAGAGAAGGTGCCAGGATCAAAGCAGATGCTCTGAAAAGGACCGCAGAAGGAAAAGAAGATGAAGCTATCGATGCTGTTATCGACAAGCTTTTAAACTAAAAAAGAAAGGCGGAATTTAGTTTTGGCAATTGTTGAGATGCGAAGGCTGAATATCTACTCTACGAAGAAACATCGTAAAGCGATACTTGAGTTTTTGCAGGAAATAGGTGCCATGGAGATAGACTGCCCGGATGCACAGGACACGCCATTTGAGAGAATGGATACCGCCGGAGAGAGAATCAGATTCCAGAAGATCGCTGATGAGTTTGATCATGTTATCGATCTTTTGAAGAAGTATGATACTAAAGGAAAAAGTTCACTTCTGAATCTTGAGAACACTCTTGTTTCGAAGGAAGAATACCACGATATCGAAAAGAATCGAAGAGAGTATTATTCCAAGGCGAATGATGTCCTGGGACTTGAGAAGTCCATTACGGAGAGTAAAGCGACTATTACGCGTAAGCAGAATAAGATCGCTACCTTGTCCCCATGGAGTAAACTTGATATCCCTCTGAACAGTGAAGGTACAAAACGTACGAAGATCTTTATCGGTACATTTCCCGATACGCTGAGTGAGGAGACGGTTTATGCTATTGCAACCGAAGGGCTCGAAGAACCTATACCGGTTACTGCCTCTGTTCTCTATAATGAAAATCAGATAACAAATGTTTGTGTCATAGCTACAAACAGAGTTGCTGATCAGGTTGAAGAGAATATGAGAAGCCACGGTTACAGCAAACTACCGTTCCTATCACACAGAGTTCCGAATGCCGCGATAGAGAAGAGGCAGAAGGATATAGCGGAAGAAGAAAAGAAAATAGAGGATGCTGATAAGGAGATAGCAAAATATGTTGACTATATTCCTAAGTTCAAGATAGCAGCTGATTATTTCAGAACGAGATCAGAAAAGTACCGTGTGCTTGGAACGCTTCCACAGTCCGATAAAGTATTCTTTATCCAGGGCTGGGTTGTGGCTGAAGAGGCAGAAGGTATAGCGAAGATTTTAGAAGAGAAGTATGACGCAGTCTGCGAGATTGAACAGGATGATGAGGCAGCGCCTATTAAGCTGAAGAATAATCATTTCTCTGAGGCGGCTGAGGGCGTGCTGGAGTCATATGGACTACCTACACATGGACGAGTTGATCCTACTACGGTTATGTCGATTTTCTACGTATTCTTCTTTGGAATGATGCTCTCGGACGCAGGATATGGAATCCTGATGGCGCTGGGATGCGGAATCGTTTTGAAGAAATATAAGAGAATGGCGAGCGGAACAAACAAGATGCTCAGACTGTTCTTCTGGTGTGGTCTATCGACAGCGTTTTGGGGATTCATGTTCGGTGGTTTCTTTGGAGATGCGATAGATGTTATAGCACATACATTTTTCGGAGTTCCCGAGTCTCAGGTTGTGCTGAAACCTCTATGGTTTGCACCATTGGATAATCCTATGAGACTGCTTATATGGTGCATGCTTTTCGGAATCATTCACCTGTATGCAGGACTTGCGATGAAGGGTTATGAGTATCTGAAGAATAAGGATGTTGTAGGATTTGTATCGGATGTTATAGCCTGGTATATGTTCCTGACAGGACTTATACTGATGCTTCTTCCGACTCAGATTTTTGCATCTATAGCACAGATGGAGTTTAACTTCCCCGGATGGCTGAATATGCTGGCTAAAATTATCACGATAGTCGGACTGGTTATCATCGTTCTTATGTCAGGACGAGCTAACAAAAACTGGGGACTTAGAATTGCACTTGGTGCTTATGATATCTATGGAGTTACAGGATGGCTCTCGGATGTGCTTTCATATTCCAGATTGCTTGCACTCGGACTTGCTACCGGAGTTATCGCAAGCGTTATAAACTCTATGGCTATTATGCAGGGTAAAACAGTTATCGGTGTGATTGTATTTATACTGGTATTTTTGATAGGTCATACCCTGAATATAGCTATCAATCTGCTTGGCGCGTATGTTCATACAAACCGTC
>DGHK01000024.1:8046-79879 GCA_002392655.1 Lachnospiraceae bacterium UBA3850 | reverse complement strand
GCTGTCGGACGCGGGATACGGACTGCTCCTGGTCCTGGGGACCGGATTCATCCTGTGGAAGTTCGGAAAGACGATGGAGGACGGCATGAAGAAGTTCATGAAGATGTTCCTCCTGTGCGGTATATCGACTACGTTCTGGGGGATCATGTTCGGTTCGTTCTTCGGAGACGCGATCAATGTCATCGGGACGACCTTCCTCG
The DNA here is from genome assembly GCA_002392655.1 of Lachnospiraceae bacterium UBA3850. GTDB lineage: Bacteria > Bacillota > Clostridia > Lachnospirales > Lachnospiraceae > Eubacterium_Q. Next base: position 79,679 of record DGHK01000024.1, on the reverse strand, counting down.
GGAAGGGACCGGATTTCGGGCCGAAGCCCCTGTGGTTTGAGCCCCTGTCCGAACCGATGCGCATGCTGACCTTCTGCTTCATCCTGGCGCTGATCCACATGTTTGTGGGCCTCGGCGCAAAGGCATACATGCTGCTGAAGGAAGGCAAGGTCATGGACATGATCTATGACGTCGTGCTCTGGTATGTGCTGCTGATCGCATGTGTCGTATACCTGCTTACGGTTCCGACCATGGCGGATATGCTGGGAGTGAACACACTCTCCGCTTCGATCCAGAAGCCTGCCGGGATCCTGATGATCATAGCGGCGGTCGGGATCATCCTGACCGGAGGAAGGGAATCCAAAAACTGGTTCAAGAGGATCCTGAAAGGCCTCTATTCCCTGTACGGGATCTCCGGATGGCTCAGCGACATTCTCTCCTATTCTAGACTGCTAGCTCTGGGCCTTGCGACGGGAGTCATCGCGACGGTCTTCAACTCGATGGGTTCGATGGGAGGCAGGTCGCCGGGCGGCGTAGTGATGTTCATCGCCGTATTCCTCGTCGGAAATGTGCTGAATCTTGCGATCAACGCTCTGGGCGCTTACGTGCATACGAACCGTCTTACGTACGTTGAGTTTTTTGGAAAGTTCTATGAGGGCGGCGGGAAGGCCTTCCGTCCGTTTGCAGTAAACACTAAGTATTATAAGATCAAGGAGGACATGTAATTATGAGTATCGGACTGGTATTTGCTCTTGCTGGAGCAGCTCTTGCTGCCGCAACTTCAGGTATGGGCAGCGCGTATGGCGTAGGTGCCGCAGGTCAGGCTGCAGCGGGTGCCTGCACGGACAACCCGGATCTTTTCAGCAAGACCCTGATCCTTCAGCTGCTTCCGGGTACACAGGGTATCTACGGTCTTCTTGTTACATTTATTACACTTTCCAAGATAGGACTTCTTGGTGGAGATCCTGTAGCACTTTCAACACAGCAGGGACTTGGAATATTTGCTGCATGTATGCCTATCGCACTCGTTGGACTTGTTTCCGCATTCCATCAGGGTAAAACATCTGTTGCATCTATCGGAATAGTTGCAAAGAAGCCTGATCAGTTTGGTAAGGCTATGCTTTTCCCTGCAATGGTTGAGACATATGCAATCCTTGCACTTCTCGTTTCTATACTTGCAATTTCAAACATCAACGTATAATCATGTAAATACTTAATTGTTATAGAAATCAGCATACTTATATCGTGCTTGCTTGCAAGCTAAGATATAAGTATGATGATTTCGTAGTAACATGCGAAGCATGTTACTGTAACGTAGATGAGGAAAGTGTCTGCGGAAGCAGACAATAGAGCACGAAGTGCGGACTTTCCGAATCGTAGTTACATAACAATTAAAGGTTATCGAATGAAATTAAATAAATGACAAGATATAGAAAGGAGAAGATATGGCGGGAATAGATAAGATAACGAAAGAAATCGAGCTTGAGGCCGAGAAAGAAGCTGCAAGTATCGTTTCTGCCGCCGAAGCTGCTGCAAAGTCTGCAAAGGAAGATGCAGAAAAAAAGTATCAGGCGTATATATCTTCTGCTGATGAAAAGCTTAACAGGAAACTGGCTGATGAAAATAAGAAGACTCAGTCTCAGTGCGAACAGGCTGAGAAGCTGATACTTCTTGAAACAAAGCAGTTCCTCATAGATGATATCCTTCGTAAAGCTAAAGTAAAGCTTCTCATTCAGGGTAAGGAAGATTATTTCGAAACCCTTCTTAAGCTCCTTGAAAAGTCTGTGCAGGCTGATAAGGGTGAGCTTATGTTGAGCGAAAAGGATATGGGAAGAGTGCCTGATGATTTCGAATCGAAGGCAAATGTAGTCGCTACGAAAAAGGGCGGAACAGTTGTTCTTTCCAAGAATACAGTAGATATTGAAGGCGGATTTATTCTGAAGTATGGCAATATAGAGATTAATTCTTCGTTTGATGCCATATTTGATGAGAACAGAGATGAACTGATGGATATAGTAAATGGGATTCTCTGGTAGATCCATATAAGGGAGAATAATATGAGAGATGCGGATTACATCTACGCAGTTGCAAGTATTCGTGTCAAGGAAAAGTCTCTTCTGACTGATTCTGATATTCAGTCAATGATCGGAATGAAAAGCGAGAGCGAGGTTCTATCGTACCTCACTGAAAAGGGCTGGGGAGACAGTTCCTTAAACAGTGATATGGAAACAGTTCTTGCGACTGAGGAAGAAAATCAGATGAAGCTTCTTAAGACCTTGGGAGTCGGAGCGGAGATAACGGATGTTCTGTTTGTTCAGGAGCTGTATCATAATCTGAAGGCTGCAATAAAAGAGGTATATTCAGGACTGGACGACGGTCAGGCATTTTATGATCATGACAAGTATGGTAAGGATCAGATGATGAATATCATCAAAGAAAAGGACTTCGAGAAGCTTCCTGCTGATATGCAGAAGCTTGCAGAGGAAGCACTTGATCTGATGCTCACAACCAGAGACGGACAAAGACTTGATATTATGATAGACAGAGCGTGTCTGGATGCTACGGAAAAGGCTGCAGCTACTTCTAAGGATCAGTTTATAGCTGATTATGCTGAAGTAAAAGTTGTTATAGCCGATATCAAGATAGCGGTTAGAGCTGCCGATACCAGACGGCCGATTCAGATGATCGAGGATGCGCTTGCACCAAATAGAACATTTGATGTTAAGAGACTTGCCACAGCTGCTGCAACAGGACGAGATGCTGTATATGAATTTCTGAATAATGCCGGTTTCCAGGATGCTGTTGAAGCACTTAAGGATTCCTTCTCTGCATTTGAGAAATGGTGTGATGATTACATCATGAGCATGATAATGGGACAGAAATCAAATATTCAGTCAAGCGGACCTATAGTTGCATTTTTCCTGGCAAAGCAGAATGAGATCAGGATGGCACGTATAATCATGACTGCAAAGGCAAATGGTTTCAGTAATGAGGCTATCTCGGAAAGGGTAAGGAAGATGTATGGATGAGGATAACAAAATTGCTGTAATAGGTGATTATGACAGTATCTATGGTTTTGCCTCACTTGGACTTGCTACATTTCCGGTAGATGGAGTAGAGGATGCTGAGAAGACACTGAAATCACTTGTAAACAGCGGATACGGAATAATATATATCACCGAGGCGCTTGCTCAGGGAAGCAAAAAGGTGATAGATAAATATAAAGAATCTATGCTGCCGGCTATCATTCAGATACCGGGAGTGAATGGTAATACCGGAGACGGTATCATGGCTGTACGTCGTTCAGTTGAACAGGCTGTAGGTAGTGATATCCTCTTCGGAGAGTAGAAAGGAGATACTCCATGGGAGTAGTTGGTAAGATAAAGAAGGTTGCCGGACCTCTTGTTATAGCTACGGGCATGCGTGACGCGGATATGTTCGACGTTGTTCGTGTTAGTAATGAGAGACTTATAGGCGAGATAATAGAGATGCACGGTGATGAGGCATCTATTCAGGTTTACGAGGAAACTTCTGGACTTGGACCGGGTGAGCCGGTTGAGTCTACAAATGTACCTCTTTCTGTTGAACTTGGTCCCGGACTTATGGGTTCCATCTATGATGGTATCCAGAGACCTCTTACAAAGATTATGGAAGTGACCGGTGGAAACCTCCTTGAAAGAGGTGTTGAGGTACCTTCGCTTGACAGAGAGAAGAAATGGGACTTCGTTGCTACTGCTAAAGTCGGAGATAGTGTAGTTGCCGGAGATATAATCGGTACTGTACAGGAGACTGAGGTTGTTACTCAGAAGATCATGGTTCCTTATGGTATAGAGGGAACAATTAAGAGTATAGAGAGCGGTTCCTTCACGGTTGAGGATACTGTTGCTGTTGTTGATACAGCCGATGGAGAGAAGAAGCTGACTATGATGCAGAAGTGGCCGGTTCGTAAGGGTCGTCCTTACAAGAAAAAGCTTCCACCACGTCAGCCGCTTATAACAGGACAGAGAGTTGTAGATACATTTTTCCCTATTGCAAAGGGTGGTGTTGCTGCAGTTCCGGGACCTTTCGGTTCAGGTAAGACAGTAATCCAGCATCAGCTTGCTAAGTGGGCAGATGCAGAGATAGTTGTATATATCGGTTGTGGAGAGCGTGGAAATGAGATGACGGACGTTCTGAACGAGTTCCCTGAGCTTAAGGATCCTCGTACAGGCGAGTCACTTATGAAGAGAACAATCCTTATTGCAAATACTTCAGATATGCCTGTTGCGGCCCGTGAGGCTTCTATCTATACAGGTATCACACTTGCTGAGTACTTCCGTGATATGGGTTATTCAGTAGCTCTTATGGCTGATTCAACATCTCGTTGGGCAGAGGCTCTTCGTGAGATGTCAGGACGTCTTGAGGAAATGCCGGGTGAGGAAGGTTATCCTGCTTACCTTGCATCTCGTCTTGCACAGTTCTACGAGAGAGCAGGACATGTTGTATGTCTCGGAAGTGATGAGAGAGATGGAGCGCTTTCAGCAATCGGTGCTGTATCGCCTCCTGGTGGTGATATATCAGAGCCGGTTTCACAGGCTACACTTCGTATTGTAAAGGTGTTCTGGTCACTGGATGCACAGCTTGCTTATCAGAGACATTTCCCTGCTATCAACTGGCTGAACAGCTACAGTCTTTACCTCGATGAGATAAAGGGCTGGTTTGATGAAAATGTCGACGAAGACTGGATGAAGCTCAGGCAGGAGCTTATGAGCCTTCTTCAGGAGGAAGCATCACTTAATGAAATCGTTAAGATGGTCGGAATGGATGCTCTTTCTCCACAGGATAGACTTAAGATGGAGGCTGCCAGATCAATAAGAGAGGACTTCCTTCATCAGAATTCCTTTGATGAGATAGATACATATACATCTATACAGAAGCAGTTCTATATGCAGAAGCTGGTTTATCTCTTCTATGAAGAGAGCCTAAAGGCATTAAAGGAAGGCGCAAACATAAACGATATCGTAGCTATGTCAGTTCGTGAGGATATCGGTCGTTATAAGTATACAGAAGAGAGTAACATTGAGGAGAGATATAAGGAAGTGCATGATGCACTTATCCGTGAGATATCAGGACTTATCGGAAAGGAGGATGACTAATGCCTAAGGAGTATCGTACTATACAGGAAGTTGCCGGCCCGCTTATGCTGGTAAAGGAAGTAGAAAATGTAAAGTATGACGAGCTGGGTGAGATAGAGCTTGCAAATGGCGAGAAGCGTCGTTGTAAGGTTCTTGAGATAGATGGCAGCAATGCATTGGTTCAGCTTTTCGATAGTGCTACAGGTATCAACCTGGAGAGTAGTAAGGTTAAGTTCCTTGGACGTTCACTCGAGCTTGGCGTATCGGGAGATATGCTCGGTCGTGTCTTTGACGGACTTGGACGTACCATAGATGGTGGTCCGGAGATCCTTCCGGATGCAAGAATGGATATAAACGGTCTGCCTATGAATCCGGCAGCAAGAGCATATCCTTCAGAGTTTATCGAGACAGGTATTTCTGCAATCGATGGACTTAATACACTTGTTCGTGGACAGAAGCTGCCTATTTTCTCAGCTTCAGGTCTTCCACATGCACAGCTTGCAGCACAGATAGCACGTCAGGCTAAGGTTAAGGGTAAGGACGAAGAGTTCGCCGTTGTATTTGCAGCGATGGGTATCACATTTGAGGAAGCTCACTTCTTCGAAGAGTCCTTCCGTGAGAGTGGAGCTATCGACAGAACAGTTCTTTTCATCAACCTTGCTAACGACCCTGCCGTAGAGCGTATTTCAACACCTCGTATGGCACTGACTGCAGCAGAGTATCTTGCTTTCGAAAAAGGAATGCACGTACTTGTAATCATGACAGATATCACAAACTATGCAGACGCTCTTCGTGAGATATCTGCAGCTCGTAAAGAGGTTCCGGGACGTCGTGGATATCCTGGATATATGTATACGGACCTTGCGACTATGTATGAAAGAGCAGGACGTCAGCGTGGAAAGAACGGATCTATCACAATGATCCCAATCCTTACCATGCCTGAGGATGATAAGACTCATCCTATCCCTGACCTTACAGGATACATCACTGAGGGACAGATAATCCTTTCACGTGAGCTTTATCGTAAGGGTGTAACACCTCCTATCGATGTTCTTCCTTCGCTTTCACGTCTGAAGGATAAGGGTATCGGTGAAGGAAAGACAAGAGCCGATCATGCGGCTACCATGAACCAGCTGTTCTCAGCTTATGCTCGTGGTAAAGAGGCTAAGGAGCTTATGGTAATCCTTGGTGAGGCAGCACTTACAGATATCGATCTTCTTTATGCTAAATTTGCAGAAGAGTTCGAGAAGAAGTATGTATCACAGGGATATCAGGCGGATCGTGATATCGAAGAGACACTGAACATCGGATGGGAGCTACTTCGTATTCTGCCAAGATCAGAGCTCAAAAGAATTAATGATAAATTCTTGGATCAATACTATTAAGATTTTCCGCGGCAAGCCGAATTTACTCAGGTTTTCATATTCGTCTTGCTCGCGAATATACTTTGTGAAGAATATAACTTCGAAAGGTAGAAGATATGGCAACACAAACAGTTATCCCAACTCGTATGGAGTTGACGAGACTTAAAAAGAAACTGAATACTGCCGTAAAGGGACATAGACTCTTAAAGGATAAGCGTGATGAGCTTATGCGTGAGTTCCTGGAGCTTGTTAAGGTTAATATGGAACTCCGTGAGAAGGTGGAGAAGGGAATTGATGCTGCAAATAAGAATTTCGTTCTTGCTAAGGCCGGCATGTCTGAACAGACTCTGCGAACAGCCCTTATGGCACCTAAGCAGGAGGTGTCTCTTGTCCAGGATAAGAAAAATGTAATGAGTGTTGATATTCCGGTGTTTGATTTTAAAACACGTACACCGGATGAGAATGATATATACTCATATGGTTTTGCTTTTACGTCAGGTGATCTCGATGGTGCAGTTGATTCACTGGCTGCAGTATTTCCTGATATGCTCAAGCTTGCGGAGGTTGAAAAATCCTGCCAGCTTATGGCTGCTGAGATAGAGAAGACCAGAAGAAGAGTTAATGCGCTGGAGCATGTAATCATTCCGGAGACACAGGAGAGCATCAAGTATATAACGATGAAGCTGGATGAAAATGAGAGAAGTACTCAGGTTCGTCTGATGAAGGTTAAGTCGATGATGCTTGAAGAGGCACATCATTATTCAGAAAAGTAGTTATAACCCACTGGGGATTATTCTCAGTGGGTTATATTTTTTTTAATATATCATATTTTTACGATACTTGTGATATAATATGATAGGTTAATAGTGTGGACTAAACACAGGAGTTCCGTAAGCTATTTGAGCTTATCAGGAGGATACGAAAAATGAGTGATCTTATTCGTAAGGTAATGGAGAACAGTAATAGGGAATATGCTGATCTTACCGCGGTCAAGTGGCTCGTTAAGAAGGAAATAAAAGAGAGAAAATATTCTGAGATATATAATAATCTGGTTTTAATACGTAAGGGACTTGTGGCAGAAGGTTTTGAAAAGAAGCATATAGCATTTATCGGAGGAAGCAGCGTATGGTGGATCGAGAGCTATCTCGGTGTTGTCACAGGATGTATGACAGCAGTTCCACTTGATAAGGGGTTTCCGGGAGAAGAGCTTGTTGAACTGGTAAATCGAGCGGATGCTGAGGGTGTTTTTCTGGATGTAGATAAGAAGGACCTTGCAGATTTAATATTTGATAAATGTAAAGCCGTAAAAAAGATATGGCTTCTGGATGAGAATGAACCTGAAGAAGCATTTGCCTCTGATAATATGGAAAATCTTGCGATTCTTAAGCGTGTCGGAGAAGAATCTGAAGACGTTAACGGACCGGAGCCTGATGATATAGCCATGATCATGTTTACGTCCGGTACTACAGGGAAAAGTAAGGGCGTTATGCTTACACAGAATAACTTGGCATCAAACCTGGAGGCTATGTCATTTTCGACGGCACCCGGAGTTGTGCTACTGAATGTTCTTCCGGTGCATCATGCTTTCTGTCTGGTTATGGACTGGCTGAGAGGCTTTGCCCGAGGTGCGGTTATATGTGTAAACGACAGCTTTATGCATATGATACGTAATATGAGTATATTCCAACCTCAAACTATGCTTATGGTTCCGCTTATGATTGAAACTATATTCAAGAGGGTAAATGCAGTTGAGGATCCGGAGAAAAGAAGAGAAACCGCTTTACAGATATTTGGCGGACGTATGCGATATATCTTTACAGGTGGTGCGCATCTGGATGATTATTATCTGGATCAGTTCCGTGATCTGGATATCAAGGTTCTTGAAGGCTATGGTATGTCAGAATGCTCGCCTGTAATCAGTGCGAATACTCCTCTGGATTATAAGTATGGCTCTGTAGGGAAACCTCTTCCAAACGTTGAGGTATCCTTCTCTCCTGAAGGAGAAATCCTTGTCAGGGGCACGAGTGTAATGAAGCAGTACTATAAGATGCCTGAGGAAACCTCTGAGGTTCTGAGAGATGGATGGCTTCATACCGGAGATAAGGGTTATATGGATGAGGATGGATTCTTATTCCTGAGTGGTCGTATAAAGAATCTGATCATTCTTTCAAATGGTGAAAATGTATCGCCTGAGGAATTGGAAAACAAACTTGGAGTCTGTCCGCTTATCGGAGAGATAGTTGTAGTTGGTGGAAAGTATGGTTTGGTTGCAGTTGTATACCCTGATAAGGCTGTTGCAGAGCAAAGAGGACTAGATGATGAAGCTGTGAGAGCAGAGATTCAGAAATTTCTTGATGAATATAACAGTACTCAGCCGACGTATCGTTCAATAGCTGGTCTTGAATTAAGAGATAAGCCATTTGAGAGAAGCTCGACCAAGAAGATAAAGAGGGATCTGGTTAAAATTTAGTTTTAATATAGGAATTATGTTATGGCAGGTAAGAAAAAAATCATTATTATTATTTCTTTAATATTTGTTATTGCGGCAGTAACTGCTGTAGTACTTCTTTTGAGAAACAAAGAAGAGGAGTATCGTTTACTTAAAATCTTTGAGGTGGATGGTACTGCCAATGTATTTCGTGAAGAGAAGGGGGATATAGCTCCATATGTCAATATGGTGCTTGAATCCGGTGATAAGGTTTCACTAGATGCCGGTAAGCTCTCAATCCAGGCTGATGATGATAAGTTTATATATCTTGAGGAGCAGACTGAGATACTTCTTAAAGCGTCAGGAGATGCATCAGACAGCAAAACTAAAATAGAAGTTCTGAAGGGGTCGATTACGAATGATATACAGAATAAACTTTCTGAGGATTCAACGTATGAGGTAAATACCCCAAACTCTACGATGTCTGTCCGTGGAACTGTTTTCTTTGTTATGACATATGAGGTAGATGGCGTTAAGTACACAAGGGTATGTGTCTTTGATGGACAGGTTGATACAAGACTTCTCTTTAAGGATGGCACGATTGATAAGAATTCTGTTAGTGTTATGAAGGGTAAGGAAGTAACTATCTATGAGGATGGAACAACGACTGACTATGTATCTGAGCCGACTGATATCGACTACTCAACACTTCCTGATAGTGTGCTTCTGAAGCTCAAGGGAATAAATGATGAAGGTAAGGAACTGTCGATTACAAATCCTGAAATTACAAGAATACTTGAAGGACCGTACTATGTAACATTTATGTATAAAGGAGAGGTCTTCGGAACACAGACTGTTAAGAAGGGTGAAAAGGCTGAAGAGCCAATTCTCAGTCCTGCAGCAAGCGGTAAATGGGACTACGACTTCAGTAAGCCTGTTGAAAGAGATATAACAATAGAATGGAAGTAAGGAGGATGGCTATATGAAAAAAATAAATAGAGATATAAAAAAAGAAAAAATAGATATAGAAAAAAGTAATATAGCTAAAAAAGCAGTTTGCTTTGCAACTGTAGCTGCTATGGCCATCACCTGCTTTTACTCTGATGGGTTTACTATTGAAACTGAAGCGGCAGGTGCTGTCTCTTACAATGGGTCAAAATATACTTTGACGGGTATAGATGGTCAGGAAACTTTTACCCTGTCAGATAATGGTAGTGGATTGGTCTTAAGCTTTTTAAATGAAGATGAAGAGGAACAGGAAATAAGCATTGAAACAGGTAAAGTTATACATGCGTCCGCTGATGCAGATCTAATACTTGACTCCTCGGTGGAATCAGAGGTTAACATCACTGTAGCTTCAGGCTGCGTGGCAAGCATTGAAGGCTCCAATACGGGAACTCTTGATAATGAGGGTGGAATCATATCTGTCTCAGGCTCTAATACCGGTGACATACTTAATCGTTCCGGAGAGATTAGCATTACAGGATCAGTAAGCGGATCATCATTTGATAACTGGGATGTATTAAATATAATGACTGATGATTTCGATATGGATGAACTCAAGAATTCAAATGAAAGCGCTGAGATCCATGTAAGTGATTTTACTATGGATTCAACTGTTTCAGGTACCGGATATTTATACGCTGATAATCTTGTTATTGATGGATGCGATTCGGGTATTGTGGCTACAGCTACTAGTAGTCTCAAAGTATCAAGTATTACTAATTATGGTCCGAGTATTAAAGTTAATGCTGATACTCTTGTGACCTCTGAAGGTGGAACCTTCACGCTTCAGATAGAAGGTGAAGAGATCCATCATATCGATGCTGAGTGGTTTGAGGATAAGACAGCTGCCTGGGCTTATAAGGCGGCACCGGATGTTAACTCTGTTGGCGGAGTATCCATATTTTATGGAACAGAGTACAATATGAAGAACTATTTCACCACAAGCTCTGATGGTGAGGTTTCTGTTATGTATGCAGACTTCCCTGAAGGCTCAGATGAACCCGGTACACCGTATTCAGAGCAACCAACTGAAGTAGCTACATACAGGGCCTATTACTATGTCGCAGAAACTGATACCTATAGAGATATAGATGGCTATTCTAATGATTTTGAAATAAGATATCTGACTAAATCAGATGATTCAGACATGGATGCTGAATTAGATGGTACTTATACAACTGATGGTACATATCGTTATTATAATACACCTGTGACAGTTACTCCAAACGAAGGATTTAAGATGTATCTTACATATCCTGATGAAGGGGATACAACATTTAAGGATAAGTGTTATATAGATAAAGATGGCTACTATAACGGTGTCATGGGAGTATTTAGAAGAAGCAGTGATAATGCCACTTCAAATACTACTTATTTTGAATATACTGCATTTTATGTGGATCAGCTTGCACCTGAGGTCGATAAGAGCACTGTAGTTGATGAAAATGGTGATACTCCTGATGTTGATCCTGTAGACGGAGCAGAGTTCCATGCTAAAAAAATAGAGTTTGATATCCATGATATATGGGGTAATGATGAAAGCATTTTCAATGATGCGCTCAGCTCTGTGACTGTGAATGGCGAAGGTGTTGATATAACCGATGGAGTTGCTCACGTCGTGATGTCCACAACCAAGGGTACTAAGTCCTATGATATAGTTGCAACAGATAAGGCGGGAAATGTATCTTCTATGACACTTTCCATAGAGTACAGAAAAACAGTTCCGACTACTTCTCTTACTATGTCAGATTCATACTATGGAACAGTTTTAGCTACACCTGCTGTTACGACTGATTCGGATCAGGATGAATCTGAGTATACTTACTATTACAAGAAGAAGGGTGCAAGTGACGACGAGTATTCTGAGACTAAGCCGACGGAAGTGGGAGATTATACAGTAAAGGTGGAGATACCATTTACAGATGAATATGCTGCTACGCAGGCTGAGGCTGATTTCTCCATATCATATCTTCCAAGACCTGAGGTTGCATATACGCTTTCGGGAACAGAAGGAAATAATGGTTATTATAAGAGTGATGTATATCTCTATGCACCGGATGGATATGAGATAAGCTCTTTGATTGACGGAACATATGGAGAGTATGTTTCATATAATGATAATCTGGATGGCATATACCTGAGGAGAATATCTGATGGTGCAACTACGAATTATATAGCAGTAGAAAAAGTCTGGATAGATAAAACTGCACCTTATATTCCTGACAAGGGATTGGACAGTGACGGATATGAGCTTGAGATGGGGGAAGGACAGACTATAAAAGCGAAGTCTCTCAGCTTTAGTGTTACTGATGATAATCTATCGAGTGTAACTGTAAATGGTGAAGCTGTAACTGTATCAGAAGGTAAGGCAGATATCAAAGTTTATGCATCACCTGACGTGTCAAAAAGCTTCGCGATAAAGGCGGAGGATGAAGCGGGCAATACATCAAGCCTGAGCTTCACTCTGGAATACGGACAGAAGCTTGTTCCTACAGCATCTGTTTCTCTGGATGACTATTATGTAGGACAGGTATACGAGCCGACACTGACAACCGATTCTGACGGAAAGGACAGTGTTATCTATGAATATAAGAAGACCGGCAATATAGAAAGTGAATACTCGACAGCTAAGCCTATAGAAGCTGGAACATATATGGTTCGTGCTACGATTCCGGAAACAGCAACTTACAAGGGAATCAGCTGTACAGATGAATATGAACTATCATTCCTGGATGCTCCGAAAAATCCGTATATCATAAATGGAACAAAGGGCAAAAAGGATTATTACATAACAGATGTTTATCTCACTTCAGATGATGACTACAGTATATCCTCTACCTTCAGAGGTGCTTATGGAGCCAGAGTTCCATACTCAGCTGCTGGACAGCTCATATATCTCAGGAGAAAAAGTGATGGAGCTCTTACAAATGCCATTACTGTTTCTGAGAAGCTGAAGATAGATAAGGATATGCCTGTTTTTGCAGCAAGTGAATATGTCGGAAAGAATTCAGGAGTGCAGGGAAAGGTTTACTCAGATGAGTATTCTGTATCAATCTCAGATGAACATCTGGAGAAGGTTCTGGTTGATGGAAATGAGATAGATGTAGCGGGAGGAAAAGCAACCGCCAAACTAAATCCTGAAAACGGAATCAAGACCTTTAGCATCAAGGCTGAGGATGAGGCCGGAAATATAAATTCTGTAAGTGTTGAAGTATCAGCCACGTGGCTTAAGGATCGTGTTATACCGGCTGACAAGGTTCTTCCTCTTGTCGGAAACGAGGGTTATAAGCTGAGCGGCGGAAAGTGGAAGGTAAATGGCGATTCTACCGTTTATTCTGGTGGAAGAGATGTATATGTAAAGAAGGATGGAAGCTATACCTTCTCAAAGGTTGACTGATAAAGGATAATTATGAAAAAGAAATTCTTAGTGATCATAGAAATAATCTTAATCGGCGTAATAACATTTTTGCTGACCTATACCAATGCTCTGAGTAAGATTGATTATATGGCAAGAGATATGCTATATCAGATGCCGAGAGGTATCGATAATGATATCAAGATAATCGGTATAGATACAAAGACGCTTGAGGAGTATGGACCTCTTCAGACCTGGTCCAGAAGTAAATATGCTGATCTGCTGGATAAGCTGAATGCAGATGAGACATCGAAGCCTTATGTTATAGGCTTCGATATCCTTTTCTCGGGTCAGATTGACGACGGTGATCATTTGTTTGCTGAAGCTGCAGCGAAGTATGATAATGTTGTTGTTGTTGATCAGCTTATCTACAGTAAGCGCAGTGAAAGAGATGAAAATGGAGTTTTATACACACCTATTGAGGAAGTAGCACGTCCATATAGTGAGTTGGATGCTGTAGTAAAAACCGGATACAGTAATGTATCACCGGACTCAGATGGAACGGTGAGACGTACTCTGCCTACACAGAGCTTTGAAGGTAAAGAGTGTCAGATGTTCTCAAAGGTCATGTACGATGAGTATGTGAATAAAAAAGGTATTGCTCCAAATGAGATACCGACTGATAAAACAGGTAGATCTATAATCAATTACTCAGGAAAGCCCGGTGACTACGAACTTATTCCTCTATGTGATGTGCTGGAGGGCAGGATTGACCCGAGAGCTTTTTCGGATAGCATTGTGTTTGTCGGTGCATATGAACAAGGAATGCGAGACGATTTCATCGTGCCGAATGGCGGAAATACTCAGATGTATGGAGTCGAGATTCATGCCAATATATTCCAGTCGTTCATGGAAGGAAGATTTGCTGTGAATGGATCGCCGCTCGTACTCGGAGTGGTATTTGCGCTTGCAGCGATGCTTGTTCATCTGCTGTTCAGAAAGCTCAGGATATGGCAGTCAGTCATAATATTGGTTTTGGTTATAGCTGTTGAAGTATTTTCGCTCGTCAAAATCAACGAAGCGGGAACATCGTTTTTTATCATTTACCTCCCGCTTATGCTGATAATTTCGTTCATATATTCTGTCGGTATACATTATATACTTGAAAATGCAAAGAGGAGACGAGTGCTCACAGCTTTTAAAAAGTATGTGGCACCTCAGATAGTTGATGAGATATCCAAGAAGGGTGACTTCGAGATAAAGCTTGGCGGAGAGAACAGAGATATAGCTGTTTTATTTGTTGATATCCGCGGTTTTACAACTATGTCAGAGGCTCTGGAACCTGAGAGGGTAGTGGAGATTCTTAACGAATATCTGAGTCTTACAACAAAGTCGATCTTTGATAACAGCGGTACCCTCGATAAGTTTGTCGGTGATGCGACGATGGCAGTGTTCAATTCGCCTTTTGATCTTGATGACTATGAATATAAGGCAGTATGTGCTGCCATGGATATCGTAAAGGGTGGAGAAGCGCTTGAAAAGGAACTTCTCGAGAAGTATGGCAGAAGCGTCGGCTTCGGTGTTGGTGTACACTGTGGTCCTGCAGTCGTTGGAAATGTCGGCTGTGAATTCAGAATGGATTTTACGGCGATTGGAGATACGGTTAATACCTCAGCCCGACTTGAGGCAAATGCTAAGAAGGGACAGGTGCTTATAAGTGATGTTCTTTATGAAAGACTAAAGGACAGAATAGAGGTAAATGAGATAGGTCAGATACCACTTAAAGGAAAAAGTAACGGAGTTATGGTTTACGAGGTTACAAGTGTAGAAAAGAGCCCGGCACAATAAAGCCGGGCTCTTGTTTTACTTGATAACTCTGTTTCTTCCGCCTTCCTTTGCTGCATACAGCTTTTCGTCGGCGTCGCTTACATTTTGCTCGATTGTTTTCTTAGAGTCAAACTCAGTTACACCGAAGCTCATAGTGTGATGTACGGTGTACTGGTCAGTTACACAGTCATTTGCTTCAATCTCGAGACGTATCTTCTCAGCTTTTGCAGCGCAGCCATCCATATCAGTATCAACCATGATCATGATGAATTCCTCGCCGCCCCAACGGTATATTCCGTCTCCGGCGCTTGTGTTTTTCTTGAGGATAGAAGCTACGTGCTTCAGCACCTCGTCACCTGTGTTATGGCCATAGGTATCATTTACTGACTTGAATTTATCTATGTCGCAGATGAAGAGTGAGAGCTTTCTGTTCGGGTCAGCTATTATGTTGTCGTACATCTTGTCAAAATCATTGAAGAAGCCCATACGGTTTCTGAGCTTGGTCAGCTTGTCTGTATGTGATTCCTCCAGGAATACATCTGATTCGAGAGCAAGACCGCATATTACGGCAGCAAGTGAGAGCTTGCGGCAGTCCTCTGCTCTGTGGAACTTTCCGTCTCCGCTGAGTTTATTTATAACCTGATATGCACCGATGTACTCTCCGTTCATATTTGAAACCGGCATTGTAAGGATTGATTTTGTCACATATCCGGTTTTTTTATCGACATCTGAGTTAAAATCAGGATCGTTATAAGGATCGTTGGTTGTTATAACCCTTCCTTCGGCAAGAGCCTTGCCAACGAGACCTGTCGTATCAGGGATGGTAATTGTGCTTGTTCCTGTAGCTGCAGTAGTCCACAGAGTGTGTGAAGCTTTGTCCCATTTCCAGAAACTTGCTCTGTCAGCGTCTACAAGAACCTTGCCCAGAGTTGTGAGAAGATTGAAAATATCTGCATGATCAGCGCCGTCCGGGCTGCTCATATTTCTGTAAATAAGCTCGGATACATTTAGAATGTCTGATAATGTCTGTTCAAAAGTTATACTCATATTATTCCCCCTTGTATAGAGAATGTATCCCATTTATTCGGATACATTTTATATTAATATATTAAAGACATAATATCATAAAAATACTTAAGCTAAAACAGGAAAATTATTATTTTATTAAGGGATTTTCCTTGATACATAGGGTATATGATGGTATCATATAAATATGTAAATAAATGTCTTAGTGACGGTTATTTGGATAATTAGTCCAGATATGAAGGGGGTAATATGGGTAATATGGCTGCACTGGTTAAATGCCCGAAATGCGGGTCAAACAGACTTGAGCCTGTAAAACAGGCCAGAGGCCTTTCCGGAAAAATGGGAGCGATGATATATGTATGTCAGAACTGCGGTAAGGAATCCAAAATTAAAAACAAAAAATAAAAATATGAAAAGTGCATAAAGAAAGCTCTTATGGGCTTTCTTTTATGCGTTATAGGGCTGAATTTGAGAAATAGAAAATTGCTGTTCCAGATAGGGATTGTAGTGCTTCTTGTTATAAGAGAAGGAGGAGGGAAATGGATAGAGTTTATCTGAATAATGACTGGAAATTTCAGGAAAGCTTCAGTGAGGATATGACTAAGGATACATATGATACTTCAGAGATGATCGATGTCAGAATTCCTCATAATGTGAAGGATATGCCTTATCATTATTTTGATGAGAGTATATATCAGATGGTAAGTGGATATAGAAAAGAATTCGAGGCTCCTGTTTATTGGAAGGATAAGTCAATCCTTTTGACATTTGAGGGTGTTGCTCATGAAGCTTCCGTCTATGTAAATGGAGTTAAAGTCGGGGGACATAGTTGTGGTTACACTGCATTTACCATAGACATCGGAGACTTCCTCGTATATGGAGAAAAGAATATAATTGCAGTTCGCTGTGATAGCAGAGAATCGTTGAATGTGCCTCCGTTTGGTTTTGTTATAGACTATATGACCTATGGTGGTATCTATAGAGATGTATATATAGACGTTAAGGAAAAGCTGCATATCAAGGATGTTTTTATAAGCACTAAGCTTGCAGATAAGTATGAAGAAGGCAACGAGATCAGAGTTAAGTATTCACAGACACTTTCTTCGATAACACTAAGTTCAGATGCACATGGCTACAGGATACGCCAGTCCATCAGAAAAGTGGGAGAGGATGATTTCAGTCTTATATCAGATGTACTGATCGAACACCTGAAGAGTGAAAAGGAAGGTGTTTATGAACTGGCAACCATGACGGGAGATGTTCAGCTTTGGGATATAAACAGTCCTGCCAGATATCAGATGAAGACTGAGCTTATCAGAGATAAAGGTACAGAGGTGGCTGACGAAGTTATCACGACCTTCGGTTTCAGAAGAGCATCCTTCAAGGTAAGTGGTTTCTTCCTGAACGGAAGGAAGATCAAGATCAGGGGACTTAATCGTCATCAGAGTTATCCGTATGTGGGATATGCTATGCCGGAAAGCATGCAGAAGCTGGATGCAGATATCCTCAAGAATGAACTTGGCCTTAATGCAGTCAGGACATCACATTATCCACAGTCACAGAGCTTTATTGACAGATGTGATGAAATCGGACTTCTGGTATTTACAGAGTTTCCGGGCTGGCAGCATATCGGAGATGAAGAGTGGAAACAGCAGGCTCTGGTAAATCTGAAGGAGATGGTTACACAGTACAGAAATCATCCGTCTATTATGCTATGGGGAGTACGTATAAATGAATCAGTAGATGATGATGAATTCTATACCAAAACAAATAATCTCTGCAGAGAGCTTGACCCGAGTCGTCAGACAGGAGGAGTCAGATGCTATAAGAAGGGAAGTCTTCTCGAGGATGTTTATACCTACAATGATTTCTCTCATACAGGTAAAAATAAGGGCTGCGACAGAAAGTCAGATGTTACATCGAATACTGACAAGCCGTATCTTATTAGTGAGTACAATGGACATATGTATCCAACCAAAGCCTTTGACTGGGAAGAACACAGGATGGAGCATATGCTGAGACATGCCCGTGTGCTTAATGAGGTTTCAAAGCAGAGTGATATAGCCGGCAGCTTTGGATGGTGTATGTTCGACTATAATACTCATAAGGATTTCGGAAGCGGAGACAGGATATGCTATCACGGAGTGATGGATATGTTCAGGAATCCTAAAATGGCAGCTGCTGTATACAGTATTCAGCAGTCTGAGGTTCCGGTTCTCGAAATAAGCTCCAGCATGGATATAGGTGAGCATCCCGGAAGTAACAGAGGTGAGGTATATATCCTTACAAACGCTGACAGTGTCAAGATGTATAAGAACGGTCGATTCATAAAGGAATATAATCAAGCTGACTCAGAGTTTAGGTATCTGGGCAGAGGACCGATAAGAATTGATGATTACATAGGTGATGCTATAACTGAGGGAGAGCCTGATATGCCGAAGAAGGAAGCTGAGGATTTAAAGCTTCTTCTGAACGAGGTGGCAAGAGTCGGGCTTTACGGAATGTCAAAGAAGATGTTTGCGAAGGCCGGATTCATAAGTGTAAAGTACAGACTGACTCAAAATGATGCAGTTGCATACTATAACAAATACGTTGGAAATTGGGGAAGCAAATCTACAGAATATAGATTTGAAGCTATAAAGGATGGGGAGATAGTCAAGGTTGTAACAATAGGACCGATGACATCTCATAAGCTTAGTGTAGATGTGAGCAGCACTGAACTTGTAGAAGGACATACATATGATGTTGCGGAAGTCAGAATAACTGACAGGGATGAAAACGGAAATATCCTTCCGTTCTCAAATGCTCCACTTTCGCTTAAGACTACAGGACCTATCGAGCTTATAGGTCCGAGCTTAATAACTCTGAACGGTGGAATGGGAGGTACATATGTTAAGACCACCGGCAAAACGGGTAAAGCTAAACTGACAATAAAAACAGCAGAAGGGGTATCAAGTGTGATTGAGTTTAAAATCAGATAAGGAGAAGGACTTATGAAACTGGGTTTTAAAGAAAAAGTATCTTATGGTCTTGGTGCAGTAGGAAAAGACTTGGTTTATATGCTTAGTGCGAGCTACGTTCTGTATTATTTCCAGGATGTTTTAGGGGTAAAAGCAATAGCGATGGGAATCATACTTCTGGTAGCCAGAGTATTTGATGCATTTAATGATCCCATTATGGGAATAGTAGTTGCAAAAACGAAAACGAGGTGGGGTAAGTTCAGACCATGGCTGATGATAGGTACGCTTACCAATTCAGCTATACTGTTTCTGATGTTTGCGTGTCCGCCTTCGTTGAGTCCCGGAGGTCTAGTGGCATATGCGGCAATAACATATATACTCTGGGGTGTTACATATACGATGATGGATATTCCGTACTGGTCGATGATACCGGCATTTACAAAGTCCGGAAGGGAAAGAGAAGGTCTGACGACGTTGGCTCGTTCCTGTGCCGGAGTCGGATCGGCGTTGATTACTATATTCACTGTGATCATAGTTAAGAAGCTCGGTACTTTGATAGCCGGTAGTAAGGCCACTTCCAAGGAAGTAGAGATTGCAGGTTTTAAGTGGTTTGCGTTTATTATCGCTGTTATCTTTGTCGTATTTATAACCATCACCTGCGTGAATATCAAGGAGAAGGCCACCGTAGATATGCAGTCGCCTTCCGTTAAACAGATGTTCAAGGCTCTTATAAGTAACGATCAGGCTATGACTATAGTTCTTACAATCGTACTTATAAATATGGCTATATATACCACTTCGAATCTTGTTATTTATTTTTTCAAGTATGATTTCGGAGGAACTGGCTGGCAGGGCAGCTACACGCTGTTCAACACATTTGGCGGTGGTATACAGATACTTGCGATGATGGTGATGTATCCGATCCTGAGAAAGTTCCAGTCAAATATACGCATATTCTATATATGTCTCGTGAGTGCCGTAGCTGGATATGTTATTCTCTTTGGACTTACATTTCTGAATATGTCAAATGTTATGGTTCTGTTTGTTCCTGCATTCTTCATATTCTCAGCCAATGGTGTGCTAAATGTACTTACTACGGTTTTTCTTGCTAACACAGTTGACTACGGCGATCTGAAGAATAACAGAAGAGACGAGTCGGTCATATTCTCCATGCAGACCTTTGTCGTAAAGCTGGGTTCGGGTATTTCGGCTCTTATAGCATCCATAGCACTTTCGATAACGAATCTTAAGGAGGCTGCGGGCGAGACCGCAAATCAGGAGTTTGATTTTTCAAAGACGGTTTCGGATAGCAGCAGATTCGGTCTCAGAATGACGATGACTATTATTCCGGTTATAGGACTTATCATTGCAGTCATTGTTTTCAAGAAGAAGTTCATTCTTACTGAAAAGAAGATGGATGAAATTACAATCGAACTGTCACAGAGAAATAAAGCTGCTGAATCAAAGCAGCAGTCTGAATAAAAGAAGTATTATGAAATCGGAGGAATACAGCAGATGAAGACAGATGTAGTTATTGTTAATGGTAACGGAAAGGGAAGAGAAGAAGCACTTGCCTCCATCGAGCAGATTATGGCTGATTGCGGACAGAAGGAAAAACGCAGAGTCAGGCTTCTCGGAGAAGAACTCATGTGTCTCGTGAATGAGATATCCGGAGATATGGAAGCTGATTTCTGGGTAGAGAGAGTAGATAAGAAGGTTTATCTGCATCTATCTACAAACACACTTATGTATGCTGAAAAAAGAAAAGAATTCTTAGATGTTTCGACCACTGGTAAAAACATAAAAAGAAAAGGAGTTCTGGGCAAAATAGTTGAGGCATATGAGAAAGCGCTGTCACCAAAGGATGAAAGGACAGCAGCAGAAATGGTCTTCAGTTCAGCAGGTATAGGTGGATCTTCAGCATATTCTTCCTCTACAAACCTTATGTGGAGTATGTCAAACTATACAGATGTGCTTTATGGAACGGCCGGTACTGAAGAGGAGAGAGATGACCTGGAGAAGTCAATAATCGCTAATCTTGCTGATGAAGTAAGTGTCGGAATAGCAGGAGATAATGTCGAGGTTATAGTAGAGAAGACTCTCAAGTTCTGTGGTAGAGGATTCGAGAACATGAACGTATAGGTACAGGTATGATAATAGACGGCGGGAATTACTATGTATTAAATACAAAGAAAACGTCATATGTATTTCGGGTTACTGATTCGGGTCATCTGGAACATCTATACTATGGTAAGAGCATCAAGGTTTCGGATGGTCTCGACGGACTTGTTGAAAGAAGAGAGTTTGTGCCCGGAAACAACAATGTTTACAGCTCTGACTACTCCAACATGACGCTGAATGATATGTGTCTTGAGGTTGCATTTGAAGGTAAAGGTGACAACAGGGAGAGCTTTATAGTTGTTGAAAATTCGGATGGAAGTAAAACCTCTGATTTCGTGTACGAAAGTACAGTGATTGATGATAAGAAGGAAGAGCAGACCTATATGCCTTCTTCGTATTATGATGGTCCGGCTGAACATCTGGGAATAGTCCTGTATGACAAGAAGAATCGCCTGCGTCTGTTTATTGATTATTATGTTTTTGAAGAAGAAAATGTTATAACCAGGACTGCAAGGATATTAAATGAAAGTGATGTTCCGGTCAGACTCAGGAGGTTTATGTCTGCTCAGCTTGAGTTTTATGAGAACGGATATATAATGTCTACATTTAACGGTGCCTGGGCGCGAGAGATGAAGAGAAATGACACACCTCTTATAGCGGGTAAACATATGAATTCCAGCTATACCGGTACCTCTTCGAATACTGCAAATCCTTTCTTTATGATGTCATCAAAGCATACCACCGAGGATAGTGGAATCGTATATGGCTTCAACCTCATGTACAGTGGAAACCATGTGCAGCTGGTCGAGGTAAGTGAGTTTGGAAAAACCAGAGTGCTCTGGGGTATAAATCCGAGAGGCTTCAGCTGGCAGCTTGAGAGCGGTATGATTTTTGAAAGCCCGGAGGCTGTTATGACATTTTCAGATGAGGGCTTCAATGGAATGAGCTGTAACATGCACAGTTTTGTAAGAAAGCATGTCGTGCGTGGCGAGTGGGCGAAAAAAGAGCGCCCGGTTCTGCTTAACAGCTGGGAGGCATCATACTTCGATATAAATGAAACAGGACTCCTGAAGCTTGCAAAAGCAGGTAAGGATGTCGGAATCGAACTTTTTGTTATGGATGACGGATGGTTCGGCGAAAGAAACGATGACAGCTCATCACTCGGAGATTGGACAGTAAATAAAAAGAAACTTCCCGGAGGTCTGAAGGGGATTGCAGACAAGATAAACAAGATGGGAATGGACTTTGGTATATGGGTTGAGCCGGAGATGGTAAATGTAAACTCCGAGCTCTATCGTAATCATCCTGAGTGGGTGATTCAGGTACCCGGATCTGATCAGAGTGAAGGAAGGAATCAGAGGATTCTGGATCTCTGCAGGATTGAAGTCCAGGATTATATAATAGATGCCATGACTGATGTTTTCAGCAGTGCAAACATCAGCTATGTAAAGTGGGATATGAATCGTACCATGTCTGATATGTATAGCAGTATACTTGATAAGGACAGACAGGGAGAGATATGCCATAGATATGTTGTGGGACTTTACAAGATAATAAGGGCTCTTAGAAAGAAGTTTCCGCATATACTTTTTGAAGGCTGTGCATCAGGTGGAAACAGATTCGATCTCGGCATGCTGTGTTACTTCCCCCAGATATGGGCAAGTGATAACACTGATGCTGTTGAAAGAACACGTATACAGACGGGATACAGCTATGGTTATCCTCAGAGCACATGGGGCTCGCATGTATCCTCAGTTCCGAATCATCAGACTCTCAGAAAAACTCCGCTTGAGACACGTTTCGATGTGGCAGCAGTAGGCTGTCTCGGATATGAACTGAATCTGAGAGACTTATCCGCCACAGATATAGAGATGATCAGGGAACAGATAGCAACCTATAAAAAATACAGAGAGGTTTTGCAGTTTGGTCAGCTCTACAGAGGACGGAGCTTTACCGGCGATACCAAATATTCTGATAATGATGGAAATATAACCGAGTGGACGGTTGTTTCAAAGAATAGTAATACGGCAATTGGAGTAATAGTGCAGCTTCTTGCAACCCCGAATACCAGCTTCCACTATTTCAGAGGAAGAGGGCTGGATCCTGAGAAGCTCTATCATATATACAACCGAGAGATCAAGGTTAATATAGAAGATTTCGGAGACCTGATCAACACAGTTTCACCAATCCATATAAAACAGAATTCCATAATGCAAAGGACTATCTCCAGATTTTACAAGCTGTCCGGTGATATAGAGGATATGAATATGTTCGGAAGTGCAATAATGAATGCCGGAATAAAACTACTTCCCGCATATGCCGGTACCGGATATAATGAGAGAACCAGACTGTTCTCGGACTTTGCTTCCAGGCTGTACATTATGGAGAAGGTAAAGAATTGAGGAAAAGATGAAAACAGACACTAAACAGTATATAACCCCCAATGATAAGTTGAAAAATGATATAGAAGCTCTTGGGTACAGACAGCTATTATTAGATGACGAAGCACTTTTTGATAAGTATTATTCGATGCTGGATGGGCATTACAGTTCCAATCTCTGTTTTCTGAATCTGTACTGCTGGGAGGATACGCTGCCCACATATTTCAAGGAGTATGAAGGCTTCCTAGTGGATATATGCTACGACTTTATGTCGGGTGAGATATTTGTATATCCTTTTATGGGAAAGTATACAAATGAAGGTATAGCAAAGGTATTTGAAATGGTTCGATCAGATATGGAGTATCTGGGAGTTCCATATATCATACGTGATGTTTCTAGCTGGATGCGTCCATACTATGAGGCTACAGGAGCTGAGATAGAAGTGATAGACCTTCGTCAGGAGATGGACTATATATTTACACCGGAAAGCTTCTGGGCAGGAATGAATACACAGGACGACAGATACAGATATAAGTATTTCAAGAGAAAGAATAATTATGAAACAGTCGAGATAACACCCGATATGGTGGACGAAGTAACTGAGCTTATGGAAAGAGTCTGGTGTGTGAAGATGGGTGATTGTGAGGAGTGCGCCTATGGATGTCTGAAGGATGTAGTGGTAAAGCTTGTGAAGGCTTTTGATAAGCTTAACATCCAGGGGATACTCGTAAGAGTAGACGGAGTTGCTCAGGGAATTTCAATTGTCTCCGAGAAGTATAAAATGGGAGTATATCAGTATAAAAATGCTGAGAATAAAATAAAAGGCATAAATGAATATCTGCTCAGGGAATGCTTTGAGAGATATATGTCAGGAGCTGAGATAATAAACTACACAGAGGATCTGGGACATGAGAATCTGAGAAGATATAAGGAACATATGGCTCCGGAGTTTTCACTTTATTCCAAATTATTTTTAAAGGTAAAATAGATATATGATTTATAAAAATAAGTCGGCTAAAGGAAAAAAGAGAGGCTTCAGAAAAAAAGCTTTTAAGCTCACAAATGTTTTCTTTTTTGTCCTGGCTGTTGCCATCATATTTTTATTCAGGAAATGGCTATTTGTTAATCCATTTAAACCATACCAGTTTAAGGATGTTGCATATGCTTCAAGAAACATAAGTGGAGAGATGCTTATTTCCAATAAATCTGGTAAGGAACTTCTCAGAGTTAATGAAGCTGGAGTACTGCTTGACAAAATTAAAAATGGAAACAGTACATTTGATGTTGCAACCTATGCACTCGACGGGCCTGATAAGAATATGTACGTATATGAGGTTATATACGACAAGGGTGTCAGGATTGAATCCGAGAGGATTCTCAGACTTAACAGCTTCGGAAAGCGTCAGGAGACTCTTGATGAAAAGAAAAAGACTATATATTCCATGAGAGTTTCTCTAGCCGGAATTAAAGGTACTGAGGATTCTGTATATATCATTAAGAAGGAACATAATTCACTGGATGTATATAATCACAATAATCAGTTGATAAAGAGTTTTCCTTTCTTGGATACCAGTAAGTGGATTTTCGGAGCTACTTATGTACCTGCTACTGAAAAGATTTATTGTTCTACGTACAGGGGTGAGGTATTTGAGTGTGGAGAAGACGGCGGTAGAAAGCTTCTGTATAACAGTGACGAGTCAGAGGATAGTGTTCCTGTAGATGTATGTGCGGATGCTAATAACATCTATGTTGCTGATGTTGGTAATAATGACATCATATGCATAGATATGAATACAAAAGAAGTCTCAAGAATCAAATATCCTGATGATTACGATGATATTATGGTTTCGGATGTCCTTACATGTGATTCCGGTGGACTCTGCAGTGTCTCAGAAGAGGGTGTAGTTATCTGGAATGATGGAAAAGGAACTTTTTTCGATGAAGTCAGGCTCAGTAATACGATCGTAGTCAAATGTATCTTGTTATGGATATCGCTTGCTTTCGTCATTCTGATTATATTTTTTCAAATGAGCGTATTCGTCATCAAGGTTATAAGAAAGAGGGATATGACTACCAGAATAGCATTTTCCATTATCGTAAGTGTCGTATTGATAGGAGTGCTTTTTCTTGGTACACTTTTCCCAAGCTTCAGCGAGCAGTATCTACAGGAGATATATGCCAGAGAAGAGCTGGCTGCAGCAACACTTGCTCAGTGGATCGATACAAATGCTTTTATGGAGCTTTCAAAACCATCGGATTTTATGGGTGAATCATACAGAGAAGTAAGATCTGCTGCAAGAGATATATTCTTGTCCGGAAGAAGTGATGATCTGTATTGTGAGGTATATAAGATCAGGGGGGATAAGATATCAATTGTATATACATTGGAGGATATCTATTGCGGTTACCCATCTGGACTCACTGTAGAAGAGATGGACGCTGTTATAGAAAAGGGGTTTTTTGAAAGGCTGAGCAGTAATACAAGCCAGGGTAGTTACTTATATGTTATGTGTCCTATAAAGGACAAGAACGGAAATACTATCGGTATTATCGAGGTTGGTACCGATATGACGAACATTAACGAAAAGAATGGTAAGATTCTTATAAATCTGATCATTAACGTCGCCGCAGTAACTATGATAATAAATATGCTTGTGGTGGAGCTGCTTTATTACACACGTGGTAAGAAAAAATACAGTGACCTTCTCAGAAAAGGAGGAAACAAAGGAGAATTTCCTTCTGAGATATACAGATTTGTTGTATTTTTGATATACTTTTTTACAAACCTTACAGCTGCAATACTTCCGATATATGCTATTAAAATATCGAAAAATATGTCAGCCTTCGGTTTGTCACCTGAGATACTGGCGGCGATACCTATATCCGCTGAAGTTTTTTCCGGAGCGTTGACAGGAGCTCTGGGTGGAAAGATTGTAAGAAAGCTAGGTGTCAGAAAAACAGTTATCCTGAGTTCGTTTCTTTTTACAGGCAGTTTATTCCTGAGAATTATCCCGAATATCTGGGTCCTTTCTCTTAGTTCGCTGCTTCTCGGAATGGGCTGGGGAGTTGAACTCTTTATGGTTGAAGTTCTGACTGCCAGACTTCCGGAAACAGAAAAGGATGTGGGATATGCACATCAGAATGCAGCATCTCTTTCAGGCTCCAATATAGCTATAGTACTTGGTGGTTTTTGGATCCAATGGGTTCCGTATAGTACGCTTTTTGCCATAACAGCAGTGCTCAGTATTGCGCTGATTTTTGTATCATATAAATACCTGATTCATTTGGATTACAAGGAAGTAAAAGAAGAGAATAAGAAGGAAACAAAAGAGATAAGCCTGTTTAAATTTTTGTTTAGCAGACGCGTTATCACATTTTTTCTTTTCCTTCTGATGCCTGTTTTCATATGCACATTCTTCCTGTCATATCTGTTCCCTATCCTCGGTGAGAATTGGGGGCTTTCGGAAACATATATAGGATATTCATATATACTTAATGGTATATGTGCTATAACAATCGGAAGTAAAATGACGAGGTATTTCTCTGTTAATAAGAAGAAGGTTATGGGACTGTTTTTGAGCATATCGCTTTTTGCTGCTAGCTTCCTGCTTGTTTCCGCATATATGTCAGTTCTGTCACTAATCATTGCGCTTGTTCTGATAGGGCTTGCAGATAGCTTCGGAACACCGCTTTTATCTGGTTATTATACAGACCTTAAAGAGGTGGAGCGTTTTGGTTACGACAAGAGTATAGGATTATATAGTCTGATCGGAAATGGTGCTATGTCACTTGGTTCCTTCGTTTTTGGTCTTATTCTTATTGGCGGAACAGAAAAAGGACTGATAATATTAGCAATTAGTATTATAATAATGGGTGTAATATTTGTATTATTCAGCAGAGATAGAAAAACTGATAAGGATGTTTATAGCAGTAAAGGTAATTTAAATGAGCAACAGGCCTGAAAAAAGTAAGAAGATACAACTGAATAACAGAAAGGTCAGAAAGGTGAAGAAGATATCCACCAGACTGTCACTTATCATTTCTATCGGAATGACGTTGCTTGTTTTGATACTTATAACAGCGGGGGTTATTGCAGCACTCACGCTTAGCTTTAATATCTATTACAAAAAAACTGATCAGACAGCAAATCTCTGCTCAGGTATGATAAATGGAGATTTTATAGAAAAGCTTAGAAAAGACCTAAGTTCGCCTTCCTTTGATCATGTAAGGAGTATGCCGACCGGAACTGAAAGGGAGGAAGCAGCAAGGAGATGGCTCGATTTTAATAATTATACGGATGGGATAACTCAGCTCGCTATGGTCCTGGAACATACCAAGGATACTATGGGAGCAGAGTTTATCTATATCAGTTATATCAAGGGTAATGTAAGTATGGATCTGGTGGATTCCGAAAATCTCCTCGGTGCACTGGGGTATGAATCTGTTCTTATGGATGAGTTCAGAACAAATGGAGTTAATTCAAATGCAAAGGTTTCTCCTATAATAACGAATGGATCATATGGATGGCTGTCGACCGGTGGATATCCGATATATAATTCCGATGGAAAACCTGTTGCCGTTGTTTTTGTGGATATAAGTGTAATGGATATTGTTTCATCTATTGCCATTTTCGTGGTAGTTGAGATAATCCTTTCAGCTGTATTTGTTGTACTGATAATCTTGTTTGTAATCAAATATGTTAAACGTAGAGTTGCATCGCCTCTGGAGGAGCTTACCGAAGAGGTAGACAGATTTGCAAACAGCGACGAATATGATAAGAATTCTATAAAAGAACTGAATATTAATACCGGAGATGAAATAGAACTACTATATCAGTCGACAAATAAGATGCAGAGAAATATAATAGAGTATATGGAGAATCTGACTCGGGTTACATCTGAGAAGGAGAGGATAGGAGCAGAGCTGAATGTAGCAACACAGATACAGGCCGATATGCTGCCGAGAATCTTCCCGCCGTTCCCTGAGAGATGTGATTTTGATCTATATGCTTCTATGAATCCGGCTAAAGAGGTTGGTGGCGACTTCTATGATTTCTTCATGATAGACGGAAAACACTTAGTTCTGGTTATGGCAGACGTATCCGGAAAGGGAGTTCCGGCGGCGCTCTTTATGGTAATTGCAAAAACACTCATAAAGAACAAGGCTTATATGGGAGGATCTCCTTCAGAGATACTTGCTTATGCAAATGAACAGCTGTGTGAAGGGAATGATGCAGAACTTTTTGTAACAGTTTGGATGGCTGTCATCGACCTGGAGACCGGAGATGGAATAGCGGTAAATGCTGGTCATGAGCATCCGGTACTCAGAAGAGCAGGCGGAAATTATGAGTTTGTTATATACAAGCATTCTCCGGCTGTTGCAGTAATGGAGGGGATGAAATTCAGAGAGCATGAATTCCATCTTAATCCGGGTGATAGTATATTTGTTTATACAGACGGAGTACCTGAGTCAACGAATTCAAATGATGAGCTTATGGGTTCTGAAAGAATGCTTGCGGCACTTAACAAGAATCCGGATGCTGAGCCGGAGGAAGTGCTTAATAATGTAAATCAGTCTATAGATGAATTTGTTGCAGGCGCTGAACAGTTTGATGATACTACCATGATGTCGTTTATATATTATGGTAAAGATGGAAAAAAGGAAGCAGGAACAGATATAGAACATAATAAGTCAAAGAAAGATGGAGAAGTTATGGAACTTAGATTCGCAGCAAAAAAGGATAAACTTGATGATGTGATTAAGTTTATAAATGAAAACGTCGAGGCAATGGACTGCCCGCCACGAGTAATGATGCAGCTTGATGTGGCAGTTGAGGAATTATTCGTTAATATAGCTAGTTATGCTTACGGAGATGGAGAGGGCGATGCTATAATAAGGGTTGAACCTCAGGATGAACCTAAGGGGGTTATAGTTTCATTTATTGACAGTGGAAGTCCGTATGATCCTCTTAAAAAGAAGGATCCTGACGTTACTCTGTCTGCAGAAAAGAGACAGATAGGTGGCCTGGGAATCTTTATGGTGAAGAAGAGTATGGATGATATGTTCTATGAATATAAGGATGGCCAGAACCATCTGACAATTGTTAAACATTTTTAATGGTGCTGAAAAATAGCATCATAATAATATTTTAGGATAATTATACTAAGGTGAAAGGAGCAGACTAAAAATGGCTAACGAACTTCAGAAGTTTGATATAGGAAAGGCAGTGGAGGAATACTCTGCCAAGAAGGGTTATGCAGAAGGAGTAAAGTATTATCATAAAATAATCCGAGGTAACAGAGCAGTAAGAAACTCAAAGTATTATGATCTCGTCCTCAAGTTTGAGAAAGTTCTTAAGGATTTTGTATATGAGGAGTCTACTACAGCACTTGTAGAGCTCACGAGTATATTCCCTGAGTTTTACAAGGAAGATGGCAGGCTTCCGGATGTATTTATTACAGAAGGACTGACATATGCTTTTGATAATATATCTGAATATCTGATGGAGCTCGGCAAGATCTATAATCTCGAACTTTATAAGTAAGCCGGCCTTTTGGAGGAACTAAACTATATGTATTATTTTATAGTAAACTATTATGGTGGAAGTGGAAATGCGAAGCGTACCTGGGATAAGGTTAATTTCCTTCTCAAGAAGAAGAACATAGAATACAAGGCCTATGTCACGAAGAAGGCAGGGCATGCACGCCATCTGGCTGAACGCATATCCACTCTCGAGGATGATGATATCCGTATGATCGTTGTAGGCGGAGACGGAACCATCAACGAGGCCGTAAATGGAATTAAGGATTTTGACAGGGTGAGCTTCGGCATTATTCCCACAGGCTCGGGAAATGATTTTGCCAGGGGTATAAATATGCCGAAGGATCCTGAGAAGGCACTGGATGTAATACTCAGTGCTGATAAGGGCAGAAGGATAGATGTCGGTGAGGTTATTACTGATTCAGATGTAAGAAGAAGATTTCTCATTAGCTCCGGAATCGGTCTGGATGCTATAGTATGCAAGAAGAATCAGAATTCCAAGATTAAGAATGGTCTTAATAAACTCAAGCTGGGGAATCTGTCTTATATCATCCTGACCATAACAACTCTATTTAAGATGAAGACCTACAAGGTAAAGGTCAAGATGATGGATGATCTGACAAAGGATGATGAGGAGCTGAAGCTTGATGATCTCATATTCCTGGCTTCTATGAACTGTCCTGCGGAGGGCGGTGGTGTACCTATGAATCCCGGGGCGAAGCTGGATGATGGTAAGCTGTCCATATGTGCAGTTTCCGGTATTCCAAAGTGGAAAACCTTCTTCCTGCTTCCGACTCTTTGCAGAGGAAAGCATGGCAAGAAAAAAGGCTTTATGCTTAAGGATCTGGAGGGAATGGTTTTTGAATCTGAGCTTCCGATGGTGCTTCATGCTGATGGGGAATATGTCGGAGATGTAACGCGCATAGAGATGTTTGTTATACATGATGTACTGCGTGTACTTGCATAAATAGGTAGATATATGGATAAGGTTTTCAGAAAAAGATTTTTTGCATGTTATGATGAGATGAAAACTTTATATAGTGAGCTTTATGATGATGAGGAATGCTTCAGTGAGTTTTGTGAGAGGCTTGAAAAGTATTATGATAAAAGACCGGAAGCACTGAAGAATCTGGATATAAAAAGAGATAAAGCTCCCAACAGGTATCTGGATAAAGTTCTTTCCGGACTCGAACTCCATATGGAGAGCGACGTCCGGAATCTTCATGATGTCCAAAGTGAGCTGGGGTATTACCATAAAAATGGTTATAATGTACTGGACCTCGGTTTTATTCTCAGTAATTCCAAGAAGCTTATGGATTCAGGTGCAATAACTGATTACAGGAAGCTTCAGTCACAGTACGGAAGTATGTCAGATCTGCTTTCTCTTTCGACTTCATGTCATAGGAAAGGGATGAAGCTCTGCATAGATGTAAATATCAGCTATACTGCAGATAATCATAAGTGGGTAAAGAAAACTCTTATTGATGATCCTGTTTATAAGAGCAGATATGTGATAACAGATAATGGAGACATTGCCAACAGCTACGATGATCTGCTGGAACAGGAGTTTGATGACAGATTGAGGGGTGCGTTCACCTACCTTCCAGATAAGAAGGAGTATGTACTTACTACTAACAATAAACATTCCTGGGATATGAATTATAAAAATCCCATGGTGTTGAACAAGATGATACGCAACCTGCTGTTTCTTGCAAATAACGGCGTAGATGTTTTTAGGATACATGATGATAAGTATGTATGGAAGGATCTGGAGAGTGGATGTGTTAATCATGATAAGTCAGATAAGGTTATCAGGCTATACAGACTGGCCTTCGATATAGTTTGTCCGGGCGTACTTCTATGGACCGAAAGCTCTTATCAGGGACATATAGTATGTGACGGCAGAGCGGCTGATATCATATGGCACACTCTGGCAGTACAGAACTGCAGGCTTATAAAGTCTCATATGGATATGGTATGTCAGCAGCCCAAAGAGCTTATATATTCAAATGTATCTCTCGTAAGTGACCCCATCAGGTGGAATCTGGATTATGGCCTTCTTGCAGAGGAAGCTATAGGAGAGAGGTCGCATAAGGAGTTTCTCGCGGAATACTATAAAGGACGGCTGGGCAGTGCACCTGCTATGACGGGAATCCTTCAGGCGATAGAAGAATCTGATGGTGATGCGCTGGATATTGCTAAGAAAAAGTACGTACTAATATACGCTTTTCTTATATTCAAATGTGGGATGCCTGTTATATGTGAGAGAGATGAAAATCTCCTTCCTGAGGTTCACGAGATATTATGTAAACTAGAGCGTTTCAGGCAGGAGCTGAAGGTGTTTAATACGTTTGCAGATCGCTGGACCATGGATACATGGGATGGCGGAACGCTGGCACTTGGTCGTTACTTTGATGGACAGAAGCTGATAGCAGTATTCAACTTCTCTGATACAGACAGAACAGCCTGGATAAATGAAAACGACGGTGATTATTACGAACTGATTTCCGGTGAGACCATGCCGGCAGAGGGTGTTTCAGTCGGAGCATATTCTTTCAAGCTTCTGAAAAAAGACTTCTGACTGCTTTGTCATTTTTGATATATTATGCTATAATGAGTTAGATATATTTAACTATTCAAGGATGGGAAAATGAGAAAGTACGAAATAACCGGAATGAGCTGTGCAGCATGTCAGGCCAGAGTAGAGAAAGCGGTTTCGGGACTGGAAGGTGTGGAGTCCTGTGCTGTGAGCCTACTTACCAACTCTATGGGAGTTGAGGGTACGGCAAGTGATGAGGAAATAATAGAAGCAGTTGAAAAAGCAGGCTATGGAGCGTCTGTGTTTGGACGAGATAGCTCTGGTGATAAATCAGATATAGAGAACTCTCTAAAGGATAAGGAGAGTCCGATTTTGGTACGCAGACTTATAAGCTCCTGCGCGGTGCTTGTATGTCTGATGTATCTGTCTATGGGGCATACTATGTGGGGATGGCCCGTTTTTTCATTTATGGATGATCATCTGGTAATTGCAGTGACGGAAATGGTACTTGCGATTATCGTTATGGTGATAAATAAGAGGTTTTTTACAAGTGGCTTCAGGACGCTTTTCAGTGGTGCTCCGAATATGGATACCCTGGTGGCATTGGGAAGTACAGCATCCTTTGGATATAGCTTAGCTGTTTTGATTCTCATGTTCAGAGCATATCGAGCAGGGGATATGGCAGCAGTTCACTCACATATGATGAATCTTTATTTCGAGTCGGCGGCTATGATTCCTACGCTGATCACAGTGGGAAAGCTCCTTGAAGCTAAATCGAAGGGAAGAACTACAGATGCACTGAAGAGTCTGCTCAGACTATCACCTAAGGAGGCTACAGTTCTGCGTGAGGGTAAGGAACAGACTATACCTGTCCAGGAGGTTCAGATAGGTGATATATATTTACTTCGCGCCGGTGATATAGTACCGGTTGACGGAGTGGTTTTGGAAGGTGTATCTGCAGTAAATGAAGCTGCACTTACAGGTGAGAGTATACCTGTTGATAAAGCTGCAGGGGATAGCATATCAGCAGGTACAATAAACAGCAACGGTTTCCTCAGCTGTAAGGCGACGAGAGTGGGAGAGGATACGACACTTTCACAGATAATTAAGATGGTTGAGGATGCGGCAACTACCAAGGCTCCACTTGCAAGGATAGCTGATAAGGTCTCGGCTGTTTTTGTTCCTGTTGTTATACTACTGGCTGTTCTTACATTTGCAGGATGGATGATAGCAGGTCAGACTGTCGCTTATTCAATTGCGAGAGGAATCTCAGTTCTGGTTATCAGCTGTCCGTGTGCACTCGGACTCGCAACACCGGTTGCAATTATGGTCGGAAATGGAATGGGCGCTAAAAACGCTGTACTCTATAAAACTGCAGAGGCGTTGGAGAGCGCGGGAAGAGTAGGTGTAGTAGTACTTGATAAGACAGGAACCATAACAAAGGGAGAGCCCGGTGTTACAGATATTTGTCCTGCAGAGGGCGTAGCTGAAGAAGAGCTTTTGTCTGCAGCCTATAGTCTCGAGAAGCTGTCGGAACATCCTCTGGCGAAAGCTGTCGTGGAATATGTCGGTGACCAAGCTTCTTCCTATAAGGTTAAGAATTTTGAAACACTGCCCGGGGCAGGCGTGAGAGGAGAGATAGAGACAGGTGACGCAAGCTACGAGGCAGTCGGCGGAAGCTATGGCTTTATAATGAATCGTTTTGGAGATAAAGTATCTGTAAGGTCAGAAGAGATAACGCGACTTACATCAGAAGGTAAAACTCCGCTTTTGTTTATGCTCTCTGACAGATATCTGGGACTTATAGCTGTAGCAGACAGGATTAAAGAGGACAGCGAAGAAGCTATAAACGAGCTGAAGGGAATGGGAATCTATACAGTTATGTTAACCGGAGATAATGTGGGTACGGCAGAGGCTGTAGCACGTCAGTCTGGCGTAAATAGTGTGATTGCAGAGGTTATGCCGGATGATAAGGATGAAGTGATAGCCTCCCTTAAAGAAGTTATGTTAACTGACAAGAAGACTCTAAAGGTTGCGATGGTAGGAGATGGTATCAATGATGCAGTAGCACTTACAAGAGCCGATACAGGCTTTGCAATAGGTGCGGGAACTGATGTGGCTGTGGATGCAGCTGATGTTGTACTGATGAGGAATTCCATAAGAGATACGGCGGCAGCTATTCGTATGAGCAGAGCTACTATAAGGAATATTCATCAGAATCTGTTTTGGGCATTTTTCTATAATGCTCTGTGTATACCTCTTGCCATGGGGCTTTACGGGGTAGCCATGAAGCCTATGTATGGAGCGGCAGCTATGGCGTTGTCAAGCTTCTTTGTATGTATGAATGCGCTTAGACTTAACAGAGTGCGTATACATGATGCGAGTCATGACAGGGCGTCGAAAGCTCTGATTGATAAGGCTTTCAGACAGAGACTTACGGATAAGATAGATGATATAAGAAATGAGATAGAAGAAAACAAAAAGGGAGGAAGCGGTATGAAGAAAACCATGACTATCGAAGGAATGATGTGTGAGCATTGTGAGGCAACTGTTCAGAAGGCTCTTGAAGCAATTGAAGGTGTGTCAGGAGTCAAGGTAAGTCACAAGAAAGGAACAGCAGTTGTTAAGCTGGAAAGTGACGTATCTGATGAGGTGTTAAAGCAGGCTGTTCAGGACAAGGATTACACTGTAGTTGACATAAAATAATGCCCATCAAAATAGACAAAAATTCATAAAAAATAGCAAATATTTTTAGTTGCACCCAGTAGTGAATATATAGTAGAGTAGTATCGTACACTTTTAAGGATAGGAGGACATAAACATGGTTACTAGTATATCCGATGCGATTAAGTATGTTGGTGTAGATGATCATGATTTAGATCTTTTTGAGAGCCAGTATATCGTTCCTGAAGGAATGGCATATAACTCATATGTAGTGCTTGATGAGAAGACCTGCGTATTCGATACAGTCGATGCCAGTAAAACTGATGAGTGGCTTGCAAATGTAAAAGAAGCGCTTGGTGGTCGTACACTTGATTATATAATCGTTCAGCATATAGAGCCTGATCATTCAGGTAGCTTTGCAGCAGCAGTGAAGGAATTCCCTGATGCTCAGATAGTGGGAAACGCGAAAACATTTGTTATGCTGGGACAGTTCTTTGATATAGACAGTCTCGGTGTCAATGACAGAAAGATTGAAGTTAAGGAGGGCGACACACTGTCTCTCGGTACTCACACACTTCAGTTTATTCTTGCTCCGATGATACACTGGCCGGAGGTTATGATGACCTATGAGCAGAGCGAGAAGCTGTTCTTCTCAGCGGATGCATTTGGCAAATTCGGTGCACTTGATTTCGATGATCCTGAAGGATGGGCATGCGAAGCAAGGAGATATTATTTCGGGATAGTCGGAAAGTACGGTACTCCTGTACAGACTCTTCTGAAGAAGGCTTCAGCACTTGAGATAGAGAAGATACTTCCACTTCACGGACCGGTACTTCCTATGCCGGGCGACGAGCTCAGCTACTATCTTGATACATATAATACATGGAGCAGCTATGAGGCTGAGTCCCATGGTGTATTTGTTGCTTATGCTTCAATCCATGGAAATACAGCCAAGGCAGCAAAGCTTCTTGCAGAGAAGCTCGAGGCTAAGGGTGAGAAGGTTGCGATTTCCGATATCTGCAGAGAGGATATGGCAGAGTGCGTAGAGGATGCTTTCAGATATGACCGTATGGTCATCTGCTCATCCAGCTATGACGGCGGTATCTTCCTTCCGATGTTTGATTTCCTGAATCATCTGACAGTCAAGACCTACCAGAACCGTAAGGTATTTATCCTTGAGAACGGTTCATGGGCTCCAAGTGCAGCAAGAACCGCAAAGGGAATAATTGAGGGCTGGAAGGATGTTCAGCTGCTGGATCCTGTAGTTACAATAAAGAGTACTGTAAAGGACAGCGATATTCCAAACATAGAAGCACTGGCTGACGCTATAGTTGCGGCCGGCAAATGATAAAACAGGAGTTTAAAAATGGGTGGATTTTTTGCAACAGCATTAAAGGGTGATTCAGTATTTGACCTGTTCTATGGTACAGACTACCATTCACATCTCGGTACGAGAAGAGCCGGAATGGTGGTTCACGGAAGAGAGGGCTTTAACAGAGCTATTCATAATATCGAGAATGCACCGTTCAGAAGTAAGTTTAGCGGAGACGTACATGAGATGGAGGGTAACCTCGGTATAGGTTGTATATCCGATTATGATCCTCAGCCACTACTTGTTCGTTCTCATCACGGAACATATGCCATAGTCTGCGTCGGAAAGGTTAATAACACCGATGAGCTTATTGCAAATGTATTTAAAAACGGTGGATCACATTTTCAGATGATGAGCACCGGAGAGGTTAATAAGACGGAGCTTACAGCTGCACTTATTAACCAAAAGGATAACATCATTGAAGGAATTAAGTATGCTCAGGAATCCATAGACGGGTCAATGACGATACTGCTGCTTACTCAGGATGCAGTATATCTGGCAAGAGACAGATTCGGTCGTACTCCGGTTGTGGTCGGATATAAGGAGGATGAAGGCTTCTGCGCAGCTTTTGAGTCATTCTCTTACCTGAACCTGGGATATAAAGATTTCAAGGAACTTGGCCCCGGAGAAATAGATGTTATGACTCCTGAGGCAGTGACCTGTATGGTTAAGCCCGGACAAGATCTAAGGATATGTACCTTCCTCTGGGTTTATTATGGATATCCGTCATCAAGATACGAGGGAGTATCTGTTGAGGAGATGAGATATAACTGTGGAGCATCTCTGGCAAAAAGAGATGGATTCACTAAAGAAGAGATAGATGCGGTTGCCGGAGTTCCGGATTCAGGAACTGCACATGCCATGGGATATGCAAATGAATCAGGAGTACCATTCTCCAGACCATTCGTAAAGTATACACCGACATGGCCACGTTCATTTATGCCGACTCATCAGGATAAGCGTAATCTTATAGCTAAGATGAAGCTGATACCTGTACATGAACTGATAGAGGGTAAGAAGCTGCTCCTTATAGATGATTCCATAGTCAGAGGAACACAGCTTCGTGAGACTACAGAATTTCTATATGACAGCGGTGCGAAGGAGGTTCACATCAGACCTGCCTGTCCACCACTTCTGTTTGGATGTAAGTACATAAACTTCTCCAGATCAAACAGTGATATGGAGCTTATAGCCAGACAGGTTATCGCAGAAGAAGAGGGAGAGCAGGTCGAGAGAACTGTACTTGATGATTATGCTAATCCTGATTCCGACAGATACCATCTGATGCTTGAGAAGATCAGACAGAAGCTGAACTTCACATCACTTAAGTACAATCGTCTGGACGATATGATAGCAGCTACGGGAATTGACAAAGAAAACCTCTGCACATATTGCTGGGACGGAAGAGAATAAAGAATAATAAGTCAGTGGGGATGGTTCTCTATGAAGCAAATGAGAACCGTCCCCACTGACTTATTATTACCGTTATAAACCTATTGACATAGTAGGTAAATAGATGGTATCATCGTCAAAGTAAACAATGCCCGGTAAGTAGTATAGGTAAAGGATATAAAATATATGGATGGTTTGAACCTTATAACAGATTATATAAAGAAACGTTGAATACATTTACTAAGCTTGAACCTATGAAGGCTGTTATTCTGGCAAATTCTGCATTTAAGATAGACGAGAACAAAAAATATCTTGCAAGCAGGGACTATTTGTGGAAATATAGTTTACATGGACTGAATCCTCACAACGTTGATGATTATTTTAAGTCTGACAGAGTAAAGGGTGAATACTTCTCGAATGAAATGTGTTCGAACAGCCTGTACGTGATGTAATGGCTTCGGCTGCATTTCATGCTGGACTTAAGAAGAAGACCAAGGATCTGTCAATCCTGCCATAGATTTTGTGAGAGCGAAGAAGTCCGGAAAATCAATAACAGAGATTATAAAGGATTATGCAGCTGTCAGATAAAAGGCAGCTTTAAAGGATGAAGATATGACATTACAGCAATTAAAATATGCGATAGAGATAGCAGATAGTGGTTCTATGAATGAGGCGGCGAAGAAACTTTTTATATCACAGCCGAGTCTTTCGGGTGCCATTAAGGAACTGGAAAATGAACTGGGCTTTGAGATATTCATCAGATCCACCAAGGGAATGATAATCAGTTCAGAAGGAGAAGAATTCCTAGGCTATGCCAGACAGGTGAATGATCAGTTCGATCTGCTTTCAGACCATTACCTGGGGAAGAAGAGCAGGCAGAAATTCAGCGTATCTATGCAGCATTATTCCTTCGCCGTGGAAGCTTTTGTTGAAGTAGTAAAACAGTACGGTATGGAGAAGTTTGAGTTTGCTGTTTATGAAACCAGAACGGATGAGGTTATAGAAAATGTAAAAAACTTCAAGTCGGAGCTGGGAATTCTTTATATAAATGATTTTAATGAGAAGGTTATAAAGAAGCTTCTAAGTGCGAATTCACTTTCCTTCAGAGAGCTTTTCACCTGTGATACATTTGTCTATCTGAGCGACAGACATCCCCTGTCGAAAAAGAAGGAGCTATCGATTGAAGAGCTCAGGGATTATCCTGTTCTTTCATTTGATCAGGGTAAATCCGGTTCTCTTTTCCTGGCGGAAGAGCAGCTCAGCACCTATGATTATGATAAAATAATCAAGGGCAATGATCGTGCGACCATGCTGAATCTCATGGTCGGACTGAATGGCTACACACTTTGCTCCGGTATTATCAGTGAGGATCTGAATGGTTCCGGCTATGCTGCCATACCTCTTAAAGAGAGTGAGAAGATGCGTATTGGTTATATAAAGAGAAAGGATTCGAAGATATCCGAACTCGGTCAGCTCTATATCGATCAACTGAGTAAGTACAGTGACAAGGCTTATAATAAATAAGTCATTTACTTATGATATGGTTCGTTATTGATTATCCGATAGGAGCGGTAGATCTGCTCCAGCAGTATGACTCTCATCAGCTGATGAGGAAATGTCATATCTGAGAAACTCAGATGAAAATCAGCCTTTGAGGTAATGGAGTTATGTAAACCAAGTGAACCTCCGATTACAAATATGATATGGCTTATTCCATCTATTCCGAGACTATTTATATGATCAGCGAGTTTTTCGCTGGTCATTTTTTTACCATTAATCTCGAGAGTTATTATATATGTATCAGTTCCGATTCCTGAGCTGTCCGGTAAGTATCTGCCCAGTCGTTCTGCCTCCTTCTGAAGTATCATATCAGTAACTGCATCACTTGCTTTATCAGGAGTTTTCTCGTCAGCTACCTCAATTATATCCAAAGAGGAGTAGCGGCTTAGGCGTTTACTGTACTCAGCGATTGCGTCCCTGTAGAAGCTTTCTTTGATTTTTCCGACACATAGTATATCTATCTTCATGATTTTTCCTTTCTGTAGTCATGTTCACAGATATTATAAAATATTTTATGTTTTATTCAAATCAATTTTGTGGTATTCTAGACACTATGATTGATTATATATTTAAAAAAGACGACAAATTGAATATAAGAAAAACGATATTTGTATTTCTGACGCTGCTTTGCATGGCTATGATTTTTTATTTCTCATCGCAGAATGCTGATACATCAACAAAAGAGAGTCACAAGATCGGAAAATTCATCGGCTATATGATTGAGTATGATTTCCAGGACTGGTCACCGGATGCGCAGGAGAGATATGCAGCCAAGCTTGATTTTCCTATTCGGAAGACAGCACATTTTCTGGAATATATGATGCTCGGAATCTTGCTTACAGGAGTGTTCTATGAGAAAAAGAGACCCAAGAAGCAGAAGGTACTGATCCCGTTTTTGATAGGCACGCTATATGCCGTGAGTGATGAATTGCATCAGCTGTTCGTAGGACTGGGGCGGGCTTGTCAGTTCAGGGATATTCTGATTGACAGCGGCGGTGTCATGGCAGGAATCCTGCTCGCAGGTCTGAATATAATAATCGTTCGAAAGATACTTTCGGTATTTTAGTCTGAATAATAAGTGAGTCAACAAATTACTTTGTTGACTCATTTTTTTATTCGTCTATATGATACGGATTAGTTTCGGCTAGTGGGTAGGGCGGCTTCAACTTGATAAAATCGAAGACCTCTTCTTCGTCCTTACGGATAACTCCTGAGCTAATAAGCTCCTCAGCACCGTAGCTTATCAGCTCTTTATTAACGACTCCGTCATTATGAGTGACAAAGAAGAGTATTCCGCGTTTTCTGAGACTCTTATTTAATGCCATCACTCTGTCTGTGGCGGTCAGATCTATGTTGTTAATTCCGCTTGCATATATAATCACGACTCTGGTATTTTCATCTATTGCATCCTCTATATCATTTACAAATGTATCTATATTCGCAAAAAACAGATTTCCTCCAAAACGATATATAACAGTTCCCTGTATAGGCCGAGCATCTCCGTGAGCTCTCAGAGAGTAGAAGCCCTCGTGACCTTCACGGATTCCGACATAGGTTCTTTGTGGAGAAACTGCCTGTCTGATCACAGCGAAGAAGGAGAGGATAACTCCGACTACAACTCC
This sequence comes from Lachnospiraceae bacterium UBA3850, assembly GCA_002392655.1. GTDB lineage: Bacteria > Bacillota > Clostridia > Lachnospirales > Lachnospiraceae > Eubacterium_Q. Next base: position 38,430 of record DGHK01000024.1, on the reverse strand, counting down.
GTAAACCGTTCCGAAGAAAAGTACCCCCAGCATAGCTGAGATAAATATGATCATGTCGGACCTGCTGTTTTTAATAAGTCTTCTCAGCAGACTGAATTCACATGCTGACAGAAGAGCAGCAACGATGATTCCGGTCAGAATCGGAACGGGAAGGTATGGTATATATCCGGTGAAAAAGATAAGTATTATAGCCATAGTGATTGAGGCTGCCACACTCATCAGCTGTGAATGACCACCGAACTGTCTGACGATTGATGTACGGGAAACACTTGCATTTACAGGGCAGCTTCCAAATACACCTGAGGTTATGTTGGCAAGCGAATAGCCGAGCACTTCGCGATTGGTATCGAGATCATAACCGTCCTTGATCGCATTTGACCTGGATGCTAGGATCGTTTCAGACATAATGACAAGTGATATGGTAAGTGCTGAGAATGCAAGATCAGGAAGTATATGAAAATTGATATGTAAAAGTTTTGGTACCGGAAGTCCGCTTCTAGCTTCAGGAAGAAGCTTAACGCCTTTTTTTTCGAGTTCAAGCCACTGGCTAAGTATGCCGCCTATTATCAGCATGATAACGGACATAGGAAGCTTGGGTAAGAGCTTTCTAAATAAAAGTATTATGATTACCGTGGATATTCCGAGGATAAATGAAAGTGTGTGGAAGGACTTCAGCTGATTAAATATATGGAGCAGCAGATCAGGAAGCTCGCCTGTTCCTGCGCTTCCGCCCATCAGCTTTGAAAACTGCATAAGGATTATCTCCAGACATATGCCGGTGATGAAGCCTCCCATAACAGGTACAGATATATATTTTACTGCACGGCCGGCCTTCAGGAAGTAGAATAGAAGAAGCCATAGACCTATAAGCACAGTCAGAACAGGGACGGTCAGCATAGCCTCCTTTGAACCGGACATAATACCGAGTGAGGCTAGAGTTCCACCTGTCAGTGCTGCAGGTGCAGCATCAACTCCGAATACAAAATCATAAGAGGTTGTGAAGATTCCGAAAATAAGTATAGGAAAAAGAGAGCCGTATAGCCCGTAGATCATAGGCAGTCCGGCTATCTGTGCGTACCCCATCGAGATGGGTATGGAGACAAGTGCTACTATGAAGCCCGATATGAGATCCTTGAATACATGTCCCGCTTTGTAGTTTTCCGGAAATTTAGATTTTATAATGGTTTTGATATCTGTATTCATAGTTTAATGTTAATTGAAAAAAGCCTTTCAATCAAGAAATTTATAAAATCTCTTGACAAGATATTAAGTGGGTGCTAATCTATACATCGTAAAACCTATCAACTTGGTAGGTAAATAAGAAAAGGAAGTTAAGGAGAAACTATGAAAGGATCAGTTCAGACATTCAGAAGAAACTGTTGTTGCTGTTGTGAATGAATATTCATAATGGCTTGTTTCGTATGTTTGAGGATCCTTTAGAGACTAAATAAAAGCGGTATTATGCCGTGCCTAAGAGACTTAACGAAGCAAGAATTTTGCTTCGTTTTTATTTTGCAAAAAATTCTAGGAGGAAGAAAAAATGTCACTTAAAATCAATTCACTTTTAATTCACGGAGGAATCGATGGAGATGAAACTACGGGGGCTGTAAATGTTCCTGTTTATCAGACCTCGACCTATAAGCAGGATGGGCTGGGTCAGACCAGAGGGGGCTGGGAGTATTCAAGAACGGGAAATCCGACCAGAGCCGCACTCGAGAAACTTGTTGCTGATCTGGAGAAGGGAGAGTATGGTCTCGCATTTGCATCAGGACTTGCGGCTATATCAACTGTTCTCTCACTTTTCAAAACAGGAGACAAGCTGATCGTGTCTGACAATATCTATGGAGGAACCTTCCGAATTCTGGATAATGTTTTTAATAACTTTAATATAACCTACAAGATAGTTGATACCTCTGACCTAGAGGCAGTAAAGCAAGCTCTGGACGATGATGTGAAGGCCATATATGTTGAGAGCCCAGCAAATCCTCTACTTACTGTTACGGATATAGAGGCTGTTTCGAGGGTGGCAAAGGAGAGCGGTAGACTGCTGATCGTCGACAATACATTTATGACACCTTATCTACAGAGACCTATAGAACTAGGAGCAGATATAGTCATCCACAGCGGAACAAAGTACCTCGGAGGACATAGTGATGTGGTATCAGGTTTTGTAGTTGTAAATGACAAGAAGCTGGCTGACAGACTTTATTATCTGCAGAATGCGATAGGCGGAATACTCGGACCTTGGGACAGCTACCTGATGATAAGAGGTATCAAGACTCTGGGAGTCAGAATGGACAGACATGTCGAAAATGCGAAAAAGATTGCAGGTTGGCTTGCAGAAAGCGGATACGTAGACAAGGTTTACTATCCGGGCCTTGAATCTGACCCCGGATATGAGGTTCAGAAGAAGCAGGCTGACGGTCCGGGTGCGATGATATCATTTACGCTAAAGAAGGAATATGACTACAAGAAGTTTTTTAAGAGTACCAAGCTGGTTACTCTGGCAGAGAGTCTCGGAGGTGTGGAGTCACTTTTGTGCCATCCGGCAACTATGACACATGCAGCCATTCCGAAGGAGATAAGAGAGGAAGTGGGGATCACGGATGAGCTGATCAGACTATCTGTAGGAATAGAAGATGTAGATGATATCATCGCCGACCTGGAGCAGGCGATCACGGCATAGAGAAGAAAGGATACGGAAATGGAAGTATATAACAGTGTTCAGGAAATGATAGGTAATACGCCTATCCTTAAAATAAATCATATGGGCGTAAAGCCCAGGGTAAATGTATATGTAAAGCTGGAGCTTATGAATCCTGCAGGCAGTGTAAAGGACAGGGTTGGAGACTATATGATACGTGATGCAGAGGAGAGGGGAGTCCTAAAGGAGGGCGGTACCATCGTTGACGCAACTGCAGGAAACACAGGAATAGGAATAGCCGTTGCAGCACTTAATAAGGGATATAGGATCATATTTGCTGTGCCGGAGAAGTTCTCTATGGAGAAGCAGAGAATCATGGCGGCACTCGGCGCAGAGATTGTTCATACGCCAAGAGCAGAAGGAATGCTTGGGGCTGACAGGAAGGCTGAGGAAATCATAAAAACCATACCCGGAGCTATCTCTCTGAAACAGTTTGACAATCCTGCTAATCCGCTATCTCACTATGAGACAACAGGACCGGAGATATATAGACAACTTGACGGTAAGGTTGATTATTTCGTTGCAGGTGCAGGAAGCGGTGGTACATTTTCAGGTGTTATGAAGTATCTGAAGGAGCAAAGACCTGATATTCAGGGAGTGCTCGCTGATCCATATGGCTCGATAATCGGCGGAGGAGAGCATGCTGATTATGATATAGAGGGAATAGGAAATGATTTTATAGCCGATACTATGGATGTGAGTTTGATAGATAAGGTCATAAAAATAACAGATGAGAATGCATTTAAAACATCAAGAAGTCTAGCTCTGCATGAAGGAATAATTGCAGGCTCTTCATCAGGAGCAGCACTTTTCGCAGCATTAAAGCTTGCTGAGGAGATAGAAGAGGGAAACATAGTTGCAATCCTCCCGGACAGAGGCGACAGATATATAAGCAAGGGCCTTTTCTGAGACCTGATAAAGGATCCAAAATGACATGCATCCGGGTATGCTATAGGCGAAACCTATAAAGCACAATAATTTATAGGAATTAGACAGGAAGGCAGTTTTGGAATTATTATTTGTAACGACTCAGATAGCTACAAGTCAAAAATAAAAATATAAGGAGATATCGAAAATGGCAAGAGTAAAACTTTTAGAGCTTGAGGAAACAAGCGGAAAAGAGAAGGAGAGATACGAGGAACTGGCAGGCAGAAATGCAGTTACAAACATGAAGAGAGGTCTTCTGAATGATGCTGCTACCTATGATGCATATATGGCATGGTACACATCATGGAATCGTCTGGTAGAGGTTATAGGAGAGAAGGATGCTATCCTCTATGCTCATTCAATATCAACAACAAATTCATGCCAGCTTTGCTCACTGTTCTTTATCAGTGATGTCAAGGGACTTGGACTTGATCCGGCAAATCTTCAGTATGATGAGAAAGAGCAGGCACTTACATCACTTGGACAGCAGATAGTAAAGAATCCTACGGCTGTTTCAGATGAGCTCTTCGATACACTGAAGAAGTTCTGGAACGATCAGGAGATAGTAGTAATCGTAGGCTTCGCAGGACAGATGATAGCAACTAATAACTTCAACTCAGTACTGAAGATAGATGTTGATCAGAGACTTCTTCCTATCATCAATGAGTTTAAGCCAGCTACATGGAGAGAGAATATAAGATAAATAAAACGGAGATAATCTATGGCAGATAAAGAAAGGGTCTTTGAACTTAAGGATGTTACGAAGATCTACAAAAACGAAGGAAAAGAATTTACCGCACTGAAGAACGTAAGCCTGGATATCTATGAGGGAGAGATATTCGGAATCATCGGAATGAGTGGTGCCGGTAAGTCAACACTGGTGAGAACTCTTAACAGACTTGAAGAGATTGATTCAGGTGAAGTTCTTTTCTATGGAAAGGATATAGGAAAACTTAAAGCCGGTGAGCTGAGGAATGTACGTCAAGAGATATCGATGATATTTCAAGACTTCAACCTATTGATGCAGAAAACAGTTTTGGAAAATGTTATGCTGCCGCTCAGAATTGCCGGAGTTGGAAGAGCCGAGAGGAAGAAGAAAGCTCTGGAGATGCTGAGGGTCGTTGGTCTTGAGGAAAAGCGTAAAGCATATCCATCGCAGCTCTCAGGAGGACAAAGGCAGAGAGTTGCTATAGCCAGAGCACTGACAAATGACCCAAAGGTTCTGTTATGTGATGAGGCTACGTCCGCGCTTGATCCGAAGATAACAGGAGAGATACTTGATCTGCTCCGTGATATCAACAGGACCAGAAAGCTGACGGTGGTCATAATAACACACGAGATGTCCATAGTAGAGAAGATATGTGACAGAGTTGCCATCATAGATAACGGTAACCTCGCAGAGATCGGGGATGTCATAGATGTATTTGAATCACCTAAGTCTGAAGCGGCAAAGCGTCTGGTATTCAGAGGTGATGACAATCTGGGTGAAAATGAATTCGATGTACCCAGAAGTAACAGAAAGCTTGTTCGTATAGTATTTGATGGACTTGAAGCAAACAGACCAATCATTTCGAATCTGGTTGAGGATACCGGGAAGAAAGTAAATATACTCAGCGCAAATACAAAGAGCGTTGGAGGAATCGGCTACGGACAGATGGTAGTCGAGCTCCCTGAATCAAAGTCAGATCAGGACATAGTTCTGAAATACTTTAGAAAAAGCGGACTCACTGTAACAGAGATAAAGTGGGAAAGCAAAAGTGAAGTAGCATAGAGAAGGAGGAAGATTATGAGTGATTATATAAGAGACGCCATAATACGAGGCGTATTTGAAACACTGCAGATGACCTTTTTCTCATCGTTATTTGCTTATATCCTAGGACTTCCTCTGGGAGTTATCCTATATGTTACCTCCAAAGGAAGACTTTATGAGAATCGTCCGGTAAATGCAATCATCGGATTTATAGTTAATCTGTTCAGATCACTTCCGTTTCTGATACTGCTGGTTTTGTTTATACCAGTTACGAGATTTCTGGTTGGTTCTTCCATAGGAACCACGGCCTCTATCGTTCCGCTTACAATAGGTACTATACCAATTGTTGCAAGAATGGTTGAGTCATCACTAAACGAGGTTCCTCCGGGAATCATCGAGGCGGCAAACTCAATGGGAGCAAGCCCACTTTTTATAATCATACATTTTATCATACCGGAAGCCTTTCCATCATTGCTTCTAGGGGCTGCAATTAACATAGCTACAGTGCTTGGTTATTCAGCCATGGCGGGAGTTATCGGCGGAGGCGGACTCGGTGCAATAGCACTCCAGTATGGATATTACAGATATGATAAAACAGTTCTCTGGATAACAGTTTCCATACTTATACTTATGGTAATGATCATCCAGGAGGCAGGTGTAAAACTGTCAAAAAGAACTAGAAAAGCATAAAAAAATGAAAGAGAGGGAAAAATTATGAGAAAGAAGATTTATGGTTTAGGAGTATCACTTGTACTGGCACTTGGACTTGTAGGATGCGGATCCTCAGGGGATGCAGATAACAAGAAAGAAACAACAACAGCTGAGAAGGTTGCTGAGGCTACAGAGGAAGTAAGCAGCGAAGAGCTGGACAAGGAAGTAACTGAGGCTGATAAGCTGGCAAGTACTTCAGGAGATGCAGAAGAGTTTGTTTACACAGGAGATCCTGTAACAATCAAGGTTGGTGCTAACATCACACCTCACTCAGAGATACTTGAACAGGCAAAGCCACTTCTTGCAGAGCAGGGAATAACACTTGAGGTAGTTCAGATAGAAGATTCTATCGCACCAAACACCGGAGTAATCGAGGGAAGTCTTGATGCAAATTACTTCCAGCATGTTCCGTATCTTGAACAGTTCAATGAGGAGAACGGTTCAGATCTCGTATCAATCGGAGCAGTTCATTATGAGCCATTTGGTGTTTATGCAGGCAAGGTTAAGGATTTGAAGGATCTTCCTGACGGAGCAGTAGTAGCAGTTCCTAACAATGTTACAAATGAAGCAAGAGCACTTCTTCTTCTTGCGCAGGAAGGAATAATAACACTTAAGGAGGATGCAGGTATCGAAGCAACAGTAGCTGATATCACAGACAATCCTAAGAACATAGAGTTCAAGGAGCTTGCACCTGAGCAGCTTGTACAGGCACTTCCTGATGTAGACGTAGCAGTAATAAATGGTAACTATGCAATCGAGGGTGGTCTCAGTGTTAAGGATGCACTTGCGGTAGAAGCAAACGACGGTCTTGCAGCTAAGACATATGGAAATATCATAGCAACCTCAAAGGATAAGGAAAATGATGAGGCACTTAAGGCTCTTGTATCAGTTCTTCAGGGTAAAGAGATCAGTGATTACATCAATGCTACATATGATGGAGCAGTAGTTCCTTTATATTAAGAAAAAAACTATAAGAGGGAAATATGAAAAGCTTTGAGTATTATAATCCGGCGAAGATCATCTTCGGAGTCGGAAGTCAAAATAAACTTAAAAATCTTCTTGAGGCTGAGGGAGTGACGTCCCTGCTCCTGGTATACAGCGGTGACTTCATTAAGGATCTGGGCATATACGAGGTAGTACATAAGGCCTCCGAGGAGCTTGGGATTAACATCATTGAGAGTGGTGATGTTGTTCCGAATCCTACCATTGAGCTTGCCAGAGAATTGGTTGAGAGAGGTAAAGAGGCAAAGGTAGATTTTATCTTGGCGGTCGGAGGCGGTAGCGCCATAGATACCGCAAAGGCGGTCGCCATAGGTATCCCTTATATAGGCGATGTGTGGGATTTCTTCGAAAAGGGTACAGTTCCGGAAAAGGTTCTTCCTATCGGAGTAATCTCCACAACAGCCTCAAGTGGATCCGAAACATCAAACGCAGCCATCCTTTCAAGCGGTGAATGGAAGCTTGGATTTGAGGATGACAGGATCATACCCAGGTTTGCCATTTTAAATCCTGAGTATACCCTGGGGCTCCCTGAGTATCAGACAAATGTAGGAATTGCGGATGTGCTTGCACATCTGCTTGAGAGATATTTCTCAGATGAGAGGAATTCAGACACTACAGACTATCTGATCGAGGGGGCAGTAAAAGCCCTCCTTTTAAACGGCAGAAGGATAGTGAATCTGCAGCATTCACTAAGTAGAGAAGAGCTTATTAAATCAGAGGATTATCTGAATGCAAAGGCTGAGGTACAGTGGCTCGCAAGCGTAGCACACAACAATTTCCTTGATGCAGGAAGATCTGCTGATTGGGGCTCTCACAGAATAGAGCATGAGCTCTCTGCCGAGTATGGAATAACGCATGGTGAGGGAATGGCAGTAGTTCTTGTGGCATGGACCAAATATATAGCCGGTGTAAAGCCTTGGAGACCTGCACTTCTCGCATCAAGAGTGTTCGGTGCCGACGCATACGATTACTCAGAAGAAGAAAGAGCTCTCATTCTTTCGGATAAGCTTCGTGAGTTCTTCAAAGAACTGAGTCTCGCTACTTCGCTTGAAGAGTTAAAGATTAACGACAGCAGATTTGCAAGAATGGCAAAAAGAGCTACAAGAAATGGGCCGGTAGGTCACTATGTACCACTAGATGCAAGTGGATTTGAAGCAGTGCTTAAAGAAGCATAAGCACTGCTTCTTTTATTGTGTATCATTTTATGTTATTATAAGTAAGTTGTGAAATATGGTTTTTTCATAGAAATAAGAGTAATCAGTTATGAGCGATTCTTTTGATAATAGCAGTAGAAAAAACAAAAAAATACTGGTACAGGTCGGAATGCTTATTACATTTGTTTTCTTTTTGGGCATTATTTTTATTTCATCTATTTTTATGCTGACCAATACCCATACCTATTTGAAGGAAAAGCAAAAATCAATAAGTGCTGATCTCAATGCTGCCAGTCACGCAATTGATATTCAATTATGGAAGGATGAATTTTCATTTATAGAGAGTCATATAGATGAGATAAAAAATGTCGATAGAAGTAACAAGGATGAGTTTGACAGTACTGATTTCTTAGATTATGAAAATCTTTCTGAAGAAGAAAGGATATATGTATGCTCTTTTTTGTATTATTATTATTCTGAAGTTTTTGAGAGCGAGATACAGGATAATGCTTTTGATTACTCGCATGCATTCATCATGGATATCAGTGATAAAAACAGGGGATTTGTTTTTTATAATGTTGAAGGTAATAAACTGGATGAATATTCACTTGGACGTAAGTGGGATTATGATATAGATGACCATCCTGCTGCCAGAAAAATACTAAAGGGTGATGATACTGCTTTCGAAAACTGGAAAAATCCTACAAACAATGTGAATTACTATGTCGGATATGTAGCACTTGATGAAGAACATGATTGGGTACTTTGTCTCTCCTATGACTGGAGTTATATGAGAAGTCGTATATTTAACAATACTCTTATTCTGGTTGCGGTACTTATCGTAACGAGTCTTCTTTTCCAGTGCTTTGTAATACTGTTTTTCCTCAGAAAGAAAGTCATTTCGCCTCTTACTGAAGTAAAGAGCGGACTTCGTGACTATATGGAAAACAAAGACAGTGATGAAGTGGTCCAAAAAATGACCGAGATAAAGTCTGATAACGAAATCGGAGTTCTGGCAAATGATATCTCACAGCTTGCAGTTGAGATTGATGATTATATGAATGAGAACATCAAGCTGGCAAGTGAAAAACAGAGAGTACAGTCGGAGCTTAATTTTGCATCACAGATTCAGGACAGTACTCTTATTAAGGACTTTAATATAAACGATAAGATCGAAGTATGGGCATCCATGACTCCGGCAAAGGAGGTCGGAGGCGACCTATATGATATCTTTATGATTGATGATGATCACGTGGGTATGTGCATAGCCGATGTATCAGGTAAAGGTGTGCCGGCTTCACTTGTTATGATGTCAGTAACGACAGCTATACGAAGCTTATCACTTACAGGATCCGGATGTAGTGATATACTTTCCAAACTTAATGATATCATCAAAAATAGAGACCTTTCCAACATGTTTGTCACTGTATGGATTGGAATACTGAATCTGAAAACCGGTTTACTTACAACTTCCAACGGAGGTCATGAGTATCCTGCTATTTATCACGGTGATCAGTTTGTGCTTTTCAAGGATAGACATGGACTAGTTGTAGGTGGATATCTCGGAACTAAATATCCTGAGGAAACGCTTCAGCTTAAGCCGGGTGATATCATATTTGTTTACACAGATGGAGTTGCAGAAGCACAGAATTCATCGGAGGAATTCTATGGCTGCGACAGACTGCTTCTGGCACTCAACCATGTGATAGAAAAAAATAAAGAGGCAGGTCCTGAGGACATAATAAATGGTGTTACAGAGGATATGGATAGGTTTGTTCTTGATGCCGAGCAGTTTGATGACACAACAATGCTCTGTGTTAAATATTTAGGATAAAGAGGAGCTATAATGAGTGACGATTACAATAGAATGAGACAGAAGGAAATAAATAGATTAAAAAGAAAACGAAAGGTTTTTATTTTAAGAATTCTTTCTGTTTTTATATCCTTGATCTTGCTTACTATTCTCGGAATCATATTCGTGAAGATTATGTTTGATAAGAAGGAGAGAGATAAGAAGACTACAGAAGAGCAAACTACTTTGGCAGAGACGACTGAGGACACTGCTACAAGCGGTCATGCTGAGGTGGATGAATCAGAGATAGAACCTAATGGCGATGCCGTACCTGTAGATGAAGACAGTTGGATGGCAGGTAAGACGATATATAATCCTGTTGCAACGGACAGCACTATACATCTTCCGAAGGCTGATCTGGAGGCTTTTGATCAGGTTATAGCTGACAGCGCAGGACATGATACATCATCTGAGGATGAAGGAGGCGGCAGTGCATGGGATACAGTTACGCTCCAGCTTGATAATGTAGAGGGGTCAATCAACATAACAGAGCCCGGTAATCCTACAAAGACTCAGCAGCTTACCAGTACCTATATGATTCTTGTGGATCTTGATGAGGATACAATTGTCGCAGAGCGTGAGTGTGAGAAGGTGGTAAGCCCTGCATCTATGACGAAGGTTCTTACGGTGCTTACCGCAAGAGATTTTATAGACGAATCAAAGCTTGATGATACATTTATAATCAGCCCGGAGATAACAGAATACTGTCGGAAAAATAACTGCAGTTCTGTTGGGTTTCTGCCAAATGCCGAAGTGACTGTAAGGGATCTTCTTTATGGTACGATTCTTCCATCGGGTGCTGATGCTGCTATGGGGCTTGCAGAGTATTGCTGTGGAGACCAGGAGACCTTCGTAAATGCTATGAATAAGAAGGTTGAGCAACTGGGACTTTCCGAGACAGCACATTTTACCAATGTTGTCGGTATGTATGATGAGAACCTTCACTGCACGATGAAGGATATGGCGATAATTCTCGGTGTAGCTGTTCAGGATGATCTCCTGAGAGATGTTCTTTCGCTCAGAACCTATACAACAGACTATTCGTACTATCCGTCAGAGGTAAACGGAACTACTGAGACCTCAGAAGGAGCAGAAGGGACAGAAGGAACGGAGCCTTCGACAGAGGAGGAAGCTGTTTCAATAGAGCTATCAAACTGGTTCCTTCGTAAGATAGAGGATAAGCCAATGCATGGAACTGTTGTCGCAGCAAAAACAGGCTTCGTAGATGAAGCGGGCTGCTGTGCAGTAAGCTATTACGAAGCGGATAACGGAAAGCATTATGTATGTTGTACAGGAAATTCCTTCAGTTCATGGCGAACCATATATGATCATGTCGGAGTTTATAGATCGTTAATACCTTAAACAAAAATAGCGAGTCAAGTCAAAAGGGGACGGATTGTTTCGTCTCCTTTTGTATTGCAGGCTAAACGGAAGAGTAAACTTATTAATTACATTTTGTAATATATACTTGACATTATGTCGCAAGAGTATTATTATATGATTCGTGAGAAAACACTTTAGGTTTTTAAGTATATTTAAGGAGGACAAGGAAATGTCACTGGTTGTTAAAGATCTTTACAAAAAATATGGAGAAAAGGTCGTAGTTGATCATATCAGCTTTGAGATGAACAAGCCCGGCGTGTATGCACTGCTTGGTTCTAACGGAGCAGGTAAAACTACAACCATAAGAATGATACTCGGTATGCTGGATAGAGATGGCGGTGAGGTTACATGGAATGGTAAGCCACTTACATTTGATAACTGCAATATCGGATATCTGGCAGAGGAGAGAGGTCTTTATCCAAAGTACACACTTATCGATCAGATAAGATACTTCGGAGAGCTGAGAGGCGTAGATAGAAAAACTATAGATGAGAGAATCAAGTACTGGTCAGAGAGACTTAAGGTTGAAGAGTATCTCTATCCTGAAAAGGCTGCTGAAATAATCGCTAAGCAAAAAGGCGAGAAGGTAAGTGCTGCAAAGAAGGGCAAGAAGAAAAAGGCAAAGCTTCAGAGCCCTGATCAGCTGTCAAAGGGTAATCAGCAGAAGATACAGTTCCTTATAGCTCTGATTTCCGATCCTGAGCTGATTGTCCTCGATGAACCATTCTCAGGACTTGATCCGGTAAATGCTGACATACTTAAAGAGGTTGTCAGAGAGCAGATAGCTGCCGGAAAGTATATCATCATGTCAAGTCACCAGATGGAGGTTGTTGAAGAGTTCTGTACAGATATAACTATCCTTCACAGATCAAATGCAGTTGTATCCGGAAATCTTAATGAGATAAAGAAAGAGACCGGAAGAGTAAACTTAAGTCTTAAGGTAGAGCAGGATATATCTTCATACATAAAAGAAGTCGGTGCTGAAATAGTTACAGAGAAAGAGTTTGAGTATAGCATCAAGGTTACAGGTGATGAGCAGGCAAACAAGCTACTCGCAAACCTGATAAGTGCAGGAATTCCTATAGTAAGATTTGACCTTAGCGAGCTTTCACTTCACGAGATATTCGTAAAGGCAGTTGGTGGAGAAATAGACGAGGAAGAAGAGTAAAAGTCTTATATCTTACAGGAAGGAATGATAAAAATGAATAAACATGAAAATATATACAGTATGAAGGGAATCGGTAAGGTTTACAGGTTTACCGTCCTTCAGACTCTGAAAAATAAAACATACCTATTATCACTCATAATGATGATTATTTTTATGGGTGCTATGGGACCTATAAACTATTTACTGACAAATACTCAGGAGAAGAGTATGAAGGAAGGCGATATCCTGAATGATCTTACTTCTGAGAAGATTATGATCTTAAATGAGACAGATATAAAGTTTGATCAGATCGCTGAAGATAACTTCTCAGATAAAGAGGGTGGTCTTAAAAAGGAAATGATCACATTTTACCAGGCCGGCGAAAAGTCTGAGGATGAACTGATCAATTCTCTTGGTAAGAAGGATTCTCTTGTTGTGATCAAGCTGGGTGAATCAGGCTACAAGGTAAGCGGAATAATCGGTAATGCTTCAGAGGTTAAAACAAACGAGATAAATGATATAACCGATCTTGTAAACAGTCAGTTTGTTGATGCAAGGATGAAGGATACCGGTATCAGTGAGGCTGATATGATGAAGCTTTCACAGGGAGTAGATGATGAAGGCGTAGTTTTACAGAGTGAATACAAGGATGAGCTTGAAAAAACTATGACAGGTGCCTCATATGCAACCTATATGACCGGTTTCTCTATACTCATCTTTTTAGTAATAACACTTTCAAACTCATATGTAATTACCTCTGTTACAGAGGAGAAGCAGTCAAAGCTTGCTGAAAATATACTCGTAAGTGTAAGACCTATGGCCCTTCTTATGGGAAAAATCTTTGGTATGCTTACTTATGTATTTATGATCCTTGTTGGTGGACTTTTAGCTACTAAGGCTTCCAATCTGATCATGGAAAATGTATTTAATATCGATTTAAGCAAGATAAATAATGGTGGCGTAATCAACATGTCGCTTTTCAGTGATTCCGGAATTGTAACAACAATCATTGTTGTTGTGACTATAGTTTTCGGCGTATTATCATTTTCCGTTTTGGCAGGTATATTCGGTAGTGCATGTTCAAAGCCTGAGGATACTCAGAATGCAACCGGTTCCGTAATGATGATCGCAATGGTAGGATACTTCGCATCATTTATGCTTGGAACAGTAGATAAGGATGTATGGAATATGGTGCTTACATACATTCCTCCATTTTCTTATTACTCCATGCCGGTTATGTATGCAACAGGAAGAATAGGGATGCCGGAGGTAGGACTTTCTCTGGCTATACAGCTCGCAGTGCTTGTTGTCGTTACTATGCTTTGCGCAAAGACATACAGGACACTTGTTCTCAGTGACTCAAGTACACCAAAGTTTATGACTATAATCAAGTCACTTAAAGCGTAAGGGGGGGGATGTAAGATGTTTAAGAATTTCAGTAAAGTATTTAAGTTTACATTTCATAATCAGGTAACAACAAAAGGCTACAAGATTGGAACTATTCTTTTTGCAATCCTCCTTTTTGCCGTTCCTGCAGTTGTACTATTCTTTATGGGAGCGTCATCTGAAGAGGACGAAGAGGGAATTAAAAGCTGTGGTGCTGATAAGATATATGTTGTGTCAGATAACACACCGCTCGAGGACTTCAATTCTCTTAATGCTCTCGGAGTTGAAGAGTACACAGCTATAGAGTATATACCTGCAAAGAGTGTAGATGATGCACTAGACACTGTTAAGGCGGGTGATGAGAAAACCAGTCTTATCCTGGAGATAACTCATGAGGACAGGATATCAGAGAGAATAATCATCCCTGAGAACAGTACAATAGATAAAACAACAGCAGAAAACTACGAGGACTTTATAGAAGAAGCAGATCAGACATTTACAGTTCTTGCATCAGGACTTCCTATGCAGGAGCTTGCAAAGGTTTCAATTCCTGTTAAGTCTGATGTTTATACTGCAGATGGATATGCAAGTGACTCAAGTCTTATGAATGACAAGGCAGCACTTAAGGAGCAGAATAATAATGAAATCCTTAAGGTTGCAAATATGGTTCTTACATTTCTTGCCATCATAGTTATTTACTTTATAGTAATTATGTATGGTAACGGAATTATGCAGAATGTAGTTTTGGAGAAATCAAATAAGCTTATGGATACAATGCTTGTTTCCATACATCCGCAGGCACTTATATTCGGTAAGATGATGGGAATACTTGCGGCAGCCTTCCTTCAGCTTTTCGTATGGATTGCAGCGCTCGTAGGAGGCTTTGTAACAGGATATGTATTGGTAGAAAATCTTTACCCGAAAAATGAGCTGGCATTTATCACATTCCTGAAGAGCTTCAAGGAAATGAACTTATTCACTCCAATAAATGTAATAATAGGAGTTCTTGTTCTGCTTCTCGGAATAGTATTCTACTGCTCAATTTCTGCTATTTGCGGAGCTATATCTTCAAGCAGGGAGCAGGCAGCAAGTAATCAGGGTATATTTGTTATTTTGATTCTTGTGAGCTTCTACATAGTAATATTTAACATGAACGGTACATCATTTGAAAACTGGATATATCTGCTCCCTTGTACCGGAGCATTTGTACTTCCATCCGGTGTTTGTACAGGGCTTTGCAGTACTCCACTTGCACTTGCAGGACTTGGAATAATGGTTGTTTTAACCGGACTGCTTCTGTTCCTCGCAGGAAAGCTTTATACAATGATGTCATTATATAAGGGAAATAAAGTGGATCTTGTAAAGGCATTTAAGATGCTTGCAAGTAATAAATAAGAGGGTGATTTTATGAACACTGCTAAATTGGCCGGAGTTGTAGTCGGAGGCGTAATATCTGTTTTACTTGTACTGGTTATACTGAAGTTTATAAATAAGGATTCTTCATTAAGAGCTAAGTATGATGAGAGACAGCATATTGTAAGAGGAAGCGCATATAGAATAGCCTTCTGGACTGCAGTTATACTTCTTGCGCTATACAGCTTTATAGATGCATTTAAAATAGATATTCCGATTAAGAGGCATGTGATTCCTTTTATCATCATAATGATTTCTGTGCTGGTTCATACAAGCTATGCGATACTTAATGATGGTTACTTTGGTATGAATGAAAGCAGAAAAAGAGCAATGGTCATGTTTGTACTGATAGGACTTCTGAATTTTGGCATCTCGATTTTAGAGATGAATCGCGGACAGATGATAGAGGAAGGAAAGCTAAGCTCACCATTTATGAATCTTATCTGTGGAATAAGCTTTGTGATTATCGGTATTGTCCTATTCATAAAGAGTAGAATAAGTAAGGATGACCTTGACGAAGAAGAAGAGTAGGAGGCAGACGTAGATGAAGAATCTAAAACTTAAGTCTGCCCGGGCAGCTAAGGATATGTCGCAGGCTGACCTCGCTCAGGCTGTCGGAGTTTCAAGGCAGACAATCAATTCAATAGAAAAGGGTGATTATAATCCGACTATAAAGCTCTGCATAACTATATGTCACGTGCTTGATAAAACACTGGATGAGCTTTTTTGGGAGGAATGATAATCTGAAATAACCTTAGATATTAAAGCTCCAAAGTAGATAGGTGATTGAACCTTGATCTGCTTTGGAGTTTTTTATTAAAAAACAGTTGACAATACAATTAAGTTGTGTATAATTAAATTGTACACAATATAAATGCACACAATCAAAACAAACGTGTTTATAGAGATAATAGGTAACTAAACAAAGTAAGAAAACGGTTTTCAAAAAAAGGAAAACAGATTAAAAACATAAGGAGGTATATATTATGTTTTATGATTTATCTGTAATGGCAGCAGATGGAAATGAAGTATCAATGAAGGATTATGAGGGCAAGGTAGTACTTGTAGTTAATACAGCAACAGGCTGTGGATTTACTCCACATTATAAGGATCTTGAGGCTATGTATGAGAAGTTCCATGATAAGGGCTTTGAGATAATAGATGTTCCTTGTAATCAGTTTGCAGGACAGGCGCCGGAGTCAGATGAGGAGATACATGAATTCTGTCAGCTTAAGTATCATACTCAGTTCCCACAGATGAAAAAGTCTGATGTAAACGGAGAGGATGCGATAGAGCTGTTCAAGTTCCTTAAGTCTGAAAAAGGCTTCGAGGGCTTCGGAAAGGGACCAAAGGCACTTGCAATGTCTGCACTTCTTAAGAAGATGGATAAGGATTATAAGAATAATCCTGAAATCAAGTGGAACTTCACAAAGTTCATCATCAACCGTAAGGGAGAGGTTGTTGCCAGATTTGAGCCGACAGCTGATATGAAGAAGGTTGCTGAATGTGTAGAAGAATTACTATAGGTTAAAGATTTACTATAAATATCAAAGGGGTCTTGAAAAGTGAGTAAATATGATTGTCTGAAGCTTGAAAATCAGTTGTGCTTTCCACTATATGCATGCTCCAAGGCGGTTATCAGTCATTATAAGCCACTGCTTGAGGAATTTGATCTGACATATACTCAGTATATAACCATGATGGTTATGTGGGAGCGAAAGAAGATAAATATAAAAGAGCTCGGAGCGTGCCTGTATCTTGATTCCGGAACGCTGACTCCACTTCTTAAAAAGCTTGAGGCGAAAGGGTATCTGAATAGAACCAGATCAACAGATGATGAAAGAAGTGTTATAATTGAACTTACTGAGGAAGGTAAGAAGCTTAAGAATAAAATGGTTAAGGTTCCTGAGTCTATGGGTAGTTGTGTTAATCTAAGTGAGAAGGATGCAAAGGATTTATATAGAATACTTTATACCATCCTGAATCATTTTGATGGGACTGATGATAAGAAGTAATCATGCTAAATTAGTAAAATCAAAGAAATAAGAAAATAATAATAAGAATGATAAGAGAAATAAGATCATAAGATTAATTAATAGGAGGATATAAAAATGGCAGTTAAACATATAAACGAAGATCAGTTCGAAACGGAGGTATTAAAGAGTGAAGCACCCGTACTTGTAGACTTTTTTGCAACCTGGTGCGGACCATGCAAGATGATGGCACCAATCCTTGAGCAGGTATCAGAGGAGAATCCTGATGTAAAGTTTGCAGCTGTCGATGTAGGTGAGGCTGAGGGGCTCGCTATCAAGTATGGTATATCAAATATTCCGTGCATGATACTTTTTAAGAATGGTGAAGAGGCTGACCGTATAGTCGGTGCAGTTCCGAAGCAGAAGATTGTAGATACTATTGCATAGCATAATTAGTCAATTGCGACAGTTCTTTTGACTTCTGAAATGGGGTATAAGATATGATAGATGTTTTAATTATAGGTGCTGGACCTGCCGGTCTGTCTGCAGCTATATATGTTGAAAGAGCTGGCAAGAGTGCTGTTTGTCTTGAGGCACTCACTGTCGGTGGGCAGATAGTAAATACACCTGAGATAGAGAATTATCCTGGAATCAAGAAGACAAGTGGGTTTGAATTCTCGATGGCTCTTTATGAACAGGCAACCGGTCTTGGCGCTGAGATAGTTTATGAGAAGGCCGTAAATATCGAAGAGATTCCTTCTGCAGATGTAGATAAAAACAAGACCTATAAGGTTACTACTGAATCAGGTAAAACCTTTGAGGCACGTTCGGTTATAATCGCGACAGGAGCGAAGAATCGTCATCTGGGAATCAGCAGGGAAGAGGAGCTTCTTGGCAAAGGCATTTCATACTGCGCAACCTGTGACGGAGCTTTCTTCAAGGGCAAGGATGTTGCAGTAAATGGTGGCGGAAATACAGCACTTGAGGATGCACTGTTTCTTTCAAATTACTGCAATAAGGTTTACATAATACATAGACGTGATCAGTTCAGAGGTGAGCCGAAGAATCTAGAAGCTTTGAAGGATAAGGATAATATCGAGTATGTTCTTGATTCTACTGTTGTTGAATTAAGAGGTGATAAAGCTCTTGAGTCAGTAATGGTTAAGAATAAAAAAACAGAGGATGTAAAAGAAATCCCGGTATCCGGACTCTTCATCGCAATAGGTCAGGAGCCTGATAACAAGGACTTCAGTGATTTTGTCAGCCTCGATGAAAAGGGATACATCGTCTCTGATGAAAGCTGTACGATAAACAAGTCGGGAATCTTCGTTGCAGGAGACTGCAGAACTAAGAAGGTCAGGCAACTTACAACAGCTGCGTCAGATGGAGCAGTGGCAGCGCTGGCTGCGTGTGAATATCTGGGATAAATAATGAAGTGATAACCTGGACTATCACGGTGGGTTACAAAAGGTGGCAAGCGAGAATCTTCTTGTTTGCCATCTTTTTATCAACTTACGTTTGACAAAATGCTGAATAGAGAGTAGTATCTCTAGGTTTAATTATTACATTTAATATGATAAAATACATAGGTTAAAATAAAAAAAATCATAGTTTCTAATAGCATTTTCAGGAAAGGTTCGGTTATGGCTAAACAAAGATCCAAATATGTACAAGCTATATGGGATGCAACAGCAGCTTTGCAGGATGAGATACAGATGGAAAACGGTATGTCCTCATGTCTGTCTATTTTGACTGATTTTGTTGGATGTGAAAACAGTTTTGCATGGATATATGACGATAATGAAAGTAGACTTTATATTGTTGCCTGTTCCGGAAAAACCGATGTGACCGGAGTCAGCATTGACTCAGATCAGGGAATTCTCGGATATACCTTCAACAGACAAGAGGTTGTTGTTATAGATGATACTGATAACGATGCCAGATTCTCTGCTAATCTTGACGAGGAGACAGGCTTCAAGACGAAGTCAATGCTTGCTGTTCCTTTGAAAACCAAAATAGGAGTATATGGATGTCTTCAGCTCATTAATAAACAGGATGGTGATTTCACGGAAGAGGATCAGCTTCTTGCAGTAAATATAGCTACGTTATCAGCCCTTGATATAGAGGATAAGGGTTATATCGTAAAGATGGTAAAGAAGAAGGATCCAATCATATCTCTGAAGAATATCATAAAAGAGTTTAAATCCGGTGAGAATACAGTAAGAGTCCTGAAGGGAATTGATCTGGATATATATGAAGGAGAATTTCTGGTTATACTCGGAGAGAGTGGCTGCGGCAAGACTACTATGCTAAACATAATCGGCGGTATGGATTTCCTGACAGATGGAACTATAGAGATAGACGGAAAGGATTTCTCTCATCCAAATGATGCAGAGCTGACTGAGTACAGAAGAGACTATATAGGTTTCATATTCCAGTCCTATAATCTGATGCCGAATCTGTCTGCAATAGAAAATGTTGAATTCGTAGCTGAAAACAGCAAGAATCCTATTAAGTCAGAGGATGCAATTGAGATGGTTGGTCTGACTGAAAGAGCAGATAACTTCCCTGCGCAGATGTCCGGAGGACAGCAGCAGAGAGTTTCGATAGCAAGAGCTCTTGTTAAGAACCCAAGAGTTATACTGGCAGATGAACCTACAGCCGCACTTGATTATCAGACAAGTATAGAGGTTCTGGAGATTGTCGAGGATATAGTAAGATCTAAGAATAAAACAGTCTGTATGATCACACATAACCCGGAGATTGCCAAGATGGCCGACAGAGTTGTAAAGCTTAAAAATGGTATGATTTCCAGTGTCAGAGTAAATATGGACCCGGCCAAAGCGGTTGAGCTTTCATGGTAAGCATATTCTATTAATCATATTACCGTTAATTTGAGGCGTAAAATGAAGATAACCCGATTAAAAGATTCCGTAAGAAATATCAAAAAGAAAATAGTTTCTTGGATATCTATTGTCATCGTAATCATGATGTCGGTGGGTTGTTATTTGGGTTGCTATTTTTACAGGAAATCCTTATCGGATATGTCTGAGAATTTTTATAAGAAGTATAACTTCAAGGATCTTGAAATCATTTCAAGTAAGGGTATATCACAAGAAGAAGTTGAAGAACTGAAGGATATTGACGGTATCAAGGAAACAGAACCATTCAATCTGATCAAGTGTTCTCTGATTTATAAGGATAAGACCAAGAGTGTTGATTTCATAAATTGGACTGAAAAGGTTAGTGTCCCCAAGATAAAGGAAGGAAAAATACCTGAAAAAGAAGATGAGATAGCTATATCAAATGTAATGGCTGAAAAGATGAAAATCAAAGTTGGCGATACAGTGGATATAAGTATAGAAGGCGAATCTGCGAAACTTGTTAAGAAGAGAACCTTCAAGGTTACGGCTCTCGTAGATCATCCTGACTATCTTAAATACAGATATTCAAACTTTGTAGTTGCACAGGACACTGCATTTGATCTGAAGAGTTCAAATGGAAATTATCTGAGAGCTATAATCAAGGCTGACTACCCTTCAGATGTTTATCCTTTTTCAAAAGAGTATTTTGATACCATTAGTCCGTTGGAAAAAAAGCTTGAAGAGCTGATGGATGATATGGGTAAGGCGCATGATGCTGATATCAAGGCAGATGCTCAGTCCGAGCTTGACGATAAAAAAACTGAATTGGACGAGGAACTTAAAAAGGCTGAGAAGAAGATTGAGGATGGACAGAAGGAGTATGATGACAAGCTTAAGGAAGGGCGCGAGAAGCTCGAAAATGCAAGAAAAGAGTTGAGTGGCTATGATGCTGAGATAGAGAAGAAAGAAAAAGAGCTCAGGGAGGGGATGGAAAAGCTGGCCAAGGCTAAGGCGCTGGCTAATTCAGAATCTGATAAAGCCAAGGCTCAGATAGATGAGGCCTATAGACTCCTTGAGGAAGGTCTGACCAAGATAAATGAGATGAAGCAGAAGGTTGCAGAGGGAGAAAATGAACTGGCTGCAGCCAAGTCTAAGCTTGAAGCTGCAAAGACTGAGTATGATTCAAAGAAGCAGGAAGCTGAGAGCGGTATACAGGAAGCAAAAACAAGGCTGGAGGAGGCTATTTCTGAGTCTCAGACTGCAAGGGCAGAGGTGGAAAAATTCGAGGTACTTCTAAACCAGATATCAGCTTCGACAGGCCTGGCAGTTCCTCAGCAGTATTATGACCTTAAGGAAAAAGCAACTGAGATTTATAAGCCTGTAGAAGAGGCTATGGTAAAGCAGGAGGATCCTACAGAGGCAGGGGCAGCAGCTGACGCCCAGATGAATGTTGCCGTAGATGAGGCTTTGTATGGTGGTACAGCACCACTTATGCCATTTATCAGAGAGATGAACGTCAGAGATTTTCTGAACTTCTCGATTATATACTATGGAGACATCACGGTTCTTGAGGTTCTGGATAAGGCCGACTCACTGTTTGTAAATGGTATGCCCGGATCAGATATCATAAGAGCTTTCGTGGAAGCAATTGACCCTGATATGAACATAACCAAGTTCCTTGAATTGCTGGATGCTTCAGCTGAGCTTATAGGAATAGGGGATACTAAAGTTGGAGACTTAACAGGGTACGGAGAAGGTCTGATCAAGGACAAGATGATGAAGGTCGGAATGGCCATGGCATCTGTTGATGTTCTTCAGCAGGCTCTGAATGATCTGACTGCCAAGATTGAAGAAATAACTAAAGCTCTTGAAGCTGCAAGTAATGAGATAGCTGCCGCTGAGAAGAAGATATCAGAAGGAGAAAAACAGATAAGCGAAGGTAAGTCTGCTATCGAAGAGGCGGTTAAAAAGTATGAAGAGAGCTTAAAACAGGCTGAGGATCTCGATGCACTTCTTAAGCAGAAAACACTTGAAGCACAGGCTGAACTGGACAAGGCTGACAAAATGATAGAGGACGGACGTAATCAGCTGGCAGATGCAAAGTCCAAGCTTTCAGGCTATAAGAGTAAGCTGGAAGAGGGTGAAGCAGAGTACGAAAAACAGAAGAATGAAGGTGCTAAGAAGCTTGAAGATGCAAGAACAGAGTATGATAAAAAGAAGAAAGAAGCAGAGGACAAGATAGCAGAGGCTCAGGATAAGATAGACAATTTAGAGCCGACTTATTTCGTGCTTCAGAGCAGAAGAGCAAATGAAGGCTATATGGATATATATACTGTGCTGGGTACAATAAAAGCAGCAGCTAACTGCTTTATTATAGTATTCATCATAATCGGCGTACTGGTATGCTTCTCAACTATAACTATAATCATAGATGAGCAGAAGCACCTGGTAGGAACCCAGAAGTCCCTCGGTTTCTTCAATAAGGTTATCAGACGTAAATATATGCTTTACGGAGTTTCTGCAGTTATTACGGGAATAATAATGGGTATTTTACTCAATATTCTTCTGCAGGTTATATTCCAGAAGGGAATAGGACTGCTCTATGTAGTCGGAGTGCCGAAGACAATATTCATGTTTATTCCTACAATAGGAATCAGTATTGCAGAGATTCTCGTAGCGGATATTGCATCCTTTGCTGCCTGCTACACACTTCTTAAGATGACTGCAGTTGAACTGATGAGCGGTCAGGCCAGTCTAAAGAGGATAAGAAAGAAGAAGGCAAGATCAAAAGCTGGTTCAACATATTCCAGACTGATCAGAAGAAATATGGTAAACGATATCGTACGTGTTATCATATCCGTAGTTATCATAGCTGCAAGCTGTGCCATGATCGGAGCAGGATTTACGCTTAAGTATGCATTTTCCGGAATGGTGGATAATCAGCTTACAGAAGTCTATAAGTATGATATGAGTGTTACCTACAAGGTTGATGAAGATGAGGAAACGGTAAGGAAGCTTGAAGAAGCCATAGCTGACAGTGGAGCTGTTTATTCGAAGACTGCATATGCCCTTACTATATACAGAGCAGGGGACAGAAAGGAATATACCGGCGTTACTATACTGAACGATATGACACATCCGAAGTATTATTCTGTAATTGATTATAATACTGGTGAGGAGATGGAACTCCCTGATGAGGGTATTCTGATACAATCCAGACTTCATGAGCTTACGGGACTTGATGCAGGTGACACGCTGATCATGTATACATCTGATTTTAAGCCTGTAAATGTTGAGATAAAGGGTGTATATAACAACTATATTGGAAGAAATATAGTGACTTCGGAAGAGGCGTATGAGAAGTTGAATGGAAAGCCTGCCGAGAAAAATACATTTTTTATAAAGCTTAATGGTGTTGACGCGGAATCACTGGAAAAGTCGCTTAAGGCGATATGTCCTGATATCACCCTTACTACGTCGGAAACAATAAAGGATTCGTATCATGTACTGGAAATGATTTACGACATGATAGTCCTCATATTGACTGGTTTTGCTATTCTTATGAGTATATTTGTCCTTTCGAACCTGACAAACATATTTGTTTCAAGGAGAAAGAAGGAGCTTATAGTTATGAGGGTTAACGGCTTTAGCTCGAAACAGTGCATAGGCTACCTCACCAGAGAGACAATTGCTACGACAATCATAGCCTTTGTTCTTGCGGTCGGGGTTGGTATAATCATGGCCCGAATAATGATCAGTTTTATCGAGAGTGAATACACTATGTATGAAAGAGGTGTTTCGATAAAAGCGTGGGTATATGCGATATTTATGGAGACTGCTTTTGCCGGTATCATAGATGCTCTTTCGTTCCGAAAGGTAAAGAGCTTGAAGGTCACTGACATTAATTCATAATTCTTTATCGGTTAAGATGTTATAATTTGTTAATAATAAATCGTGTATATCTGAAAGCGGACGGGTGCGCCTGTATAGGTGAGTCTGCAAGGAAAAAGTAGCGGCGACATATAATGGCTATGCAGACGGTCGTCGACCGAAGACTTTTTTGACGCCCAAAAGCTTGAATGAACCCCAGTTCGTTTTCCGATATACACGATTTAATTTTGCATATTTATATCATTTTAAGAAATGTTTCATAGTCTGCTTCATTTTGATCTGCGTATGCTTTGGCATATGAAACCATAGCTTCTGTGAAGGTGTCACTTTTACCCAGATAAGCAGCGATAGCATGTCGGTCTCCGGTTTTGGCATGAGCATGAGCCAGAGTCCAGGCACAGGCGCAGGACAGACCCTGTAATCCATCATCAGACATCCTTTCTATATCAAAGGAGCCTTTGGAATCCCAGAGCTGACGGACATAGTAATCGTTCACTCCTTCCGGAAGATCAGGAAGACGCAGGTAACCAAGAAGTATATCACCGGCAGTTTGGATGGCGTGCTGTCCTTCCACAACACGTCTGCCACATTTGCTATATGCACTTTTTCCGTAATAGTTTTCCAAAACTGATCTTTCAGCCTGTTTTATCTGGAGTACCAGAGGGTCGCCGTTTTCTCGTCCCATCATAACAAGGATCCAGGCACGTTGACCGACACTTCCTACACCTACTACCTTGTGAGCGAGCTCCAGCGGTTCGTACTGATCAATCAGTCTGTGTCTGTCTATTGGAAGAGATTCCTTATAGAGATCTAGAGCTTTTCTGATATTGTAGTTGAAGTTGTAAAGCTCCTTTTCTTCGGAAAGCATGTCACGGATGGGAACTATTACCGGCGGATCACTCTTTATTCTCAGTTTACCATCCACTGTTTCAGTAAGCTTCATAATTGCACGATCGCTGTTTTTGTTAAGGGCTTTTTCCATAGCATTACGTATGTACTTTGCCTGAACCTTTTCGGATAAATGAGGATCATTTTCAAGTGCATTTTCTATATCCAGATGCTTGTACCATACCTCCATGTTTCCCATATCGGAAAAATCATGCATAGCATGCTGATATAGTGAAGCGGCGTCTCTGACACAGGCCTCACGTCTGGATGCTTCAAAACCACGGTAGCGACCACATATCTCTATGCTGGCAACGAGTCTTTTTATATCTACCTCGAATGGAGCGGGCAGTGTTTCGTCAAAATCATTTATATCAAAAACTATCCTTCGCTCAGGAGAAGCGAACATTCCGAAGTTTGATATATGAGCATCGCCGCAGGCCTGAACTATGAAATCTGTACGTGGTGTGATTGCAAGGTCATGAGCCTGTACGATAGCAGAGCCTCTGAAAAAATGAAATGGAGAAGTGGCCATACGCTCGTGTCTGAGTGGAAGTAGACCCCACTGACGGGTTTTCTCCTGACTTTTTATAAGCTCTTCGACAAGAGTTCTGTTTGTCTCGACCTTCCAGAATCCCAGATCGCTCCTGGAGGTGGTTTTTCTATACTGCTTTGCCTGAGCTTTTCGTTCCTTTATACTTAGTTTTTTGTTATCCATAAGTACTCCCCCCTTTGATGTTAATTCGGTACTTATATCTCATCGTATATATAATGGGAAATGATGTCAAGTAAGCTTTTAATGAAGTACTTTGAATGTGGAACTTAGGGTTTTACTATGATATAATTAACCTGATTTATTGTGTAATAATTGTTTTCTGACAATGAAAGTTTTTAAGGGTGACCTTGTGATGGAAAAAAAGAAAAGAATAAGGAAATATAAAATCGGCCTTTTGATCGAAGTGGCGATATTCTTTTTTGTAAGTATTGTACTCACCGGTCATCTCTCACATATAGTACTTAGTCATATAGCTGACCGTAGCGTTGAAGTCGATAAGGAGATTTTAAGTGAGGGTATCGCGAAGGATGTTAAGTATTCATTAAGGCAATATCCGTGCTATGACTGGGTGATAGCTTACTGGATCGAACATATGGATGAAATGGATGTAGAGTATGATAAGAATATTGATACAGCCGTTAAGGAAAAGGACTTTTTAAAGAATCACTCGGATATTGTGTTTGATACAGTAAATGATTATGAGCTTAATAAGCTTTCTCCCGAAGACAAGAAGGCTTTTGCTGAGATTATGTACAACAAGATACTTATGCGTCTGGAAGATATAAAGGATGCATATGAAGTGAAATATGTATATTTCTTCTATACTGAAGGAGATGCAAGCACGATGACGAATCTTGTCAGCGCGGCGGATTCTTCTGTGGCCAGGGGAAATACAAAGGGCCAGGCTTTTCTGCTTGGTACGACCATTGAGAATTCTGCTAAGCAGCAGATGGCCTTTCAGAAGATCAAAGGAAAAGGTGATCATCTCGTAATAACGAACGAAAATGTAAACAGATACCATTATTTTACTACGATTTCCGGCAAAACTATTATTATAGGAGTCAGCTTTGATATCTCTATAATAAAGGGAGAGGTTGAGGACAGGATGTTAGTGTATGTAATACTGTTCCTGTTCTTACAGTTCTTCTTCTCAGCTATCTGTCTGTTCCTTATCAATATATTTGCACTCAGACCGCTCAGACATGTTAAGGAAAACATGGATGAATATACGGAAACAAAAGAAAGCGAGAAGGTACTTAAGCAGCTGAAGAAGATAAGATCTAGAAACGAGATCGGAGCTCTTGCAAATGGCTTGGGAGATATGATCATTGAGATTGATGACCATTTGGAAAAGATCAAGAATATCACAGCTGAAAATGAGAGGATAAATGCTGAACTGAATATCGCGACTCAGATACAGGCTGATATGCTTCCGAGAGAATTCCCTGCATTCCCTGATCATCCTGAAATCGATGTATATGCGACTATGGATCCCGCTAAACAAGTGGGTGGAGACTTCTATGACTTCTTTATGGTTGATGAAAATCACGTTGCGCTTATAGTGGCCGACGTTACGGGAAAGGGTGTTCCTGCAGCTCTGTTTATGGTGGTTGCAAAAACACTTCTCAGAAACAGGACACTGCTTGGTGGCAGACCGGCTGAGATACTTAATGATGTAAATAATCAGCTGCGTGAAGGAAATGAAGCTAATCTGTTTGTTACAGTATGGATAGCAATGATAGATATAAGAACGGGAGAGGGCGTGGCTGCAAATGCCGGTCATGAGCATCCTGTTATCAGACATAAAAACGGGGAGTATGAGCTTGTTATGTACAAGCATTCCATGGTGCTCGGTGTTATGGAAGGATTAAAGTACGCTGATCACGAATTTAAGCTCGAACCGGGTGACAGAATCTTCTGTTATTCCGATGGAGTGCCTGAGGCTACAAATATGGAAAATGAGCTTTACGGAACTGACAGAATGCTTGATGCTCTTAACCACAGTCCTGATGCTGATCTGCAGCAGACACTTACGGATGTAAGAACGGATATAGACAGGTTTGTCGGAGAAGAAGAACAGTTTGATGATATAACGATGCTTATATTTGATTATAAAAATAAATAAGGTAGTAAATATATACGAAAGGTGGCAATGGAATTGGAAGCAAATGTTAATAATGATCAATTTGAGAAACGAGTCCTTCGAGATTTGTCTTCAGGAGTTATAGTTTTAAACACATCAGGAAGTATTGTTTATTGCAATAAACCGGCCTGCAAGATTCTGGAGATACCCGATGGCATTGATAAAATGAATATAGGGGTAAATGAGAAGTTCAGCGAAAACAAGGACAATGATGATTTTCTCGAGTTTATCCTTCAATCAATTTATAAAAAAGATGAGGTGCATGTTGGAAGCCGCAGATTTGTATCTCCGTCGGGCAAGGAATATATGCTCAAAATGACCACATCCTATCTGAAATTAGAAGGAGATGAGTCATCACAGATAGTTATTACCATGGAGGATGTGACAGAGGAGGAAAAGCTTAAGATTAAGCTAAATGATTCATCTGCGACATTTTCCATAGTTCTAGTGGGTATGTGTTTCTTTCTGATATTATTTGCCATATGGCTATATACAGGGAAGCCTTTTCCGAGAAAGTATCTGACCAAGGGGATAGATCTTCTGGGTCTGATCATATTTATATTTATTATGTGCTTTACCAGTCTCAAGTTAAAGGACATAGGTATAAAACCGAATAAGCTGAAAGAGACTATCCTAACGTCGCTTGTGATAGTGGCTGTACTCTTTATACTTATGGGTGCAACTAAGCTTGTTCTTATGAAGGTAAATCCAAGTATGTTCAAACCCGGAAACCCTTTTATAGACTTGTCCAGATTTACCATGCATTATGTTGAATATATATCTACAGCACTTCTTCAGGAATTTCTGGCAAGGGGCGGCATACAGTCGAATTTGAAGAGAATAACTACTGCCAAGCATAAGTCTGCAATGGCTATTTTCCTGGCATCAATTATATTTGCCGTCCTTCATATACATCTGGGGCTGGTATATATGGCAGGTGCATGCATACTTTCAGTTGTACTTGGTATACTCTATAATAAGCAGGATAATCTGATAGGAGTTTGGATGGTACACTACTGCTTCGGAACATTCGGAGCTTTATATTCACTTATATAGGACGGCGGCGGAAATCATGAATTTGATTATAAGCCTGAGATACTCGGCAATTTCATAAATGACTTTAAAGGCACTGTTCTAACGAGAGCAAGACTGAAATAGTGCCACCGGGCGGACGTTTCGAACTGCTTGGTTTTGCTATAGAGGGCAGGCAGTATGATATAGCTGACAGCTCCATCGATAAGATAGAGTGGAAGCTTCGACATAGGGCGAAAAAACTGGTAAGGATACCGCACTCTGGTGAATACGTATTATCACAGGGAAAAACTGGAACGGTAAGATGGTAGGATTATGAAGCTATATATGGCTCCGCTGGAGGGCATAACTACATATATATTCAGAAATGCATATGACAGATACTATGGAGGCGTGGATAGATATTTCACGCCTTTTCTTACTGCGAGTCATCTGAAGGGAAGAGAGCTAAGGGATGTGCATCCGGATAATAATAAGGGACTCGACGTGGTACCTCAGATTCTTGCAAATGATTCTGAGCAGTTCCTTGAAATCGCTCGTCAGCTTGCACAGCTTGGTTATAAGGAAGTGAATCTTAATCTTGGTTGTCCGTCGGGTACTGTTGTATCAAAGAAGAGAGGAGCGGGTCTTCTGAGTGAACCGAAGGAATTGGATAGTTTCCTGCAGGGAATATATGAAGGAAGCGATAGGATAGGAGTACAGATCTCGATTAAAACAAGAATAGGAATGGAGTTTTTATCGGAATGGGAGGATATCTTGTCGGTTTACATAAAGTATCCTATAAAGGAGCTTATTATTCATCCGAGACTCAGAAATGAATTTTATAAGGGCGAGGTCCATATGGATGCCTACAAGCAGGCGATGGGCTTGTGGGAAGAAAAAACGGAAGCGTCCTCACTTACCGCCTTCACCTATAATGGCGATATAGTTGATGAAGAGTCTTACACAGCTGTCCTAAGCGAGATAGGAGACTCGAATATAATGATCGGTCGAGGTCTTCTGATTAAGCCTAACCTTCCGAATCAGATAAGAAACGGCTTTTCTGAGACAGACTTCGACAAGAAGCGTTTCAGGGACTTTATAGGAGAGCTTTCAGAAAACTATATAGATGAGATGAGTAACGAGAAGCAGGTTGTTATGAAGATGAAGGAGCTCTGGGTTTATTTTGCCAAGGGGCTAGGTTTATCGGACAGACAGCTGAAGGAGCTTCTCAAGACAAACAGGCTCATAGATTATAAAAATGTAGTGCAGATGATCATCTCTGAGCTATGACACAGTTTCATACCACAATTTAAAGGAATTGCTTTGCTTTTATATACAATATGTGGTAAATTAGTGGACAGTGGGGTTTTAGACTTCATTGTTCTTTTTGTATTTAAAGAGTCGAGGAGAAATGATATATGGAAACTATTAAAACAATAGATTATGAAGAGGAGATGGGGCAGGACTATGTGGACTATGCCATGTCGGTCATCACGGAGCGTGCGCTTCCTGATGTAAAGGATGGTCTGAAACCGGTTCAGAGAAGAGTTCTTTATTCACTTTCGGAGCTGACAAGATCTGACAGTCCACATCGTAAGTGTGCGCGTATCGTCGGTGATACCATGGGTA
>DGHK01000024.1:0-8007 GCA_002392655.1 Lachnospiraceae bacterium UBA3850 | reverse complement strand
ATACCATGGGTAAATATCATCCGCATGGTGACAGCTCCATATATGAATGTCTGGTAAATATGGCACAGAGCTGGAAGCTGCCTATACCGCTAGTTGATCCTCACGGAAACTTCGGTGATGTATCTGGCTCAGGTGCTGCTGCCATGCGTTATACAGAGGCACGTATAGCAAAGTATTCTGAAGAGGGACTTAAGGATCTGAAGTACTGCGAGTTTATGCCGAACTTTGACGGCACTGAGCAGGAGCCGGTACATATTCCTTTCCTTGTGCCAAATATGCTTACATCCGGTGCTACCGGTATCGCAGTAGGTATGGCGACAAATATTCCGACACATAACCTATGTGAAGTAGCTGATGCTGAGATAGCTTATATCGAGAATCCTGACATAACGACAGAGGAGCTGCTTGAGATAGTTAAGGGGCCTGATTTTGCAACAGGCGGAATTATAAATGCTGACAGAGATACACTCCTTCAGATATATGAGACAGGTCTCGGAAGGATAAAGGTTCGTGGTAAGGTTGAGGTTCGTGATGCAGGACGAGGAAGAAAGTCTATCTGTGTTACTGAGATACCTTACACAATGATAGGCTCTACAGAAAAGTTCCTGAACACAGTAGCTGATCTTGTAAGACAGGGTAAGCTTCCTGCAGTTGTAGATATAGCTGACAGAGGAGATAAGGACGGAGAGTGCCTGGCAATAGATGTAAAGAAGGGCACGACCGATGAAGAGATAGATAAGATACTTAATATCCTGTATAAGAAGGCAGGCCTGGAAGAGAACTACAGTATCAATATGAACTGTATCTATAATAAGAAGCCGGAGGTTATGGGACTTCGACGTATCCTCGAAACATATACAGGATACAAATGGGAAGTCTATACAGCAAAGTATGAGAGACTTCTTGCAGATCAGAAGGACGTAAGAGAGGTCAAGGAAGGACTTCTTGAAGCGGTTGATGTGATCGACCTTATAATCGAGATACTACGTGGCTCATCCACAACAAAGGAAGCCAAAGAATGTCTCATGTACGGTAAGACAGATAATATCAAGTTCAGATATAAGGGTTCGATAGCTGATGCGAAGGAATTACATTTTACAGAAAAGCAGACAGATGCGATTCTTGCAATGAGACTTCAGAAGCTGATAGGACTTGAGGTCGACATCCTGAAGAAGGAACTCGAGGATGCGATGAAGAAGATCGCGAAGTACGAGAAGCTGCTTAAGTCCAAGGCTGCCATGAAGAAGCAGATGATAAGCGATATCGAGGAGCTGAAGAAGCAGTACGGCGTGCCTCGTATGTCCAAGATTGAGAACCTCGGTGAGGTAACAGTTGAGAAGGAGAAGGTTGTTGCGACAGAAGAGACGATTCTCCTGGATAGATTCTTCTATATCAAGTCCGCGCCTAGAGCTATGTTTGAGAAGAATCCTGACGTTGTCAGAAAGTTTGATTTAAATGTTATGTCAACCGATAGAATTGCTATCTTTGATAGCGAGGGAATGGTGCATATCATCAAGGTTTCCGACATCCTGAAGAAGCAGACCAAGAAGGATAAGAAGTTCAGGATAACAGATAAGGGTATTCAGATCTTTGAATTCTGCGGAATGAGCCACACGGCAGATGTTGTGGCGATGCTGAACGTATCCGAGATGAATCCTGCAGGAAACCTAGATAGCGACACAGCGAAGGCTGTGCTTGAAGCCGCAAAGGTTAAGGAGCCATATACAGTAAATGAAGACGGCAGTATAGATGGCTACGAGAAGCGTAATCTCGTGATGGTTACAGTTGAAGGAAAGGCCAAGCGTGTAAGTGCAGATCAGTTTGATACATCACGTAAGACCTCACAGGCAATGAAGACAAGTGTTGCTTATGTAGGCTACGAGGGCGAGTATGTCGTAGCTGAGACCAACAATGGATATTCCATAAAGGTCAGGAGCGATGAACTTCCTGTTCAGGGAAAGGGCGCCGGTGGAGTTGCACTAATCTCGCTGAGAAGAGGAGACTATGTAGTAAGCGCTGTTTCAGGCGGAAATGACATAGAGTTTAACGGTAAACCGCTTTCCGATATGAAAGCTGTTAAGCGTGGTGGCAAAGGAAATAAAAAATAAATCGGTGGAGTGATATATGGCAAAGAAAGTTGATACATACGATAGTGAATCGATAAAGGTTTTGAAGGGACTTGAGCCGGTAAGGCTGAGACCCGGTATGTATATAGGTAGTACGGGCAGAACCGGACTGAATCATCTGGTGCAGGAGATAATCGATAATGCAGTGGATGAGCATCTGGCCGGTTATTGCAAAAATATATATGTTTCTCTTAATGAGGACGGGTCTGCAACCATCGAGGATGATGGACGAGGCATCCCGGTGGATCTGCACCCGACCGAAAAGAAGAGCGCGGAGCGAGTTGTATTTACGGTGCTTCACTCAGGTGGAAAGTTCAACGACTCTGTTTATAAAATAAGCGGTGGTCTTCACGGTGTTGGTTCTGCGGTTGTTAACGCGCTTTCAAAGAAGCTCATCGTAGATGTATATCGTGATGGAAATGTATATCACGATACCTACGAGTACGGTAAGCCAAAGACCAAGCTGATAGACGGACTTCTTCCGAGTGAGCCGGCTGTTCCTGCAAGGAAGACGGGAACAAGAGTTACGCTTTATCCGGATGACACTATCTTCGAGACGGTTAAGTTTAAGTCAAGTGCTATACGTCAGAGAATCAAGGAGACCTCTTATCTGAATCCGGAGCTTACGATTACATTTGAAAATAAGAGAGATGGCTACGCACCTGAAGTGTTCCATGAGCCGGGCGGACTCAGTGCCTTTGTTGAGGATATATCAAAGGATCTCACGAAGACTTCTCCTGTCGTTGCGCTTAAGGGTGAGAAGAATGGTATCGAGGCTGATATAGTTTTTGTCTGCACAGAGGATGGAGATGAAAATGTAATCGGTTTCACAAACAATATAACGAACCCTGAGGGTGGTACGCACGTTACAGGCTATAAGACTGCATTTGCGAAGATCATCAACAATTATGCACGTAACGAGCTGGGCGTTCTGAAGGAGAAGGATTCAAACCTTTCCGGAGCGGATATCAGACAGGGAGTTCAGGCAATCGTTTCAGTAAAGCATCCTGATCCGCAGTTTGAGGGACAGACCAAGACAAGGCTTTCCAACAACGACGTTACTCAGGCCGTGGACGCCATCATGCGTGAGCAGCTCACTGTTTACTTTGACCGTAACTATGAGGTGCTTAAGGATATCGTAGACAGAGCAGTTGAGACTGCGAAGGAAAAGGCTAAGAATAAGACCAAGATCAATCTGAATAAATTCTCCTTCGAAGGAAACGGAAAGCTTGTCCGTCAGGAGAGCAGTGAGGCAGACAAATGTGAGATATTCATCGTCGAGGGTGATTCCGCCGGTGGCTCTGCAAAGTCTGCACGTAACAGAAAATATCAGGCTATCCTTCCTCTTCGTGGAAAGATTCTTAACGTAGAGAAGGTTCCGGTAACAAAGGTTCTAGAGAATGCAGAGATAAAGGCTATGATCAATGCCTTCGGCTGCGGCTTCTCACAGGGCTTCGGAAATGACTTTGATATAGAGAAGCTTAATTATGACAAGATAATAATCATGACCGATGCGGACGTCGATGGTGCACACATCGCAACGCTGCTTCTTACATTTTTCTATAGATTTTATCCTGAGCTGATCACAGAAGGACATATCTATATAGCAATTCCTCCGCTTTACAGAGTCGGAGAGGGCAAGAAGGTTAAGTATCTGTATTCAGATGACGAACTCGAGAAGTACAGAAAAGAGCATAAGGGTAAGTTCCTTATCCAGCGTTACAAGGGTCTTGGTGAGATGGATGCAAGCCAGCTCTTTGAAACTACAATGGATCCGGAGCATCGTGTTCTGAAGCAGGTAATGATCTCGAGCCGTGCCGAAGCATCCTCAATAACAAGTACACTCATGGGTACAGAGGTCGCACCTCGAAGAAAATATATTGAAGAAAACTCAAAAGATGCTAATATAGATTCATAAGTTTTATTGGTGAGGTATAGGATTTGAAGTATTGGAAGGATGAAGAGGTCAGGAAAAAGATATTTATAGGCACTGCGCTTATTATCAATTTCATAATCATCTTCAATGTTAGTTTTATCTGGAAAATGTTAACTACACTCTTTGAAGTGTTTTTTCCATTCATACTGGGACTGGGTATTGCATTCGTGCTAAATGTACCGATGAATGCGATAGAAAAGCGCATTTTCAAGAATAGAGAGAAATACGGCGCACCTAAGTGGGACACTATAAGAAGAACAATTGCTCTTGTGGTTACGATTTTATTTGCAATAGTAGTTGTTACTCTTATTATGTCGATCTTTATACCACAGATAGTTGATACATTTACTCAGCTTGTTCAGAGTATTCCGAGCGGTGTTAAGAAGCTTACGGCATGGGCAGAAACGAAGTTTGCTGATCAGCCGAAGATTATGAAAGCAATTAACAATTTTGCCGGTGAATGGCAGAACTTCCTGCAGACTCTCACCGATTATCTGAAGGATTACATGAGTGTAATCGTGAAGGGTGGTATAAGTGCAGTTACAAGTATCGTTTCTGTTGTTGTAACAACTATTCTTGGATTTGTATTTTCTATATATCTTCTTGCTCAGAAGGAGACACTTTGCAAGAACCTGAAGAAGGTATCCTATGCTTTCTTCGGAAAGAAGAATGCAGATGGAGTAGGAAATATCGCAAAGGTTACAAGTCAGACATTTGCAAGCTTTATAGCAGGACAGTGTACAGAAGCTATAATTATCTGCGGTATATTCAGTGTCGCAACAACGCTTCTCGGAATTCCGTATGCGCTTCTGATAAGTGTTCTTATTGCGGTTATGTCGCTTATTCCGATTGTAGGTTCTTTTATAGCATGCGTGTTCGGAGCTCTTCTGATTCTGACAGAGGATCCGGGAAAAGCACTCGTGTTTGTAATTGCATTTATCGTACTCATTCAGATAGAATCCAATCTGATTTATCCGAGAGTTGTCGGAAGTCAGGTTGGACTTCCGGGTATCTGGGTACTGCTTTCTGTTACAGTAGGTGGTAGCCTGTTCGGAATCATAGGTATGGTCATCTTTATTCCTGTTGTTTCTGTTATCTACGCACTTTTCAGAACATATGTTTATAAACGGCTGAGTCAGGATGAGCTTTTGGATGAATTTGATCTGACGGCCGATGACGTGCTGGATGCTGAAACCATAAAGAAGATGGATAAAAAGGCTGAGAAGAAGGCACAGGAGAGCTTGAAGAAGCTGGAGCAGACTGCTATAGAGCAGCAGGCTTCACAGGCATCACAACCAAGCCAGATAATCCAGCCGAACCAGCCGGTACAGAATAATACAGATATATTGGACAAGAAATAAGTGAGTGGGGACGGTTTATGAGACACTATTCAAAATTATCAAAACTATTTGCCGGGATAATCACCGTTGGTATGATTATCTCGAATATCGGGTTGATTCCGGAGGTTAAAGCTGCCGGAGCAGGAGATGTTGCAATTAATCCGACCAATTTTCCTGATGAGAATTTTCGAGATGCGGTGAGGGTCTATGATACTAATGGAGATGAGGTCCTTTCTAAGGCTGAAAGAGATATTGTCACGAATCTTCATTGTGAAAGACGCGGAATAAAATCAGTAAAGGGAATAGAATATTTTACAGAAATACAGGGACTGTGGTGTCTGAAAAATAACATTTCCAGCTGGGATCTTTCGAAAAACAAAGAGCTGGTCGGAATATGGTGTTCTCATAACAGTTTTACAAAGCTGGATTTTACAGGGCTTGATAAGCTGCAGTGGGTATATTGCTATAATTGCAATCTATCTGAACTTCATGTTGAAAACAATCCTGAGCTTGCATATCTGGAATGTAATGCTAATCCGAATCTTACAAGTCTTGATATCAGTCATAATAAGAAGCTCGAGAATCTTTTCTGCAGCGAGTGTGGCCTCAAATCACTGGATTTATCTAATAATCCACTGCTTTGTGAGCTGGACGCATTTAAGAATAAGCTTACTTCACTTAAACTGTCGAACAACAAGCTGCTTAAGAGACTTGATATATGGGAAAATGTGAAGCTTGGAGATGTTGATATAAGTGGCCTTTATGGACTTGAATTTTATAATTGTGCTCAAAATAATGTAACGAGACTTGACATGAGTAATAATCCACATTTACAGCTTCTTATATGTGGTTATAATGAGAATCTTAAATATTTAAATGTTACTAAAAATCCAAGGCTTGCTGACCTCAGACTTGAGTGCGATTATAGGCTTCCGTCTCTTGATATTTCAAAGAATTATCAGCTTTACAATCTATACGCATTTGGTCTCAGGGATGTTCCTTCAGTAGATATAAGCAATAATCCATATCTGCTTAAGACATATTATGAGGGATATTATGCAGATGAATCACATCTTGGAGAAGTACATTCCTACAATATCGAATTTGGCGGAAGCGAAGAGTATTTTGAGGACCTTACTCACTGTCTTTGTGTAGATAATGGAAAGCCAATTATAGCTGAAGGTGGTAATCCAAAGGTTTATTCTGAATGCTTTATAGATACAAATGATGGACATTCCGATTCAGAGGTTTTTGCTACCAGGGGTCAGGCTGTTCAAATGCTTTGGGAGAGTGCAGGAAGTCCTGTAGTAGAAGGCCCTTCCAGATTTACAGATGTTGCAGGTACTCCATATGAACAGGCGGTCATATGGGCAGAGACTAATAATATATGCTTTGGTTATCCAAGTATCTGCTCGGACGAGTTTTGTCCGGATGAACTGATTAACAGAGAGGATTTTGCTCTTATGGCTCACAGGCTGGCATTAGTGGAGGAGCTTGGCACTTCCTTTGATTATGGAAGAACAGATTGGTTCAATGATTATTATTCGATTGATTATTATGCATGGGGAGCCTTCACATGGGCAGTCCAGTTCGGTGTAGTTGATGTTCCGGAAGGGGCAAAGAATTGCTATCCTCACGGAAGGATAACGATGGGA
Source organism: Lachnospiraceae bacterium UBA3850 (assembly GCA_002392655.1). Lineage (GTDB taxonomy): Bacteria > Bacillota > Clostridia > Lachnospirales > Lachnospiraceae > Eubacterium_Q. The sequence continues at coordinate 950 of DGHK01000024.1, read as the reverse complement.
GAGCTCGAAGCAGGCGCTTATAGAATATACCATCTGGATGAAGCAGCAAACTATTCTGCTATGGTTGATGCAAATGGAACTGATGAAGAACCGCCAAAACCAATTCCTTTTGCCACCGGAAATACCGGTGTAAAGTATACATTGCCTGCTCCTTCAGGGAGTTCAAGCATGATTACGGCTGCACCTCCAAGCGTCAATATAGAAACTGGTGGTTCGAACTTTCCACCATCTTCAGGTAACTCAGACACTTCAAAAGGCAGCAACGGCACACCATCAGGGAAAGCACCTGCTCCATCAAATGAATGGATAAACGGTCAGTGGTATGATGCTAATGGTGGAACAAGCTATACAGCAAAGGGAAAATGGAAAAGTAACAGCACAGGCTGGTGGTTTGAAGATTCTTCAGGCTGGTATCCGCACGATCAGTGGCAGAAGATAGATGGAAAGTGGTATTACTTCTGTGCCGATGGTTATATGGATTACAGTGAGTACCGTGATGGCTACTGGCTCGGAGCAGATGGCGCATGGGTTGAAGCATATTATGGCGGTACCTGGAAATTGGATTCAACAGGTTGGTGGTACGAAGACTCTGCCGGTTGGTATCCTGTAAGCCAGTATCTCTGGATTGATGGAATAAAGTACTGGTTTAATGCGAAAGGTTATTGGGAGTGAGAAGGGACGGTTAACGTTTGCTCACTGTGAGTAGAAATGGAAAATTCTATCTCCAATAGTAATTACTTATTTTAAAAAAGAAGCAGAAAATACCGGCGTTCCTTATCAGACTCTAATTAACTTATATCTCATGGATTGTGTAAAATCTGAGAAGAAAATTAATATTAAGTGGCAATAAAATGTATAACTGGGAGGTCTCTGATGAAAAGAAGAGTAGTTAAAACAATCTTAGCTTTATCATTAACAATTATAATGCTTTTTAATTATTCAACAGCATC
>DGHK01000038.1 GCA_002392655.1 Lachnospiraceae bacterium UBA3850 | reverse complement strand
AAGAAGATAATTTCTGACATCCTTCCCTATTTCACCTACAAATATGGGTTTTCTATACTTTGTAACCCATACGATATGATACTGCAAAGAGTATATATATCCTCGACCATGCGTAACATCTTTAGGCATTGAGAAATACACTGTTTTATCCATGTTTTAATTATACCATATGATTATACTTTTTACAAGAAAAATGCCGCCTAACTCACGACTAAAGTCACAAGTGTGCGGCTAGTTATTAAGCCAAAAGGCTTGCTATAGACAAACGATCTACAGTTCATGGTAATACGGACAAATGTTCTCATAATGTCCGTCTTTCATACGAAAGCCACCGGGAATAGTTCCAAGCTGAGTAAATCCCAAGCGTTCATATAGATGTCTGGCATGAATATTACTTTCAACAACCGCATTAAACTGAAGCACTCGAAATCCGAGTTCTTTACCCTTCTTCAAACAATCCAGAACTAATTGTTCCCCAATATGTCTACCTCGGGCATCTGATGAAACCGCATAACTTGCATTACAGATATGCCCGCATCTACCAACATTATTTGGATGTAAGATATAGAGTCCAAAAACTTTACCATCCTCTTCTGCAACTCCTGTAAAACTCTGTGATTCAAAGAATTCTGCTCCGCTTTCTGAGTCCAACAATTCTTCCTGCGGAAAAGCAACGCCTTCCTCTACAACTTCGTTCCAAATCCTGATAATTTCCGACAAATCCCGATCTAAATATTTTCTGATAATCATTTTTCCTTCTTCTTTATCCGTATTAAACATTTTTTTTAAAAACGACATGCTTTACACTCCCATCTAGCTCTCATCATATACACTACATATTAAAAACACACATTATATAAAAACAATCTATAATCACAAAAATTGGTATTAATAAAGATACAGTTAAAAGCTCTTTCAGTTCGCCTTTTGTCCAAATCTCCTCTGGATTATGAGGATTAATTTTTATGCTAGTTTCCTGACCTCTAAAATATCTGCATTTCTTGGAATAATTCTTAGACGACTCATAAGTTTGACCATCATGCTCATATACAAAATGAACTGTATAACTATATTCATATTTTGTTTTACCTGTTTGAGAATCTTCATATTCTTTGAGTTCCTGTTGTACTGTCTTTACCGTAGCATCAACTACTTTGGTACATAGAATCATACTTTTTATATCTTTAATTATAACAGCGAATAGTAATACGTGGAAAATCCCTAATAATAATCCTACAATAATGGCGATAATAATCATCGTTTTAACTCCTTATAATCACTAAACTCTCTTACTTACAATACTTTTTCTTACAGCACTTTTTCATAACACAGGAAATCCTGTTCAAACAGGTGACATTCTCCGACTATATTAAAGCCGAACTGTGCATAAGAACGAATCGCTTTCTCGTTATACTTATTTACAAGAAAATGTATACTTTTGCAGCCTTGTTTCTTAAGTGTATTCATTCCAAACCTGAGCATTTGTCTAGCTATACCTTGCCCTTGTTTCTCCGGTAGAACAGCAAGTCTGGCAAGCTCTCCAGCCGGCGCAAGTTCCGGATTCCAACACTCCAGTTTATCAACTTCTTCATCCTCTTCGATAGAGACAGAAGCAATTATTTTGCCATCCTCTTTCATCACGAAGAGTGCATCTCTGGATAGATCAAAATCTATTGTTTCGTCACTTGGATAGTCCTCAGTCCATGGACAGAACTCTTTACCAACCTGCATCTTATATAAAGCCATAAGTTCTTCTCTATCCTCTTCTGTTGCCATCACAATTTTTACAGGAAGACTTTTATATAGACTCACATGCGCTCCAAGATCATTAAAACCTATCTTGTGATAGAAGCGATATGCAGGTTTATCATTATCGGTCTGAAGAAAGATTCCGACTGCACCCCTGGTCTGAATATCCTTCTCTATCATTTCCATGAATCGACTACCTATTCCTCTCCCTTGAAGCTTGGGAGATACACATAGTTCCTCGATATTATAGTTGGTACCCTCCCACCAATGCCTGATCATTCCAAGAGACATCGCCACGAGCTTTCCATCTATTTTCAGTCCAAAATTGAGACAGTGGTATGCACTTGAAATCTCCTTCACATATTCATATAATTGTTCTCCGTCACTCCAGTCATCGTTCCAAGGTTCTCCGGCAAACGAAGTTTTATATAGCTCCGCCATCTCATCCAGATATGATTCGTCAAGAACAATAAACTCTTCTTTCAATTCTGCTTTATTTTCTACTTTATTCTCTGCTTTATTCTCTGCTTTATTTTCTACTTTATTCTCTGCTTTTTTTTTTACTTTATTATTCATTTTCATTTACTTCCGTTTTTCATACTATCATCATAAATGCCAATACAGCTAAAGCATTAAGCTACCCAACATAAGCCAGTGTATTGGTAGTATTAGTTGTATTGGTCGGATTAACTATGGCTCAAAAAACTGGAACACTACCATGTACTTAGTCCCGATATTTTTAGTTTTTGGGTAAAAGCCATAATTATTACAAAAAGCCCTAAAATTATGGCCTGAATCAGGAGACTAGGACAAAAAAGGCCATAATTTCGGAGAAAAATCTCATAATTATTGCTTTGACGTTTCGAAATATTGCAAATCAGACACAAATCAAGCAAAAAAGGCCATAATTTTGAAGAAAACCCTTAAAATTATTGCTTTTTAATCTCACTGCAATACTAGCATATGCAATATAAGCATCTGTTATACTAGCATCTTCAATACTAGCATATGCAATATAGGCATCTGTTATACTAGCATCTTCAATACTATCATCTTCTATATATACTCTCAATATGTTAAAATGCATCACGAAGGGCAAAAAGTCAGAAGAATAAAACGAAGGATAAAAAGGAGAACAATCAATATGAATGATTATTACTACGACGCACAGGACGAACCTTACAGGTCACCCACCAGCTCTTCCTTCACAGTAGAATACAACAAAACAAAGGCTATTCTACTCGCTATATTTATTATATTTCCTCTATTAGTCGTTTTGTTTGCAAAGAAGCTTTTATTTAGTATATATAAAAGCGGCAATGTCGGCATGGTTTATATGTTCGTATTCTTCTTAGTACTATTATCTCTTATTTTCCTTTTTATATTTTTGGAGTCAGTAGGAAAGAAGATCATTGTGCAGGGAAAACTGATTACCATCAAAAAATGGTTTATTTTTACGGAAGATATTGCACTAAGCAATATCTCCCAATGCGAGGTAATAACAAACCTATCCACGTATAGCAAATACGGGAGCAGAAACTATAACAAGATAATTCTTCACTACAATACCAAGACGATTTCAGTCACAGATGATGTATATATTAATTGGAATACGCTTAGAGCTTATATGAGTGAAAATGGTAAAGCCGCTACAACAGATGGCAGCAGTAAACTGTCACGTTTTTTGGAAAACAAGCTTAAAAAATAAACTTTTCGTCTTATTTAGATGCTCCGTCAGCTCCTACCCAATAGCCGTCAAATATCTTATATAATCTCTCTATAGTCTTCCAACGATTCTCTAATAATATTTAAGCTCCACAAGTGTCCAATCGTCTGTGCTTATATGATACTCATTCTCGCAGTAAGGGCACCTTCTGGTTTTTGTAGCATCAAAGCTCGCGCCACAGGAAGGGCAGGCTATTTTTGTCATTGAAAAATTAAAGTCTACCGGTATGTCAGTTCTCCTTCTTAAGGTCGCACTGAATATCTGTTTCTTGAAATATACCTTATCCCCGGTTGCATAAAGCACATCAAAATATGCCTTTGTCACAACCTTTACGAAGTTCCCTTCTTCGCTTACACTTTTACATCCAAGAGCACCGCCGAAATTCAGATCTATTATATCCTTCATCTTCGGATCAAGCGTCTCACCTTCATAAAACATAAGCTCGTGCTCATCTTTGGAATAAACTGCTGTTTTTATAAGCGACTGTGTCTTACTTATAAAATATTCATAGGAAAACTCCGGACTGATACTTTTCATCCTTTTTTCAAATCGCATTCTGGACCCGGCCGTACCCATCTTTCCCGCAGATGATATTGCTCCGACAATAAGTCGCATAAACAGAAAATAGGCATACACGACATATGCTATAGCAAAGCCTCCGATAATAAATCCGATGTAATAGCGCAGACTAAGCCTCAGGATAATACACATAACAAATAAAGAAATCACAGTGAGCATATAAGAAACAAAATATCCGGACCTGAAATCCTTTTTCGTCATACTGGCATCATCCAGGAAATAATAGGATGTAACCTTCGGAAACAGATCATCCATCTGAAATCTTGTTCCGCAGTATGAACACCCACTTTGAAGCCCGGAAATAGTTGAGACATTTCCACAGTTCGGACAACAGAAGGAATCATCATCAGGATGACTTCCACCAACCACATCCGTTATAGTTTCGTAAATAATACTCTTTCTATCGTCTTTATACTTAGTCTTTCCGTCCTTCTTAACACTACGCTTTACTCCACATGAATCAGCACACACAGTACTCTCATAATGAGCATCCTTCCAATCGCTTATTGCATTAAACTTATTTTCATCATCTCTTGAATAGATATCATAATCTAACTCAATTCCCTTTTCAGCAAGTCTGTCGCGTTGAAGCTCAAGACCATATGTAATATCCTGATCCGCAAAGGTTATGTTCTTTCCTTCACCAATTGCCACACCAATCGATGACCTGAATTCATTTAGTTTTCGCTGAAAAGCTTCCGGAACTTCTTTTGCATTAAAAATATTGTATCCCATTACACTAAATAAGGCGTTATAAGAATTAACTTATAACGCCTTTATCCTTTCACAAATAATACCTTTATAACCTGCTTGAAATGTCGGCGCATGCTTCCATTGCATCTATAAGACTTGCTCTAAAGCCTTCCTGTTCAAGAACCTTTACAGCCTCAATCGTAGTTCCTGCCGGCGAGCAAACCATATCCTTAAGCTCACCCGGATGCTTTCCGGTTTCAAGCACCATCTTCGCACTTCCGAGCACTGCCTGTGCAGCAAATTTGTAAGCCTTAGCTCTAGGCATTCCGAGCTTCACCGCACCATCGGCCATAGCCTCAATCATCATAAATACATAAGCAGGTGAGCTTCCTGAAACTGCAACGACGCTGTCCATCAGAGCTTCAGGAACAACCTCGGCCTCTCCAAAGGATGAAAGGATCTCCAGAGCCTTCTTTGTCTCCTCCTCTGATACGCATGGTGCAGGACTTACTCCTGTCATACCCTCGCCAACAAGTGCCGGAGTATTCGGCATAGTTCTGATTATTTTGAGCTCACGTCCAAATGCCTCGTTATACCATGCAATAGACTTACCTGCTACGATAGATATGATAAGCTGATCATTCCTTAACACATCTTTTATCTCAGCTGCAACAACAGGAATCACCTGTGGCTTAACCGCAAGCAGAATTATCTCTGAACTGTCTATTACCTCTTTATTATCCGCGGTTACATTTATCCCGAATGCTTTAGCCGCCTTATCTCTTTCGGCATCAACCGGTGATGAACATATGATATCCTGACCGGCAATGATTCCTTTTTTTATTATTCCGCCGATTATGGCACTTGCCATATTTCCGGCTCCTATAATTCCGAGTTTCATATCCCCAAATTCTCCTTTCAATAACAACTACTTATTCTACCATATCCAACGTTCTAATTCTATAAAAACAAAAACACTTTTTCTTGTCTACATCTCCTATTCGGGTTAAAATGTAATTGTGTCATATTAACTACAAAAAGTGAAAAATTAGATATCATTAATAAGATCATGTAGACATCTATTGATGCACATCTCTGTAGCGGGATGATCTCGGTGCCTGTCCATAAAGTCTATGATTCGGACGCACCCGAGTATTCTCGCTTTTTTTATTGTCTCTTCCATCCTCCGAGTACCTGACTCTCCGAGATAAAGCTCCATTGTACGGTCGCAGATATGATTTGCCGTCTTTACATCGATACCAAGCATAGCAGCCGCCATAGGATCAATCGATGGGAACTGGCGATAAGAAACATAGACCGTGGATAGCTCGAAGATCGGATCGCCCGTGCAAAGCGTATCCATATCTATGAGCATCAGCCCGTCCTTTGCAATCATTATATTTCTCAGATGAAAATCAGCATGCAGGATAGTGTGTCTGTCAGGCACATCATTTACTATCTGCTGAAGCTTTTTAAACTTTTCCTCCGGAAGAAGTCCTCTCACCTTTTCCAGCCAGCCTATAGTCTGCTGCTTCATATCAGGAAGCTCTCCCGGCTCAGCCTCAACAGAGTGAACCTCCTTCATAAGCTCTACTGAACGACTTATAAAGTCCTCCAGGTTATCCTCTGATTCAGCGATATAATCCGAAGAAGAAATCGCATCCAGCAGTTCAAACACCGTACCGTACTGTTCACCCACTCTGACTATATCAAAAGGAATCGCGGTCGGTACACCCTTAACAAAGGCCCAACGTGCTAGCTCCCTTTCTTTTCTTATTGATTCAATAGGTATGCCCGGATTATAAACCTTCACAAGCATATCCGGCGCAAGTCTGTAAACTATTCCATGTGCGCCCCTTCCGATTTCAGGGCACCCCTCTATACTAACTTCACGAAGAGGTTTATTCTTTTGTTTGTTTGAATTAATTTCTGCCATAACACCCTTCACATATAATAATTATTCCATATCCAGGTAAGAATCCGGCCACGCCTTACAAATAAGCTTTAGTCCGTACTTTTTCGCAAGTGAAAGTGCTTTTGTTGTCGGCACAGCTTTACTCACAAGAACAGGAATCCCTGAAGCAACTGTTTTTATAACCATATCAGCAGCCACGCGTCCTGTTGTAAAAAGCACGCAGCCCTCTGCCTCTTTATTATTAAGAAGCATATGCCCCACCGCCTTATCGAGTGCATTATGCCTTCCTATATCCTCGAAGGAAGCCACTTCTCCATCACCGAAATGTATATAACAGCTGTGAGTTCCACCCGTGCTCTTATGAAGCTTCCCATCCTCAGAAAAATGATTCACCAATTCAAAAACTGTTTCAGGATTGACGCTGACCTGTGAAACCGGAGCAAGCTCTCTTACTCCATCAACATACTGTCTGTTTCCGGTGCAGCATGTCGGTTCAACTCCAGAAAATGGCTTATATTCTACATTTTCCTTTAGTGTTACCTCTGCGATATTACCTTCTCCGCAGATGAATAGATGTGCTATATCATCCACACTGCCTATCAGACGTTCAGTATATAACCTTCCTACTACCAGTTCCTTCAAATGATTTGGCGTACAGGAAAGCGTAAAGGCCGGTTTACCATTTATCGACACCTCTGTGAAATGTTCAACAATCACTTCAGTTTTCACGCTGCTGGTCGAACCATCAGCCAAATGCTTCTTCCAGCTCACCTTATCTGATAACACAGGACCGCTCATCTCTTCCGCCAGACTTCTAATCTCTTCCCAACTGAAAACTCTGTGATACTTATCACTCGGGAATTCATCCGCCCTATTCCACGGACGGTCGATCACCATAACCCTAAGCTCAGGCAAATGTTCAAAAAAACGAAATGCAAGCGGAGAGTCTTCAACAGCCAGGTCAAAGCTCATTTTGTAATAATCCTCCAGCTGCAGACTATAGCTGCTGTCCTTTATAAAATTCTTCCGTCCATACTTATCGAGACAATATAACTTGACTCGTTCCAGTCCATGCTGATCAAGCCACTTTCTTGACGCCTCATAAGCAAAAAGCGGACGGCCCGTTATAACAGATACGTCATGTCCCTCATCTATCCAGCCATTAACTGTACTTACCGCTCCCGGTGTTTCCTCGATCGACAATAACTCCTCCGGCTTATGAGCCCACGTCATCATCCGATCATAATCCTCATCCGTCAGTGAAAAGGACTCCTGCAGATTGAAATAATTAATCTCTTCATATGGAACATTTTTACCGAACATCTCTGCTAAAAGTTTAGAGAAATAACGGGCTGTCTCACAGAGACAATCATCAAAATCAACATATATATTCATAACGCCTCCAGTTTCATTCTACTTCCGGCTTTATTCAGCTTCCAGCTTATCAGCTCTTTTCTTCTCTTTGACACTGCGGATACCTAGTACGATTTCATTCAGTCCACTCAGCACCATTATTATTCCGGAGATTAAGTAGATACTACCTGCATCACTAAAACGGGTTACAAGCATAATAATCGCTATAATAATAAGCATAACATTCAGGATTATCTGCCCCATCGTAGTCTTACCAAATTTACCCTTCACATGATTTGCAGCGTTTACAAATTCACCGTTATATTTATCAAAATCAGCTCTGACGGCATCGCCCACCTCCTGAAGGACCGCATTCTCACTTCTCCTTGCGCGTTGTGCCTCCATCCGGGCATCTAACTTTGACTGAATATCATTTAAGTTTTTCAGACAAAGAAGATTGATAACACTGCTTATGATAATTGCAAAGCATACTGTTTCTTCCAGCATAACCCCGAATTTTTTTGCAAAAATGATCATACATACGCCGAGTATCATAAAAATAAATGTTTCGATAATCGGAAGCATATTGGATCGATTAAAGGTTTTTGTACTTATGAATCCAATCAGAAGTCCCACGGTCGCAATAAGAATAGCAAGTCCAAGTCCCCAGGCTATTTTTTTCGGCGCACTGTCAGGACTTAGTGCAACCCTGAGTCCGAGAAATGCCATAAGTCCACCCAGTACGATCTGGCTGCTTATCAGTGCTATTATGCTGTTAACTATATCCCCGATGCCGGTTTTCTTCTTCTCGGTTTTCTTCTTCTCGGTTTTCTTCTCCTCGTTATTCTTCTTATCTTCCATCTCTTTAGTCCTTTACAGTCCTACCCATACTTTTCACCAGTGCCATATCACTTCTGATAGTAGCCCCTGAGGTTGTAAGCATATTTCCTGTGATAGCAGAATTAGCTCCGCCGACAAATGCTTTTTCGCCTTCATTTTCCATAAGTCCTCTTCCCGCAGCAAGACGTATATCCGCCTCAGGATTTATATATCTGAAAATCGCAACAGTTCTGAGTATCTCAGCTTCTGTAAGCTGCTTCACTCCCTCGAGCATTGTGCCCTTTATAGGAATAAGTGTATTAATCGGAATTGAACTGATTTCAAGCTCCTGAAGATCAAATGCCATCTCAATCCTATCATCTATATCCTCACCCATTCCGATTATTCCACCGGAGCAGACCTCAAGCCCCGCCATTTTTGCTCGTTTGATATTTTCAACCTTATCATCAAAGCTGTGGCTGGTACAGATCTTATCAAAATATCCCCTAGAGGTTTCTATATTATTATGATATCTCCTTACTCCTGCAGCATACAGTCTGTCGAACTGTTCCTGAGTAAGGAAACCCAGAGAAGCACAAAGAGAAATATGTAACTCCTCACTAAGTCTCTTATATATCCATATCAAATTCTCAAAGTCCTCGTCCGATGGACCTCTTCCGGAATTAACAATTGCAAATCTGTTAACACCTTCCTCCTCATTCGAACGTGCCACTTTATATATCTCATCATAGTCAAGTAACGGGTGAACATCACACGAAGTATGATTATATGCAGACTGGGCGCAAAACTTACAGTTCTCGCCACAGTTACCGCTTTTTCCCGCTATAATCGAACAAAGATCTATCCTATCGCCCGAGTACTTTTCCCTCACAATGTCAGCCCCTTTTAATAGTTCCTCCAGCTCAGCTGACTTTAATAATTCTATTAATTCTGAATCTTCTCTTTTTATCCTATATCCATCTACTACTCTTTCAGTCAATCCCTCGATGTTCATTTTGTCATTCTCTCCTAAGTCATTTTATTTTTATATATATTTGGATAAAGCATTATACTCTTCAGGTGTGTTACACCCTCTTATAATTATTTCATCACCGTCAAATGTTAGCTTATCGCAACCCACTCTTTCGATAAGTAACTTAACATTTGCTCTGTCGCTACTAAGTAGCTCCTCACAGATTGATGCGAGTTCCTTGTCATACACTCCGAGTAGCTGCTGCATTCTTCCACCGCAAGCTGCAACCGTAATCCTCGAAGCGTTCCTGCTATGCGCCTCCATAAGCTCCCTGATAAAAGAAGCACTCACAAGCGGAGCATCCTCCGTTATTACCAGAACAGATTCATTAACAGACGCCTGCAGGGCGGCGTGAATACCGGCAAGCGGTCCCTTATTTGGATAAATGTCACTTACAAGCTTACATCTGTCATCTGCATATTCATAACCGGAAACCATTATATCATCGATTCCCACATCAGACAGCTTATCTATAATTATCTCTATAAAGCTTTTCCCCCAGTATAGCAGCGTGGCCTTTTTCTGCCCCATCCTGCTGCTTTTTCCTCCGGCAAGAATCACCGCTGAGTATCCTGTCATTTAGCCTCGATCCTCACAACATTCCTTACATTTCTTTTTGAATTCTCATCTCCGAAAACATAAAGTGTCACTTCACCTTTGTTTACCTCAAGCCACGCATTTTCCAGCTCTTCCTTCTTTACACTAGCTGAGTAGGAATCATCAGCTGTAACTGTGACCTCAGAATAATCCGCCGCATCTATAACATCAGAAAGCTTTATGCCCTCAGCCTCGATATCCTTCTTTTCACCCTTTCCATTTACAACTGTTCCGCTGAAATGTGTTAGCGAAAGGCCATCCACATCGACTTCCTTCTCGCTTCCGCCGGAAACAACTGTAAGCACAGCTTCTTTATTTTCTGAACGACTGCTCAGATACCACCAAAATGTACAAGCAGATATAGCACATAAAACAATTATTACTATTATGATTAATTTTTTATCCTTCTTCATTTTTCCCTCTCTTTTCATCAGCATCCTTTATCGGAGCAACAACTGCCCCAGCCACAAATCCGCACACAGCACCACTAAGTGCAGCAGCACAAAGATATGCAATAAGAGGCTTCGTAGGAAGATGGAACACTACAAAATCCGCAAAAAGCGCAGCCGAAACAGAGCTCAGTATATTGGCAAAAAATGCCTTGGCTCTGCTTGTAAGTAATCCACCTAACTTACCCTCAGGAATAAGCATCACAAGATCAATTACGATACCTGGAATCAGATATGCAAGAGGCCTGAGGAGTCCCATGCTGCCAATCGAGCCCATTGCAAGAGCCATTGCAGCCTGCATCATGCCCATAGCACTTGCACTCCATTTTCTTTTCGTAAGAGAAGCGGCAACAACAAGAAACATCAATGCAACCGCAGTCGATATACCACCGGGTATATGGAGTGAGTCTGTGATGGCATTTGCTACAGGATTGATAAGCTTTTTGCTTAGCACGCCGGCAAAGCAGAAAACAACCATGACCAGAAGGTCTGACCTGAGACTGCCATCAAAAAATCTAAGCACTGACGCGCCTCTATTTTTAGAAACTGTATTATTGTTTTGCATTTAGAATATACCTGCCTTTTAGCATTATTATTTACTTATATGCACAGTGCATTTTTTACTTATAAGCACAGTACATTATTATTTACTAATACGAACCGCACAAACCTTATATTCCGGAATTCGAGCTATATCATCAAGTGCCGCATTAGTAAGTATATTTACAGGTGAATCCTCGAAATGGAATGGCATCCAGGTCTCTCCCTCTGATACCTTTCTTCCGACGCGAGCAGTTGCGGTGATCTCACCCCTTCGACTGCTCACCTTGATTCTCTCACCGTTCTCTATTCCTAAACGTTCCGCATCACGATAGTTTATCTCGATAAAGCCTTCTCCTGCCAGATCTACAAGTCCGGCCGAACGTCCTGTCATAGCAGCATTATTATAGTGATACAGTATACGACCGGTACTCAGGATAAATGGATATTCCTCATCAGGAAGCTCCTGAGACTCACGGAACTTTGCAGGATAAAGAAGCACTTTTCCTCTGACAGGCTTTCCAACATGCAGAATCGGAGTACCCGGATGATCCTTATCAGGACATGGCCACTGAATTCCACCCTCTTTATCCAGTCTCTCATGACTGATTCCATGGAAGCTTGGCGTAACCTCTGCCACCTCATCCATAATCTCTGCCGGAGTCATAAATTTCTGTTTGTAACCCATAGCGTTCATAAGATCAATAATAATATCCGTATCAGGTCTCATGTCACCACGAAGCGTAACTGCCTTTCGAATTCGCTGGACACGCCTCTCTGTATTGGTAAATGTACCTTCCTTCTCTGCATAACTGATACCCGGAAGAATAACATCTGCATACTGGGCAGTCTTTGTCATAAACAGCTCCTGCACTACCAGGAAGTCAAGACTTTCAAGTGCTCTTTCTATATGGTGTGTATCCGGATCTGTAACTATCGGATCCTCACCACAGATATAAAGTCCCTTTATCTTTCCTTCTATTGCAGCAGGGAAAACATCAGTAGCCTTGAGTCCCGGCTTGGAACTAAGCTTGGTTCCCCATGCCTCTTCAAACTTCTTCTGCACCTCAGGATTATCAACCTTCTGATATCCCGGATAGTCCGTCGGAATAGCGCCCATGTCACAGGCACCCTGAACATTATTCTGTCCTCGAAGAGGATTAACACCGCATCCGCTTTTTCCTATCTTGCCACAGATTGCAGCCATGTTGGACATACACATAACACCCTCAGTACCGCTCGAATGCTCAGTTACTCCAAGGCAGTAAATGATAGGTGCCTTTTCAGCCGTCGCATACATACGCGCCGCTTCAATAAGCTGATCCGGATCAATATGACATATCTCTGCCACCTTCTCAGGAGTATAGTCCTCGACGAGCTTCTTCAGCTCCTCATAGCCTTCTGTAAATTCATTTATATAATCATGATCAACAAGGTCTTCCTTGATCATCACATGCATCATACCATTCGCAAATGCAACATTTGTTCCCGGTCTTATTTTAAGGTGTATATCGGCATGCTTCGTAAGACCTATATCACGAGGATCGACCACGATAAGACGTGTACCGTTCTTTACAGCCTTTCGGATTCTCATTCCTACAACCGGATGAGCCTCCTCCGGATTGGAGCCAACCAGAAGGATGCAGTCGACACCCTTTGTGATATCCGATATCGGATTGGTCATCGCACCGGAACCAAGTGTCCTTGCAAGTCCGGCTACTGTTGCAGAGTGACATACTCTCGCGCAGTTATCAGTATTGTTTGATCCGAAGCATGTTCTTACCATCTTCTGAACCATATATATATCCTCGTTTGAGGAACGAGAACAGGCAAAACCGGCAAGTGCCTCACCACCGTATTTTTCTTTTATCTTCATAAAGTTTTCTGCAGTATATGAAATCGCCTCATACCAGGAAGCCTCTCTGAACTCTCCTGTCTCTCTGTCCTTGATAAGAGGTCTTGTAAGACGATCCTTTGAATATACAAAATCAAAGCTTCCGCTTCGTCCCTTTACACAGAGCCTTCTGTGATTTGCAGGGCCATCTACTGTTTCAACGTCAACTATCTTGTCGCCCTTAAGAACAAAGTTGAACTGACAACCCGTAGCACAGTGCGGACACGTAGTAAGCACACGTGAAGTCTCCCAGCTTCTGTAGGTCTTCTTTCTCTTCAGGAACAGAGCTCCTGTAGGACATACACTCGTACAGTTACCGCAGGACTCACAGCCGTTGGTTTTATAATCCTTGCCAAATGCAGGAAGGATCTTAGTTTTATTTCCGATGCTTTCTCCGATAAGCACTCCATTACAGGATATATTGTGACAGACATTTACACAGCGCTGACACTGGATACATTTTTCAGAATCAAAGCTGATATACGGATTGTCATCGGAAATGGATGTTGCAGGATCACCTGTGATTACAGCAGAGCCCTGATAAACAGACTTGTCTGCTGAATACTGATTACTGAAATACTGCAGCTTACAATTTCCATTTGCAGGACAGTTCATACACTGGAGCTTATGATTCGCAAGAAGGAGATTCAGTATCTCTCTTCTATACTCTGTAAGCTTTTCACTCTCAGTTGTGATCACCATACCATCCACACATTTAGAACGGCATGCAGGAAGAAAGCTCTCATAGCCTTCTACTTCAACCATACAGAGTCGGCACATTCCCACATCAGAAACACCAACGAGATAACAAAGAGTCGGTATCTCTATTCCGTTTAAGGTGGCCGCATCAAGAATAGTTGTTCCTTTTTTTACTTCTATTTCGATTTCGTTAATGACAACTCTTACCATTTCACTCATCTCCGCGACCTCCCTTCAAGACACCACATCCATAGTGATCACATCTGAGGCAGCGTGAGGATTCTCTCATCGCCTCTTCATAGGTCAGCGGAAGCTCAGCAAGCTCAAAGCCTTCTTTTCTGTCATACGGATCCTTCTCTTCTATTTCCGCTCTGCCTGTTGGGATACATGCATTCGGAAGTGCAACAGGAATCTCAACATCAGTGTTTACCTTATGATGATATCCCAGATATTCATCTATGTTGTAGGCCGCAACCTGTCCGGCTGCTACAGCATTAATTGCAGTCGAAGGTCCGGTCACGCAGTCACCGCCCGAAAAAATGCCATCTAACTCGCTTACCATACACTCTTCATTCGCAATAATTCTGCCCCTTTCAGTAGGGATTCCGGCAGCTTCAAAGCATTCCGTATCACTTTTCTGACCTACAGCAAGTATCAGATAATCGCACTTGAATCGATAAGGATAATTTGACGAATGCTCAGTCGTCATCATTCCATATTCATCGTATTCACCGACTATCTGTGGCTGAAGCCATATAGCACAAATATCATTAGTCTCTTTATCGGCTTCGATATTCAGGAAGCTAAGCAGCGTTCTAAAGCGCACGCCCTCCTGCATAGCATCAATCATCTCTTCCTTGAGAGCTGTGTAATCATCTCTCTTTCTCGTAAACAGATGAACGGTTTCAGCATCAAGACGTACAGCTGTCCTGGCTGCATCCATTGCTACATTTCCGCCACCGATAAGAGCCACTCTTTTTCCGGCCAGACTCTTTATCTCACCCTTGGAAACAAGCTGAAGAAAATCAGCAGCCGGAATTACATTTCCGGAGTCTGCTCCATCAACCGGCATACGATTACCTATCTGCGCCCCGATACCGATGTATACTGCATCAGAAGCCTCTCTTATTTCCTCAAAGGTTATATCTCTTCCTACCTTGACTCCGCCCTTAAATTCGATATCACCGGCAGCCATGATAGCTCTTATATCTTTATCAAGCTCAGAATTAGGAAGACGATACGCCGGAATGCCATAACGGAGCATTCCACCTGCCTCTTCATGCTCATCATAAACAGTAACTGCATGTCCCATCAGTGCGAGGTAATATGCTGCAGTCATTCCGGATGGGCCGGCTCCTATTATCGATACCTTTTTGCCGGTAGAAACATTTTTCTTTGGATTTTCTACTGTGTCCGCAGGAACAGCATCAACTGCATATTTCTTCAAGCCGCGTATATTTATCGGATCATCCACCATAGCACGTCTGCACTTGGTTTCACACGGATGCTCACAGACATATGCACACGCAGTCGGGAATGGATTTCTGTCACGGATCAGCTTTACTGCCCCGGCATAATCCTCTTCCTTAATTAGTGCTATATATCCCGGAACATTTACATGTGCAGGGCAAAGCGTAACACACGGAATCGTTTGCTTTACACCCGGTATACATCTATGCTCCTTCACATGACTCTCGTATTCATCAGGAAACTGATGAATGCTGTCAAGTATCAGATGAGCTGCAGATATACCAACAGCACAGTCTGAGGTTCTTGCTATCATCTCACACATCTTCTCAAGCTTTTCAACAACAGTCTCATCAGCTGAGCCAGCAAGTATGCTCTGAAGCATACGATCCACTTCAATAAGTCCGTCCCTACAAGGAACACACTTACCACAGGACTGATTCATCGATATCTGAAGGAGTGAACGATAAAGCGATATCGGACACATTCCCGGTGGATACGATTTCATTCTAGAACGAAATTTGTATAAAACAGTATCAATTCTTTCATTCATACTGCCCTTTGCAGTTAACTTCCTCACAGATGGTTATCCTCCCTAATTATCAGAAAAAAAATAAGTACCTGTCACAAGCACATAACTATTACTTATTGTATCACATTACCTGCTTCGACTGGTACTTATTTTATATTTTCGATATACATTTATACAGAAGCCTAAACTATATTTCTTATTCCTTCACATATTCTTCTCGCAACCATCGGATTATTCATAGTATAGAGATGGATTCCCGGGATATCACTAACCAGAAGGTCAATTATCTGGCTGAGTGCATACGACATACCCGCATCAAAAAGCGCCTCCTTGTTATCCTCATATCGGTCTATGATCCTCTGAAATCTTTCCGGGAAGGCAGCGTTACACAGACTCACCATTCTCTTTATCTGAGACGCATTTATGACAGGCATAACTCCGGGTATGATTGGAACATCAATATCCGCAAGCTTACAGTCCTCACAAAAATTGAAAAAAGTATCATTGCTGAAGAAAAGCTGCGACAGCAGAACCTCTGCCCCGGCATCCACCTTCTTCTTAAGAGACTTTATCTCCGTCACCTTGTTTTCTGACTCAGGATGGCACTCAGGATAGCACGCTCCCAAAAATCCAAAATCATATCTGGGTTTCAAATATTCAATCAGATCTGAAGAGTGTTTAAAGTCCTCCTTCTCCTCAGCCTTCGGAGTTCTGTCACCTCTCAACGCAAGTACATTTTGAATCCCCTCCTCCTGCATCTCATGAGCAAAGCTGTCTATCTCCGACTTATCATAGTGAAGACATGTCAGATGAACCACCGGCTCCACGTGATACTCTTCCTTTATCTTTCTTGCAAGCGCAATCGTCCTGTTCTTGTTAACACTTCCGCCCGCTCCGAAGGTAACACTTATGAAGTCAGGCTTCAGCTCGCAAAGCACCTCCAATGTCTCATCTATGTTACTCAGCTCTGTATCTTTCTTCGGTGGAAATATCTCAAACGAGAGTGTTCTTTTTTTATTTTTATATATATCATTTACCTTCATTTTGTTCCCTTATTATCTTAGCCGCCTTGACCAGATTGATCAGACTTTCCTTTGTTTCTTTTATACCTCTGGTCTTCAGACCGCAGTCAGGATTAACCCAGAGCTTCTTCTTATCTATTTTATCCAGCATCTTTTTGAGAGCTGCAACTATCTCCTCAACCGATGGTACACGCGGACTATGGATATCATATACTCCCGGCCCCACTTCAGTTTTAAAGTTATTTGCTCTCAGATAATCAAGAATCTGAAGATCTGAACGAGATGCTTCAAATGTTATAACATCCGCATCCATAGCATCGATTGCAGGTATTATATCCGTAAACTCGCTATAGCACATATGTGTATGTATCTGTGTTTCAGGCTTAACCTTGCTGTGTACCAGCCTGAACGCAGGTATAGCCCAATCCAGATACTGTGAGTACCAGTCAGATCTTCTGAGCGGAAGCTTCTCCCTCAGAGCAGCCTCATCTATCTGAATGATATTTATACCGTTTGCCTCGAGATCTAAAACCTCGTCACGAATAGCAAGCGCTATCTGAAGTGTGCTCTCCCTAATAGAGATATCCTCTCTTGGGAATGACCAGTTAAGTATCGTTACAGGGCCTGTAAGCATACCCTTTACAGGCTTGTCAGTGCAGCTTTTTGCATACTTTGACCATTCAACAGTGATAGGCTGCTTTCTGGATACATCTCCCCATATAATAGGTGGCTTAACACATCTACTTCCGTAGGACTGAACCCATGCCTTCTCAGTAAAAACATAGCCCTCCAAATTTTCTCCGAAATATTCAACCATATCATTTCGTTCAAATTCTCCATGAACGATAACATCAAGCCCGATTTCCTCCTGAAGCTTTATACACTCCCGTATCTTATTCTTATTAAACTCTGTATACTGCTCGCTGCTGATCTCACCCTTTCTGAATGCCTGCCTGTTCTTTCTGACATCTGCTGTCTGAGGGAATGATCCTATAGTTGTTGTCGGAAACTCAGGAAGCCTGAGTATACTCTTCTGAAGCTTTTCCCTTTCATAAAAATCCGGAAGTCTTGTATAATCCTCATCCTTTATATCTGCTACTCTCTTAAGCACTTCATCGTCTCTGCTGTTCACTCGTCCGTTCACAAAAAGTGCCTGATTCTTTTTAAATGCATCCTCAGCGGAAACATTTGAACTGTCATACAGATCAGACAGATACGCTATCTCCTTAAGCTCAATCAGCTTCTCCTCAGCAAAAGCAAAATGCTTTGTATAATCCTCACCCAGCTTCGTCTCACTCTCCAAAGAATACGGGACATGAAGCAGTGAGCAGGAGGTACTTATCACTACCTCATTCTCCTTCTTAAGCCCCTTCAGGATATCCAGCGTTTTCGCATAATTATTTCTCCAGATGTTTTTTCCATTTACGAGACCCGCAAAAAGAAGTATTCCCTTCGGAAAGCCTTTTGAAGCTACGAGCTCTGCAGTTTTTCTTCCCTCTGTAAAATCAAGTCCGATTCCATCAAAACCAAGTCCCATTACCGTATCATAGATATCTCTGATATCTCCGAAATACGTCTGAAGCAGAAGCTTTGTATCTCCTTTTACCGAAAGAAGCGCGGTATATATCTCCTTGAAAAGCTCTATATCTGAAGTCTCCAGATCTCTTACGATATAAGGCTCATCAAACTCTATCCACTTGGCTCCGGCTGACCTTAACTCTTCAATAAGCTTTGAATACTCACCGATAAATGAATCCTTGAAATCCGTTATGCCTTTCTCCCCGGTAAACTTAGCAAGCTTGAGAAATGTAAATGGTCCTACTACAGCAACCTTCGTCTCAATCCCAAGCGCCCTCGCCTCCTTATACTCTGCCACAGGCTTGTCAGATGATAGCTTAACCTCAGTGCTGTCATCAATCTCAGGCACAAGATAGTGATAATTTGTATTGAACCATTTCTTCATCGCAAGCGCCTTGGCGTTCCCCTTCTCGCCCTGATAACCTCTGGCCATTGCAAAATAGGTTTCCAGCTTGTTAAGTCCCAGCTCCTTATATCTGTCAGGAATTATGTTGAACAAAACTGCTGTATCCAGAACGTTATCATAAAAGGAGAAATCATTTGATGATATAAAGTCTATTCCTGCCTCCTGCTGTTTCTTAAGTCCGTACTCTCTTAATTTTGCTGCGACTCCCTCGAGATAAGACTCATTTATCTCACCCTTAAAGTACTTCTCCGATGCAAACTTAAGTTCTCTTTCCTTTCCAATTCTCGGAAAACCCACAACTGATTTTTTCATTCCTTCATTACCTCTCTTTATCTGTATTAACGGTTCATACTGTCATCCGTTTAAATCTGTTTCCGAGTATAAGTGCAAAACCTTGATTGGTAAAATATTTAAAACTATGTTATAATCATAGATATAATCTATGGATAATTTAATTCAATAGTCATATTCTATTATTAGTTATAAGGAGAACCTATAACCATGACACTGAAACAGTTAAGATACGTTACTGTTGTAGCTGATACAGGCAGCATAACTGAAGCAGCCAGACAGCTGTATATAGCACAGCCCAGCCTGACCTCTGCGATTCGCGAACTAGAAAACGAATATGGCCTTGTCATATTCAAGAGAAGCAAAAGGGGGATCGAGGTTACTCCGGAGGGCGAGGAGTTTTTGGGCTATGCCAGACAGGTACTTGAACAGACGGATCTTATAGACGAGAGATATACCGGAAGTAACAGAGGAAAGCTTCGCTTCTGCGTCTCCTCCCAGCATTACTCCTTCGCAGTAGAAGCATTTGTAAAGCTCTTAAAAGAATATGGTGGAGACAAGTATGAGTTTCATATGAGAGAAAAACAGACATACGATATAATCGAGGATGTAGCTCATCTAAAAAGCGAGATAGGCATACTATATATGAACCGCTTCAATGAAACAGTAATAAAAAAGACTCTGCGTGACAATGGTCTGATCTTCGAACCATTATTTCGCGCAAAGCCTCATGTTTTTGTAGGTAAAGATTCTCCTCTGGCAAAAAAGAAGTCTCTTTCTCTGAATGATCTAAAGCCTTATCCCCGACTCTCCTATGAGCAGGGCAGCCATAATTCATTTTATTTTTCTGAAGAGATTCTGAGCACCGTAGATGCCGATAAGGAGCTTCTGGTACATGACAGAGCCACTCTCTTCAATCTACTGATCGGTATGCACGGCTACACCATCTGCAGCGGTGTCATAAACGAGGAACTGAACGGACCAAATATCGTTGCAAGGCCTCTGAAGGTTGATGATTATATGGAAATCGGATATATCCTTCCATCCACCATGCATCCATCAAACCTGACAAAAGCATATATAGACATCCTCAAGGAAATGACTTAAGAATTCCTGATGATATGTATCATTGTTCCCATGATACTCGCAATCAGCTCTCCTTCATCAAACAGTTCTTCTGTCAGCTCACATAGCAGAAATCCGTAAAATAACTCTTCATAGAATATAGGAAATGTAACAAACTGGATATTGTATGTACTTATTTCTCTTTGTATATAAATCTCAGAGAGCATTCTCTCCTGTCTCTCTTCCGGAATGATATAAACCTCTCCGGCTTTAACAACGCTCTTAAGCATTATTTTGTCAGGATATCTGAAGGCTTCTATATCAGCTTTAGTTACAGGATCTTCAAAGATATAAAATGCCGAATTATTTATGTTCAGCATATTCATAGATTCCATAAGTTCACGGAGTATCTTCTTTTTATCTCCCTGATACCCCATACCCTTTATCATAAATCTTCTTAACTGTCCTCTAAAATGAAGATCATTATATCTCTCTTTAGTAGACATATCAGATACAGACCTGAGCGCATCGTCCTTCATCCTCAAAAAGAGTCTGTTAACAAAAACATTTTCTTTTCCTATCTGCTGCTTATTTATTCCAGTCTGAAGCTTGTAAACACATCTGAGAAATGTCCAGACATCGGTATATTCCATCGCACCATTTGAGAACAAAATATCTATCAGGTTACCAATCTCCTCGAACTCATCTACTCCTATGTATCGTCTTCTGAGACCGATAAAAATCCTTGTTATTATCTCATAAAAGAGTCTTCTTAAGTTTACAACATCCCTACCCGCAGATTCACTGGCATATCTATAGAAACAATCATCAAACATCCTGTTTATGATTCTTTCATCCATCTTGTTCAGATCAGCCTGAGTATAATCATACTTTTCATACTCCATAGATTCGCGTCCATGAAGTCTCGTCGGAACCTCTGCCGATTCAACCTTGTCTCCGTTTATTTTGTCTATAAGCAGTTCATACGACTTCTGCCCAAGTGACATATTATCCGGACCTATAGATGTAAGAGGCGGACTCATGATAGATGCCTTATGCGTATTATCAAAACCGAAAACCATAATATCCTTTCCGATACGAATACCCTCTCTCATAAGGACATTATAAAGACCGACTGCCGTTGCATCATTAACGCAGAACACAGCCTGAAGTCCCGGATTATCATGGATCAGCTTTTCAGCGGCCTTCTCGGAATTTTCTGACATATCTGAAGCTACATACAGCTCATCCTTGAACCTGATACCATTTTCCTCGATACACTGTATGAAGATATTTTTTCTTCTTATGGCATCAACATTTTCTTCATAACCACCAATCATTCCGATCCTGTCGATTCCATAAGTTCCGGTCAGACAGTCAATTGCCTGACTGATTCCCATCTTGTTATTATAGTTTACAGTTGTATAGTCCTCATAATCCGATGCAATAAGAACCGTAGGAATCCCATCAAACTGACCGAGAAAGCTTCTAGTCTGCTCTTCATTCAGGAGCCATCCTATACTTCCCATTGCAATAATGAGACCATCCATCTTACATACACTACCGAGATT
Source organism: Lachnospiraceae bacterium UBA3850 (assembly GCA_002392655.1). Taxonomy (GTDB): domain Bacteria; phylum Bacillota; class Clostridia; order Lachnospirales; family Lachnospiraceae; genus Eubacterium_Q. The sequence goes on along the minus strand of DGHK01000038.1, from coordinate 8,971 downwards.
ATAAACGCTGTTAAACATAGCATTATGCTGAAGGACTCCATGTCCGAGGAAGTCCTTTACCATCAGCTCACCCGGAAGAACCGCAAGTCTGACACCACTGTTTTTTTGTATTGCTCCGGCTACACCATTTATGATATTTTTTGAAAACTCATTTGATATTCCGCCGACAATAAGTCCTATCAGCTTCTCATCTTCTTGTTTGTTCTTCACTGACTATATTCTCCTAATTAATACTAATATCCGGTGACGGCTCTGAGAATAGGTATCCTTGCGAATAATCAATGTCATATGCTAATACCTTTCCCTGTATCTCTTCATTCTCAACATATTCAGCGACTATTTTAATTGATTTATCTGTAAGACTCTTCCATGTAGAGATAAGCGCAATCATATTTTCAGCACCTACGCTTTCACAACATTTTCTTACAATCGATCCGTCAATTTTAATACAGTCAGACTGAAGACTTATTATATGCTGTAGATTGGAAAAACCGCTTCCGAAATCGTCGATGGCTATCTTGCCACCCAGTTCATGTATCTTATCAACAAAATTGATCATTACGTTGTAATCATCTATATCTTCATTCTCCAGAAGTTCAAATATAAAGTTTTCCGGATGCTTAACCACTGACAGATAATCATATATATAGTCTACGATTTCCTTATTTCGGATATCTCTCATACCCATATTTATGCTGACTCCTACACTCTCAGAGTCTTTAAATCTTTCCAGAACCTTTTTGATCATCAGGAAAGAAATACTGTCATATAAAAGTCCAAATGCTCTTGCAACATCGAGAAAGCTGTTCGGATAATATATAGTTCCGTCTTCGTCCTCGAGTCGCATCAATGCCTCGTAATGATGGATACACTTATTCTGATTATCATATATACCCTGATAGTGTGGTATAACCTTATCATTTGCTATTGCATAATTAATAATATTTACCATCTTGTATCTCTCAAGAATAATATCATCATCCATCTGAAGATCCTTAGCGTCTGTTACAAGAAACTGAAGATTTTTTTGAGACATCCTTACTATCGAGGTATTATATGCGTTTAGATAATTATCAACAGTACAGTTATCTATAACAGAAAAAACAGGAACTATAGGTATATAATCCTCGATGTTATAGAACAGACTCTTCTGAAGTTCTTCCATCCTTCTGCCGAACTCCTTCAGCGTTACCATATATGATTTGGCGCCAATCGCAAGTCTCCATTGACCGATATAATAAATATTATAATTACAATCTGTTGCAAACTTTTGACATTTTGATATGTAATTATCAAATGTCAGCTTGATTATATGATCCGAATAAACCGTCTTCATGCTTACAGTTTCAAAAACATCTATTAAACAGAGTCTGTCAACTCCCTTTGTTTTAACATCCAGATTAAGCGCGGCAATATTCGGAATATTGGCAGTATCAGAAACAAGAAGCTTCTTCTCGCATTCCCTAACTACATTTTTAAGAGCATCTGAAACTGACGTATCCTTTTCCTCTTCAAAGTCCTTTTCAATCGAAGTAAGATACTTGAGCAACTCCTCATTATCATAAGCAAGTGATTCAGTATAAATAAATGCATACGGATTGTATGACTGATTATTATTTCCTTCACCCATAACAGTAGCAACAAAGGTTCCGTTTACGAATTTGTTCCTGCCATCCGAGTTAATCATTTCACCATAGGTTATACATCCGCACATATTGGAATTCTCATATGCAGATATCTCCCATTTTGCACAATTAGAATAGATTATCGATCTGACTATACATGAATAGGCAAAAATAGTTTCAGACTTCTTAAAGGACTCTATCTTTCTAAACATAGCCCTGTTATCACTTATGATCTTTTTATCATAAATAAAAGCACGTCTAAATCTTCTTCCTTTTCTGACCTTATGATTAGCTAAAATCATCTTTCGAGTTTTAAGCTTATCAAACTCAGGGTGGGCATCGTAAAAAGCCTTATACTCAGGATTATCATCCGGATAAAAGTCCCGCAGACAGCCCTCCGTATACTTAACAAAAACCGGAAATTTTGGATCATCTGCATAAGCATAAGGAAACAGTCCTGATATCTCAGGTTTAGTTTCAAGCTTATCACCTACACCACGCCTGTACTGCTCTCCTGCATCATTACCATCAAAGGAAAGAATACAAGACTCCAGCGACTCAGTGATTTCCATATCATTGCCAATTGAATCAACGCCTGTTGCATGAGCGCTTAAGCTCTCAACATTTTTACCGGAGATTGATGCAGCAATCATTCCGCTTTGAGTCCAACCATTTTCATCAAAAATAAACGCTTCATCAGGAAATACATTTAGATTGCTTCCAGGACAATCAGCAATTCCACCGATTATTTTAACTCCAGGAAAATAATCATTTGTTTTATCTACAAAGCCTGCTATATCAGCATAGTCTATAGTTACGAAATCAAGTAAAAGCTCGGTATCCTGAGACACGAGCTTTTCCTTTATTTCCTGACATAGTTCATCAGGGCTTTTAAACCCACTTCCACCTTCTGATGAAGTATTCAACATTGCAGTTTTTATAGTGCCGCCATTCATCTGAGTAACGGAAATAACGCATCTGTCCTTAAGAAGCTTTCCATCAACAATAATCTCAGAAGTGCTTGTTCCGAAAATCATAGCTCCCGGAACAAGCTCCTTTATAAACGCAGCAAGCTCGACAGCCTCATCAGCATAATGAGCTGCCGTGTGAATTCTTATAAGTATATCACCCTTAGTTGAATCAAGGTTGAGCTGACCGAATGCATCAATCAGCCTAGGTTTTGATATCAGCTGAAAATTCCATGTGAACATAAGCCTTCTCCTTACATGGATTATTTATAATACTTACTTTTTCTCTTCTTCAGCTTCCTCTTTAACTTCCTCTGCAACCTCTGAAAATGCATCTTCTGTTGCATCCATAAGCTCATCCTCTTCTGTATCCATGCACTTACATGCTTTTTTCTTCTTCCAGAAGATTACCGCTCCTGCTGCCGCTGCAGCTGCTGCCAATATACCTATGCCTTTTTTCATAGTATTATACCCCTTTTCTAAATAATATTATCTTACGTCTATATGCTACAACAAATCCCCTGATGCATACAGACATCATAATGGAATTATACCAATCATAACCAATAATTACAACACAAAAAGGATATCGGTCTCAACCGAAATATACTCCTTCATCAACATATTCTCGGTAGCAGCTCTCCACTCGGTCTGGAAAGCATGGTTTTCGCACCTACCGCAGTTGTAACTACAACCTTACCCTTGTTTTCCTCTGTAACTTCACCTATTATGCAAGCACCCTCTGAATTCTCACATCCTTTAAGTGCCTCAACTATCTTATCAGCCTCGGCTGCAGGTGCGAAAATAACAAGCCTTCCTTCGCAAGCGAGATAAAGTGGTTCAAGTCCGAGCATACCGCAAACGCCCTTCACACCGTCAGCAACGGGAATACTCTCATAGTCAAGTGATATACCTACCTTGCTCTCTCCTGCAATTTCATAAAGCACGGTTCCTACTCCACCACGAGTAGCATCTCTTATTACATGCACTTCCTTTGTAACATCGAGTACTGCCTCAACATTTTTATTAAGTGGTGCACAGTCACTAGTGATATCAGCGTCTATCTTGAAATCATTTCTCGCAAGAAGTATTGTACATCCATGTCTTCCGATATCTCCTGTAACTATTATCTTGTCTCCCGGCTTTGCATATGCACCTGACGTATCAGCACCCTCGATTACCTGACCTATTCCTGTTGTAGTAATGAATATACTATCCACCTGACCCTTACCGGCAACCTTGGTATCACCTGCTACCAGATAAACTCCTGCCTTCTTCGCAGTATCAGCCATAGCTGCTGCAATCTCATCCAGCTTAGCTACAGGAAATCCCTCTTCTATTACCATCGCACAGGTCAGATACTTCGGAACCGCCCCCATACATGCTATATCATTTACCGTACCGCATATCGAAAGCTTTCCGATATTTCCGCCTGCAAACTCATAAGGCGAAACAATAAAGCCATCCGTTGACATCGCAACCTTACCTGCCGGAATATCAAGCACTGCTGCATCATCTGCCGTAAGATACGGACTATCAAAATGTTTCTTAAATATACTGTTAATAAGCTCATTTGTCTGAACCCCTCCAGATCCATGAGCAAGAGTAATCTTCTCTTCCATCTATGTATTCTCCTTTATTTCCATAACGAGCCTTATCAGTATCGTGTGCTGACTCGCAGTCTCGATATTATCATCAAAGATTAATTCCGATTGATGCTCCGTAATGATAGTATGCTGCGCAGGAACCTTCATCGGATACCATACATGCACCGACCGGATGCACCGGATCACAAACCTTTCCGAAGAGAGGGCAGTCCGTTGGCTTGCAGTGTCCCTGAAGTATTTCAGGACAGCGACATGCAGGATTCGATTTACCCTGGATTTCGGGAACACTGTACTTTATTCTAGCATCATAATCTGCATACTCTTTGCGTAGCTTCATACCGGAGTTCTCAATTATTCCGAGTCCTCTCCACTCACTATCGCAAGGCTCCATTACTGAGTCTACAAGCTTCTGAGCAGCAACATTTCCCTCTTCCTTTACAACTCTCGAATAGCAGTTTTCGAAGAAAGGCTCGCCCTTTTTGGACAGCTCTATAGTAACCGCTAGTGCTGTCATAAGTTCATTTGCCGTAAAACCTGCAACGACTCCTGATACACCTTCTTCGACGAGTTTTCTGCATACTGCATTTCCTGCTATTGCATTTACATGACCTGGATAAAGAAATGCATCAGCGCTTCCTTTAAGCTTTGCATAAGCACTGGGCATAGTCTTGTTAGCTGTAAGAATCGAGAAGTTAGTGAGTCCAAGCCTCTTTGCTTTCTTTACAGCTATACATGCTGAAGGAGTTGTCGTTTCAAAACCAACTGCAAGAAAAACAACCTGCCTGGCATCTGCTATACCCTCTTCCTTTGCCGTCTCAGCAAACTCTCTGGCGAGTTCCACTGCATCATCCGGAGAATAAACAGGGCGAACATCAGCCCCCTCACTCCTTGCACCTGCGAGACTCATTTTGGTACCCGGAACCTTGATGAGATCGCCAAATGTACATATGACACAACTCTTCTCAAGTGCCAGATAAATAGCCTCATCTATATATCCAACCGGTGTAACACAAACCGGGCAGCCTGGTCCGGAGATAAGATCAATACTCTCCGGAAGGAGGCTTCTGATTCCAAGTCGGAATATCTCATGTGTATGCGTTCCGCAGACTTCCATTATCCGAAGCTTCGGTCCATCGTAGCCGGTGATTATATCACGAGCATTCTTAATTACATCATTCATATTCAATCATCCTTATTTGTCGTCTCTTTTTTCGTCTTAAACACTTAAAACATCTAGGGCGTCCTATCTTCCGTGAACGGGAAGTCCGGCCATAACCCCTTCTGTTTCTGTCTCATCATCTGAGGTGATTTTTGCTATAGCCACTCCTGCATGAACCATGACATAATCTCCAGGTTCAAGATCCTCGAGAAGCTCTGCACTTACATCTCTTTTTGCACCGCTGGCATCAATAACCGCAGTACCATCCTTTACACTTACAACCTTTGCCGCAAGTCCTACACACATTTTGCTTTCCTCCTATATGTATATTCTATGTTTATTCTAAAATCATTATATCTCTATCTCATCAATAATCTTCCTATCCGAACTGTCCATAAAGAGCCTGCCCTACTGCTATTCCTCCATCATTCGGTGGAATCAGACTGTGTCGAAGAACTGTTATACCCTCTTCTCTCAGATGTTTATCCGTCATAGACAGAAGCAGTTTATTCTGGAATACGCCTCCGCTAAGAGCCACCGTTTTAATTTTCGTTTCAGAGCTATGTTTGAGACATCTCTCTGTTATCATCCTTGAGAGATAGAAATGAAACATAAATGCTATTTTATCTCTATTACCATCTTCTATATAACGATCTGCCAGATCCAGCAGCATACGGTTTGTATCATCATAAATGATATCTCTTACGCTTTCCTCCAGCATATCCTTAAGCAGCTTGCCGGTTCCATGTTCCTTCAGATATCTCTCAGCTGCAAACATAAGGGTAGTTGATGCTTCTCCTTCAAATGTAGAGCTTCGTCTTATTCCGAGCGTTGCACTCATTGCATCAAATAGCCTTCCGGCACTTGTAGACTTGACAGAATTGATACCCTTATCAGCCATATTCTTCAGCATATCATATTCCATCTCAGAACAAATACCAAGCTTGTATACGCATATATCCTTAGGCAGTATAGCCGCAGCAATTCTCCATCCCTCTTTCGAAGAGAGGTCGCCACCCGACTGAATAAACGGTGTGATATGTGAAAGTCTCTCGAAATTATTAACAGAGCATCTGAGAAACTCTCCTCCCCAGATAGTCCCATCTGTTCCGTAACCGGTACCATCAAAGGAAACTCCGATAACCTCCTCAGTGAAATCATTTTCCGCCATACATGAAAGTATGTGCGCATAGTGATGCTGAAGCTTTACCACAGGCACTCCCATTTTATCACCGAGCTCCTCTGCAACAGTAGTGGTATTATACTTCGGATGCATATCACAGACAATCACCTCAGGCTCTGCCTCAAGAAGATCAATCATCCTGAGTGCTGATTCCTTCAAGGCTTTTACTGTTCTAATATCTGCCATATCTCCTACATATGCGGACGGATATATCAGACTATCCTTTGCTATGGCAAATGTATTCTTCAGCTCTCCACCTATAGCAAGCACATGTCCACTCATAAATGAACCGCCCGACTCCTCTCCTCCTATCATTATCGGAAGAGGTGCATAGCCTCTCGAACGTCTGATCATATATGGATGACCGAATGCAAAGTCCATGACAGTATCATCCGCTCTCGTCCTGATGGTTCTGTCATTTGAAAGCACCATATCCACAAAACCGGATATTTCTTCTATCGCATCCTCGTCAGTTCTGCAGATTGGAGCCCCCGATGCATTTGCACTTGTCATCACGAGACAGTCTGATACAGTTCTGTCTCCTTCATAATCAAAGAGCAGGCAGTGTACAGGTGTATAAGGAAGCATGACACCCACCTTGGGATTATCAGGAGCAATCGACTCTGCAAGAGTAGAATCTTTTTTTCTATCCATTAGAATTATCGGCTTTTGATGACCGGTCAGAAGCTCATACATCTCAGGATTTTCTATAATACACTCCCTCTTTACCGTATCTGTATCTCTCATCATTACAGCAAATGGTTTCATCGGCCTGTTCTTCAGTCTTCTCATTCTCGCCACAGCCGCCTCATTTTTTGCGTCGCAACATAGATGGAATCCACCGATTCCTTTTATCGCTACGATTTTCCCTTCCGTAATTGCCTGCCTGGTCATAAGGATTGCATCACGTCCACGGATGTCTGTCATCTCAAGCATTCCTTCACCATTTTCCAGGTCTGCATCCGCATCAGTATTCTTCATCAGAAGATAAACTGTAGGACCGCAATTTGGACAGCATACCGGCTGTGCATCATATCGCCTTGTTTCAGGATGCGTGTATTCATACTCGCACTCCGGACACATCTTAAAGCCCTTCATGCTCGTCCTCTCACGATCATAAGGCATATTGTCGAGAATCGTAAGTCTCGGTCCGCAGTTCGTGCAGTTAATAAAAGGATGCATATATCTGCGGTTTGATTTATCGTAGAGCTCTTCCTTACATTTATCGCAGATTGCTATATCAGGCGAAACAAATATATCTCCCTCATCCTTCTCACTTTCAATTATCTCGAAACTATCGAACGGCGGCATATCTGTCATGATAGTGATCACATCGAGAATCATAGACCTCTCCGGCGCACTGTATTTAAGCGACGAAAGAAGGTTCTCTACATTTTCACCCTGGGCAAATATCTCCACATAAGATCCTCGATTTGAAACAGTTCCTTTTATGTTATTTGCCAGGCATACACGGCTCACAAATGGTCTGAAGCCGACACCCTGGACTATGCCATAAACTCTTATTATATTTGTAAGCATGTCGACTCCTTTCTTGATTACGAGAAGAACATCACCGAATCATCATTCATTCTACCCGAAACCGCAAAGTGCGGGAAGTCTGAATACTCGCCCTTGTAGCCTGCAGCATGGATAAGTCTCTCCATATCTGAGTCTGCTATTATGAGGTCATATCCGCCTTCAGCTGCAAGACTCCAGAGATCGTCCTCACCACCGAGATGTATATCTCCTTCCTCTGAATATTCAGGAAGCATCGCGAAAAATGTACTAACGTTGAAACTGTACTCCGCCCCCTTGCTAAGCCCGCTCTCATTTACAAACCAAACGAGACGCTTTCTCATCTCATTGGCTGCAAACTGTGAATGGACGATAAGAACCTTTACATTATTTCCTGAATTCTGAGCTATCTCTCTTAGCTTTTCCTTTGCACTCTCTATTACCTCGTCCGGGATAAAAGGAAACCCGACTTCGTAAGGCACACCAAACTTTTCCTTCAAGTAATCAGCAGCCTTTATTCCTCCGGTACTTACCACGAGATTCTTCTCACATCCGGCAGCTTTCTTAACATCCTCAAGAGTTGTTCCGACTGTGTAAATAACAGTATTACTCAGTCCCTGCTTTTCCAGATAAGACTTAAGCGGCTTATCAGTCGAATAACCGGTTTCAAAAGGAGTCGCTCCTATGACACCGATTTTCTCAGAAGCCGGCGTCTCCCCCAAATCACCAGACTCCCTGTTATCAGACTCACTGTTATCAAACTCATTGTTATCAGCCTCGCCGTCTGTGAAGGTTTCAAAAAGCTGAAGCCATGCTTCACTTTCTCCTTCATCATAGTACCTGGTACCTATTGCATTTACGGCGATACACGGAATTCCAAGCTTTTTCTCAGCCATTCTTTTAAGAGCCTTCAT
>DGHK01000056.1 GCA_002392655.1 Lachnospiraceae bacterium UBA3850 | reverse complement strand
TATCCGGACACTTATTTTGAGTTTCCGGTTTCTTCGGAATATCTGAAAAAATAGAGGTTATATATGAATCAAAATCTTAATCAGAACCAGTTAAGCTATATATTTAAAAATATGGATGATGCGGTATGCATCACCGGAAAGACCGGAATCATATATTACCTGAATGATGCGGCAAACAGGCTTTTAGGTTTAGATGATGAAAACAGTACTAATAAGATATGGGAGGTTATCCCATATGTCGAAAAAAATGATGATCTGATCCAGCTTTTTATCAATGCGATCAAAGCAAAGGAGAGGACCCTTCAGGATCTGGTTGAATATGAGAAGAACGATGGATCAGTTTGTAAGCTGAGAGTCAGCATAACATTTCTTGAAGAAGAATCACTTTTTGTTATCGTTATTAATAACATAACCGAGTTTATGAGAGTCAGCTCGGCTTTTAAGAGATATACCTCTTCATCCATTGCGGATTATGTGCTGAATACTCCCGGTGGTGAAATGAGGGGAGGAAGCAAGAGAGACGTGTCTATCCTCATGAGTGACCTGAGAGGCTTTACAGCACTCAGCACAAAGCTTGATCCTGAAGTTATGATCACAATCTTAAATAATTATTTTGAGAATATGGTCGGTGTGATCGAGAGATATGGCGGAACAGTCATAGAGTTTTTGGGAGACGGAATATTTGTAGTTTTCGGTGCTCCGAAGGATGATAAGGAACACGCACTTCATGCACTGAAATGTGCTATCGAGATGCAGAATAAGATGGAAGATGTAAATCGCTGGAATGAGGATAATGGCTATCCGATGCTTGAGATGGGAATCGGAATCAATTCAGGTGATGTTATCGTCGGAAATATCGGTTCTGAGAATAAGATGAAGTATGGCTGCATGGGTGAAAACGTGAATCTTGCTGGAAGAGTTGAGTCCTTTACCATTGGTGGCCAGGTCATCATATCCGAGAGGACGAAGGAACATATAAATGTATATCTCCAAATAGCCGGAAAGCAGAGCTTCCTTCCGAAGGGTGCGAAGGAAGAGATGGTGATCTACGAGATACAGTCAGTAGATGAACTGAAACTGAATAATAGCGTAAATGAGATAAAATGGATTCAGCATACTGGCAGTACTTCTGATAAAAATGAGACACAGGTTTCTATTTATGAGCTCGAGGGAAAGCAGGTAATAGAGGTTAAGTATCCGGCTCTCGTAACGGCACTTTCGGTTGATGAGAGATATGCGAAGCTTGTGACTGAGAAACATCTTGAGAAGTCTCAGAATATTATGATAGATATATCTGGTGACCTCTATGCGAAAGTTATGGATGTAAATGAAGATTTTTATACAGTATGTTTTACCTCGAAGCCTGACAGCTTTAGTGATTGGGCAGAGAATTTTAAATAGTTTTTACTTATCTGATGACAAGGAGAAAAAAACAACATGGAAGATAATCAAAACACTCAAAATAGCAGTAAAAAACAGAAGAAGATAATCATAATCCTGATTGTGATCCTTGCAATTATGGTTATCGTTCTTGCGACTATTCTTATTATTAAAAAGGGGAAGCTTTTCGGAAAGAATACAGAGAATTCTACAGAGATAACAGAAGATCCGGCACTTAATGATGGTTCAACAGGTGTGGATCCGAGCAAAAATAACGATGGCACAAGCAAAACCTCTGAAGAGGAAACAACTACTGAAGAGCCTGAGATAACCTGGGATGCTGTCATTTCCAGAGACGGACTTATGACAGGAAATGATGACTATGTTATATATGAGATGGATATAGTCGGAAATCAGACAACTGGGGATAATGGTAATGAAATCAATATATCTAAGCATTTTAATTATGACTTTGCGAACCGGACGATAACATCTACCGAATACAGAATGCTGGATAATATATATAATGAAGTGGATGTTAATAATTTCAGATATGATATACCTGCTGAACTGAATATATTCAACGTAGAGGCAGTAATTGACAGCGATTTTCTGGTTGATTTTGATACTATACAAGTGGATGATATTACCAAAGATGTTTTAAAATATGAGGATGGTCATCTGGTTGAAAAAACATATATATCTGAAAGTGAATTTTCTCCCGGCGAGTGGAAATCATATATGACCTATGATGATAAGGGCAGGATCATCGAGGATAAATATGAAGGCGAGGGTGATTCGGCGAATACCACCACCTGGACTTATGATGATGCAGGAAATATAACCGAGGTTAGTGATAATGTATCTACCAGAACCTATGAATATAATGATCTCGGCTATCCGACATCATGCCACACAGAAGAAAGCTGGGCCGATGACGTAACCTACAAGGATTACGAATATATATATGATGATAATAACAGGATCATCAACATAAACTGTAATCTGAGGCAGGAACATTATATAAGTGCTACAGAAACCGAAAATGTAGGAAATGAAGAAATCAAAACAGAGATAGAATATGATGAAAATGGAAATGCAACCGAGATTTCTTATTCAAGAGAGCTCGGCCCTATCCAGGCTCATGTACATTACAGCTACAGATATGCGAAGGTTGAGGATCTGAAAAACGGTGTCGAGATTCCTAAGGAGGATAAGCTGACAAGAAGCCAGATATTTGAAGCTATAGTTAATTACTGCTGCGAAGAAAATCCTGATCTTTTAGATATTATAAATGATGGACAATATATGGTAGGATGGGGATATGATGGATCGATAGAAGGTGATGAGACATCTATAGGATTCAGGTCATATACCGGAGCTTATACATCCTTCTATGTAAATGTAAATACGGGCGAAGTTACAATGTCACAGAATGTTCCGGGAATTACGGATGGGGATCAGCCGCTTGATGAAACCTTTAATGTTCATGATTATACGGAGCGTGACTGATGATATATACTTGAAAGCAGACTTTTATAAATATGAAAGGATATATGACATGTTAAATAACAAGATAAATGATGTTCTTGATGAAGTAGAGAAGGTAATAAAGGGAAAGAGAGATATCATCGAGAAGGTTATGATGACTATATGTGCATCAGGCCACATACTTCTAGAGGATAATCCCGGTTCCGGTAAAACTACCATGGCGAAAGCATTTTCCAAAGCTATAGGTCTTGATTTCAAGCGTCTGCAGTTTACTCCGGATACTATGCCAAGTGACATAACCGGTTATTACTATATGGATAAAGAGAAGAAGAAGATGGAATACATGCCCGGTGCGGTTCAGTGTAATATGCTTCTTGGTGATGAGATAAACAGAACCTCTGCCAAAACTCAGTCTGCGCTGCTTGAGCCGATGGAGGAGGGAACCGTTACACTTGAGGGAACAACTAAACCGCTTCCGAAGCCTTTTATCCTGATAGCAACTCAGAATCCGATTACGAGTCTTGGAACACAGCCGCTTCCGGATTCTCAGTGCGACCGTTTTATGGTCAAGCTTACTATGGGATATCCGAGCATAAGTGATGAGGTGAGCATCCTGATGAACACATCAGTTGATGATATAACTGACAGATTGTCTGTAAAGATGAGTGCCAAGGAACTTATGGATATACGTGAGTTCATTGATAAGAAGATGCACTGCGATGAGGCAGTCATCGACTATATCTGCCGACTCTGTGATGAGACCAGACGTAATGATCTGATCGAGGTTGGTGTCAGCACCAGAGGATCAGTTGCTCTGAAGAGAATGGCATCGGCAAATGCATATTTCAAGGGCAGGGATTATATCACTCCTGAGGATGTATATGCAGTATTCCTCGATGTCTGCAATCACAGAATTATTCTTAGTCCTGAGGCAAGAATGGACGACGAAAGTGAGATTTCCGTTCTTACGGATATCCTGGATAATAAAGTTAAGGCACCTGAGGTTTCAAAAAAGTAACGCGGAGAGTGAAGAAAAGTGATCAGTCATTTTATAGCATATCTGCTTGCATGCTTTATCATACTTACAATTTATATACTGACTGGAGAGATATTTGTTCTGGGGCTGGTGATCTTGTTACTGGCCTTTTTTGCCGTGCAGCTTGTCTATAATCTGATTCTTGCCGGAAGGATGGATATAGATGTTAATATGAAGAACAGTTCCATATCAGACAAATGTGTCCGCATCTCTCTGGATATCAAAAACAGCTCCCATCTGCCTGCACTGAAGGGAGTCGTTAAGTTCAGGATAGTAAACTCCGGCTTTGCCATCTCTGATACTCTTGTGAGAAAATTCTCTGTTAAGCCTGGTGGAGAAAGCATAGTCTATGAGTTGGGCAGTGACTACTGCGGCAGGTTTGATGTGAAGATTGATTATGTCCGTATATATGATTTCCTCGGTATGACCTACAGAAGTGTTGTAAAGAAGCTGGAGAAGCCGGTTTACCTCTATCCACAGATGGGAGCGGTTCATTCTGTTTCAGAGGTGAGAAAGGTTAACTACGAGAAGGAGAGATTCTTCAGTCATCAGAAGAATACAAACCTAAGTGAGATACTTCAGTACAGGGATTATCAGCCGGGAGACAATCTGAGACATATTAACTGGAAGCTTTCCGACAGATATGGTGAGCTTCTTGTAAGGGAGTTTGATACACCGACAGATAACCAGGTACTTCTTACATTTGATACCTGTGATAAGAGTAAGCTTACAAAAAGTCTTGTATACAGTGCACTTCTTTCGGTTTCCGCTGCCTATGTCAGAAGCGGAATCTTCCACCAGATTGGCTGGTACAGGGAGACGGGAAGGAAGCAGCAGTTCAGAAATATGTACAGGATGGATGATATCTATATGACCATGAGGATGATCTTCGATGATGATTCCTTCAACGGAACCTCAGGTATGGCATATCTGCTTCGAAGCGGTGTCCTCGCAAAGTATGCGAAGGTTGTATATATATGTGACGAAATAAAGCCGTCTATTATAAAGGAGCTTGAGCTATACGGAAATGTACAGATAGTTCTTCTGGATGAGCAGACAGTAGGCGAGTATATAAATAAACCTAAGACTAGTCAGGTAACAGAAGAGAGCGAGGAAGCGTCTTCGGTTAAGGATGAGAATATTGGCGTGAAGGAAGTACTAAAACGTATAGCAGTTTAAGATAGAAGGATAAGGTAATGAACGATATAACTCTTGTGGAACAAAAACAGTATAGCAGGACATCACCTCTTTCAAACCTGATAATGTCAGGTCTTTTTTCCACGGGAATTTTGCTCCTTCTTTTCTCGGTAACACGCTGGTGGTGGGTGATCGCAGGATGTATAGCGCTTATTTTGATAACATCCTATGTGCTCCAGTTTGTCTATAATAAGAAGGATCGTATGGTATGGATCGGCGGAGGTGCAGCTATACTTGCGATAATCGCGCTTGTATTCAGACGACGTATCATAACAGGACTTGTTTTCTATGTGAATTCCATCATTGAAAACTGGAACCTGAAGAATGGTTCTATATACAGGCTCTATGCTTCAGAAGCAGTAAATGCGAGACTGGATCGTATCATGTTTGCATTTATATGCGCATTTTTCATAGCGGTCATAGTAAATGTACTTATCAGATTTGATCTGCTTATTTATGTAGTAATGCTGCAGTATCTCGCATTTGTCCTCTACATGCTGATAGCAGCGCTTCCGAGTAAGAAGCTGGTTTTCGGAATAACGATCATGTCTCTGCTTCTTCTTTCACTGGGCAGGGTGGAGAAGAGGAGCTTTAATGATGCGAAGGTATTCTGGCTGGTTATGGCAGCGTCAGTCTGCTTTATTGCACTCGGTTCATATATGCTCTGCAAGAGAGTTCCGGGAGAGAGACTCGAGGCATACAGAACAAAAACTGTCAGATATCTGGAGAGGCGAGTTTACGGTAAAAGTGATCTGCCTGAGGGCGACTTGAGCCGTCTGTCTGAGATTGATGAATCCGCTTCTCCGAGACTCAGTATAAATGCTGAAAAGGCGGGACTTTATTATCTCCGTGGATTCACCGGTTGTAATTTCGATGGCGTCTGCTGGAGGGAGCTGGATAAGGAGGCATATCAGGATATAAACAAAGATATGCTTCAGTATATGAACGAAAAGAAGCAGTCATCGCTTACGATGCTCAGTACATTTCTTATTCACAGTAATAATTTCCAGGAGGGAACCTTCACCTACGATGAGGGCAAGCTCGAGATAAAAAACACGGGTGCGTGTGATAAGTATATCTACACACCTTATACTGCGGTAAATGCAGACTTTGGATTTTATGATAATCTCTATAAGGATCAGAATGTTAAGAATGCATTTGGCGATATAAAGAAGGATTATGAATTTGTCTGCGGAGCGGTAAATGCTGAAGAACTCATTTCCCTTTATAATAATGGATATATCGACACAGTCGTTGAGAAGATAAATCTCGGAGTAGATGATGGCGAGACTGAGTATTTTGCTTTGGAGCAGGCTTACAGAAATTATGTTGATAAGTATTATCAGACTATTTCCGATGAGGATGAAGCAAGGATAAATGCGAGCGTGGAGTACATGCCTACCGAGGTCGGAGTTGAGTCCATAACAGACTATATCAGGCAGTATCTGGCTGATTCATCGGAGTATTCAAATTCTGTTGAGTATGCAACTGAGGCTGTGCTTATGTTCAGACACTATGGAGTGCCTGCACGTTATGTCGAGGGTTACAGATGTGACCTGAAGGAGGGGGCAAATACAGTTACTGCGAAGGATGCACATGCCTGGCCTGAGGTTTACCGTTATGGCATCGGATGGGTGCCTGTAGAAGTGACTCCGGGATTCTATGATGAGCCACAGGATACTGAGAGTCCTGAGATGGAGAGTGTGACTCCGGAGAGTGAGATGAGCACACCGCCACCTGAAACAAATAAGGAGCAGGAAAAGAATGAGACTCAGCCTGAGAAGTCCGGAAAGCATGGCTTCCCGAAGCTTCTTATAGCTATAATTATTTTAGTTCTGTTAATAATCGCTGTTATAGTTATCAGATTCTTAGTGATTGATAAGCGTGTTAAGAGACGTATAGAGGGTGAGGATCTTACAGACGCTGTACTTTTCATGGCAGGACGTATGTGGATGATACTAGGAAAGCTAGGCATAAATGTTGATAAGGGCATGCCGTCCAGACAGAAAATTGAGATAGATGATGAAATAAAAGAAGAATCGGACCTTGATTTTCTCTCAATTGATGATATACTTCTAAAAGCGAAGTATTCCGGAAGGGATATTGGTACGGAAGATTACAAGAAGGTCAGAGACTACTATGAAGCAGTTAGAAGTAGATTAGCGAAGAATGCCGGTTGGCCGAAAATGCTTATATGGAGACTGATATATGTTATCTGACAAATATGCAGAAAAAATTCAGACAGAGTCTGTTAAGATAAGTGAAGATAGGATGCGCCTTAAGAAGAAGTATATGGCGAAAAAACTACTTCTTACAGCTGCGGCGGGTTCTATGCTTTTTGTTATGTCCGGATGTAATAAAGCAAAGGCCGCATTTACTCCTGACAGTCCATTTGTTTATACAAACATTCAGGAAACAAAATATAGCTATGAGGAAGAGCTTCAGCCTGATGAATATGCTGAGGAAACCTCTGATGAGATTATGCCTGATGAGATGGGACCGGGTGCACAGGATACGAGACCGGATGGAACGGATCCCAACAGAGCTATGGAATATCCTATGGCTCAGATAAAAGCAAAGGATAATCCGTCAAACAATACTCCTTCAGCGGACACTCCTTCTGAGGGAACTCCTGCAGGCGGTGACAGCTCGCCTACACCTGGTGCTTCGGGTGAAGGAACAGGAGACGGACCCGGTGACGGTAGTGGTTCTGGAGAGGGACCCGGAAGCGGAACAGGAGATAGTCCCGGTGGTGATCAGAAGAAGGAAGAGGAGAAAAAACAGGAGGAACCCAAGAAGGACGAAAAGTCTTATGGACTTGAGTATGAGGGTGACCTGGGAAGATATATCTGGGGTGAGACACCTGATACTTCAAAGCTTAAGATATACTATACAGCAGAGGGCGGCAGAAAAGAGATAAAGGATTACAAGATAGAGATGGATTATCCTGAACTTAGATCTGCACCGAGCATAAGTAATTCGAATAAGAATACACTTGTGGTTAATACCTATGATCCGGGAAGTCGTATAGCTACAGTGACCTATGGCAAGTATTATTGTCAGGTGCCTTATGAGTTGGATATAGCATATGTCGCACTTGATTTTGAGATAACCAATTACTGTACTGATCCGAGTCACAGAGCCGATATCGCAACTGACGATGAGGGCTTCGCAACTGAGAAATACAGTGTGGATGGACTCTGGAATGATACATATGATTTTTCAGGTGCATTTCCGGGCTATACATACTGCAAGTATTGCAGCGGTATATCTTCATCGACCAACACTGAAAGTGTGAGATATGAAGAGACGATCGACGGTATGACCTATGTGAAGTATAAGGATGTTGATATAACCTCATATTCCTGTTGGTTTGGTAAATGGACTGTACTTTATCCTATGTATAATGATTACAGCTTTACCAGGGATGAGTTTAATCAGATAGGTGTTCAGCAGGATTACGAAACAAGTATTGAGTATTATTATGATACCCTGTCTGTAGATAAGAACTCTATGATGAGCGTTGAATGGGCAGGAGATTATAACTACAGCGCTGGAACATATGCAAAGTTCAGGGTTGTTGCACCTGAGGGTGTGGATCTTAATTGGGCAGCTTATTAAAAAACACTAAAGAAAGGGAGAGAGAACTATGGAGTGTTTAAAGAACTCAAAGGTGAAAAGGTTAGTAGTATTTATACTTGCTGCAGCTATGGTGTTCGGCACTTTTAACCTCGAGCTCGGGGGAGCAGGAGGCGTAAAGGCTGATGATTATCCGTTTACTATAAGCGCAGGTCCGGGTGGGACAGAGCAGAAGTTTGATTATGAATCTGCTTATTATGATAATGGTGACAATGCATTATTTGATGTTACAGTTACACCGCAGGTAGATGAGTCTCTTTACGAAATTGGTTTTTCGAAAAAAGTCGGAAATATGCAGTGGACTATCTATGGAATCCAGCCTTTAGGAGAGGACTATACAGTACTTCAGTTTAGAGGTAATACTATGGCCTTTGGAAATCCGGACGAAGGCACTATGTCTATTGTAATCAGAGATAAGGCAACTAACGAGGTAGTCGGTAAGTTAGATATACATATGACATTCTATAGCTCTGCTAATAGGTTCACTGTATCATGGGACGGAAATGGTGGATATGTTAATGCCAATAAGGATGAGACATACGCATCTCAGGTAAAGGAAGGTTCATACATTGAACTTCCTGATGGAATTGCACCTGAATATAAGGATGACAGCAAGACATTTGTTGGATGGCAGATAGACGGTGCAGGAACTATCTATTATAACAAGAAGACAGCTCCGAATACCCCTGTTGTATCTGATATAAAGCCTACAGGAGATATTACGCTCGTAGCTCTTTGGGAGGATGCAATCTCCGTTAAGTTTGATACTGCTGGTAATGGAAAGCTAAAGAGTTATAGTTCTGCAAATTCCAAGCTCGTATCAGAGAGTGAAACTGCAGTTGAATACATTTGCCCTAAGGGTAAGGCTTGCGGATGTATCGTTGAAGCAGAAGTTGATGGTAAGGTATTTACAGGTTGGAAGAGCAGTATAGATGGATCTATAGTTCAATCAGGCATTATGTATAGCTATGAGCCTACAGCAGATGTAGTATTTACTCCTGTATATAGTGAGGCATATGCTATAAGCTTCCTGTCAGAAGAAGGATATATCGCCGGAGTAGCAGATACTAAGTCCTTTAATATAGCAATTCCTAAGGGAAGTCATTTTAGCTATGCAGGTCCTTCAACTCGTGCACCTATATGTTCAGGTCGTGAGGAATATAAATTTGATGGTTGGATGGATGAAGAAACTGAAACAGTATATACTGTAGCAGCTCTTAATGGTATTAACTGTGATCCATTCTATCCTGAAAAAGATACTGTTTTTGTAGCAGTTTGGAAGAATGAGCATAACTGGGTAGAGAAGGAAATAACAAAGCAACCTACTTGTACAGAAGCGGGAGAGAGAGTTCTCTACTGTACAGATGAAGACTGTGGAGCAGAGAAGATTGAAACAATTCCTCCAAAGGGTCATACTGTAGTTATTGATCCTGCAGTTGCACCTACAAAGTCTAAGACCGGTCTTACAGAGGGTAGTCACTGTTCAGATTGTGGCGTTGTACTTAAGCCACAGACGGTTATTCCTAAGCTTCCTGATAATTCTTCAGGTGAAAACGGAAACAACAACAATAACAATAATAATAACAATAATAATAACAATAACAACAACAATAACAACAACAATAACAACAACAATAACAATAATAATAACGGAAGCTCTGAAAAGACTTCATACTCAAGTGAGTGGGTTAACGGAAAGTGGTACAATGCTGACGGAACTCAGACATATAAAGGAACTATGAGTTGGAAGCAGAATGCTAAAGGCTGGTGGATCGAGGATACAGCTGGCTGGTATCCAACATCACAGTGGCAGAAGATAGACGGAAAGTGGTATTACTTCACTGCTGAGGGATATATGGATTACAGCGAGTATCGCGAAGGCTACTGGCTCGGAGCTGATGGTGCTTGGGTTGAGTCATATGCAGGCGGTCACTGGATGCAGGATTCTACAGGCTGGTGGTATGCTGATGCATCAGGTTGGTATCCGGCTGATCAGTGGTTATGGATAGACGGAGTTAATTACTTCTTCAAGGCAGATGGATATCTGTATGAGTAATCCTAAAGCATAGTTTAGTTCTTTACATTTATCATCATACAAAGTAAAATGTATGCGTATGTGATTTTAATATAGAAGGGGTTTTTTAATGAGTTCAAAGAATGAAACAAAGGACGTAGACACCAAAGCAGTAGAGGAGATAGTAGAAGCTGAAACAGAGCTTAAAGAGGAGACAGCAGAAGCTGAGACAGAGCTTGCAGAGGATGCTTCTGAGAAGAAGTATCACCCTGATGTTAAGAATATAGTTGTACTTCTCATTGATTATTGGACCATCATAGGTTCGTATCTGCTTTCCCTGATCTTTTTATCAGAGATTAATTTCTATATCGGAACGCTTACATTTTTAAGTCCGGTTGTTACTATAACACCGTTCTGTGCCTTGGGAACCATAGTTCTCTACTATATCGTAGGACTGTATCCTGAGGATTATGATGAGGTTGGAGTTACAGAATCGAGAAGAACTATATTTGTGACTGCTATATCGGTGGCCGTTTATGCTATAATCATGAACAGGATTGCGGCAGAGACATTTCCTCATATATTCTTTATTATGGGTGGAACTATTCAGTTGATCACTACACTTTTTATAAGATTCTTTAAGAGACTTGTTACACCGACTACAAGAAAGAAATAATAAATAATAAATGCGCTGTTTATATGAACAAAGCTTTATGAACAGCGCATTTTTAATGGAAATTACACACAGGAAGGATTTATAGTTGTGAAAGGAAAGAAACTGATAATCATTATTTGCATCGAGCTCGTTATTATAGGTGTGATGTATTTTGCATTTTTCAGGAATAAGAAGGATAGGAAGAGTGAAAAGGCCGGTATTACGGAGAAAATAATCGATTCAAATGGTGAACTGAACACGGTTACTGATGCGAAGCCGGCGGAAGACGTGGCAGCTCAGGATGCATCCTCAGGTGAACCGGCAGAGGTTGCTGAGGAAACTGATGGTGGGATATTCTCATATCCTGAGATAGATTTTGAACCGCATGCGGTTCCTTCTACTGAGCCTACGAATCTGCTTCTTTCTACAGAAATTATCGTTGATGATAATGTACTTCCGAATAAGGATGATTATGCAGCAAACTACAGTCTGGGAGATATCGAGTTCGAGACAGGTTCTAAGTATACTGATGTAGAGGGAGTAGTTACATTTCGCGGTAATAATTTCAGAGATAATCCGACCTACGGAAGAGCAAGCTTCAGCACAGGTGGACTTGAGGCTATGTGGAGTCAGGATACCGGTTCCATCACCTATAACAATGCGACCTGGAGCGGAAGTGGTTGGACCGGTCAGCCTCTTATGAGGAAATGGTCCAGAGAAGCTAAGGCTCATATGAACATGTATGATTTTGCCAAGGAAGATGATGACCTGGTTGAGGTTATATATGCTTGTATGGATGGTTATATATATTTCCTTGATATGAAGACGGGAGAGCCTACAAGAGAGAAGAAGTATCTCGGCTGGACATTTAAGGGATCCGGAGCTCTTGACCCAAGAGGTTATCCGATCATGTATCTCGGTGCGGGTTATGACAGTAATGAAGGAAAGGCTCATGCATTTATCATTAATCTGCTTGATTGCTCAGTTATGTATGAGTTTGGTCAGGTTGATCCTTTCTCGCTGAGAGGAACACTTAGTTACTTTGATTCCTCTGCAGTTGTTGATCCTGAGACTGATACTCTGATATATCCTGGTGAGAATGGACTTCTTTATCTGATTCATCTGGGAACACACTATGATGAGGCTGCAGGAACTCTGAGTCTCGACCTGGACAAGGTTGTTAAGTGGAGATATACCACAAAGAGAAATTCACAGTCGACATACTGGCTTGGAATGGAGACTAGTGCGGCTATATATAAGCATTATCTGTTTATTGCAGATAACGGTGCCAATCTGTTCTGTATAGATCTGAATACACTGAAGACCGTATGGGTTCAGGATATTCTTGATGATTCGAACTCGACACCGGTACTTTCAATCGAGGACGGTCATCTATATCTCTATGTAAGTACATCGTTCCATCTGGGCTGGCGAAGTAGTTCGACTGTAAATATACCTATCTGGAAGATTGATGCAGAGACTGGTGAAATCATCTGGCAGACAGAGTATGAGTGTAGCTCTATAGAGGGCGTTTCCGGTGGTGTTCAGTCAACTATCGCAGTTGGTCGTTCAAATCTGGATGAGTATATCTATGTAACTGTTGCTATGACACATGGCACAGGTTCAGGAGATACAGTTGCACTTAAGAAGGCAGACGGAACAAAGCAGTGGGAGGTTCAGACTCCTTATACATGGTCATCCCCTGTATGTGTTTACAATCAGGAGGATCAGGGTGAAGTAATCTACGCAACCAGCGAGGGCATGCTCCGCTGTGTTGATGGTGTAACCGGAGAAGAGAGAAGCCGCCTGGCTATATCTGATGGAACTATAGAAGCTTCTCCTGCAGTTTATGAGAATACCCTCATCATTGGAACTCGTGCGGGTAAGATATGGGGCGTCGAACTGAAATAAGGAATTGAGCTAGCTAAAAGGGTAGAGTTAGTTTAAGTATGAATCTGACTTTACGCGAGAAGAATTGCTATTAAGCAGAGGTTAGAAAAGTATGGATATTGTAGGAATCATAGGAGCGATGGATAAAGAGGTTGATGACCTCAAGGTTTTAATGAAGACTGATCCTTCAGGTGTTGGAGTCAGAGTTGAGAAACATGCCAGCCTGGACTTCTTTATAGGAAAGCTTTCAGGGAAGGATGTTGTTCTTGTTCGTTCCGGAATCGGAAAAGTAAATGCAGCAATTGCCACAGAGGCTCTTGCAGGAATCTTCAAGGTTGATGCTATCATCAATACAGGAATGGCAGGAAGTCTGAGCAGGGATATCAATATAGGTGATATAGTTCTTTCAACAGATACTCTCGAGCATGATATGGATTATACAGCACTTGGCTTCAGAAAAGGAATTGTTCCTGATCAGGATGAGAGTGTGTATGAGTCAGATGATGAACTGAGAACTATCGCAAAAGCAGCCTGTAAGAAGGTTTGTCCATACATAGGAGTGCATGAAGGAAGAATTGTTTCCGGCGACTGTTTTATCTCAAGCCACGAGAAGAAGGAAGAGCTTGCAAAAACATTTCATGCTCTCTGCACTGAAATGGAAGGCGCTTCCGTAGCGCATACGGCATATGTTAATCATATTCCTTATCTTGTTATCAGATCTATATCAGATAAAGCTGATGACAGTGCAGACATTGATTATCCTACATTTCAGAGAATGGCCATCGAGAATTCAGTCAAACTTGTTGTTGAGATGATGGCGATGATGAAGTAGAGTGGAAGTGAAGAGTTGAAGCTTTGAAGTGAAGAGTTGAAGCTTTGAAGTGAAGAGTTGAAGCTTTGAAGTGAAGAAGTAAGTTCAGAAAGGATTTTAAGGATAAAGTTATGGATCTTATACCTAGTTTTTCAGTTGATCATACCAAGATTATCCCTGGAATTTTTACCAGCAGAGAGGACCTTGTGGGAACTGATAATATAATCACAACATATGATGTCAGAGTTACACGCCCGAATATTGAACCGGCTATTGACACTGCATCTATGCATACGCTTGAGCATATAATAGCAACATATCTTCGTAACGATCCTGAGTGGAAGGACGAAGTTATCTACTGGGGACCAATGGGATGCCTTACAGGTTTTTATCTGATTCTCAAGGGACGTCGTCCATCAAAGGATATATGTGACCTGCTAATAGCAGCATTTGAATCAGTGAAGGACTTCGATGAGGTTCCCGGTGCAACTGCTGAAAACTGCGGAAACTATCTGATGCATAATCTTGAAATTGCAAAGTGGTGGGCAGCAAGATTTGCAGACTATCTGAGAGATAACAAGGACAAGCCGGAAACCTTCGAGTATCCAAAGACCGATAGACTTGTTACAGATGATGGCAGACAATTCTTTGATTCATAGGATTTGTTTTTGTTGATAGATTCGTTGGATTTCGTTGGGACTTTGGATTTCGTTGGGACTTTGGATTTGTTTGGGACTTTGGATTTGTTTGGTTCAGTGGGCTCATTGGGTTTATTGGGGTCATTGAGTTCATTGGGTTCAGTGGGACGTAGAATCTCGAATTTGGTGGATTTTGGGCGAAAGCAATAATTCTGCGGAAAAACTCGGAAATTATTGCCCGGTTTGAGAGGGTAGAAGTAAAAAAGGCAATAATTTAGCCCCAAAAGTCTATTATTATTGCTCTGACAAATTGAAATGATGCTAAAAAGGCGGAAAAATGGCAAAAAAGGCCATAATTTTAAGAAAAAATGGTAAAATTATTGCCTTTGAAGTTATTTTGAAGTTTCGACTAAAGGAAGGTAGAGGTCATCTCAGATGGAGAAGCGATGCAACAGGCTGGTGTGTAGAAGATGTCTCAGGCTGGTGGGTAGAAGATGTCTCAGGTTGGTGGCCAGCAAGTCAGTGGCTCAAGATTGACGGTTATTGGTATTACTTCAACGCTTCAGGTTATATGGTGACTAATCAATATGTAGATGGATATTGGATTGGTGCCGATGGAATATGCCGTTAAATAAATAATAGACTAATATAAAAACTTGTGCTATAATCTTACGGTTAGTGCGTATTTACGCTTCTGACCGTAAGATTTTTTTAAAACTTACGTACTTATATGAATATCAATATGAATATCAAGGCCATCGGCCATAAGGAGGAAAATAAAAATGAGTATTACTTTTGAGAAGTTAGAAGGAAATATGGCAGAGCTTACAATTACAGTTCCTGCTGAGGATTTCAAGAAGGCATGTGTTGAAGCCTACAACAAATCAAAGAATAAGTTCCAGTTTGACGGATTCCGTAAGGGTCACGTTCCTATGGCTTTTATTGAGAAGACTTATGGTCCTGCAGTATTCTTTGAGGATGCAGCAAATGACCTGATCAACAAGACATATTATGAAGAGATTAAGGATATTGAGCTTGATATCGTTTCAAATCCTGAGATATCACTCAGTCAGATCGAGAAGGGTAAGGACTTCATCTACAAGGCAAAGGTTGCTACTAAGCCACCTGTAGAGCTTGGGGATCTTTCAAAGCTTGAGATCGAGAAGGTTGATGCTGAAGTAACAGATGAGGATGTTGAGAAGGAAATCGAGCGTAAGCTTAAGGAGAACTCAACAAAGAATGAAGTAACAGACAGACCTGCAAAGGATGGCGATGAGACAACAATTAACTTCGAAGGATTTGTTGATAATGTAGCTTTCGAAGGCGGAAAGGGTGAGAAGTATCCACTCGTTCTTGGTTCAGGTTCTTTCATTCCTGGATTTGAGGATCAGATTGTTGGTCACAGCATCGGTGATAGCTTTGATGTAAATGTAACCTTCCCTGAAAATTATCAGGCAGAGAATCTTGCAGGTAAGGAAGCAGTATTTAAGTGTGAGCTTCTTGGAATCAAGGAGACGGTTATTCCTGAGCTTGATGATGAGTATGTATCTGACACAACTGATTTTGAGACAGTTGATGAGTTCAAGGAAGATGTTAAGAAGCAGGTTACTGAGAGAAAAGAGAAGGCTGCAGAGCAGGAGAAGCAGGAGAAGGCTATCGACAAGCTTGTTGAGATGTCTACAGTAGAGCTTCCTGAGCCTATGATCGTATATCAGCAGGAGAAGATGGTTGATAATTTCGGTCAGCAGCTTATGTATCAGGGTATGAATCTTGAGCAGTATCTCAACATGACCGGTCAGACAAGAGACGATATGAGAGATCAGGTTCGTCCTGAGGCTGAGAAGCAGATAAAGAGAAGTCTTGTTATCGAGGCTGTTGCAAATGCACAGGGCTTTGAAGTAACAGATGACGAAGTTAATGAAGAGATGGAGAAGATGGCTAAGCAGTATCAGATGGAGCTTGACAAGATCAAGAGCATCATGGGTGATGAGCAGCTCGAGGGTCTTAAGACTGACCTCAAGATGCAGAAGGCTATCAAGTACATCGCTGAGCAGGCTAAAGAAGTTTAAGTTCTGAGCAAGCTAAAGAAGTCTAAGAAATAGAAAAAATGTTTGATTAAAATGACAGTATAAGGAGGGTTTACTATGGCATTAGTACCTACAGTCATTGAGACAACTAACAGAGGAGAGAGAGCATACGATATATACTCAAGACTCCTTAAAGAAAGAATCATATTCCTTGGGGATGAGGTAAATGATGTAACAGCAAGTCTGGTTGTTGCACAGCTTCTTTTCCTTGAGTCTGAGGATTCAAACAAGGATATCAATCTTTATATAAATAGTCCCGGTGGTTCAGTTACTGCCGGTATGGCTATCTATGACACTATGAACTATATCAAGTGTGATGTTTCAACTATCTGTGTCGGAATGGCTGCATCTATGGGTGCATTCCTTCTTTCAGGCGGAGCAAAGGGTAAGAGATTTGCACTTCCAAATGCAGAGATAATGATCCATCAGCCACTTGGTGGTACACAGGGTCAGGCCACAGATATGGAGATAGATGTTAAGCATATGCTTCGCATCAAGGAGAATCTTATCTCTATCATGGCTGAAAATGCAGGCAAGGACTATGAGACAGTTTATGCAGATTGTGAGAGAAATAACTGGATGACTGCAAAGGAAGCTCTTGAGTACGGACTTATCGATTCTGTTGTGGAGAATCGTAAGTAGAGTTCGAAGCGGTCGAGAGCAAGTTTGACTGTCGGTTAAGACATATAAATTAGGAGAATACTATGGCTGGTCGTAATGACGAGAACAAAGTACTTAGATGTTCTTTTTGTAACAAAACGCAGGATCAGGTGAGAAAGCTCATTGCTGGTCCGGGTGCGTATATATGTGATGAGTGTGTTACTATATGCTCTGATATCATTGAGGATGAGATGAAGAACATGCAGGCCGAGGATGGCAGCTTAAATCTCAAGAAACCGAAGGAGATCAAGGCTTTTCTTGATGATTATGTTATCGGACAGGAGGCAGCAAAGAAGGCACTCGCCGTGGCAGTTTATAATCATTATAAGCGAGTTATGGCAGGCAAGGACTTCGATGTTGAGCTTCAGAAGAGTAACATACTTATGATAGGTCCTACTGGTTCCGGTAAGACTTATATGGCGCAGACACTTGCAAAGATGTTAAATGTGCCTTTTGCCATCGCTGATGCTACAACTCTTACAGAGGCAGGCTACGTAGGTGAGGACGTTGAGAATATACTTCTCAAGCTCATCCAGGCTGCAGATTATGATGTCGAGAGAGCAGAGCGTGGAATCATTTACATAGACGAAATCGATAAGATATCCAAGAAGTCTGAAAATGTATCTATCACCAGAGATGTTTCCGGTGAAGGTGTACAGCAGGCACTTCTGAAGATCGTTGAGGGTACAGTTGCTTCAGTACCGCCTCAGGGTGGAAGAAAGCATCCTCAGCAGGAGTTTATCGAGATAGATACAACCAATATACTTTTTATCTGCGGTGGTGCATTTGACGGGCTTGATAAGGTTATCGAGAACCGTATTGGAAAGAAATCCATCGGATTCAATGCTGATATTCAGACTGAAAAAACCATCGTGGATACAGAGCTCCTCAGTAAGGTTCAGCCACAGGATCTGGTGAAGTTCGGTATCATTCCGGAGTTTGTCGGACGTGTACCTGTAGTTGTAACTCTTGATCAGCTGGATGAGGAGACTCTTGTAAGCATACTTACAGAGCCGAAGTCATCAATCGTTAAGCAGTACAAGAAGCTTTTTGAGTATGATAATGTTGAACTTGAGTTTGAAGAGGATGCTCTAAGAGAGGTTGCCAAGGAGGCAATGGAGAGAGCAACAGGAGCCAGAGGTCTTCGTGCCATACTTGAATCATCTATGACAGATGTTATGTATGAGGTTCCTTCAAACGACGAAATAAAGAAAGTAACGATCACCAAGGAGACTATCTCCGAAGGTGCGGATCCAATAGTTGAATAATCAGTTGACATTTTAGTTTAATACTTTGATGCATTATATAGCATCTTTGGAGGATGATATTTTGAAGATAAAAACTTCGGAGCTTTCGGTGGTTTGCGGTCCAACCTCAAAACTGCCCGAACTCACTTCGCCTGAGATTGCCTTCGCAGGAAGGTCAAATGTAGGCAAATCATCTCTGATCAATTCTTTGCTTAATCGTAAAAATCTTGCCAGGACTTCTTCAAATCCCGGCAAGACTGTGACGATTAATTTCTACGAAGTAAATGAGGTATTCTACCTCGTTGATCTACCCGGATACGGATATGCAAAAGCTTCCCTTGAGGCAAGAGCCAAATGGGGTAAAATGATAGAAAAGTACCTGAGAACCAGAGAACAGCTCAGGGCTGTTATTCTTTTAATTGATATCAGACATGCTCCAACAAAGGATGATGTCATGATGTTTGAGTGGATCACATCTAATGGTCTCGAACCTATTATAGCTGTTACAAAGCTGGACAAGATAAAACGTTCCCAGAAGGATAAACAGATAAAGCTTATCAAGGAAACTCTTGGAATAAAGAGTTATAAAGAAAGAACAGGTCAGGATATAAAAATAGTCCCGTTCTCGTCAGTAACGAAAACAGGACGTGAAGAACTTCTTGATATAATTGAAGATCTGATAAAAGAGGATGAAACTTCGGATTGATCACTCCCAAAGCTCATTTACCAGATACTGATATATCTCGGTACTCTTTGTACGCCAGTTGTCACAGATTGACCTGGCCAGATCTTTTGTAGGAACGGTGAGTTTGATATTTACTATAGTTTCACGGCGTTCCTTTATTGCACATTCAACGGTATATTCATTATTCTCATCGAAGTAGTAATCAGCAAAAATCTCGGACTCATTTTTCAGATTTATTTTTTCCGTTTTCAGATAATCACGAATCTCCTGTTTGATATTGTTGGAGATTCTGTTCTCGAAGTAGAGCAGAGCTTCCTCTCCGAGATTTGTTATCTGGTAATGCTGAGTATTACGAATGGTACTGACAGAGATGAATCCCTTATCTATAAGCTCACTTATCGATTCGTGAATATTGAACAGATTGGTATAGCCTCTGTCGAGTATAAAACTTGTTATCTGAGAATTAGTAAGCGTATACTCGTCAATTCTGTCAAGCATATATAAAATTATAAGTTTATATAACATTAGATTTTGATTTTCCATAGTGATAATAGCATACGATAATTATTATATTTTTTCAAGAATGAAAGAACCAAAAAGATAAATACATATAAAGGCTTAGTAAGGAAGGATAAAAGTATGGATTACAGTAAAATGAAAGTTTCAGAACTGAGAGAGCTTGCAGAGGAGCGAGGACTCAGAAATCTGAAGGGAGTCAAGAAGGCTGAGCTGGTCGAGCTTCTGACAAACATAGAGAAGCTTCAAACTGAAAAAAAAGTTGAAAAGACCGGTAGTTCTACTGCTGAAGCTGCAGAAAACGGTGCGGATGCAGCAAAGAAGGGCGAGGCCGTGAAAGCAGAGGCTGTGAAAGCAGAGGTAGTGAAAGCAGAGGCCGTGAAAGCAGAGGTAGTGAAAGCTGAGGCAGTGAAGGCTGTAAATGCTGACAAAGCATCGGAGGTGTCCGGTGAAGCGGCAGCAACAGATGAAGCTGCGCAGAATAATGCTACAAATGTTGAGGAGGAGGCTGAGGGTATACTCGAGCTTCACCCTGATGGATATGGTTTCATAAGAAGTGATAACTATATGCCGGGCGACAGAGATATATATGTTTCGCCATCTCAGATAAGAAAGTTCAGACTCCGTACAGGAGATATCGTAAGAGGTCCTATAAGAGGAAAGCAGAATCCAAATGAGAAGTTCAGTGCACTTCTTTATATAAAATCAGTAAATGGATACAGCCCTGATGAGATACTTAAGCGTAAGAAGTTTGATGAGATGACACCTATTTTCCCGGATGAGAGGATTCATCTGGATTATGAGGGGGCGCCTGTGTCACTTCGTATAGTTGATCTCTTCAGTCCGATTGGTAAGGGACAACGTGGAATGATCGTTTCTCCGCCGAAGGCAGGAAAGACGACACTTCTTAAGCAGATTGCCAAGAGAATCAGTAAGGCAAATCCCGAGATGAATCTTCTGGTTCTGCTTATAGACGAGCGTCCTGAGGAGGTTACCGATATCAAGGAATCCATAGAAGGTCCAAATGCTGAGGTTATCTATTCTACATTTGACGAGCTTCCTGATCATCATAAGAGAGTTTCAGAGATGGCTATCGAGAGAGCTAAGCGTCTGGTTGAGAGTGGAAATGATGTTGTTATACTTATTGATTCTATCACTCGTCTTGCGAGAGCCTACAATCTGACTATCACTCCGAGTGGACGTACACTTTCGGGTGGTCTGGATCCGGCTGCACTTCATATGCCGAAGAAGTTCTTCGGTGCTGCCAGAAATATGAGAGAGGGCGGTTCGCTTACCATACTTGCGACCGCACTTATAGATACAGGAAGCAGACTTGATGATGTTGTATTCGAGGAATTCAAGGGTACAGGTAATATGGAGCTTGTTCTCGACAGAGACCTGCAGGAGAAGAGGGTATTCCCTGCTATTGATATATCCAAGTCCGGAACCAGAAAGGATGACCTGCTTCTTACTCGTGAGGAAAGAGAGATATGTGATATCATCCACAGGAGATTCCATAGTCTCAAGGCTGAGGATGTAACAGAAGAGCTGCTGAAGATTTTTTCACAGACAAGAGATAATAAGCAGTTCATAGCCGTAGCAAGAAAGCTCTTCCAAAGAAGGTAAGAATGTGATATAGTTAAGAGTGGTTTTTAACAGACTTTTTGTGGAGGTCTGAAAGGTGAATTTCAGTAAGGAAAATGTTGAAAAAAAGCATAGAAAGCTGGTAGCCAGAACTCAGAGATATGAGAGGCGTGCAATCATAGCAGGATTTAAACTCCTGCTTGTTGTATTTGTGCTTATGATGCTCATTCTTGCGGGCGCAGGCTTTGGTATGATGAAGGGTATTCTGGATGATGCTCCTGACATATCTTCCATAAACATAAAGCCGAAGGGCTTCAAGACAGTTATCTATGATCAGAATGATAATGAACGTAATACTTTGGCAACATCCACTTCTAACAGAGTCTATATCTACTACGATGAGATTCCTGATATGATGAAGAATGCATTTGTTGCCATAGAAGACGAGCGTTTCTGGAAGCATAACGGTATCGATGTTCGTGGTATCTTCAGAGCTCTGGTAAGAGACATTATGGCACGTAACTTCAATGAGGGTGCTTCGACTATAACCCAGCAGCTTATCAAGAATCAGGTATTTAATGTTGGTATGGGTGAGACGACCAAGATTCAGAAGATTGAACGTAAGGTTCAGGAACAGTACCTGGCTATCGATCTGGAGAAGATATATACAAAGGAACAGATACTTGAAGCTTATCTGAATACTATCTACCTGGGACAGGGCTGTAATGGTGTGGAAGCAGCGGCTAACAGGTATTTTGAAAAGTCCAGTAATGAACTGACACTTTCCGAGATAGCATGTATAGCCGGTATCACAAAGAATCCTTACAAGTATGATCCTGTTGTTTTCCCTGAGGAAAATGCAAAGAGACGTAAGATAGTTCTTAAGAAGATGCTTGATCTTGAATACATCGACAAGGCTCAGTATCAGGAGGCTCTGGATGATGATGTATATGAACGTATCAAGCAGATAAAGAAGACAAATGATGATAATTTTGAGTATAACTCATACTATACAGATGATCTGATGCGTAAGCTCTGTAGTGATTTCATGAAAATGTATGACATGACTGAGGAAGAGGCTTATGAGGAGATATATACAGGTGGATACAGCATCTACTCAGTTCAGGATTATGATATCCAGGCAATTGTTGATGAGAAGATAAATGATCCTAAGTATTATCCGGAGTCAACCTCTGTTGCGCTTAACTATAAGCTGACGCTTCTTGATCCGGATGAGGTTACTACTCATAACTATGATACAAATACTCTGCTGACCTATTACAGGAAGCAGACTGAGAATCCGAAGTACAGTAACATATATCCGTCTGAGGCGGATGCCAGAGCTGCGGCCGATACATATATGGAGGCTATGCTCAATGAAACCGGCGGTACATTTATAAGCGAAGAGTTCAAGACGGCTATACAGCCACAGGCTTCCTTCGTTGTTATGGATCAGAAGACCGGATATGTCAAGGCTGTAGGTGGCGGTAGAGGAGAGAAGAGAGAGAATCTCGGTTTCGACAGAGCTACCAATGCTATGCGTCAGCCTGGTTCTACATTTAAGGTACTTGCGGCATTCCTTCCGTTTATAGATACAAAGGGTGGTCTGTGTTATTGCTTCAATGATCAGCCTTACGAATTTAAAAATGGTACACCGGTAAGAAACTGGTATGGTTCATATGATGGTCCTTCATCTCAGAGAGATGCCATCAGACGTTCGATGAATATCATCGCTGTTGAGACGATAACAGATGTAACGCCGGAGGTTGCTTATGATTATCTCATCAACGAAGGCTTTACGACTATAGTTGATAAAGAGGTTGGTTATCAGGGTGAGGTTTATTCTGATATCCAGCAGGCAACTGCACTCGGAGGTCTGACACACGGTGTAACTAATCTCGAGATAACTGCAGCATATGCAGGTATCGCAAATATGGGTGAGTATGTTCCGCCTGTATTCTATGACAGAGTTTATGATCATGATGGAAATCTGGTCATTGATAACAGAGATCCTGCAGAGAGATCTCACAGGATGTGTAAGAAGACTACTGCATGGCAGCTGATAGATGCTATGAAGGACGTTGTTACATCCGGTACAGGTACCAGAGCAAAGATGCAGTCAGGTATTAAGTGTGCTGGTAAGACCGGTACAACATCAAACTCATACGATCTTTGGTTCTGTGGAATGACACCATACTATACTGCTTCTGTATGGTTTGGATATGATTCAAATATAACAGTTAATACTAATAATCATAAGGATATGTGGCGCGACATAATGGACGCCATAGCAGAGAAGGAAGGCCATTCTCCTGATAAGGACTGGGATCAGCCGGACGGACTTGAGAAGGTAACTGTATGTAAGATGACGGGACTTCAGCCGACAGCTGGTTGTCCCACATGTACAGACTGGTGTGATAAGGAACATGCTCCGAAGAAGAGATGTAAGGGACATTTCAACTCCATCAGGATATGTAATGAATCTCATATGAGGGCAACGAATACTTGTCCTGATACAACTGAGTACCCTATAACCTATGATGATCAGGGAAATATGCAGATTCTTGGCTGCCCATTTGATTATGATCAGAGTATTTTCAAGTCAAGCTGTCCTATTCATCTTCAGGCCGAGGGTGGACTTGCGATAGAGGCTTGGGCAGATACAGGTGGAGTTATTTCAAATGTACCTGAGTTCAAGGCGGGAGACGATGTAACATTTTATATCACTCCTTCACCAGGATATTCTATAAGCGATGTCAAGGTTGACGGCGCGAGTGTAGGACCGGTATCACAGTATACATTTACAGCTGTTTCCGGACCACATACTATATATGCATATTTCGTTCAGAATGGAACTGCACCTACAGATACTCCAACTGAACAGCCAACGGAGGCACCGACAGAGGCACCGACGGAAGCTCCAACGGAAGCTCCGACAGAAGCACCAACAGAAGCTCCTCCTCCAGACGGTGGAGGCGGAGGTTGATGACAAACATTTTGGGACAGGATGATATCCTGTCCCTTGTTTTATAATTCTGATATGTTTTTAATCCGACATGGGGATGGGGTTTTGTTAGAGATATTCGTGATTGACTCTGATGATCTGTGTGATTTGATGATTACTCTAAAAAGGATCCTACGGATTATTAATTCCAAAAATGAGTTTATCATAGGTAATCATACTTCAGGAGTTAAATGCATTTCTACAAAAGGACTTATTAGATACGAAAAACATTCGAGATATTATAGGTTTATTTATGATGGGGACAGAGTAGTGATAATGGATTCAAGAACAGCGAGAGAGCGTATCAGTTCTATAGATATGAGGGGCTTTATAGTAGTAAATCCGGTAGATGTCATAAATGTCGGAAGGGTTAGATATTATGATACAAAGCAGCTATATATGCGTAACTCGGACAAAGCCATAACGGTGTCTCGAAGAAACAGGGCTTTGCTTGAGAAAACCATGGATATCGTGTATAATCATTAAATGATTTGTGAATAAAACTAAGGAGGCAGATATGATACAAAAGCTTATATCCGGTATTAAAGAGAAAAATTCACCTATAGTTGTTGGACTTGATCCGCAACTTGGTTTTGTGCCTGAGCAGATACTTAACAAGTACTATAACGAAATGGGCTATACACTTGAGGCTGTGGCAGAGGCTATATATGAGTATAATGTAGGAATCATGGATGCTACATATGATCTGATTCCTGCTGTAAAGCCGCAGGTTGCTATGTATGAACAGTTCGGAGTTCCGGGCGTTATTGCATTTAAAAAGACTGTTGACTATGCGCATAAGAAGGGACTCGTTGTTATAGGCGATATCAAAAGAGGAGATATCGGTTCTACATCGGGTGCATATGCTCTGGGACATATAGGCGAGGTAGAACTCGGAGGCAAGAAGATCTGTCCATTTGATGAGGATATAGTTACTGTTAATCCATATCTTGGCTCTGATGGAGTTAAGCCTTTTATAGATGTGTGCAAGGAAAACGATAGAGGTATCTTCGTGCTGGTGAAGACGTCAAATCCTTCTTCAGGAGAATTCCAGGACAGGGTAATCTCTGAGGGGGATGATAAGGGCAGACCTCTGTATGAGATAGTTGCCGAGAAGGTTGCCGATTGGGGGCAGGACAGCATGGACGGCGATTACAGTAATGTCGGAGCAGTAGTAGGTGCCACTTATCCGGAGATGGGCGTGAGACTCAGGAAGCTCATGCCGAAGGCTTATATCCTTGTTCCGGGCTACGGTGCACAGGGCGGAAGCGGTAAGGATCTGAAGGGCTTCTTCAATGAAGACGGACTTGGAGCAATCGTTAATTCCTCAAGAGGAATCATCGCGGCTTATAAGAATGATAAGTATGCTTCCTTCGGAGCTGAGGGCTACGCAGATGCATCACGAGCTGCGGTAGAGGATATGCTTGCTGACATTCGCGAGAATATATAGATCACTTATTTGTTTAGGAGAGATCATGAATAATATAACAGCTGAAATAATTAAACAGGAATTTCTGATAGAGGACATATTCAGTATGTGGCTTAAGTGCCCGGAGGTGGCTCAGGAGGCACATAGTGGTCAGTTTGTATCTCTTTATTCTAAGGATTCAGCGAGACTGCTACCACGACCTATCAGTATCTGTGAGGTAGATAAAAAGGGTGGCAGTATAAGACTCGTTTACAGAACTGTAGGTGCAGGAACAAAGGAGTTCAGCACCTATAAAAAGGGTGATACCATAAAAATGGTTGGCCCTATCGGTAATGGTTATGATCTGAGCTCAAGCAAGCCTGTTCTGATGGGCGGAGGAATAGGAATACCTCCTATGCTTCAGCTTGCAAAGGAGTTCGCTCAGAAGGGTGTGTCTAAGGATAATATGACGGTCATACTCGGATACCGCGATGCTACATTTCTTTTAAATGAATTTAAGAAAATTGCGACTGTTTATATCTCAAGCGATACAGGAAGTGTCGGAACAAAGGGTACGGTCATTGATGCTGCCAGAGAACACGGTGTGTCGGGAGATATGATATATTCCTGTGGTCCGAAGCCTATGCTCAGGGCTGTGAAGGAATATGCCTATGAGAAGGACTGTCATGCACAGCTGTCTCTCGAGGAGAGGATGGCGTGCGGTATCGGAGCATGTCTTGCTTGTGTCTGCAAGACCACTGAGAAGGATGAGCATTCTCAGGTAAATAACAAGAGGATATGTGTGGATGGTCCGGTTTTCTTCGCGGATGAGGTTGAACTGTAAAGCGTGTCCGGGTGACATGTTATATATAATTCTTAAATAAAAAGGAAAATGAGTATGATAGATACATCGATAGATATATGCGGCGTTAAAATGAAAAATCCCGTCACGGTTGCGTCAGGAACCTTCGGCTCCGGCATGGAGTACAGTGATTTCGTTGATATCGGAAGGCTCGGCGCAGTTACTACAAAGGGCGTTGCCATCACTCCGTGGGAGGGAAATCCGACTCCTCGTGTTGCCGAGGTTTACGGCGGAATGCTGAATGCCATAGGTCTTCAGAATCCCGGACTGGATATATTTGTTGAGAGGGATCTCAAGTTTCTGAGAGACTTTGATACGAAGGTCATCGTAAATGTATGCGGACACTCCACTGAGGAGTATGAGAGCTGTGTGGAGAGACTTTCTGATAATCCGGATGTGGATTTGATGGAGATAAATGTATCCTGCCCGAACGTCAAAGAGGGCGGAATTGCATTTGGCGTTGATCCGAAATGTCTGAATGAGATAACAAAGACACTGAAGAAGAAGGCAAAGGACAAGCCTATAATCATGAAACTCAGTCCGAATGTTACTGATATAGCAGAGATGGCAAGAGCAGCAGTGGATGGCGGTGCAGATGCACTGTCACTGATCAATACGCTTACTGGAATGAAGATTGATATCTACAGAAGAACTTATGCGCTTGCTAACAGAACGGGCGGTATGTCCGGTCCTGCTGTAAAGCCTATAGCTGTACGTATGGTAAATCAGGTAGCCTCTGCCGTAACAGTTCCTATAATTGGAATGGGAGGAATCTGCACAGCTGAGGATGCCATAGAGTTTATAATGGCAGGTGCGACTGCTGTTTCCGTTGGTACAGCGAATTTTAATAATCCACATGCAACTGTGGAGGTAATTGAGGGAATCGAGGAATTCATGAAGAATCAGGGGATTAAGAGCCTGGATGAGATACGTGGCTGTGTGAGGTGGTAGACAGTGGCACTTAGGAAGAAAAAGGGATATAAGTTTTCTGATGAGGTTATGGCAAAGGATGCGGTGATATCGCTTCTTTTTGGAATTCCTGCATTTCTGTGTATAGTCTTTTCGATAGTCTATGCAATAATTCAGAAGGGTAATGTTCCGGATTTTATAGGTGCCATACTGCTTGTGGCAGTCATTATGGCTCTCACTGCATTTATCTTTGCGCTGTTTTCTTATAAGGATTCCGATGGTGGAATAATCAGTAAGAGAGGGTCGCTAATTATATCCTTAATTGATATAGCAGTTCTTGTTACACTATATGTTATTTAAAGAGAAGAGGGGCGGTTCTATGAGCCTCATAGAACTGTCCTCTTATTATTTATCTGAGGTATATTATGATCGATTATAAAGAAGAGATATCAGAGCTTGAGCTTAGATACGAGCTTTCAACTGAAAGAATAAAGGAGATTCCGGATGACGTGGAACGGATCAGACGTACTGCTTCCTATAAGAAGCATGTGTCTGAAACCGGCTATGACTATCTGGATTTTTTTGATGTTAAGAGTGCTTACATAAACTATGTTTTGTCAAAAAATGATATGTTTGATGATCAAGCATCTCAAAAAAAGTGCAGCCCGGAGGAAATGGAGGTTGTTAATAAGAAACTTTATGAGGATATACTCGGAGATAATTATGCATCATCCTATTCGAATCCGGACTATGCTGAGGCAAAGCTTGGTGTTATGGGAAAAGCTTTTGGATTTATCTCTGCTGAGCTTCAGGGGCTTCCGGCATATGCTGCAGATAAAAAGAAACTTCATATCGTAGCTCTTCTCGAGCTTTTCCTTGAGGTATACTCCATGTTCTTTATGGGGCTTGATCAGGAGGAAAATGAGGATGAGTATGAGCCTCCTTTTGTAAAGGATGTTGAGAAAGCGATTTATTACTATGCATTTGATTATATAGAGTATTTTGTTTATGACAGGCTGAGTGATAGCTTTGTACCGGGTGATTCACTCGCATATGATATAGTCATGAATAGTGATCTTGGTGATATCGCATATCTTTACAGATATGGTGAGTATATATCTGAGGATGAGATAAAGCTTTCTCAGTACCTCTCGGGGCTTTCTGAGGAGCAGATTGAGTCGGTTGCATTTACATATACTGATGGCTTCAGACGCGGTTTTGATGTGATGGGAATCAAGTTCGAAGGAAAAAACAGTGTCTGTATCAGATATCATATCGGTCAGGAGAGGATAGTAAGGGCAGCTATTAAGAATTTTGAGAAAATGGGTCTAAGGCCGATACTTATGAGATATTCAGTAAATCGGACTATGAGGCGCGGAACTGTGAAGCAGGGATATGAAGGAACTTCTCCAAATATGCAGTTTGAATTTGATCACAGAAATGATGACGCACTTTTTATGGATTCAAGATTCTCGGATAGGAGGATCAAGTCTACTGAGAATGCCCAGAAGGAGCTCATGGACTATATCCCGGGATATGCGGGACCTGCGGTTATTGAAACGTTCGGGGAGGAGCTTTTCTCGCCTGAGGTGAAGGAAAGTGCATGCTCTTATACGAAGGAGCAGCAGACGATGGTAACTGCCATGTATGGTAAGCTTGGACAGCTTTCAAACAAGGTACTTCCAGGGGATAGCTACAGCTTCACTATAATTGCATTTCCTATGCCTGCTATCGGAGAAGATTTCGAAGCTATATTCGATGAAACAGTAGCTATTAATTCTTTGGATAATGATAAATATATCAAGATACAGCAGAGCTTGATTGATACGCTGGATAAGTCCGACTATGTTAGAGTAGAAGGGGCAAATGGTAACAGGACGGATATCAAAGTCAAGCTGAGACGTCTGGAGAATCCGGATAAGGAAACGCAGTTTGAAAACTGTACTGCGGATGTAAACATACCACTTGGTGAGGTTTTTACATCTCCGGTTCTGAAGGAAACAGAGGGAACGCTCCATGTGAGCGGAACCTATCTGAATGGATACTTCTTTAAGGATATAGAGCTTCAGTTTAAGGATGGTGTGGTCACTGACTATTTGTGCAGGAACTTTGATGAGGATTCAATAAGTGAAGAAGATTCAATGGAAAGAGGAAGGAAGTACATAAAGGAGAATATCCTTTTTAA
The DNA here is from genome assembly GCA_002392655.1 of Lachnospiraceae bacterium UBA3850. GTDB lineage: Bacteria > Bacillota > Clostridia > Lachnospirales > Lachnospiraceae > Eubacterium_Q. Next base: position 8,692 of record DGHK01000056.1, on the reverse strand, counting down.
TCACGATTTTCTTCCGCTCGGTGAGTTTGCGATAGGCACAAATACGCTTGCTTATAGCATGGCCAGGAAATATAATATACTTAGTAAGCTTCCGATTCTGATAGTCGAGAAGACAGGACCGCATTTTGCTGTTGGGGACACATGCTACAGTCATGCTGAGGATCATGCGGTATTTAATCCTGATGGGAAGGAGATAATCAGCAGGGAAAATGATTTCTCTCTGCTCAGGGATACAGAACCGGACAAGGCATATTTTAACTGCCACACAGATATAACTATTCCGTATAATGAACTGGGGAGACTTTATACGGTAGATAGTGAGGGGAAAGAGACGGATATTATAGTGAACGGGCGATTTGTGCTGCCCGGTACGGAGGCTCTGAACGAGGCTCTCGATTAGGTATTTAGTTCTTGTCTTATCTGCGAGGAGGTTGCTATGGGGACACAATTTAAGAGGTTTAAGAATAGAAGGACTGCTACTGTGATGATAACTGTTCTATGTATGATCTTCTCGCTCGTTCCGAAGCTTAACAGCTATGCTTCGGGATGGGGGAGTGATTCTTATGGCTGGTATTATCATGACGGCAGTTCTTATTATTATTCACGCTGGGCTGAGATAGACGGCTACTGGTACTACTTTACGTCTGAAGGATATATGGACTACAGTGAGTACAGAGATGGCTGTTGGCTTGAGGCAAGCGGAGTGTGGAATACAGCATATGCAAATGGTATGTGGAAGGTAAACAGCACGGGCTGGTGGTTTGAGGATAACGGCTGGTATCCTGCAGATCAGTGGCTCTGGGTAGATGGCGAGTGCTATCATTTTGCCACTTCCGGATATCTGGAATATGAGTGCTACAGAGACGGCTGCTGGCTCACAAAAAGCGGTGCCTGGGACAAGGGTGCGGGTACAGCACACTGGGCATCTGACAGCGCGGGCTGGTGGTTTGAGGATAATGGCTGGTATCCGAAGAATCAGGGACTCTGGATCGACGGAGTTTACTATTGGTTTGGTGAGGATGGATACTGGGACGAGGCTGAGACCGAGAAGAAGAGAGAGTCAGGTAATGACGGAAGAAAGGATCCTTCTGGTGGAGGTGGTGCGTCAAATCAGGGTGGTAAAGAGGATAATACTCCGACAATTACTTATGGTGAATACAGCTACAGCGTAATTCCGATGCTGCCTCCGTTTAATGATTATTTTTATGTGAAGACTGAAAATCCTGATCCGGATTCCTTCGGTTTCGTGGATGAGTCGACGGTATATGCACCTGAAGGAACAGGTTCCATCCACCCTGAGACGAGTTATTTCTGCGATGTTAAGTATGAGAATTCCGATACCCTCAGAGTAAAGGGCGGTTATATCTTCGTGGGTTCTCATGTTGATGGAGGCAAACTGAGATTTATAAATCGTAAGGTCACGGGAACAACTCCGGTCTATAATATAACTACCGGTGAAACGACCTACAGGAAGAATTATGAGGATGAGCAGACAGATACATATATCGATATAGGAACGGTTGTTGATGAGGCTGATTATCTCATTCAGACCTACAGTGGATCAGCTACTGATTTCTTCGGGAAGCTTTCAAATATTCAGAGTGGCTTCGGCTCCATATGTCTATATTCCGGAGCTTCCATAAGAGGTGAACTCTACAAGAGTACTGACGCTCCATACTACGGCTTATCCAATTCGCCTCATATCGATCAGGGACTTTATATCCAGAAGCCTTATGGAAGAAAGGGTTCAAAGCCGCTTCTTGTTTCGAGTCTCTATCCTTTCAGATATGATTCACTTGGATTTCCTGGTATGATGGGAGTTATCGCGAAGAGACTTGATCCTTCTGCTACATATAAGCAGAACTCAAGCAGTCACTGGATGATAGATGTGACCAGCGGCGGAACTACAAAGTCCTACGGAGGACAGGGTTATGGCGGTGGCCAGCCGATAAATCAGGAAAATGTAAACTACTGGTTTAAATTTGACAAGTCATCTGATGATGCTTATGCAAATGCTGACCTCGCAGGACTGAACGCTCAGCTTAAGTATTATGGCTCTCTTTCTATCCCTGATGATATACCGACAGAGGACAGGCTTACAGCAGCTATCGTTAGAAAAACTGTAGGCGAAGGAAAGTACGTAAAAATAATCGGTATTACAAGTGTATTTGGCTCAGGTGGCGAGGCTTATACCTATCTCTATGATAATGGTGCAACAAGTGAAGGTGTATCCTACAATATAAACGTAGGAGTTTTCAGGAATGCCTGGTATGACGGTAGATACTTTAACCGTTTTGAAACCTTTGAAAGCGGAGTTAAATTTGGTGAGAACAGCAAACGTGATACTGTGACAAATACCGGAACAGCATCGATTGTTATAAAGGATGCTGTGCTGAAGGTTCCTACGGATAAGGCATATAAGTATAATTATACCGACATGTCGAAGGTTTCAAACTACGATGTTGAAACAGGTAAGTGGAAGGGTTATATGTATTATAATTATGATGCTGAAAGTGGTAACTGGATAGCATCTGTATATAAGAGTATCAAGTATAACGGTGCATTGTGTGATGATCAGGATTTCATCGATGCTTGTACATTTACTCCTGAAGAGGTTGCTGAGATGAATATAGATGCAAATACTGACAAGGCACCGGATGAGTTTCTGATTTATGATAAGAAGTCCGCTCCGGGTACTCCGGGAACCTACACGCCTAAGGAGGGGGAGTAGACAGCTTATTCATATGTAAGATACTGAATAAGGATTGATATGAATATAATCGAAATAATCGAAAAGAAAAAACAGGGAAAGGAGCTCTCGACGGAGGAGGTATACTTCTTCGTCGAGGGTGTTACAAACGAAGAGATAAGAGATTATCAGACATCGGCACTGCTTATGGCCATATGCCTAAAGGGCATGAGTCACAGGGAAACCTATGATCTCACTATGGCCATGAGATATAGTGGTGATGTTTTAAATCTGTCTGAGATCGGCCGTACGGTGGTTGATAAGCATTCGACCGGAGGAATAGGTGACAAGACTACACTTATTGTCGAGCCGGTTATGGCCTGTCTCGGAGTTCCTGTTGCAAAGATGAGCGGAAGAGGGCTCGGGATTACAGGAGGTACCATAGATAAGCTGGATAGTATACCGGGCTTTAGTTCGGATGTATCTGATAAGGATTTTATAAGGCTCGTAAAAACAGTCGGAATGGTGGATGCAGCGCAGACGAGGAATCTTGCTCCGGCCGATAAGAAGCTGTATGCACTTCGTGATGTCACTGCTACTGTAGATAATCTGTCGCTTATTGCGTCCAGTATCATGAGTAAGAAGCTTGCCAGCGGAGCGGACTGTATAGTTCTAGATGTGAAATGCGGCTCGGGTGCATTTATGAGAGACGAAGAGTCTGCCAAAGCACTGGCGGAGGAAATGATTGAGATTGCTGTTAGAGCCGGCAAGAAATGTACTGCAGTCGTATCGGATATGAATAGGCCGCTTGGATATACGGTCGGAAATGCACTTGAGGTTGCAGAGGCAGTTATGTTCCTGGCAGGTGTCAAGCAGGATTTAAGATTAAGGGAACTGGTCATAACTCTCTGCAACGAGATGTATGTTCTGTCGGATTTATATGATGAGAAAAGCGATGTAAGCAGTGATGATATACGTAAGCAGATAACAGAGTGTATCGATTCCGGTGCTGCATATAAAAAATTCAGAGAGTTTATAAAAGCACAGGGAGGAGTCCTCTCTTTTATAGATGATCTGTTAGCTGCCAGTACTGAGTCATACGAATCGGGAAACTCGCCTATAATGCTTAGTGATTATGACGGATATATAGAGGAGATATACTATAACGATGATGACGCTGCTGTGATAGCTAAAATGGATGCAGAAACAATTGGAAGGCTGTCACTACTCCTTGGAGCGGGAAGGCTTCGTAAGGAGGATGAGATAGATTACGGAGCGGGAATTGTTCTAAATAAGGTAGTGGGCGATTATGTTGAACAGGGAGATCTTCTGGCAACTATGTATTCAAAGAAAAAGAGGAGTCTGACCAAGGCAAAGCGACTTTTTACCGAGGCAGTTACATATACTGATAATGAAGAATTTTCATCAGAGGATATTATCATCGACATAATTAAACGTTGAATATGAGTCTCTGATAGAGTATAATACAAAAGTGGTTAGAAGCATTTTTAAATGCCTTTTTTAAAAGTAAAAACTATAAATAGGGAGGAATCAAAATTGGGTATTTTATCAAGATTTAAAGACATTATGGCGTCAAATATCAACGCTCTTCTTGACAAGGCAGAGGATCCTGAGAAGATGGTTGATCAGACACTTAGAAATCTTAACAGTGACCTGGCTAAGGTTAAGAGCGAGACAGCTTCTGTTATGGCTGATGAGGCTAAGGCAAAGCGTAATCTCGATGAGGTAAATGCTGAGATAGCAAAGATGCAGGGCTATGCTGAGAAGGCTGTTCTTGCAGGAAATGATGCAGATGCAACAAAGTTCCTTACAGAGAAGAACAAGCTTGTTGCTAAGCAGGCATCACTTCAGCAGATATATGATGTTTCTGCTTCTAATTCTATGAAGATGCGTCAGATGCATGATAAGCTGGTTAATGATATCTCAGAGCTTGAGTCTCGTAGAGATACTATCAAGGCCAAGGTTAGACTTGCTAAGGCACAGCAGGATATCAATAAGGTTACATCAAAGGTTGATTCTGCTTCAGGATTTGCTGCATTCCAGAGAATCGAGGACAAGGCTGATGCTATGCTTGATATGGCACAGGCAGAGTCTGAACTCAATGCAACTACAGCATCCAGTGAGGTTGACAGCCTTTCAGCAAAATACGATGCTTCTCCTGATTCAGCCGTTCAGGATGAGCTTGCCGCTCTCAAGGCTAAGCTTGGCGGCGGAGCAACTTCAGCTGAGTAGTTAGTTGTTTACGGAGAATATATATGTCCGGACTTAATGAAAAACAACAGGAGGCCTGCTCGTATACCGAGGGGCCTCTTCTTATTCTTGCAGGTGCAGGCAGTGGTAAAACGCGTACGCTGGTTCACCGCATTGCACATCTCATAGATGATGAAGGTGTTAATCCATATAACATACTTGCGATTACATTTACAAACAAGGCTGCAAATGAGATGCGCGAAAGAGTAGAGGCTGAGGTTGGCATGGGTGCAGAGAGCATCTGGGTCAGTACATTTCACTCCATGTGTGTACGTATCCTCAGACGATTTTATGATAGGATAGGTGGAGATAACAGCTTCACTATTTATGATACAGACGACCAGAAGGCTGTTATAAAAGAGGTTCTGAAGACTCTTGATCTGGATCCGAAGAAGTATCCCGAGAAGGGATGCATAGCTGCTATATCCAAGGCAAAGGAGGAGTTCAAGACTCCTGAGGATATGGAGCTTACCGCGGGGATAAACTACAGAGATCAGCAGATGGCCAGAATCTACAGGGAGTATCAGAGCAGGATGAAACAGAATAATGCTCTTGATTTTGATGATCTCATCTTTAAGACTCTTATCCTTTTTGATAAGGAAGAGGATGTTCTGGAGATGTATCAGAACCGTTTCAAATATATAATGGTGGATGAGTATCAGGATACCAATCACACTCAGTTTCTGCTTGTGAAGTACCTTGCGGCAAAGTGGCGCAATCTCTGTGTCGTAGGTGATGATGATCAGTCTATCTACAAGTTCAGAGGTGCAAATATCTATAATATCCTTAATTTTGAGGATGAGTATCCGGATGCGAAGGTTATCAAGCTGGAACAGAACTACAGGTCTACGTCAAACATTTTGGATGCTGCAAATGCTGTTATAGCGAATAACATCGGACGTAAGGATAAAAGCCTGTGGACAAGCCAGGGCGATGGAAAGAAGATAAACTACACTGTTTATGAGACTGATTATGAAGAGGCTCATGGCGTAATTAATAACATATTAGAAGAGAGTATAGCCGGCAGGCCTTACTCGGATATAGCAATTCTTTACAGGACAAATGCTCAGTCCAGACTCCTGGAGGAGAAGCTTGTATATGCAAATATCCCATACACGCTTTACGGCGGTACCGGATTTTACAGCAGAAAAGAAATCAGGGATATAGTTGCTTATCTGAAGGTTCTTGCGAACCCTTCTGATGAGGTATCTATCTCTAGAATTATAAATGTACCGAGACGTGGAATAGGTCAGACAACCATAAACAAAATAAAAGAGCTGAGCTATGAGCAGGGAATGGGTATGTATGATTTCATAGCCGACCCTGAGATGAGAAGCTATCTCGGAAGATCTAAGGACAAGGTAGAGGGCTTCTATGAGCTGATCAAGTCACTTCAGCCTGTTGCAGAAAGTGGCTGTTTAACTCAGCTGTTTGATGATATAATGGAGAAGACGGGTTACAGGATAGAACTGCAAAATGAACTCACGGATGACGCCAGAGCCCGACTTGAAAACATAGACGAACTCAGAAACAAGATAGTAAGCTACGAAGAGGATGCAGAAGAGCCTTCACTTATTGAGCTTCTTGAGGATATATCGCTTGTGGCTGATACTGATGATCCTGAGGATGAGAGTACAAACAAGGTATCACTCATGACGCTCCACAGTGCAAAGGGTCTGGAGTTTCCTGTTGTATTTATAGTTGGAATGGAAGAGAGACTCTTCCCGAGTGGACTTTCTATTGATAGTGATGATCCGGATGCGGTTGAAGAGGAGAGACGTCTATGCTATGTTGGTATTACCAGGGCAAAGGAAGAGTTGTTCCTGAGTAGTGCAACAACCAGAATGATAAATGGAAGCAGGATGTATCCTGCAGAGTCCAGATTTATCGGAGAGATTCCGAAGGAATATCTCATAAGAACAGGAATGAAGGCAAATGTGATCAGACAGGAAATTGAGAGACCTGTTCCTCAGAGATTCGTTCCGAAGCCTCCAAAGAACTATAGTCAGGCTGCATCACTAAAACCGGCAGGAGTTGACAGTATCAACTATAAGGTTGGGGATATGGTCAGACATATCAAGTTCGGCAAGGGCGTAGTAACAGAGATGGAACGAAGCGGAAATGACTATGAGATAGTCGTGAACTTTGATTCGGTTGGTGAGAAGAAGATGTTTGCGACACTTGCAAAGCTCAAGAAGATTTAACTGTTCACGTGATTTTATAAGAAAGTTGAGGGTGTAAGTAGTGCGAAGAAGAAATCTCAGCAGAGAAGATCAATTGGAAATAGAAGAGATTCTCGAACAAAGACATAGTTACGAGACCAGAAGAAAGAGACGTAAGAGACTCTACATCTTAGGTATCATAATTGCAGTAATACTTGGTTTCTATTTGAGCTGGAAGCTGCTTCATAAGCCGGAACCCAAGATTACATCAAACTACATATATTCCAAGCTTGAAGACGCCAGTGATCTTACAACGCAGAAGATGACTTATCAGGGCGTTGTGCATTATAAGGAAGGAGACATCCCATTTATTACACAGAAAAAGTATTCGATGACTTATACTGCAGAGATAGATGCCGGAGTCGATATCTCGAAGGTCAAAGTAGACCAGGTTGGAGACGGAGAATTCAACATAGTTATTCCGAATGTAGAAATACAGGGAGTTCATGTTGATCCGGATTCAGTTAAGTTTTACGATGAGAGTCATGCACTTTTCAACTGGAATACTAAACAGGATGGTGTGGAAGCAGTCAAACTGGCAGAGGAGGATGCTGTCAACAATGCTGATATAGAACAGTTAAAAAAGGATGCTGCTGATAATGCGAGAAAGGTTATAAATGAATTGCTTCAGGATTCTGTTAAGAGTGGAAATGTGACTGTAGAATAATCGGTTAAAACATCCAAAAACTGTTTGCATGATATACAAAATATGGTATAATAAGTTCACTGATTACACAAATATGAAAGGGGGTTTCTTTTAATGAGAAACGAAGTAGTAGTAAAGGACGATGCTGTAGATAACGCTAAGAGTGCCTTAGTCAGCATATGTATTATTGTTGGTATCATTACTCTTGTTGTTGGTATAGCTGTTGCAGTTTATAAGTATCTTACACCTGATTATCTTGATGATTTTGATGAGTTTGACGATGATTTCGATGATGATTTCTTCGATGACGATCAGGATATTTCTGATGTAGGTTAATGATCCTTTAATATTAAATTTTCATTGGGACTATGCCTGATAGCATAGTCCTTTTATTTTATCCGAGAGGGGATTTGTAATGCTTTGTTCAAATTGTGGAAATAATAATAAGGACGGAAATGCTTTCTAACTGGAGCCTTTCTGATATGAAGTATACAGGTTCATATGATACGGATGACTGGGATAGAGACTGGAAAGAGTGGTTTGATTATCGGATGGTAAATTCTGATATAGCATTTCTTCATATCAGGATGTACTGTGATTATGATTATGGAACGCCTTCAAGTGAAACAGCTGAACTGATTATAGAAGACAGATCTGAAATGGTCGGTGATATAGCCACATGGTGGAGAGATGAATGATGGCTCACCATATTTAAACAAAAAAACTTTACGTAAAATAAGTAAAAATACGCTTGACAAAGTAGGAGTGCATCACTATAATAGGAAAAGTGCTGTTGAGAAACGGCACTTTTAAAACGGGGTCTTAGCTCAGCTGGGAGAGCATCTGCCTTACAAGCAGAGGGTC
>DGHK01000053.1 GCA_002392655.1 Lachnospiraceae bacterium UBA3850 | reverse complement strand
ATTTTAAGAATAAATGACATTTTCTTAGAAATTTCTTAGAAAATGACACAAAAAATCGGTGTGACAGGATTCGAACCTGCGACCTCGTCGTCCCGAACGACGCGCTCTACCAAGCTGAGCCACACACCGAAGAAAAAAATATGAAATTGGAAAACAGCTATCGGGCGTCTCGTCCCGAACGCAGCGCTCTACCAAACTGAGCCACGCACCGTTTATATATTTAGTTATTTATAGCTCAGTTTGCTGAGCGCTGGCGCAACTACCAAACTGAGCGTGCCATATCGCTTTGCGATATGCAATCCTTCCTTCGGAAGTCTTGGTTCTGCTTCGCAGAACGCATCTGCCTACGGCAGACCCTCGATTCGATGAATCGAGAGCAATCACGCACCGTTTTTATATTTAGTTATTTATAGCTCAGTTTGCTGAGCACTGGCGCATCTGCCTACGGCAGACCTTCGATTCGATGAATCGAGAGCAATCACGCACCGTTTATATATCAACTCCTGCAACTCGATATTATAATTCTTTTGTCTGTAATTGTCAAAGGGATGAGGGATTTGTTTGAGGTGATAGAGGATGATATAGAGGTGATATAGAGTGTTTGTGATTGTTTTGTGACTTTATTTTTGTTAAAATTATAGTGATGTTTTAAAAACTTTATAGGATTTGCATGCTCTCTTCACGTGAGGTAGTATTTGGCATGAAGGGGTTGGATCATATCCGGAAAGGAGAGAAGTAATTTATGAAAAATAATAAGAAAGGAAAGTGGATGCCCAAGCGTCTTATCAGCTGGATTCTGACCACGGTGATGGTATTTGCCACGCTTAATCTGGGTGGTATACCGGCCAGTAGGGTTTTTGCTGCATCTGACGATGTAACTGTTGATTTTTCTCAACAAGGGTTTTCGAATAAAGAAGCTGTTTCTAGCGTGACATATAGTGGTGTTAGTGTCTCCTTTGGAATGGGAACAAACCAGTTTAATAACGCCCCTGTTTATAATTCGGCTGATCCTTCAGTTCGATGCTATGGAGGAAATACTATCACAGTTTCCTCCCAAAATAACAAAACATTTTCAGAAATTAATTTGACTTGCATATCAGGTGATGATGGAAATGAAATAACAGCTTCAACTGGATCGATGAATGGAACCACATGGAAGGGAAGTGCTGATTCGGTTACATTTACTATAGGTGATAAAAGTGGACACAGAAGGCTGAGTAAAATATCGGTTACATATCCTATTGAACTAACTGATGATAATACAGAACTTTTAGTTAAAGAGTTTACTTATAACGGTTCTGAAATAGTGCCGGTTGTTCAGTATAAGGAATCAGAAGAAGCTGACGCAGTTACGCTTGTAGAGGGCACAGACTACGAAGTGGCTGAAGGCGGAACAGACAGCGCAACAAATGTTGGTATTTATGAATTTACGATTACCGGTAAGGGTGATTATTCGGGTAGTTGTGAATTCATGTGGGAGATAATTGAGTTTCCTGTTATAGTAACTCCAAATGTTGATCAGCATAAAACTTATGGAGAGGCTGATCCTACACTTGAGTATCAGGTTGCAGCTGAGGAAGATATAGATGGTACACCTGAGCTTCCTGCAGTGGATTTTGAAAATGGAATGTTTAAAAAAGGTGAACTTACCCGTGAAGAAGGTGAAGATGCCGGAGAGTATGAGTTTGATTTCTCAGATATCATAAAGCAGAATACTAATTATGAAATATCAGTTTTTGCGGGCACAGAGGTGTTACCGGTTCCTGTATTCCAAATACTCAGAAAGCAGCTCACAGATGAGGATATTCTTGTAGTAGCAAAGAATTCATCAGGTAAAACTGAGGAGAATGGTTTCGAATATACATATACAGGAAAAACATTAGAAGCACAGTTCGATTTATATTATACGGACAGAGCTGTGAGAGATAATGGTGATAAGATAAATAGAAAGTTTAATTTTAATAATCCTTCATCAAGTAGAAATGATCCATTCAAGCTCACAAATGATAAGGATTATGTATTTAATGGAACAACAACTGCAAAGCAGCCTAATAAAACTCTTAATGTAGCTCCTTATGATGTATCATTCAGAGGAGAAGAAAACTACCAGGGCACCATAGAAGATAAGTGGAGCATCGTGGCTGGTACATTTAATGTAAGAGAAAATGTATATGATGGCGTTTATGATGGACAGGAGCATGAAGCACTTGAGGTTCATCCATCACCATCAAGAAATTACACAAATGAAGAGAAGACATATGAATATATACTTCTGACATCTGAAGAAATGTCTGCAGAAGGATTTGATATAGATAGTTTATTAAATGATCCTGAAGAAGCATGGATCAATTATGCAGACAAGGCTACTTCTGAAGTGCCTATGATAAAGGATGTTAATGTTGACGAAGAAGGACAGACTATACCTTATATCGTTATGTACAAGATAAGCATGAATGGATATGAGGATTATTATGGTGCTGCTCAGCCTTTGGTTAGTAAAAAAGATGTTACTCTTGTAGCTGATGACACTGAACCAAAGGTTTATGATAACGATCCTGAAACAGATCCTGAGCTTACATATGAGGATTTCATGAATCAGATAATCGAAGGCGAAACCATAGAAGGTGTAGAGATTAGTCGTGAAGAAGGACAGGATGCAGGAGAGTATGAAATATTCTTCAATCTTGACGAATTAAATGAGAAGTATCCTAATTACGAGTTTGATGAGGAAGTAGGAATCTTTGAGATAACAAAGAGACCGGCTGATATCAGTCTTGGTGATTACGAATGGACATACTCTGATAAGCCGGAGGAAATAGTTCCTGTATTTGAAATGGCCGGAGATGAGGGTGTTGCTGACGGAGAAGGAATACTTCCTGATGACCTCGAAGATATAGAGTATACGCTTAAGTATAACGGACCTTCTGAATACCGTGCACTTAGCGATGCGATGGATGCCGGTGAATATGAGATTACACTTAGTCGTAGGACATCAAATACAAATTATGACCTGATGGTTAAAGAAACCGGAACTCTGAAGATAAATCCAAAGAATATAACAGATAAAGGCGTTAAGGTCATATTTAATGGTAGTGATAATTCAGATCTGTTTGAATGTGCTTATACCGGAAGCAAGATAGAACCAAATATAGCACTACAGCATATGGATGGAACTACAAATTATATTAAGAATGGAAAAGAAAAAGCGTCAGGTGGACCAAGAAGACCGGACTACAGAATCACAGGAGTTGAGTCTGCTACAGATATAGGATATTACACCTTTGAAGTAGAGGGACTTAATAACTATACCGGAAGCGCAAAATACGATTGGGCTATACTTCCATTCTCATATGAAGTTGAAACTATCTATGATGGTGATCTGCAGGCTCCTGATTACCTAGATGATTTTGATCCGCAGGAATACACGGAGCTCTTTACAGTAGAATATTCAACGGATGGAGAGGTTTATACAGCTGAACTTCCAAAGTATAAGGATGTAAAAAGAAATGAAAAAGGAGAGATACAGCCATACGTTATACTTTATAAAATAACATACAGTACTGAGGAGTATGGAGTTGATGAAGCGGGCAATCCTCATGTATATGATGGTGTGCTCTTATTTACTATCAATCCTAAAGAGGTAGCAATCTCACCGGGATCAAGTACAAAAGAATACGATGGAACCTGTGATATATATTTTGACGACCTTGAAAATGTAGAAACAGGAATAGAGGGTGAGGCTGTAAATCTCAGCAACATCCATGGTTTACTCGAAGATCCTGATTCAAACCATGCTCTTGGTTTATCAGATTATGATAAGAGAAATGTTAAGCTTACAACAGCACAGCTGGGCGACGTAGTAATCGAAGCAGCAAATGATAAAACAATCGTAGACAACTACGAAGTTATATTTGATGAGCAGGCAAATAATGCTTGTGCAATAGTAAATGCAAAGGTTATCAAGGGTCTTGATGAGCTCGAGCCACTTGAGGCCAGAGAGTATGACGGAACAGATGATGCATCTTACATGGTAGAGCCAACCTGCGATACAGGAATTGAAGGTCAGGAAATCAAACTGAATGTAACGTCAGCCAGATATGAAGAAGTTGAAATTGAAGGTGATGAGTACAAAGTGATCGACGGAAAGGATGTATATCTTGACGAAGAAGGAAATCCGGCACCTCATGATGTTTCAGTATTTATGCTTCCTGAAGCAGGAAATGAAGAAACTAAGCTTGGTAACTATGCAAGTGAGTTTGTAATTGATATGGGTGAGGGAATTCCACCATTTGTTATGACTACATATCTTGATGAGTATGATGAAGGATTCCCTATGAAGGCTGAAACAACAGGAATTATCGTTCCTCGTGAGCTGGCAGTAACTATAGATGATATCGAGAAGACTTATGATGGTAAGGCAGTTAGTTCATCAGATGTTACATTTGATATGTTTGGCTATCAGGAAATCGAAGACGACACAGCAGCATATATAGACGAGAATCTTGATAAGCTCTTCAAGTTTGAGTTTAGTGCTGAGCCTAAGAATGTAGGCACATATAAGATAAGCTGGACTGGCGTTGATGAGGAATTCGAAGAGATTCTCACTAACGATTCTAACTATCTGCTTTGTGATATAATGGACAGTGAGGTTAAGATTGTACCTAAGGCAGTAACAGTTAAGGCACTTGATGCTACTAAGGTTGAAGGCGAGGCTGATCCTACATTTAAGTACACAGTTGATGGATTAGCAGACGGTGAGACACTTAAGAATATCAAGGTTACACGTAAGGCAGGAGATGCAGCCGGAACATATGATATCTATATCACATGTGATGCAGATCCTAATTACAACATAACATTTACAGGCGCTAAGCTTACTATTACTAAGAAAGCAGCTGACTACAAGAATGAGTGGGTTGACGGTCAGTGGTACGATGCAAACGGTAAGACTGATTATAAACCTCAGGGAAGCTGGAAGCAGAACGATAAGGGCTGGTGGTATGAGGACGAGTCCGGCTGGTATCCGGTAAACTGCTGGCAGAAGATAGACGGTGTATGGTATCACTTCAAGTTTGATGGCTACATGGCAGCAAGTGAGTGGATCGAAGGTTACTGGCTGGATGCTGACGGCGGTTGGAGATATGAGCCAAAGGGAAGCTGGAAGCAGGATTCAACAGGCTGGTGGTACGAAGATACAGCCGGCTGGTATCCACAGAACCAGTGGCAGAAGATAGACAATGTATGGTACTACTTCGGAGCTGATGGTTACCTCGTAACAAATCAGTATGTCGGAGAGTACTGGGTAAATGCTAATGGTGAGTGGGCTGAATAAACACACTTAACCTTAGATTTTGCTAATTAATATGAAAGCACCATCGGTATTACGATAACGTAGTACAGATGGTGCTTTATTTTTGTGGAGGAATATAAAGAAAATTGACACCCAAATCATATTGTATTGCGGTTTAATTATCTTTTTGCTAAAAGCCTAGTCAATTACTGCATCAGCTCTTGCATATAGCGTTTTTCTGCCTGCGCCAAGTCTAACTAATGTACCATCATCAACAAGCTTCTTTAATGCTGATTCTACAGAAGAGCTTCCTAGGCTTGGACAGCTTATAAGCACTTCCTGTTTTGAGAACTTACCTATACGCTCACTTACATAGGCTTTTACAATGTCATATGACGTGCTCTTAGCTCCAGCCGCATGAGCAATAGATACTCTTGCTTCAAATTCCTTGTAGCATGAAAGTACGATACTCAGCATATACTTAATAAATGGCTTAGGGTCATTTGTTCCTTCATGCCATCCTTGGTCTGCCTTTTGAAGTGCATCATAGTACGCTTCCTTTGTATCAGCTATAGCTTTCTCAATACTGATGTACTGCCCAACCAAATATCCGCTACGATATAACAACAACAATGTTAATAGTCTGCTCATTCGTCCATTGCCATCATTAAACGGATGGATACACAAGAAATCAAGCAAGAAACAAGGTATTAAGATAAGCTCATCAACAAGCTCTTTATCCAATGCTTCTTGATATTTGTCACAAATAGCTTCAATAGCAAGCGGTGTCTCATATGGCTCTAATGGTTTGAACAAAACTACCTTTTCGCCTGTTTCCAACACCATATCTATCTCATTAGGAGTAGTCTTGAACTGTCCACCATAAGAAAGATTCGTAAACTTAAGCAAATCACGGTGCATTTGGAGAATATAGTTACTACGGACAGGTAAAACATCGTAGTTCTCATGGACAAGGTTTAGAACGTTACGATAGCCTATGATTTCTTCCTCATTCCTGTTCGTGGGAGTGGTTTTATCTGCCACAAGCTGTTTTAATCTGGCATTTGTAGTAATAATACCTTCAATCCTGTTGGACGCTTCTGTACTCTGTATCTTTGCAATCTCAATAAGTCTGTTAAGCTCCACAGGTTTCTGCCGAAGAAACAGTTCTTGCTTTCCCTTATACTCGTGAATCTTTGATATATACGACATTATCTCGTTATCCCAAGTTCTATTTGCGAGATAAGAATAACCAAATTTTCTCATTGATGCGTACTCCTTTCTCCTAAGGCGATTGCTTATCGCCCAATCTTCGCGTTGTTTTGGGAGATATTCTCTGCCTTTGGGAGAAAATATCTACTCTCAATTATATTCTTACTTCTCCCAAACTTCAATTAATTTTGGGATTTATTTATACTTTTTT
The DNA here is from genome assembly GCA_002392655.1 of Lachnospiraceae bacterium UBA3850. Lineage (GTDB taxonomy): Bacteria > Bacillota > Clostridia > Lachnospirales > Lachnospiraceae > Eubacterium_Q. The sequence goes on along the minus strand of DGHK01000053.1, from coordinate 27,989 downwards.
TAAACAAAATTAGTAAAAACAGTAAAAGACGGTAGAAATATATGTGCAAATGTGATAAAATTATCCTTGTATTCAAGATGCGTTAGTGCAAAAGGCACAAAGGTTTTATTGAGACTTAAGAGAGGAAGATATCCTTTTCGGGATAGAATTATTACATTTGACAATGATAAAAAATGAGCTAAAATCGTTACATACATACATACATACATACATACATACATACATACATAGGGCGTTCTCTGTCCTTTTATTATGTGAAAAATTAAGGCATCCGATAATGGCTTACGGTACAGTACCGTAGGTTATTGTCGGATGTTTTTTTTGCTTAACAGGAAAGGATTTCCTGTCAAGCAAAATGCTCCGCGGGATGCGCACCTCGCGGAGAAGAAGTTAAATGCTTCGCATTACCGCTCGGGCGCAAAAGAATCGCAAGCGATTCTTTATTTAAATATAGATTTTCATTTCTGGTAATTAGCAAGCCAAAGTGAAAGATGTACACTAAGTAACAATGTAACATGTTAACAACATGATACTGAAAAGAGAGAGAAAAAACAGACGGTATCATGTTAAAAAATAAGAAAAGGAGTGAAAAGCTTATGAAACAAACAAAGAAACTAAGCAGAAAGGTGATAAGCTATGTGCTGGCACTGGTTATGGTGCTTAGTACAATGACCGGCATAGTGCCAGGAATGAGTATAACGGCGCAGGCAGCGGAAAAAAGTGTAACATTTACTAATAATGGAACACAAGATGGGATTACTGTTAATGGTAAATATCAAAGAAGTAGAACTGGTAACCACTTTTTTATCAGTTCTGGTGTAATATTGACCATATCTTCAGGTAATGACAATATTATTACAAAGCTAGAGATTACTGATTCAAAAGTTTATTCCGGTAGGTTTACTGAATCCCACATCACAGTATCAACCGGTAATAAAAGCATACAAGATAGCGTATTGACGGTTACTGATGTAAATGCAAAATCAGTTACATTGTCTGCGACAGATAGTTTGTATTGGACTACGAATAAAATTGTTGTTTATTATAACACTAACACCAAATCCGCACAAAACGTCACAGCACCGACAGCTGCTACAGATCTTACATATAAAAAAGATGAGGCACAGGCATTGCTTACAAAAGGTGCATCTGTTACAACAGGTAATACGGCTACAGGCAGCGTTCAGTACAAGGTAGGTGCTGATGGAACATGGTCAACCGAAATTCCTAAGAAGACTAACGCAGGAACTTATAATGTATATTATAAGGTTGAAGGAAATGATACATATGCAGAATATGCTCCTACAGACCCTATTTCTGTTACCATAGCAAAAGCCGACCCTGAAACACCTACGGGAATTACTGCAAAGTACAATGACAATACCGGTGAAATCAATTTGCCGGATGGCTGGAAATGGCAGAATGATTGGTATTTCTTTGAAACTGTTGGAACAGCTACCTGTAAGGCTGATTTTGCAGGTAATGACAACTATAATGCCAAGACGGGCGTTGATATTACCGTAGAGGTTGGGAAAGCTGATGCAGCTATCAGCTATGAAAAGACTGAGGTTAGTGCAGAATATGGTGCAGAATTTAGTCAAAATCAAATAACGAATCCCGGTGATGCAGATCCTACATTTACATCTTCCAAAGAATCGGTTGCAACGGTTAGTAATACCGGTTATGTAACCATTAAAGGTATTGGTGAAACGACGATAACAGCAACGATAAAAGATAATGAACACTATCACTATACTACAACAGAGGCAAGCTATAAGCTTACGGTAAATCCGATTTCAACTGTGATTAGGACAGCTCCTACAGCTGATGAAATCACCTATGGACAGAAACTTTCCAAGAGTACGCTTACGGGCGGAGAGGCAGTAAGTCATGGTAGGTCAGTAGCTGGTACTTTTGCATGGAAAGAGCCTGATTTAGTTCCGAATGCATCTGAAAGCGGAGAATACGAAGTGGTATTTACTCCGACAGATTCAACAAACTATGCTGAGTCAACATGTAATGTTAAAGTAAAGGTCAATAAGGCTGCGGCTCCGGCAACGAAAGAGAGTCTATCGCCTGAACAGAAGCCGGCGGCAAAGAACGCAGATGAATTAGTATATACCGGAGAGCCAATAGAACTGGTAACTGCTCCTACAAACCCACTTGAAGGTTATAAGGTACAGTACAGTAAAGATAACGGTACTACATGGACAGATACTATTCCTACAGAAACTAATGTTGGTACTTACACAGTTAAAGTAAAATATGTAAGTGATAATTACGAAAATATCGATCTTGATGATATTACAGTTGAGATTACTACTGTAGAGAAGGCTGCCTTTAATGCTGAAAAGGAAGTACAGAAGAAAGCTGCAGATAATCTTGCAGCGGACGGAGATAGTGATGCTAGCAAGAAACTGATTGAGGATGCCAAGAAAGCTATTGATGAGCTTGCATATGATGAAACTAAATCACTTGACGAGAATAAAGCAGCACTTGCGGCAATCGTTTCAAAGCTAAAGGATGAACTTACTGCTAAGAGAGCAGAAGAGAAGAAGGAAGCAGATGATACCGCAGCAGCAGATGCGGTAGCAGAGAAGATCAATGCCCTTCCAGCAAGTGATAAGATAGCAACCACAGATAAGGAAGCAATTGAAGCAGCAAGAAAGGCATATGATGCCTTAACGGCTGACCAGAAGGCAAAGGTATCTGCTGAAACACTTAAGAAGCTTGAGGAAGCAGAGAAGGCACTTGCTGCAGCAGAGAAGAAGGCGGCAGATGATGCCAAGAAGTCTGAAGGCAAGAATGAATGGATAGATGGTCAGTGGTATGGAGCCGACGGAAATACTGAGTACAAGGCTAAAGGTTCATGGAAGCAGAACGATAAGGGCTGGTGGTATGAAGATACTGATGGCTGGTATCCAAAGAGTCAGTGGCAGAAGATAGACGGACTCTGGTATTACTTCGGAGTTAGCGGATATATGGCAGCTAGCGAGTGGATAGACGGCTGGTGGTGCGACGCTGACGGCGCTTGCAGATATGAGTATCAGGCTTCATGGAAGCAGGATTCAACCGGTTGGTGGTATGGAGATGCCTCAGGCTGGTATGCAGTAAGCTCATGGCAGAAGATAGATAATATCTGGTACTACTTCGGAGCTGATGGTTACATGGTAACAAATCAGTACGTAGATGGTTATTGGGTAAATGCTGACGGAGCTTGGGCTGAATAAACACACTTAACCTTAGCTTATGATAATTAATATGAAAGCACCATCTGTATTACGATAACGTAGTACAGATGGTGCTTTATTTTTGTGGAGGAATATAAAGAAAATTGACACCCAAATCATATTGTATTATTGTAGCAAGGCTGTCTTTGAATATCACCAAAGATTTTTCTCTATATCGCTTCGCAGATATAAATTGCCATTTACTCCGTGTTTTAAAACCGGAAGCTGATCATGCTTTACTAAATAAGAAATGTTTTGACGTGTGCATCCCAGTATCTCATAGCTTTCTGTTGTATCCACAGTGTTTTTCTGTATAAATTCCAATATTTCGCTATATTTAATATCTATACTTTTCCCGGCTTCGTAGAGTAGAGAAGTCGGAATATCTATTGAATTATTAAATGTCAAAAAGTATCCGCCGGCTCCTATCTTAGCGGATTTATATAGTTTTTCATTTTTTGTAATCTTATCAATATCACTTTTCTTTGCTCTTTTTTCTTTTTGCATTACATTTCCAAGAAGCTCAAGCTTTACTCTTTTAACCGAGTCATCCCTAAAAAAACAAAGTAGAGTATTTTCATTCAGTAATGTGATATCTGCAAGATTGTGTTTCATTCTTTCAGATACATATATAGGAAGTTCATCTGTTTTTCTAATATATAGTGAATCTTGAGAACATTTCCCCTCAGATAACTCAAGCAGGTTCATTTCATCATATTCTTTTAGTTTATGACGATTCAATATACTGTTTATATTTTGCCTGCCACTTGGTATAACTCGCTCACGAATCCATGCAAGACTTATATCTCTCGGAATGGTAAATACACCTGATTTTACGAAGCCGGAGAAGAGAAGAGGAGCTGTCCATTCATCAAGTGTATCATCTAATTCGATAATAGAAGTTTTCTTCTGTTCATAGTATAGGAGAACACCTATACTTGTTTCAGATGCAGACTCTCTTATTTCATAGGCTTTCATATATTTTATACCTCTCATATATCATGTTCCATATCTTATCTATATGCTCATCTGAAATTATTCCTTCAAGATCTTCAAAGATATAGGCCTTATCTGAAGGAGTCAGTTTACTAATTAAGGATTTACTCTTGTCTTTTACTAAACTAAGGTTTTCATAGCATGAATATCCACCGATGAAATTCTGGCATCTCTTATCTTCCATAATGTCATATGCTTTTATTTCTTTTTCATTTATGCAGGAATAGAGAAGAGACAGTCCATGATCAAAAAGCGGAGCAAGTCTGACGGTTTTTTTTCGTGGATTTCTGAGAACCTCGATATTTGCTCCATGTCTATCGCGATTTAGTATAAGAAAATCCACTACAATCATCGTATCTACATATTTTCTCCATCTGTTCCTTACGCAGAATTCGTATGGAGTTTCACCTTCTTTAGCATTTACCCGAAAGTAATTATCCAATGCCGTTTTACTCTCTCCGGGCTGTTTAAAATCTTCCGATGCGGCTAGATATGTATTATAGCTTTTTCCATCTATCTCAATCACAGCATTAATTAACTTATATGATAGGTGTGGCACCCCCAGAACAGTGAGTAGCCTATCAACTATTATCTCATTTACACATTCATGACCAACTACACCATGTAAGTAATCAAAGTTTGAAAGCTTATAATATATCTTTCTTCCTTCAATAATAGATTCTGATTTGAGAAATGTTCCGGCGGTTCCGCTTGAACTACGAGCGTGCGACCAATTTAGGTATGTAAGATCTGTTTTTTCTTTTATAATCTTTGTTTCCATCATATAAATCACCTCACATTTATTTGACGAGCGTCAAATAATATTACATATATTATAACTCTTTTATTTGACGAGCGTCAAACGAAAAATAGGGGTGTATATAGCAGAGAAAAGTATTATGGCAGATGCGAGGCGTATAAGAAATATTTATATGATAGGAATCGTGCCAACGATTACTTGACAGAGTTGCTGCATTTTTGTGATTGAAGAATGAGTCGAAATATATTATAGTTTAGTATGCTGTAGCAATTAAAAAAGAGGTTAGATAAATGAACAAAGCATTATTAACTATCCTGCTGGCGTTAGCAGGAGTCATCATATATATTCCGCTTAATGTCATCATACGAAGACTTGTTGCAAGAGTAAGAAGTCAGGAGGAGTATGACGAGGATGTTGACGGCAAGATGACCAAGGCTGAGAAGCAGGCATTTGAAGAGTCAAAGATAATCGAAAAAGGAAAACTCAAGATAGGGTTTAAGGATGTATATGCAGAGTATAAGGCTAGATTTATAGTGACAGCCATCCTTGGAGGCGTTTTGGGATGCCTTGCCGGATATACCTTTGGATTAACATTTGATGTGGCTGTATACTTTATATTCTTTACGATACTTACAATCATAGCGTTTGTTGATATGGACACTATGGAGATTCCACCGGTACTCAATCTGATCATACTTGCACTTGGAATTATCTGTCTGGTTGGCTCCTTTATATCTAAGTCAGAGGACGGACTTCTGGGGATATCCTGGCAATCAAGACTTATAGGCTTTTTCTCAGTCAGCGTATTTATGCTGGTTGTTACACTTCTTGTGGCCGGTGCTTTTGGTGGAGGAGATATCAAGCTTATGGCGGCTGCAGGACTGCTGCTTGGCTGGAAGGGAACACTTGTTTCGTTCCTTATCGGACTGATAGTTGGAGCGGTTATCGGTATAGTTCTTATGTCGAAAAAAAAGAAGGATGGAAAAGAGCATATGCCATTTGGACCTTCACTTTGTATAGGTCTGGTGCTTGCCTCCCTTTATGGAAATCAGCTGATAGACTGGTATATGAATATAATTAAAAATGCAATGCCTAACACATTTGGTAAATAACAGATATATCACTTACGTATACATATAGTAACTATTGTGCCGCCTTCTTGGGCGGCCTCTATTTTTATTGTGCCATTACACATGAGCTTCAGTCGTTCTTTAACGCTGTCTAATCCGATATGAACTTTTCTTTGATTCTCTGTTTGATTCTCTGTTGGGTCATATCCCGGCCCGTTATCCTTTACCACAATATACACATTTTCGTCTTTTTGATATGTATGAACCTGCACATGCAGTGGTGGAAGATCCTGGTCCAGCCCGTGCTTTACAGAGTTCTCAACGATAGGCTGAAGCGTCAACGGTGGGAGTGAGAAATCAGTATACTCAGGTTTATAATCGACAAACAAAAGCTTCTCGTATCTTGCCTTTTCAACAGCGAGATATGCTCTTGTGTGTTCGAGCTCCTCTGAAAATGGTATGAGCTCCTGCGTTGCTATGGCACTCATATTTTTTCTCAGATAAGACGTAAAGTCTCCGACTAAAGTCTGAGCCTTCTTCGGATCCTGTGCGCAGAGGTAGTAAATACTGGACATTGTATTGTAAATAAAATGTGGTTTCATCTGGAGGAGCATTATATCTGTCTTTTGCTTGGCCATAGCATTCTGTTGTTCGACGTAAAGTGTCAGCTGTTCAGCTACGACAGATCTAAACATAAGTATAGCTGCAATGGTTGTACCTATAACTATGAACTGGATTCCATACAAAGCCGTCTGGATTAGCATACATATGAGAGGAATAATTATGTATAAAGAAAAAAATACAAGGTGATTTCTTGTTATGTTCTTTCGATTTTTAAATAAATAAGTGAGGTTAATAAACATCATAAGAATAGGCGGTACCAGTAGTAGTGGGTAGTAAGAGCCTCTGTGATACGAATTATCGGGCGTGATGTAATAGATGAAGGTTGTAAACTGAGTGATGATCAGAAGAACAACATATATAAAAAACAATGATATTACAGCCCGGAGAGACTTGCTTTTTTTTGGATTTCTGTGGGTTGCGTGTATGATTGTAACAGTAATAAGCGGCATTAAAGATGCTGAAAAGAGTGATTCAAAAAACAGTGAAAGCTTTGATAATAATACAAAGTTTTCATCAAGTAGATCAATGCTTACAAGGAATACTACATTTGATGTACTATATGCTATCAGAGTAGAAAAGAAAATGATGAACATATAACGGGCGAATTTGTTCAGGTGTCTAAAGGACATAGAAAATACAAGTCCTAAAAGTGAAAGGATCATTCCGGTAAACGAGAATACAATATTTATTATTTCATATGCTAAGTAATGATCCATCTTGAACTCCTTGGTAAGTGTAGTCTAGTAAAGTCCTTTAACGGGATGGCGAAGCTTCTTTAGCTGGCTTTGAATATCCTCCAGACTTGCCGGTTTCACAAGGAAACCACTTGCTTTTGTATCCCAGGCATCAATAGAGTAGCCCGGATAGCTTGTTAGAAAGATGACATTGGTAACCGGACGTATGCTCAGAAGCTTTTCACAAAGCTCTATTCCGCTGTTTTTTCCAAGCTCTATATCCAGAAAGGCGATATCGATTTCGTTATTTTCGGCAAACTGAAGAACCTCCGAAACTCTGTTGAAGCCTGTAATAGAAGCATTAGGCATAGCTTCGGTGAGAACGGGAATAGTACCGGACAGGATGATTTCCTCATCATCAACTATAATTACATTTGGAGTTTCTATTTCTTCGTCTGAGAGAAAGTAAGAGATATCAACGTTGAAAAACTGTGCCAGTCTGGACATAATAACGGCGTCCGGAATACGGCGTCCGTTTTCCCAATTGGCTATACTGGATCTGTCAACAAAAAGCAGGTTGGCCAGCTGCTGCTGGGAGACACCCCTCTCAGACCTGATCTTTTTTAGATTATATGCAAAATTCTTAACCATGATTTCGTCTCCGAAAAAGCTGTTTTTATTGCAAGTATTTCTAAGTACAAGTTTAACGCTTTGAAATAAAAATGTACAACAAAACTTGAGCGTTTTTCAGATATGTGACATATTGTCACGTTTTTTTGATGAAATAAATAGTATAATGTATTTGATCAAATAATTGATCTATAAAAAACCATTTCTCTCTTTACACCATAACGATGTGGCGTATTCTTTTCGAAGGATACGCCACATTTGGTATTGGATAGAAAGAGACTATAGGCTATAATGGTATATAAGCTACATGGAACCGAACGCCGAAAGGAGACAGGATGGAAGAAAAAAAGAAATATAATAAAACGTCGATATATATGGGCGTGGACAGTTTTTTCTCCCTCGCCATTTTAATAATATCTCTGTCAATGACAAGGCAAACGTTTGCTTCAAACCATGCTGTAGGTCTTATGGCGGTTCTTATGTTTGTGATAGGTGTGGAAAATGTAATTCGGGGGCTTATTACACGTGGTAAATCAAAGCTGTCTGAATACAGGTTTTACTGTCATGCGGTTCTTTATGTGCTTTTGGGGGGAATAGTAATCATAACCGGAGGCGGTCTTACTGCGATGAGGGTGATTGTCGCGGTTTTGTATCTTATCTTTGTCTCAAACCGGGTAGTATCTGCGATTTTGAATCATAGGATTTATAATATTATTTTTCAGGTTCTGTTTATGGGAGTGCTGGTATATGCGCTTTATATGGCTTTTGAAATCTCAGGTGAGCTGGGTGGAGCAATCATTGAAGCGTTTATATTCATTCCTATAAGCGTTTGGACTATTTTTCATATACTTGCCATTTCATTCTACCGTATTCAGGTGGATACGCTTCTTAAAATAGTAAAAAGAACCTACGCGTTGCAGGTTCTTTTTGGTCTTTTGATGATTATTGTAACATTTTCATTTGTATTTCAGATGTTTGAACCATCTATGGCAAAATATTCGGATGCACTCTGGTACTGCTTCGCTCTGGTTACTACCATAGGCTTTGGCGACATAGTTGCAATCACACCGATTGGAAGGGTAATGTCCGTATTCCTAGGCATATATGGTATTCTGGTCGTTGCAATGATTACATCCGTGGTCGTGAACTTCTATAATGAGGTCAGAAACGAATCGGATGATTCACGGTGAAAGTGGCAATCCGCTGCTGGCTAAATCACATATGATATGATATAAATATTCAATCTCCACGATGATCATAGAGGCCACTCCGACAATAGGGATAAATATATCAATAATAACTCGTCTGTGTTTTCTTGTGTAAGAAAAGAGCATCATAAACGGAGCAAGCCACAGCATTGTGAACATATCTCCGAAGCCCCATTGGTTGATTTTCATTGCCCATGAAATAAGCTGATCAAATGATTCCAAGCTATTATCTTTTGTAATACCTGATGTGAAGATGGAATTAAGTACGTTAAATGATATCTTATCTATAATGGCAAAAACAACAAAAGCCACAACAAATATCAGGGAAAACTGAAATGAATTTGTGTTGGTTTTGAGAAATGCATTATAGTCCTCGTGTGTTTTTCCTCTGCGTATGAAAACCTTTTCACGGTTTTTCATGATAAGTACCAGCACGGTAAACATCAAAAACATTACAGGTGGTTTTGTAGTAAGGAATGGAAATACAAAAAGCGGTAGCTTAAATGCACCTGTAGTTGCGCCGATTTTCAAAACATTTGATACTATTTCATAGATAATCGGTATCAATGCAAATGATCGGAAAATTATGATTTTCTTTCCTGGAAATCTTTTTTTAGGCGTATGGTTTACAAAGAACATAAAAAGTACGCATAAAAGGATATCAATAAAGATGTTGAATTCCAGATGTCCTGATCCCTCCGGTCCGCCTGTGATCAGACTGCATATAGTTTTTTCTGCAGCTGCTCTTGATTCTTTGGTAAAGGAAGTGAATACACCTACCGCATATCTTTCTACAATGAAAAAATAGAGTATGGCAATTCCAAGTGCGGCAGAGGCGTACATAATGATCATTTCTTTGTAGCGTTCGCGTCCGTCAAGGATGATAGCGAACACTGCAATAAGAAAAAGCGGCATAACAAGATAAGAAAGATTGTCTATTAGACTCATGCCGATCGGGTTTATCTTTTTTCCGGCAAATGTTCGTTCCTGAATATAGGAGGTATATGCCTGTGTAGCGATTAGAAGTCCCCATGCCAGGATTCTCAGGTGGCGATAGGAAAGTGGACCTCTATATCGGATGTCGTTTTCGATAGTTACCTCGTCCATTCTTTTTAATCCGGGAATTTTATGAATGAAGCTAATCCGTTTAGATTTATTATCTTTCATACATTTTATTCTCCTTCGGAGTAGTTACACAATTTCAAGGATAGTGTTTACCATCAGGTCGTTTTGTTTCGGGTTCATGAAACAGAGCCTGATGTATTTTTTTGACAGGCCTCTTATATTATCACCCTTTCGAATAATTATGCCGCGTTTGTTGCAGTGAAGCGCTACGTCGTCCGAGTTTATATCGTCTCTCAGAAGCTTTACTAGCATGAAGTTTGCGTCAGGCTTATAGAGCTTTATGGTTTTGCTTGTCGACATCGCCAGATACACAAGTGATCTCTCTGTATGGATAATGGACTGAGATTCTTTGATATACTCCTCGTCCTTGAACATATCCGTTACAGCGATTGCTGAAAGAGATGCAACATTGTTTTTGGTTGTGATGATATCTATGATCTCGCGATATTCATCGTTATTCATAATTGCATACGCGAATCTGAGTCCCGGAACTGCAAAGAATTTTGATACACTTCTCAGAACTGCGATATTGTCAAAGTCATCTATCAGACTTATTGCAGTATAGTCGAGGTGATTATCAAGGAACTCGATATACATCTCATCTATCAGAAGAAATATACCCTTCTCCTTACATGCACTGGCGAGCTTCTTTACATCTGCTAGCTCAACCTTCTTTGAGGTCGGGTTGTTAGGATTGCAGAGGACTGTTATATCGGTATCCTCGGAAAGAGTTGAGATATAATCATCCATATCCAGAACAAAATCCTTCTCCTCGTCCAGCTCATAGAATGTGATCTCGGCATTATAAGCCTTGAATACATTTTCATATTCAGAGGAGCTCGGGGAAATAAGCTGCACCTTCTTTGGAGTGATGAGTGCAGCAAAAAGCTTCAGAAGATCAGTAGAACCGTTTCCCATAACCACATTGTCCAGAGGTACATCAACGTACTCTGCAACGGCTTTTTTTAGCTTTGTATAATATATATCGGGATATTTGACGATTGAAGATATATTATCCTTAATTGCCCTCTTTACGGACTCAGGAATTCCAAGTGGATTAAGGTTTGCATTAAATAGGACAGTCTCATTCTGCTCGATTCTAAGTGGTATATTGTTCATAAATCTTTTTCCTTTTAAAAACAATGTTTATTTGTTATAATAAAGTGATTTACTTTGTTTATTTATATCAATAGATACATTTTACATCATGTTACTTTAAAGTTGCAAGGGGTTTTGTAAAATATGAAGGCAATAGTTGAGCAATATGCAAAGGGGCAGTTCAAGATCGACCGCCCCGAGGTTATTATCTCTGAAACCAGCTTCAAACTGAATATTGAAGCCGGTACTCTTTATGAAGGATCATTCTCGGTAAAGAGTACAAATGACAATCCTATAAAGGGTATAGTTTATGACAGCAGATACCTGCTTCGTTTTGAGGATCATAGCTTCATAAGCAAGGACTTTACAGTCAAGTATACTTATGACGCTACCTGTCTTGAACCCGGACAGAACTTCCGTGGTCATATAAATGTTATCACAGACGGTGGTGAGTGGAGACTCCCTTATGAAATAAATATTGTTCAGCCTTGTGTCAGACACTATGACGAAAGGATCGACGATTTGTTCAAGTTCGCATCCCTGGCAGAAAGAAACTGGAATGATGCAGCCAGACTTTTTGTGCAGGACGATTTTCGTCGTACATTTATAGATAAAGAAACAGTTATAAAAAAGACATATGAGAGTCTGCTGGAAAGCCGTTCGGTAAACCAGGCCATGGAAGAATTTTTGGTTATGGTGTCCAAGAAGAGAACGGTTACTCTGTCTGTACCGAAGGCAAAGCTGGATATAGAGATGCCTACAGAGACAGAGAGTATAACAATTGATATATCAAAGAATACCTGGGGTTATACATTTTCTGAGATACGAAGTGATTCAGAGTTTATCATACCTTCAAAGAAGACCATTTCTGCGAAGGATTTCAATGGAAATGTATGCTCGCTGAAGGTTTTCATATCCCCCGAGCATGTACCGGAAGGTGAGAACTCCGGTAAGCTCATCATAGAGAATATCTATCAGAGGATAGAGGTGGATATCCACCTGTCGAAGCCGCTTCTTTCCAGACCAAATCAGGAGCTGAGAAGAAAGGTTCGCGACTACAAGAAGAGTAAGATAGAGATAACAAGAGCTTATCTCGATTTTCGTATGGACAGAATGTCTCTTGAGGAATATGTCAGAAGAAATATCGAAGCGCTGACACTTCTGAATGAGATAGAGCCGGAGGAAGACCTCTATAGACTGGGTATCATGCATATGAATATCCTGAATGGAGAGTACAGCAAGGTTGAGCAGGAGTTCCTCCGTATAGAAGCCGATGTGGATAAGGAAAGCATGAGTTCGCAGCAGCTCTGCTATTATAACTACCTGAAGGCGATGATTCAGAAGGACGATGAGGTTACCAAAAAGACTGCACGCCTGATCAGAAGAAACTATCGCACGGAAGATCCGAAGATGTTCTACTTCTGGCTGCTGCTTTTTGTCGACAAGACATATATCGACGATAAGACTGCTCTTTATAGAGAGCTGTCCCAGATGTACGATGATGGCATTAACAGTCCGATCATCTACTTTGAGCTCTGCAATCTCTTTAATACAAATCCTATGCTTCTGAAGAGATTGGATTCATTTGAGATAACCACCATCAAGTGGGGACTCAGAAATAAGTTCATTTCCGATGAGGTGCTTCTAGAGTTCGTCAAGCTTGCAGGTAAGAACAAAGAGTTTAATAAGCAGATATTCAGTGTTCTGCGTGAGATATATGATAAGAATGAGCAGGAGCTCAGAGCGGAGAGACGTAAGCTTGCCGAAGAGCGAGGTCTCGATGAAAATATCATCTACGATATTCCTCTTGAGGATGAGGATTCAACGTCCCGCATCTCATCTATACATGAGTATGATGATGAATCTCTGGACGGAATGGACTTCGAGTTCGGTAAATATGGCGAGTCCGAGCTGGGTAGTGTTGAGGACGTAGAGGATGATTTCGAAGAAAACAGAGAAGAACTCGAGTTTATAAATGGTCTGAGTCCGGCTGTCAAAAAGGGCGCTACTAAGATCGATAACATCCCTGTTGAAGAGATGGAGAAGGAGACAGATGCCAGATTTGATGCGGCAGTAAGAGCTGATGCCGCAGAGAAGCTGACACGTCGTGAGAGCGAGAACCTCGAGGTTCTCTCTAGTATCTGTTCCATGCTTATATCAGCAAATATGCTGGATTATAAGTATCACAGATTCTATAAAGCGGCAGTTATGAAGAGCCTCAAGTTTATCGGGCTGAATGAGTGCTACATCAGAAGTATGAACAGAACCAGATACGAGCTGATACCTACATCGGTTCTTATGTATCTGAACTATAAGAATACACTTACCGAGGATGAGCTGGCATATCTCTATGCAAATGTCATCTTCAACAAGTCAGAGCATATGAAGATATATCATGAATATGCTCCGACCATGGAAGACTTTATGGAGAATATGATCGTAAAGGGTAAGGTCAACGACGATCTGACAGTTATTTACGATGAGTTCCTTGAGCCTGAAAATGTAAGCTCTGTTTATGCAGGTAAGCTTATCAATATCATTTTCAGAAGAAAGATAGTATGTAACAATAAGAAGGTTGCGGCAGTTATCGTTAATCATGAAGAGCTGCAGGCTGTTCAGAGAATACCTCTTGTAAATGGCGAAGCATATGTTGAGATTCTTTCCGATAACGCGTCCATCATATTCGAGGACAGGAACGGAAACAGATATGCAGGTTCCATACCTTATCATTTCGAGAGGATAGTTGATGAGAAGGCGTACATGCCTATCTGTAAGGAATACAGCCCGAGAGATTACAGAGTTCTTCTCTTTAATTATGAGAGTATAGGACAGTTTACCTATAAGAATGCGAGAGAGGTTAATGCTGCCAGAGAGATCATCCAGTGTGATGAGATATCCTATGATTACAAGCAGCAGGCCTGCTTGAATATCATAGAGTACTACCATGAGAATCTGGATACAGACGTTCTGATCAAGTATCTGAGCAAGCTCGATATCGAGTACCTGACTCATGCAAATGCGAGAACTATCATCACATATCTTATCGATATGAATATGTTTGACAAAGCATTTGAGGCGGTTAAACTCTATGGATTTAACGAGCTGGATGTTAAGGAACTTTATCGACTTGCAGATTACGGTGTTACAGATTCTGAAGGCTTCCTGAATGAGAACCTGATGTCTATCTGTATTAACCTCTACAAGACCGGAACGGTTAATGCCAATATCCTGGGCTATCTTGCTTCCAATTTCAAGGGCTCTCTTGAAGAGCTGGCAGATTTGTTCAAGCTGGCAAAGGACAAAGTTGCAGATATAGGTCATCTGGCAGAGAACACTCTGGCACAGATGATGTTTGCAAATACCTATATAGAATATATATATGATGTCTTCCTGACATATTACAGTGGACGAAGCAGAGGCCTCGTTGTTAAGGCCTTTACCAGATATTCTGCACATAATTATCTGGTAAATGATGAACAGGTTCCAAACTTCATCTTCGATGCACTGTTCCAGGAGGTAAGAAAAGGAAATATAGATGACGAGATATCCGTTATGGCTCTTCTTCTTTACTTCAGTAAGCTTGAACGTTTTACTGATGAGCAGAGGGCATGGATAGTTGAGAATGTGGAGAAGTTTGTGGATGCAGGTAAGATACTTCCGTTCTTCAAGAACTTCTCAAGCTTTATCAGACTTCCTCAGGATATATTCCTCAAGACGTATCTGGTATACAAATCAGAGAATCAGCGTGAGGTTTACGTTAAGTACAGCTTTGATACCGGTACGAGAAATAAGCAGAAGACAGAGAGAAAGAGGCTTGAAGAGGTCGTAAGTGGAGTATACGTTATGGAGTTCGTTGTATTCCATGGAGAGAGGCTCGTTTATTCTATCGAGGATGATCCAAATGGAAATGCGAAGATTGTCGAGAGTGAGGTCCTCAAGATGAAGACCTACAACAAGAACAGTCTCAGTCGTTTCGAAAGCATAAACTCCATGCTTGTTAAGCAGGAGATGCGTAAGGATAATGAGCTTCTTGAGGATTTGGACGTATATATCAATACTGTCCATCTGTTTGAGGAGACACTCAAGATTTTATAATTACTGAATTACCAAAGAAAGGAAGCCTGAGTTATGGCAGACATTTTCTATATCGGAATGGATCTGTGTTCTGATTTTACGCAGCTATCCTACTACAATGATATAAAGCGTGAACCCGAATCGGTCAGTCAGCTCAACAACAAGGAGACATATCTGATGCCGAACATCCTTTTTTACAGCACGGATACGGAGCACTGGTATGTGGGTGGCGAAGCTTCCGAGGCGAGATTCAATGAGAATGGTACCGTTGTGGATGGTATCTTCGAGAATCTGGGAAGTGATGAGAAGATAATGATCGAAGATAGAGAGTACAGCTATCAGGAGCTGTTTATGATGATGGTAAAGCTCCACATAGATTCATTTCTCTATCGCTATGAGGCAGCAGAGATTAGGAAGCTTGTTATCTCTGTTGATGATTTCAATATGCAGATTTTCCAGCTGCTCAGCAGACTCTACAAGGATATGGGAATTCCAAAGGAGTGCATAGAGATAACATCTCATCTGGACAGCGGACTTTTCTATATATTTAATCAGCCTACAGAGCTTTGGAATAACAGCGTGGCACTCTATGACTATAGTGCCGATGGACTTAACTATTACAGAATAGATATACAGAAAAACAAGGATCCGAAATCAATTACTGTCGTGCACGAGGATTACACAGAGCAGATGTCACTTTCCAAGTATGGAAATGATACCTACCAGATGGACATCGACTTTGCAAAAATCGGTGAGTACGAAAGTAAGAAGGCATATATATCGGCAGTATTCCTGACGGGAGTCGGCTTCTCAAACAAGTGGATGAAGAAGTCTACAAATGTACTCTGTCAGGGCAGACGAGTTTTTGTGGGACAGAATATCTACACAAAGGGAGCCTGCTATAGAGCGGTGGGCGGAGAGTATATGTCATTTTACGATGATTACTTCGTTGAAACTAAGGAAAATGTACTCTCTGATATAGGTATAACACTTGGAGATGAGAAGGATACATTTGTTCCAATCATCACAGGTGGAAAGCAGTGGTATAATACGCATGGTGAGCTGAATGTCATACTTGATGACACTGATGTTATAACCATCGTTTATAAGAATCATAAAACGGGCGAAGAGAAGAGGGAGTCTGTCAGCATAAGCGGATTGCCGAAGAGACCGAATAAGACTACCAAGCTCAGCCTGGAGGTCGAGTTTGACAGTCCTCATGAGGGAGCGGTCATCATAAGAGATCTGGGCTTCGGAAAGCTCTTCCCTACAACAAATAAGATATATAGAAAGGAGTTTGATATCTGATGGCACAGTTGATTCTCTGTAATTCAAAACTGGCAGAAACTCCTTTTACATTTCTCAATACGAAGGTTGAGATATATACTTACGAGGAGTTATGCTTCTACATCTATAACAACACTGTACTGATCAGCAAGTCTGCGCTTTCGGACAAGCTTTTTGAATGGATCAGGACTCAGCTCGGTATGGAGGAGCTGGCAGATAAGCTGATAGGACTGATGAATAAAACTACATTTGCACAGGACCTTCTGATTGAGATTCTGAGTGCGGGTGATTATTATTCAATCGAAGAGATAAAGACTTATGCTGAGGCATGGCAGAAGTACCGCAAGCTTGACCGCCTGCAGAAGGCTAAGCTTAAGGCGGATGGTTATCTCGCATATCGTCGCTATATCAAGGCGGCGACCTTCTATGATGATATCATCCAGGAGACAGACGATAAGACAGATCCTGTTTTCATTGGAAATATATATCATAACCGCGCAGTTGCGGCTGCAAACAATTTGGACTTGGATGAGGCGAAGGATTACTTCCTGAAGGCATACGAGCTGAATGAGAATCCTGACTCATTAAAGAGCTACTTTTACATCGTGGCGCTTACCTCTGATACAGCTACTCTTCGTACGGAGATAAGGCATCAGGGACTTCCGGATGAATATCTCGATGAGATACTTACCGAAATCGGAGAGTCCAAGGATGATGTTCGTGAGATGACTATCTTTGCGATGCTTCAGAGAGCGGCTTATAACAAGATGAATAAAGATATGGCGGATTATGATAAGCGAATGGATATCATCTTAAGCGAGCTGAAGGATGATTTCCGCGAACAGGCGATATAAATGTTCTGAGCGATTTATAGACGAGCGAGTGTTTTATCATTCTCACTACGAGGATAGAATCATCCTTCGTTTTGTTGAGAATGATTGTAGAAAAATGAGAATGGCGAGGAAGACTTAGATGTTTCACGAAGGACCATTGCGGGTCTCGGCGCTTAGCGATTCATGAGCGTAAGCGAAGTGAGAGCTTAGCGTCCGCTAGGGGTACACCGCACTGGGCGGGAGCCATGTCCTGAGGGGAACATCGTAAGGCTGACGAGCAATTATATGAATTATATAGAATTACAATATTATAGAATGAAAACCATGGAGGAATGATAAAACATGAGTAAGGAACTAGATAAGACTTACAGCCCTGAGCAGATCGAGGGCAGATTATACAGGAAGTGGGTTGATAATGGCTATTTCCATGCTGAGGTTGATCGAAGCAAGAAGCCATTTACTATTGTGATGCCTCCTCCGAATATCACAGGACAGCTTCATATGGGGCATGCCCTGGATAATACTATGCAGGATATCCTTATTCGTATGAAGAGAATGCAGGGCTATAATGCTCTGTGGCAGCCGGGAACTGATCACGCGGCTATCTCTACAGAGGTAAAAATCATTAATACTCTTAAGGAACAGGGAATTGATAAGGAAGACCTGGGCCGTGAGGGATTTCTTAAGCGTGCATGGGAGTGGCGCGAGGAGTACGGCGGACGTATAGTTAATCAGCTGAAGAGAATGGGTTCATCTGCAGACTGGGATCGTGAGAGATTCACGATGGATGAAGGAAATAACAAGGCTGTTAATACTGTATTTAAGAAGCTCTATGATAAGGGCTGGATATATAAGGGCTCACGTATCGTTAACTGGTGTCCTGTTTGTCAGACATCTATATCAGATGCTGAGGTTGAGCATAAGGAGCAGGAAGGACATTTCTGGCACATCAATTATCCTGTAGTAGGAGAAGAGGGAAGATATGTTGAGATAGCTACAACTCGTCCTGAGACTCTTCTCGGAGATACTGCAGTTGCAGTTAATCCTGAGGATGAGAGATATGCTGATATCGTAGGAAAGACTCTGCTTCTTCCACTAGTTGACAGAGAGATTCCGGTTGTTGCCGATTCATATGTAGATAAGGAGTTCGGAACAGGCTGCGTTAAGATAACACCTGCTCATGACCCTAACGATTTTGAGGTTGGTAAGCGTCATGATTTAGCTGAGATCAATATAATGAATGACGATGCAACTATCAATTGTCCGGGAACACGTTATGACGGAATGGATAGATATGAGGCTCGTAAGGCTGTCCTTGAAGATCTTGAGGCTAAGGGACTTCTTGTTAAGACTGTTCCACATACTCATATGGTAGGTACTCATGACAGATGTGGTACTACAGTTGAGCCGCTTGTTAAGCCACAGTGGTTTGTAAAGATGAGTGATATGGCTATCCCCGCTAAGAAGGCTGTAGAGGATGGCAAGATCCGTCTTGTTCCTGAAAGAATGAATAAGACCTACTATAACTGGTTGGATAACATCCGTGACTGGTGTATCTCAAGACAGCTCTGGTGGGGACATAGAATTCCGGCGTGGTATTGCCAGGATTGTGGTGAGACTATAGTAGAGATGGAAGCTCCATGTAAGTGTCCGAAGTGTCAGAGTGAGAATCTCAAACAGGACCCTGACACACTTGATACATGGTTCTCATCAGCATTGTGGCCATTCTCAACATTAGGCTGGCCTGATACGGATTCAGAGGATTTCAAATATTTCTTCCCAACAGACGTGCTTGTAACGGGATATGATATCATATTCTTCTGGGTTATCAGAATGGTATTTTCCTCACTTGAGCAGACGGGCGAGATACCTTTCCATACAGTTCTCTTCCACGGACTGATAAGAGATGATCAGGGACGTAAGATGAGTAAGTCTCTTGGAAATGGAATCGATCCGCTTGAGGTTATAGACAAGTATGGTGCTGACGCACTCAGATTTACTCTTATCACCGGAAATGCTCCCGGAAATGATATGAGATTCTATTGGGAGAGAGTTGAGGCAAGTCGTAACTTTGCAAATAAGATATGGAACGCATCTCGTTTCATAATGATGAATATGGAAAGTGCAAAGGAAGCCGGAATTACAGATGAGGATATAGCGAAGGTTACTTTGAACGACCTTACAATGGCTGATAAGTGGATAGTTGCAAAGGCAAACAGCCTTGTTCGCGATGTAACAGACAATATGGAGAAGTACGAACTTGGAGTTGCTGCTGATAAGATCCATAATTTCCTCTGGGATGAGTTCTGTGACTGGTATATCGAGATGGTTAAGCCGAGACTCTGGGCAGATGATGACAAGACAAAGGCTGCAGCTCTTTGGACTCTCAAAGAGGTTCTTACCATAGGACTTAAGCTGCTTCATCCATATATGCCATTTGTAACAGAAGAGATATACTGCACACTTACAGGTGATGAATCAATTATGATTTCTGCATGGCCTGTAGCAGAGGATTCAAGAAACTTTACAGCTGATGCTGAAAGTGTTGATATCATAAAGGATGCGGTTCGTGCAATAAGAACAGTAAGAACAGACATGAATGTACCACCATCAAAGAAGGCAAGCGTTTATGTTGTTTCAGATAAAGAGGATGTTCGACAGGTATTTGAGAACAGTATCTCATTCTTCGGAACACTCTGCTACGCAAGTGATGTGCACGTACAGTCTGATAAGTCTGGTATAGATGATGACGCTGTTTCAGCAGTTATCCATAATGCGGTAATTTATATACCATTTGCTGAGCTTGTTGATGTTGCTAAGGAACTTGAGAGACTCGGTAAGGAAAAGACACGTCTTGAAGGTGAGATAAAGAGAGGAGAGGGAATGCTCTCGAATCCGAATTTTGTAAATAAGGCACCTGAGGCGAAGGTAAATGCTGAGAAAGAAAAGCTCGCAAAGTATAAAGAGACATATGCTCAGGTATGTGAAAGAATAGAGGCACTTAAGTAATGAAAAATGAGAAGTATTTAAGGAGAAAGATCCAGTATATAATACTTATTCCTATTATACTGGCAATCATCCTTACCTGTGTAACGATATATCTGAACGGTCTGGATAGCAAGGTTGGTACATTCAGCCTTGCTGTTCTGGTAGTTTATATAATCATTACCATTATCCTGTATCTGAGGATGATACCATCGGTGGATTCCGTTGTGCTGGACTATTCCCTCGAACAAGGAAAAATACAGAAGGAGCTTCTTGCTGATCTTGAGATTCCTTATGCAATTATGGATGTATCGGGTCACATCATGTGGGCTAACAAGATGTTTAAGGAAACGGTCGGCGTGAATCCTGAGTCAAGGATAAAAAGATCCATAGATGTATATTTCCCTGAACTAGTACCGGATATCATTGATACTGAGGATGAGGTGAATCTGAGTATTGAATATGGTGACAGGATATACAGAGCGGCAATCAAGAGAATTGATCTGTCAAATGTTTTTGATCAGCGTGAGGAGGAATACAGCGAGGATGATATAGTTCTTGCTATCTACCTCTTTGATGAGACTGAGATGAAACAGCTGGAGAAGATGGCTTATGATCAGAAGCTTTATGCAGGTGTTCTCTATTTGGATAATTATGATGAGGTTATGGATAATCTGGAGGATGTAAAGCATTCTATCCTTACAGCACTGGTAGAGAGAAAGATCAATATGTATCTCTCCAATATCGATGCCATAGTCAAGCATATAGAGAATGATAAGTACTTCTTTGTATTTAAACAGCAGTATATGCAGACACTGAGAGATGACAAGTTCTCGATTCTTGATGATGTTAAGAACATAAATGTAGGAAATGAAATCGCCATGACACTCAGTATCGGTATAGGTGCTGATTCTGACATGGATACAAATGGATATATCAATGCATATAATAATGCCAGAAATGCTATCGGCCTTGCTATGGGAAGAGGCGGAGACCAGGCTGCAGTAAAGCTTGGTGATCAGGTCACCTATTATGGCGGACGTAGTGCAGGTACCGAAAAGACTACAAGAGTCAAGGCGAGAGTTAAAGCACAGGCCTTTGAGGAGCTTCTGCTCAGCAAGGAGAAGGTCATTATTATGGCTCATAAGAGACCGGACGCTGATGCTCTGGGTTCGTCCATCGGTATTTACAGACTTGTCACTACTATGGGCAAGAAGGCGTATATAGTTATCAATGAGATAACTGAGGCAATCAGACCGCTGATGAATACATTTAAGCTGGGTGATGCTTATGAAGGTGTATTTATAACAAGTAACGAGGCAGTTTCAATTGCTGATAAAGAGACAGTTGTTGTAGTCTGCGATGTAAACAGGCCCAGTCTTACAGAATGTGAAGAGCTGCTAAGTCTCGTTCCGACGGTTGTTGTGTTTGATCATCACAGACAGACAAACGAAGCTATACAGGGAGCTATGCTTTCTTACATAGAGCCGTTTGCTTCATCTGCATGTGAGATGATCGCTGAGATGTATCAGTATATGTCTAAAACTCCGAAGTTGAAGAGTCAGGAAGCTGATGCTATGTATTCAGGTATTCTGATTGATACTGATAACTTCCTCACAAAAACGGGTGTCAGAACATTTGAGGCTGCATCTTATCTGAGAAAGAGCGGTGCAGACGTAACGAGAGTGAGAAAGATGTTCAGAAGTTCTATGGATGAGCTGAAGGAGAGGGCGCAGGGAATCAATAACGCTGAGGTTTATATGGACTGCTACGCTCTGTCTTATATAGATGAGGATGCTCAGGCGAAGGAGGCTCCGACGGTTGCGGTTGCAAAGGTTGCAAATGAGCTCCTGAATGTAGATAATATAAAAGCATCATTTGTGGTTACGAAGTCGGAGGGCGTGCTTTATGTGTCGGCCAGATCTATAGGTGATGTAAACGTACAAATAGTCATGGAACGCTTCGGAGGAGGCGGACATGCGAATATAGCCGGAGTTCAGCTTAAGGTTGAAAAGGAAGAATTCTTTGATGAACTGAAGAAGGTTATCAAGGAAATGCATGAGTCCGGAGAATTATAAAAAAATAAGTCAATGGAAACTGCGCTCTTTGACTTATTGCATGGAGGAAAACAATGAAGATAATACTTACACAGGATGTAAAATCCCTTGGAAAAAAGGGTGAGATAGTTGAGGTAAATCAGGGATATGCTAGAAACTTTGTGCTTCCAAAGAAGCTGGGAGTTGAGGCAACACCAAAGAACTTAAATGATCTGAAGCTTAAGAATCAGAATGATGAGAAGGTGGCTGCAGAGAATCTGGCAGCTGCACAGAAGCTGGCTGATGAGCTTAAGGATAAGAAGGTTACTGTTCAGATGAAGGTCGGAGAGGGTGGCAGAACATTTGGTTCTGTTTCTTCGAAGGAGGTTGCTGAGGAGATAAAGAAGCAGCTCGGAATAGAGGTTGACAAGAAGAAGATAGTTATGAAGGAAGCTGTTAAGGCACTGGGTGGCTACAACATAGGTATAAAGCTTCATCCACAGGTAACAGCAGAGGTGCTTCTTGATGTGGTTGAACAGAAGTAAGACTGTTCATATCGATAATAATCAGACTTGAATCATATAATAAGGAAATAAAAAATGGCTGACGATAATACTGTAAAAAGAATACCGCCGCATGATAACAACGCCGAGAGAAGTGTTATCGGTTCGATGATGCTTGACAGGGACGCTATATCAGAAGTCAGCGCGATAATCACAAAGGAAGACTTTTACAATACTCAGTATGGTCTTCTTTTTGACGCTATGGTGGACTTATACAATGAAGGAAAGCCGGTAGATGAGATAGTGCTTGGCGAGAAGCTGAGAGAGAAGGGTGCTCCCGAGGAGATAAGCGGACTGGGATATTTGGGAGAGATTCTTTCAAATGTATCTACTGCGGCATTCGCAACAAATCATGCGCAGATAGTAAAGGATAAGTCGTACTTAAGGAAGCTTATCAAGCTGTCTGACAAGCTTATGGCTGCTTCTTATGAGGGGTCAGAACCTGTCAGTGAAATCATGACCCGAACAGAGTCTGAGGTGTTTGACCTGATGCAGAGAAGAACAGGTTCAAAGGACTTCACTCCTATTAATAAAGTTGTAGTTGGTGTTGTTGAGGATATAGAGGCGGCAACTAAAAACAAGGGAAAAATCAACGGACTCAGGACCGGATTTACAGACCTGGATAATATGCTGACCGGTCTTCACGGTGGTGAGCTTCTGCTTGTAGCAGCCAGACCATCTATGGGTAAGACAGCATTTGTGCTTAATATTGCCCATCATGTGGCTGTAAAGGAGAAAATTCCGGTTGCTATATTCTCTCTGGAGATGAGCAAGGAGCAGCTCGTTACGAGACTTGTGGCTGTAGATTCTATGGTTGAAGCAAAGAGTCTCAAAACAGGAGATATATCTGACTCAGACTGGGGCAAGATTATAAGCTCAGTAGATAATATGGCGGCAGCACCTATGTTTATAGATGATAACAGTGATATAAATATAGCTGAGCTGAGAACCAAATGCAGGAAGCTGAAGCAGACTGAGGGTCTGGGACTTGTTATTATCGATTATCTCCAGTTGATGAGTCCGAGTCACAAGGTTGAGTCCAGACAAATATTCATATCCGAAGTTTCCAGATCATTAAAGGCTCTGGCTAGAGAGCTTAATATCCCTGTTATAGCTCTATCACAGCTGAACAGAGCGGTTGACTCAAGACCTGATCATAAACCTGTGCTTGCGGATCTCCGTGAGTCCGGAGCTATCGAACAGGATGCCGACGTGGTAATGTTTATTTACAGGGATGAATACTATAAGAAAGAAGAATCAGAAAAGCCCGGTGTGGCTGAAATCATTATCGCTAAGCAGCGTAATGGATCGACCGGTCCGGTTGAACTGGCGTGGATTGGTAAATATACGAAGTTTGCGAATATCAGTTATGAGAACCGTAAGGACAGAGCGGCAGAAGCCGCCGGTGGAGCGGCCTCTGATCAAAAAAAGGATGCGTAAGCATCCTTTTAATTAATTGTGGAGTAAAATCAGCTTCTTCAGAAGCTCTTCATCCGTCATGGAATAAACATTGTCTATAACCCAGATGTGCATCTCCTTTGCCCGCTGTTTGAAGAAGGAGGTTCCGCTGGAGGTTTCATCGCAAGGCATAGCCATGACAAGAGCCTTTCTGGCGTATTTTCCGCCAAAACGGCTGGTGACAGTCTGAAGTTCATGCAGAGAGTTGCTGCTAGCCTTTCCGCTTTTACAAGAAATGAAGATTGGTACGCAGGACTGCATGAGGATAACGTCGATTTCGTTTATAGTATCATAGCTTGCGTTCATATATCTCTGGTAATCAGATGCAAAGTCGAGCTTTTCCTGCTGCGTCTTATCACCATTCCAGTCTATCATAGCGCCGATTATTTCATCATTAAATATATCTCGCCTCCTGGAGGCAACCTCATAAACGTGGAGCTCAAGTATATTTCCTGTTTTTGTAACTATATGTTTTATCTGTTCATTTTTGAATCTGAAACGTATCCTTTTGGCGTCAGTACTGAAGTCCTTTAGCATACCCTTGTTATTCAGTTTAAAAAACAGAGTGGCTGATTCTCCGAGTGTTGACTTGGGAAATATGTAGAGTCCGCTTTCGTCACATGGATTTGCCTTGATCACGTCTTCGATAACTGCACAGTAACGGTTCCACTTGTGCCGTAGGTTTTTTGCAATCTCCCAGATAGTTCTTATATCCTGATAGAAGCTTTCCGTAAAGCTCCAGGTGGAGTAGTTTCCGGTCTGCTGCGTCAGTTTTCCGCCGTGTAGGATGATATTTTCCTTGACCGTTATACTGATCGCATCTTGATGTTGGGTTGGCTCGCTTCCTGGGAGAATACTTAGCTCAAGTCCTGTATACGGATCGATACGGATCGTTTTTAAATTTCTGGTAGCGCTGACATAACCGAAGGCGATGAGTATCATCTCTCCGCCGCCTGTAAGCTCATAATAAGCTTCGGGGTTTTCATCGGCTATTTTATTTAGGGCGTCTATACAATCCGTCAGACTGTCTCGCGGAACCTCTATGAATTCAAGCTCTGTATCAGGTGATTTGAGCTTGGCGAAGTTTGTAAGACTCTTTATCTTTTTGGTAATCATTGAGGACTTATGTCCCATATATATTACCTTTTTCGGATGATATTGAAGAAGACACATAACATTTTCAAGTGCTTCGTCAGAAAAAAATTCAACAAAAACCTTATCCATAATGTAATCCCCTACCTTCTGTTTAGTAATGTTTACTTCGTATACCTAAGCTGATATCTGTCAGATCCAGCCACCGTCCAGTGTCAGGATATCTCCGGTATAGTACTTAGGCATGCGTAGCATATTCATGACTGCTTCTGCGGCCTCCTCGGGAGTCCCCATACGTCCCATAGGAATATCCTCACAGATTGAATCGATATCATCGGGTGACAGATGCGAGTTCATATCGGTATCCATGATTCCTAAGGAGATAGCATTTACCTGGACATGGCTTGGACCGACTTCCTTGGCAAGAGCCTTAGTAAAGGAATTTACTGCCCCTTTGGTCGCACTGTATGCTACCTCACAGGATGCACCGACCGCACCCCACACAGAGGAGATATTTATTATATGCCCTGACTGATTATGTATCATATCAGGCAGAAATGTATGACAGGTGTTATAGATAGAAGTAAGATTCGTTCCGATTGATTCCTGCCAATTTTCCGGAGTCATATCTATGATAAGGCCGGTGTAGGATATAGCGGCGTTATTAATAAGAACATCTACAGGTCCGAATTCATCCCTCAACTTATGAATATAGGATATATCGCTGACATCACCGAGGGTTAGATTCAGTTTTAGACCGTCGCTCACATTTTCTTTTTTAATAAGTTTTATAGTCTCCTGAAGAGCAGTTTCGTTCTTCCTGGAGTTTATTGTTATTTTATCGAACATACCCGAAGCGGCAGCGGCTTTTGCGATAGCCCGCCCGACACCGCGGGATGCACCTGTTACCAGAATATGCATGTTTTGCTCCCTTTTCATATAATAAGAAGTACTTATATTAAAAAGTATAACATATTTACTACTGATATCAATCGAATTATGTAAACTAAATATGTCTGAAGTGGTACTTTTATATTGAAATTAAGAATGCCCTTTGATATACTTTTAAGCGTTGAATAGATACTCAAAACAGTTATGAATATAGTGCATTTTATAGGTTGATTAAACTTGTAGGTGGGGGAGGAATCATAGATGTCACAGAATAATAAACAAAGTGCAGCAGGACTGTTCCTGTCTTTTTTTCTAAAGGCTACGGTTATCATCCTGGGTCTTGTGATCCTGGCAATGGCTGCATATCTAATAAAGGCTTCTATGGCTAATAAGAGCGTAGAGAAGGAAAAGAAGGCGGACAATTCAGCTTTTGAAGATAATCAGACAGATGAGCTGCTGGAGAATAAGGCTACGAACACGGATGCACTGCTATATGAAAATGCTGAAGCAGCCAGTGAGGAGGCTAAAAATGATGGTTCTCTGTCGAAGGATGCTTCGATAGTTGTCCTGAATGCGACAGATGTTCCGGGAGTGGCCGGAAAATGGAAGGATAAGCTGGTTGAGGCAGGTTATACAAATGTTCAGGCGGGCGATTATACCAAGGGAATCCTGGATATATCAAAGATTGTGGTAGTTACTGAGGGAACCGGAACTGCCCTTCAGGAGTTCCTTCCGGAGGCTAAAATGGAGACTTTGCCTGCAAATGAAGTGCAGTGTTCCGTTAATACCGAAGGTGTTGAGGCATTTCTTATAATTGGAACACCTGATGTTGTGTACTAGTGACAAATAAAGGGTTTTTGTTAATATATTTGTAATAATTTTGGTAAAACTCGTACAAACAAAATAAAAAAAGGCGATATTATGTCGCCTTTTTTTGTTTAAAATATATATAATTGAATCGTCAATATGCAATATGAACAAAAGTTTTGAAGAATATTTATGCAAGACAGACATAGTTTTAGGATTGAAATAGTTATATTATGTATAAGGTTGTTTATGAAATAAAAAAGCCGATGTGCTATTTAGGAGGATATTAAAATGGCAGGATTACAACTTAAAAACATCTACAAGATTTACCCAAATGGCTTCAATGCTGTTAAGGACTTCAATCTTGATATCGAGGATAAAGAGTTCGTTATCTTCGTTGGTCCTTCAGGATGTGGTAAGTCTACAACTCTGAGAATGATAGCCGGACTTGAGGATATCAGTTCTGGTGAGCTCTGGATCGGGGACAAGCTTTGTAACGATGTTGAGCCAAAGGACAGAGATATTGCGATGGTATTCCAGAACTACGC
>DGHK01000018.1:13397-55386 GCA_002392655.1 Lachnospiraceae bacterium UBA3850 | reverse complement strand
TAACCTCATTTGGATTAGTCTCAATGTTAGATTACTACACCGAAAGGTGTCTCACTTGTTAAGTTGATTGAACCGCCGTGTACGGAACCGTACGCACGGTGGTGTGAGAGGTCGAAAATTTCTCAACTAGAGAAATTTTCTCCTACTCGATTATGCTTTTTTACGTTTCTTTTCGGCATACATGATCTCATCAGCTTGTTTCAGAGCCTGAGAGATATCGAAATCATCAGTAAGTGTAGTGCTTATAAAACCACAACTGGTAGAAACCTTATATGGTTTTCCTGATGAGGCATTATACATATCAAGGAATGAATTAATTCGCTTGATAATTTCTTCCGGGTCAACTACTCCGAAGATGACTGCAAACAGCTCATCGCCGCCGATTCTGCTCGGAATCGAATTCTCAGGAAGTGAATTAGAAAGAGCATTTGCAACTGTAACGATAGCACTGTCGCCTTCGATGTGACCGAAGTTATCATTTATATACTTGAGTCCGTCCATATCGGACATAATGACCGTAACCGTTTCATCCTTAAACTCGCCGCTTTCAATAAGCTTGTCAAATGTATTACGGAAGCCTATTCGGTTATATATACCGGTGAGCGAATCTCTGAGATACATCTCATCCATTTTTTCAAGCAGTGACCTCTGATAACGGAGATTTACATATCCGCCTATACCATTTCCAATCGTGTTGGTTGCGTTCATTGTATTTGTATAGTTCGAGATATTGAAGTCCCTGAAGTAGTAGCATACAAATCCGAAAGCTTTTCCCATATAGTCAAGTGCGTTGAAGATAAGCGGAAAACCGCTTTCCGTAAGCTCCAGGATACGGTTCTTAAGCATCGGAGCCATGATATTGCCGCCGGTCCTTCCCCTGGAAAAGTTAAGAGTAAATGTATCTTTTTTGTACTTTTCCGGGAAATCTGAATCATAAATAACCGTAAATACGCTGGGGTTATCATTGGTATCATCGCTGGTGAAGTAATTGGAATCCTCGTCAAATATCCTTCTGTCCACAGCGACAAGTATATTGTCGGTCTTGTAGCAATCCAGATGAGAGACCATTTCACCTATGGTATTGCTGTTCAGCATAAAAGCACTGAGTCTTTTAAGTACACGGTTATCATCATTGTTTCGTGAGAAGCTTTCCTTGAACCAGTTACTCAGAAGCTGTGGATGCTCAAGATGATCGGGACATCCGCAGGACTCATTGGGTATAAGGACAGGTATGATATCGCGGTTATGTGTCTTGCCGTCCTTGATTGCTTCGAGTGCTACCTCTGCTGTAGCATCAGCCATATGTATAATATCGCATGATACGGAAGCTATCTTCGGAGAATTGAAGAATATACCGTCATAACCATCGAAGCCGGAAACTATTATATCCTCCGGAACCTTGTAGCCTGCATCAATTAGCATTTCCGTAGCTGTTATGGCCATTAGATCATTAGCGCAGATGATGGCATCGGGAAGTGTATCGCGAGATAAAACCTCCTTCATGGCAATCTTGCAGGGATCTGCCCAGAAGTAGCCATAGCTCAGCATGCTGTCATTATATTCTATGTTATTTTCACTAAGTACTTTCTTAAATACTTCGATACGTTGATTTGAGAAATCATTGTCCGGCTGACCTGCCATCATAAGAGGTCTCTTAACTTTGTGGGTTTCAATCATATGTCTCACTATCTGCTCGAAGCCCTTTTCGTAATCAAAATTTATGCATGACGTATTATAGTAATTTCCGTCTGCTATGATAACCGGAACATCGTGTAAGATTGAAGCGTTGATAACCTTTTGGGCGATTTTTCGACTCTTGATCTTTTCGTTCATGATTATGACCGCATCCAAATCATCATAAGGAAGCAGATCAAACACATACTTCTCAGCAGCGGGTCTGTCCTCCTCCCAATAGATGTCGGAATTAATGGCAAATATAAGAAGAGAGTACCCCTGTGCTCTCATCAGCTTATTCAGCCTCTCTATATAGCCATGAATCTGGGGGTCATATACTCTGGAAGTACAGAGTGCCACCAGTTTTTTCTCATTAACCATAAAAACCTGCCTGTTTCTTAACTAAACGTATCCGTTTATACCGCGTACAGATACTTCTCCGGTGGATACGGTCTGCCGATTTCCTTTGGAGTCTTCAATTATGAGTGCTCCGGTTTTGTCAATTCCTTTTGATATGTATATGTTCTCATCAGAGTTTTTTTCGTTAATATTAGTTCCTCCGATAAGAACAACTTCTTTATCCATACTTACAAGAAGCTTGTTATAGTCATAAAGTATGAAGTCCAAATCACCGCTTTTTTCATAGCTGTTTATGTAGTCAGACAGATTCTTTATTATGACCGCTATAAGCTTCTCTCTGTTCCAGACGACACCCGACTCCTTTAGGAGAGAGGTGGCCTTCTGAAAAAGATTCTCAGGGAAACTCAGTGAGTTTACATTTACTCCGATACCACATACAACATATGAGGTATTCCCAATCAGTTCAGTCAGTATTCCACAAACCTTTTTCTTGTTTATTACTATGTCATTTGGCCATTTAATCTCTGCATACAGATTATGTATACTCTGCTTAAGAGCAAAACTATTGATGGTTTTTGCAACCGCCAGACCGGCCAGTATAGTTACTCCTGAAATCTGATTCGGGGGAAGATTTGGTTTACATAAAAATGACATCCATATTCCCTCATTTGGCGGAGATTCCCAGCTTCGTCCCAGTCTTCCGCGACCTGCGGTCTGTACCTCAGATACAAACAGACAAGGAGAGCAGGCGGATGTGCCATCGTTTTCTTGTACATACTGCTTGGCTCTTAAGTTTGTGGAATCAGTTTCATCATAGTAATGAATATTTGTTATATGACAATAGTTCTCAAGAAGTGTACTGAGAGTACGGGTGTCCATATTAATTGTCGCCTTCTTTCGCATCTTCTGTCGGTTTATTATATGTTCGTCCTGTTTTCTCACAAAGCAGTTCATATATCTGCGATGCTACGTCCTTCTTTAAAGTGAATGGCATCAGGAATTGTTCCTTACCTACAACTATCTGAATGATGCTGTATATGAGCTCATTCTGCGGAATTATCATATTCAGGTCTGTTATGTCACTGTAGGGATAGGTTTTCTCGCCGCGATGAGTGCGGACTGTGAATTCCTCTTCCTTGAATTCATAATCAGTGTTGTAGAATCGTCCTTTGAAGGAACTGATAAACAGATAGATTCCGTAAAGTCCGAAAACAAATGCAAAGAAGGTTCCTATCTTGTGGCTTCTTCCATAGCCCATAAAGAAGGCTACAACCTGAGAAACACATATAATAGTAATAGCAAGTCCGACCAGACGGAATGTATATCTGGTTCTTTTCTTTTTTCTTATGTGATAATTGATCATTTTACTGCTCTTTTCCTTTTGTTTCACATTCATTATTATAAACTTTTTAGTGGCGTATAGTCAATTCTTATGGTAAAATACATCGGAAGTAACGAAAGGGGATTCTTATGATCAAACTTATTGCAAGTGATATAGACGGAACACTGGTTCCGGACGGTACGCCGGAGATTGACGTACGTATGTACGACGTAATAAAAAGATTGAAGGAACATGGGATTATCTATGTAGGTGCCAGTGGCAGGCAGTTCGCCAGTATGGCCAGATTGTTCCAGCCGGTCAAGGAGGATATCTACTACATAACAGATAATGGTTCTATTTTAAGAGATGCGTCGAAGGTTTATAACATGAACGTGATTGACCGAAAGCCTCTTATGGAGATGATAAATGATGCTAAGAGACTACCGGACTGTGATATAATGCTTTGCGGCAGGGATAAGGCTTACTGCGAGGATAAAAGTGAGATGTTCTACTGGCTCAGAGATTCTTATAGATTTAATATCGAGGTGCTGGGAGATTTCGAAGAACATCTGCATGATGATATAGTCAAGATGTCCATTTATCATAAGGATAATGCGGAGGCTATCGTAGATGAGTGGTTTACTCCGAAGTGGAAGAATCAGTTCAAAATAGCCAGCGCAGGAATCATGTGGATGGATATAGTTCTTCCGGATGCTGATAAAGGAAGCTCTCTTAAAATACTTCAGGATATACTCGGAATAAAAAGAGAAGAAACCATGGCCTTCGGAGACAACATAAATGATCTCGGTCTTCTGGAGGCAGCAGAGGAGAGCTATGCTATCGGAAGTGCGAGAGAAGAAGTAAAAAATGCAGCCAAACATGTAGCACCGCCTCTTTCTGAAAACGGAGAGACTGAAGTTTTGCTTAAGCTGCTTGAAGAACTAGATAAATGATAACAAAAGTAATGGTTATCAAAAATTAGGGAGGAAAAAGATGGATAAGATCAAAATGACAACCCCGATTGTTGAGATGGACGGAGATGAGATGACACGTATTCTGTGGCAGCTCATAAAGGATGAACTTCTTTGCCCGTTTGTAGAGCTGAATACTGAGTACTATGATCTCGGTCTGGAGCACAGAAATGAGACTGATGATCAGGTTACTAAGGATGCTGCTCTTGCTACCAAGAAGTACAAGGTAGCAGTTAAATGTGCAACTATCACACCAAATGCTGCACGTGTTGAGGAGTATAACCTGAAGGAGATGTGGAAGAGTCCTAACGGAACTATAAGAGCTATCCTTGATGGTACTGTTTTCAGAGCTCCCATACAGGTAAAGGGCATAACTCCATGTGTCAGAAACTGGGAGAAGCCTATCACAATCGCTAGACATGCATATGGTGATGTATATAAAGCAGTCGAGATGAAGGTACCGGGTGCAGGAAAGGTTGAGCTTGTTTATACAGCTGCAGATGGTTCTCAGCAATCAGTTACAGTTCATGAGTTTGACGGCCCGGGAGTTGTTCAGGGAATGCACAACATAAACGAATCAATAGAGAGCTTTGCAAGAAGCTGCTTCACCTACGCACTTGATACCAGACAGAGTCTCTGGTTTGCGACAAAGGATACTATCTCAAAGAAGTATGATCATACATTTAAGGATATCTTCCAGGAAATCTTCGACGCTGAGTATAAAGAGAAATTTGATGAGTATGGAATTGAATACTTCTATACACTTATAGATGATGCTGTTGCACGTGTTATGAAGTCGAAGGGTGGATTCATCTGGGCATGTAAGAATTACGATGGAGATGTTATGAGTGATATGCTCTCATCTGCATTTGGCTCACTTGCTATGATGACATCAGTTCTTGTTTCACCGGAAGGCTTCTTCGAATATGAGGCTGCACACGGAACAGTTCAGAGACATTATTATAAGCATCTCAAGGGAGAGGAGACATCTACAAACCCTGTTGCAACTATCTTCGCATGGACAGGAGCTCTCAGAAAGAGAGGAGAGATGGATCAGAATCCTGACCTGATGGTATTTGCAAACAAGCTTGAAAGAGCTACTCTTCAGACTATAGAGAATGGCACCATGACAAAAGACCTTGCTCTTATCACAGAGCTTAAGGATGTAACAGTACTTAATACACAGGACTTCATCAAGGCTATCAGAACAACACTTGAGAGTCTGTAAAAAATAAGTGGGGAAGATTCTTCCCCGCTTATTTTTTTATCTATCCGAAATTGGTATGTAGTTTGCGTCTTCACTGACTGACATATATGCCGGTCTTATGATCTTGTTTGCACATCTGAGCTCTTCGATACGGTGTGCGCTCCAGCCTGCAATTCTTGCGATGGCAAAGAGTGGTGTGATGAATTCCTCGGGAATGTTCATCATGTCGTAAGCGAAGCCACTGTAGAAATCGATGTTCGGGCAAACACCCTTATATATCTTGCGATGCTTGGCGATGGCCTGTGGTGCCAGCCTCTCAACAGTCTTGTAGAGGTGAGCTTCGTTATCGCGGCCCTTTGATTCTGCAAGCTGCAGAGTATATTTTCTGAGTATCTGTGCTCTTGGGTCAGAGAGTGAATAGACTGCATGACCAAGACCGTAAACAAGTCCCGTGTGGTCAAATGCTTTTCCTGCCACTAGTTTCTCCATATAAGCAAAGATCTCGTCATCATCGTACCAGTCTTTGACATGTGCTTTGATATCCTCAAACATCTTGATGACTTTGATGTTTGCACCACCATGCTTAGGTCCCTTAAGGGAACAGAGTGATGCGGCAACAGAAGAGTAGGTATCAGTTCCAGAGGATGTTACAACATGTGTAGTAAAGGTAGAGTTGTTTCCACCGCCGTGTTCTGCATGAAGGACGAGTGCTATATCCAGAAGCTGTGCCTCTGCAGGATCAAACTTCTTGTCCTGTCTCAGCATTCTCAGAATATTCTCTGAGGTGGAAAGCTCAGGTTTCGGATTATGGATATAGAGTCCGCGCCTCTGCATATAGTGTCTGTAAGCCAGATATGAGTAAGCTGCTATCATCGGTACTGTTGCAATCAGGCTGATACTCTGACGCAGAACGTTTGATATCTTCAGATTGTCAGCATTCTTATCATAGCTGTTCAGTGCAAGAATAGCCTGAGACATAGCATTCATTATATCTTTGTTTGGGGATTTCAGTATAACGTCCTCTGTGAAATCATTTGGAAGTTTTCTGCAGAAGCTGAGAAGCTCTGTCCATTCATCGAGCTCGGCTTCGTTCGGAAGCTGTCCGAAAAGAAGCAGATATACTGTCTCTTCAAAACCAAATCTGTGATTGTTTGTAAATCCCTGAACCAGATCGTGTATATCGATACCTCTGTATCTGAGTATTCCTTCGATAGGAATTATCTTGCCATCCACTTCCTTTGAACCGGAAACTGTGGATATCTCGGTCAGTCCGGTAAGGACACCCTTTCCACTTGGTTCTCTCAGACCTCTTTTTACATGATAGATATCATAGAGCTCCGGATCTATATAGTTGTTTGCTTCGCACAGCTTGGCGAGCTTGGTTATCTCTTTAGCTGCTGTAGTATTTGTTAATTCAGGCATGCGTAACTCCTTTTTACTTTATATCTTCACTATATTTTAAGTCTGCTTTACCTCAGCTCATCGCTGTAGTCAATCATTGACAACGTTTCATATCCTGCGCAGATTTTATCTGCCAGACATACGATTCTTGCCTCTCTGGATTTGGGCAGGTGTGTCAGATTGAGTGGAAACATATGAGCGTATATGATTCCTGCTTCTGTTTTGTTAAGTGTAAAGTCATTCTTGGCATTTTCCATAGCTCTTTTGGCATGTGTATATCCATGGAGTCTATGGTACTCGTTTTTTTCGTGCCAGTCGTATAGGAAATAGTCATGGAGGAGAGCTCCTCTGACAAGGCTTCTCATATCGACGGGTTTATTCTTCTTCAGTGCTATACTCACGCTTATGCATGTGACGCAGAGTGAGTGAGTATAGGTTGTGGTATCGCCGTGCTGGATAAATTCACGTTCGCGAAGAAACAGTTCGTTTTCCAAAATATCCCTGCCGTATTTTCGAATGATGCTGAGTATTTTCTGATTGTATCCAACTTTTACCATCTTGAGTCCTCCTAAAGCACACCTTGGATTATACCATCATTTGTTGTCTGTGGGCAACCTTCATACTGGAATTATTTGTAGTGGTATGTTACAATACTGTAGATATTATGAACATACGAGTGTGATCAGGAGGATGTTTATGTTAGACAATGGACTTATGATGCAATATTTCGAGTGGTACATGAAGAGTGAACCTTCACTCTGGAGCACTCTTAAAAAGGAGGCTGAGAAGCTTGAGAAGCTTGGAATTACTTCTCTCTGGCTTCCGCCTGCATATAAAGGAGCAGCCGGTAAGGATGATGTAGGGTATGGAGTTTATGATCTCTATGACCTGGGTGAGTTTAACCAGAAGGGATCTATCAGAACAAAGTATGGAACAAAGAAGGATTATCTCGAGGCCATTAAGGCTCTTCAGAAAAGCGGGATAAATGTATACGCTGACGTTGTTCTTAATCACAAGATAGGTGCAGACCGCGTAGAAGAGGTCAGTGCACAGGAATTTAATGATAATAACAGATATCAGATGATATCTGAGGGTAAGGTTATCGGTGCGTGGACAGGCTTTGATTTTCCGGGTAGAAAAAATAAGTATTCTAAGTTCAAATGGAACTGGACACATTTTGACGGAATTGATTGGGATCAGAATAATCTCGAGAAGGCTGTCTTCAAATTCACTGGAAAAGAGTGGAACAAGGAGGTAGATTCCGAAAAGGGTAACTATGATTACCTGATGGGTGCTGATATCGACTTCGATAACAGAGAGGTTTTTGAGGAGCTTGTAAACTGGGCTGTATGGTATGTTGAGATGACCGGTGTGGATGGCTTCAGACTTGATGCCGTAAAGCATATACCAGCTTCCTTCTACAGAGATTTCCTGTATCAGGTAAGAGAGAAAACCGGTAAGGAGCTCTTCACAGTAGGTGAGTACTGGAATGGTGATGTAAATGTACTCTTAGATTATCTGGATGAGATAAAATCAGAGGCATCACTTTTTGATGTTCCTCTTCACTATAATCTGTATCACTGCTCCAAGGCAGGTGGTTCTTATGACCTTCGTACTATCTTTGACGGAACACTTGTTAAGAGTGATCCTGTGAAGGCAGTTACATTTGTAGATAATCATGATACGCAGCCGGGACAGATGCTTGAGTCATTTGTTGAGGATTGGTTCAAGCCAATGGCTTATGCTCTTATCCTTCTGAGACGTGATGGATATCCGTGTGTATTCTACGGTGATTACAAGGGAATTGCTCATGACAAGATAAAGTCCAAGAAACAGCTGCTTGATAAGCTCATGAAGCTCAGGAAGACCAAGGCTTATGGTGAGGAACATGATTACTTCGATGATCCGGACTGTATCGGATGGACCAGAGAGGGTGACGCAGATCACAAAGATTCAGGTCTTGCTGTAGTTATATCTGACGGCAAGGGCGGAACAAAGAGGATGTATATCGGCAGACAGTTCGCCGGAAAACATTTCTCTGATGTTATGGGAAATGCAAAGTATAATATAAAAATCGACGACGAAGGCTTTGGTGAATTCTACGTAAACAGAGGAGCTGTTGCGGTATGGGTACACAAGGAGCCTGTGTCAAGATAGGGGGAAATGATGGCAAAGACCATTAAAACTAAAGCAGTAGATGATCTCTTTGAAGCTATCATGTCGCTTGAAACAAAGGAGGAGTTCTACAGCTTCTTCGAGGATATCTGCACCACAAATGAGGTGCTGTCCATCGCAGAAAGATTAGAGGTTGCAAAGCTTCTGTATCAGAATAATACATATATAGAAATCGCTTCCAAGACCGGTGCGTCAACTGCTACCATCAGCAGAGTAAACCGTTTCCTGGGAAATGGTAATGGAAGCTGTGATATTATATTTGAGAGAATGGGTATCTCAAAGGATAAGGAGTGATAATCTGGTGGATACCGGTAGTGTTATTCGACTTATTATCCTTATCGTATTGTTGATACTTTCCGGATTTTTTTCGTCCGCTGAGACCGCACTCACGACAGTGAGCATAAACAAGCTTAAAACTGTTGTGGATGAAGGCGGCAGGCGCGGGAAAAGAGCCCGACGTGTTCTCAGGATGAGAGATAATTCCTCGAAGCTTTTATCTACTATCCTTATTGGAAATAACATAGTAAATATCTCTGCATCGGCACTTATGACAGTGCTTTGCACAAATGTTTTCGGAAGTAAGTATATAGGCGTAGCTACCGGATTGCTTACTTTCTTTGTTTTGGTTTTCGGAGAGATTACGCCGAAGACGGTGGCAACAAAGTATAATCTGAGCCTGTCACTATGGTTTTCCGGAGTCATTGAATTCCTTATGACTATGCTTACGCCGATTATATGGTTCGTGAATCTGATATGCAGAGGTATATTTAAAATATTCGGTATAGATCCTGATATGAATCCCGATCAGATGACAGAGAGTGAACTGCTCAAAATAGTCGATGTCAGCAGTGAAGAGGGTGTTATCGAGAACTCCGAGAAGGAGATGATAACAAATGTGGTCGATTTCGGTGACGCCGTTTCAAAGGATGTAATGATCCCTCGTGCTGATATGGTATCTATAGATATCAACGCTTCTATTGATGAGGTTTATAAGCTTATTGAGGAGGAGGGGTATACAAGAATTCCTGTATATGATGAATCGAAGGATCATGTTATCGGAATTCTGAACATAAAGGATCTGATGCTTGCGCTGCTTAAAAACGATAAGGACAGCATCACGGTAAAGGAGCTTGTAAGAGAACCTGTATACGTGTACGAATATCAGAAGACAGCGCAGATATTTGCTGATATGAAGAGCTCGTCAGTTACTATGTGTATAGTACTTGATGAATACGGAATCACGGCTGGTCTTATCACAATGGAGGACCTGGTTGAGGAAATAGTCGGCGATATCAGAGATGAATATGATGAGGATGAGAATGAGCTTATCAAGGAGATAAGTGAAGGACATTATGATGTTGATGGAGCGGTCAAGCTTGATGATCTGAATGATGCCATAGGAACTCAGCTCGTGTCAGAGGATTATGATTCCATAGGCGGACTCATGATAGAGCTTCTCGACAGGATACCTAAAGAAGGAGATGTCGTAAGAACGGGAGAGGTGACACTCAAATGTGGCAGAGTCACAAACAACAGAGTTGAGAGAGTGGATGTTGTAATCATATTATAGATGAAAACGGATGGAGCGATAATATGGAAAAGGACATGTTAGAACTGAAAAAAGAGATACGAAAGCTGATGAAGCTGGACTTTGTTCATCCGGAGGATATCCCGGATAAGGAAATGTTCATGGAGGAGCTCCTCGTTTTTATGGATAAGGAGCTCAGCAACAACGTAAGAGATGAAGAAGAGAAAACTCTTACCAAGGCCATGATCAATAACTATACGAAGAACGGCCTTCTTCCACCACCTGTTAAGAAGAGATATACCAGGGAACATCTTATCTACCTCATATATATATATTATATGAAGGGCGTTATGTCTATAAATGATATACATAAGCTTATGGAAACACTTCAGACTGATGATATGACGAGCGAGAAGCTTTATGATATATATAAGAAGACATTTGATATGGAGAAGTTCCAGTATTTCAATATTGAGTCGAGTGTTGCCAAAACTGTGGCAATTACTGAAAAGAGAGTTTCTTCGGAAGAGGATGAGAAGCTGAACAAGATACTTATGATATTTATGCTGGGCTATGACATATATAGTAAGAAGAGACTTATCGAGAGACTTATTGATGAGGAATTGTAAGGATGTTATCCCGCTTATTGCTTTCGCGAGGGATTATATATAGGAGGAAAAATAAATGATAAGTGCAAATAACATTTCGCTGAGATTTGGAAAAAAGGCGCTTTTTGAGGATGTTAACATTACCTTTACCCCGGGTAACTGTTATGGACTCATTGGTGCAAATGGTGCAGGTAAATCAACCTTTCTGAAAATTCTGTCAGGAGAGCTTGAGTCAACAACCGGTGATGTTACTATGGATCCAGGTGAGAGACTTTCTGTTCTGGAGCAGGATCACTTCAAATATGATGATTATTCCGTTCTTGATACAGTTATTATGGGAAATCAGAGACTTTATGAAATAATGAAGGAAAAGGATGCTATCTATGCAAAGGAAGATTTCAGTGATGCCGATGGAGAAAGAGCGGCAGAGCTTGAGACAGAATTTGCAGAGATGGATGGATGGAATGCTGAGGCAGACGCAGCAACTCTCCTTAACGGACTCGGTGTAGATACAGAGTATCATTATATGATGATGGGAGATCTTGAGGACTCCATCAAGGTCAAGGTTCTTCTTGCAAAAGCACTTTTCGGTAATCCGGATGTACTGCTTCTCGACGAGCCTACAAACCACCTGGATATGGACGCTATCCTCTGGCTTGAGGAGTTCCTTATAAACTTTGAAAATACAGTTATTGTTGTCAGCCATGATAGATATTTCCTGAATCAGGTTTGTACACATATTGCCGATCTTGACTACGGTAAGATTCAGATATATGCAGGTAATTATGACTTCTGGTATGAATCCAGTCAGCTGATGATCCGTCAGAAGCAGGAAGCTAATAAGAAGAAGGAAGAGCAGATAAAAGAATTAAAAGAATTCATCGCTCGTTTCTCCGCAAATGCTTCAAAGTCCAAGCAGGCAACATCTCGTAAGAAGGCACTTGAAAAAATCGAGCTTGAGGAGATCAAGCCTTCAAGCCGTAAGTATCCATTTATCGACTTCAGACCGAATCGTGAGATCGGAAACGAGGTTCTTACAGTTTCTCATCTGTCCAAGACAGTTGATGGTGTGAAAATACTTGATGATATATCATTTACAGTAGGAAGAGAAGATAAGATAGCATTTGTAGGTCCTAAGACACAGGCTACAACAATGCTTTTCAAGATACTTGCCGGTGAAGAAGAGCCTGATGAGGGTGATTACAAGTGGGGAGTTACAACATCGCAAGGATACTTCCCTAAGGATAATACTAAAGAGTTTGATAACGATCTCGTAATCGTTGACTGGCTTACCCAGTTCTCAGAGGAGAAGGATGCCACCTACGTAAGAGGCTTCCTTGGACGTATGCTCTTCAGAGGAGAGGATGGACTTAAGAAGGTCAAGGTTCTTTCCGGAGGAGAGAAGGTCAGATGCCTTCTTTCAAAACTTATGATAATGGGAACAAATGTACTTATCCTCGATGAGCCTACAAACCACTTGGATATGGAGGCCATCACATCACTTAACAACGGACTTATAAAGTTCCCTGGGGTAGTACTCTTTGCATGTCAGGATCATCAGTTCATCCAGACTACAGCAAATCGTATCATGGAGCTTACAGATACAGGTCTTATCGATAAGCAATGTACATACGATGAGTACCTTGAGAACGATGAGCTTGCTCGTAAGAGACAGGTTATGAATTACGATACAACTAATGATTGATAAAAAAAGCCTTCCATTATAGTTCTGACTGCGTCAGACTTGCGGAAGGCTTTTTTTATCAGACAAGATCGCGAGCGAATAGCTGGCGACGCTTTTCTTTCGTATTTTATGAAAATTGAGCTATCGATTACGGGAACAGGTAGTTCAGGAAATCCTTGACTCTGTCGTGGTTATCCTGCTGGTCGCCCGGGAATCCGATATAGATATCGTCATATCCCAGATTCAGTGATTTTGCAAATTCAGTATCTGATATGTCTATAGCGTATTGAGTAGGCTCATCCTTCATGTTTTGCAGGATTACGATTCTGTCCTTGATCTTATCATAGTACTCAGGCTCAAGGAATTTATCCAGCGGATAGAAGATATCCATCATACCGCAGTATATGGCACCCTCCATATCAGTGAAGATGATATCGTATTGATCGGCGGTAGCCAGGGTTTCAAAGTTGATATACTTCTGACTATTGGCGTTTTCTTCATAGCTTTTAGTATATTCATTCTTCTTCAGTTCTACATTTGTTTCGCCATTTATCTGGTAACCGTCCTTTTTCCCGATAGCCTCAGCATACTCTTCAAATGCATCTGCATTGAACTGAAGCTGGTTCTTGCAGTTTATTACGGCATATGAGATAGCAACCGGTCTGGTTCCTTTGTATATCTGGATACCAAGGATGGTAAGTACTACCACGGCAATAGTTGTGATGATGATTCTTTCTTTATAATAATATAATAGGTATTTTCTTCGCTCGCTCGGAGTCATAGACTCGGTGGTTTCTTTTATCTGCTCCTTCTTAAACTTACGCTTTTCTTTTCTGGAGAGAGAGTGCATCTCCAGGCGGTTATCCTCTTTTTTTTCTACTGGAGCTTCCTCGAACTCCTTAATCATTTCGCGCATTTTCAGTTCCTCTTCCGGTGTTAAATAATTTGCCTATAAATCTTAACATATCTTTGTAAAATATGACAATTTTTTTTCGGAATCATATCGTTTTAATTAAATCTTGGTTATTATGTACAAAAAGTTATATAAAAACTAAAAATAATACTTGCATTATTGTTCAGATTGACCTATAATACCCATATGTCGTAGGGAAAACTGCGATGAAAAGAAGTTGCCGGCCTATATGGTCGGTAAAAGAATGCCAAAAAGATACAGAATATGATGAATATTTTCCAGAATTGGCTTTAGCAGTCTCGGGCTGCTGATTATAAGGATGTAAAGTATGAATTATGTTAGGTATCAATAAGGACACACACAAATACAAAAGGAGGGTTTTTTTGTGAAAAAGTTCAAAAAGGCAATGGCTCTTTCACTTGCACTCGCTATGGGTCTTTCACTTGTAGCATGTGGTGACAAGAAAGAAGAGGAAGAAACAACAACAGCAGAAGCAACAACAGAGGCTACTACAGAGGCAGAGAGCACAGAGGAAGCTACAGATGACGCTTCAGAGACAGAAGCAGTTGAGACAGAAGCTCCTGATTTCTCTAACGATGGTAAGGTTCTCAACATTCAGTGCTGGAACGACGAGTTCGCTAACAGACTTAAGGATCACTATCCAGGATTTGAGGCTAACGATCCTGACGATGCTACAGCAGGTGGAAAGATCGGCGACATCGAAGTTAAGTTTACTGTAACTCCTTCAGATGACAACGCTTATCAGAACAACCTTGATGCAGTTCTTCCGGACAACGGCGATGCAGCAGATGATGAGAAGGTTGATATCTTCCTTGTAGAGGCTGACTATGCACTTAAGTATGTAAATACTCCACTTGCTATGCCTGTTGCTGATCTTGGTATCGATGTTGACAAGGAACTTGCTAATCAGTATCAGTACACAAAGGACGTTGTTACTGATAAGGATGGAAACCTTAAGGGTGTTTCATGGCAGGGATGTCCTGGAGTTCTTATCTACAACAGAGAGGCTGCTAAGGAAGTTCTTGGTTCTGACGAGCCAGAGAAGGTTCAGGATGCTGTTAAGGATTGGGATACATTCAATGCTACAGCTAAGACAATGAATGAGAAGGGATATAAGATCACAGCTACAGCTAATGATTCATT
Organism: Lachnospiraceae bacterium UBA3850; assembly: GCA_002392655.1. GTDB lineage: Bacteria > Bacillota > Clostridia > Lachnospirales > Lachnospiraceae > Eubacterium_Q. The sequence goes on along the minus strand of DGHK01000018.1, from coordinate 40,380 downwards.
CCGTGTATTCTCAAACAACGTTTCATCACCATGGGTAGTTGATGGAAAGATCACTGTTGATGACAACATCAAGAAGTGGGTTGATATGTCAAAAGAGCAGGTTGATGCTGGTTATACAGGAACAGCTGATCTTTGGTCAGATGACTGGAACAAGGGATTCTATCCAGATGGAAAGGTATTCTGCTACTTTGGACCAGCTTGGCTGATTAACTTCTGTATGAGTGCTGATGATCCTGAGTCAATCGCCGGAAAGGGCGGCTGGGGAGCAACAACTGGTCCTCAGGGCTTCTACTGGGGTGGTACTTGGATCTGTGCAGCTAACGGTACAGATAACCCTGCACTCGTTGCTGATATCATCAGAAAGATGACAACAGATGAAGATGTTATGACAGAGATCGTTAAGGCTGATAGCGACTTCGTTAACAACAAGCCAGCTATGGAAGCTGCAGCTACAGATGACAGCTTTGCATTCGACGTACTTGGTGGACAGAATCCTCTTGCTATGTTCTGTGAAGGAGCAGAGAAGATCGATCTTTCTAACATTTCAGAGTATGATCAGGGATGTAATGAGTCATTCCAGGCAGCTATGAAGGATTACTTCGAAGGTAACGTAGATTCTTACGATGCTGCACTTGAGAACTTCTACAAGTCAGTTTCAGAGAAGTACCCAGAGCTTACATACTAAGATTCATTCTATGCTATTGCTTAGGTGGGCCGTCACTGGCCTAAATTAAAAAATTAATGCGTGCCTTCTTGGGCATAAAGTCTGAGAGGCACGCTTTAATTAGCTTTATACACTATCATATAAACAGGTATAGCGGAGGTAGCTGAATGAATAAGAAAAAAAATGGAAACGTTGTACGCTATAACCGTTGGGGGTATATTTTCTTAATTCCTTTTGTTGTAGTATTTATTATTTTCCAGCTTATTCCACTGGTTTCTACTATATACAACAGTTTCTTTGAACATTATTTTAAAAATGGTATCACAGAGGTTGGACCAACCTTTATTGGATTAGAAAATTATAAGTCACTGTTCTCTTCAGGCGGTGACGTCTTTAAATATTTTGGAAACACAATGATTATGTGGATCATGGGATTCATACCACAGATCGTTGTATCACTCTTACTGGCTGCATGGTTCTCAGATCCTTCACTCAGACTTAAGGGTCGTCCATTCTTCCAGTCAATTATCTACTTACCAAACCTTATTATGGCATCTGCATTTGCAATGTTATTCTTTACATTGTTCTCAGATTCAGGTCCTATAAACTCAATGCTTATGAGTTTTGGTTGGATTGACAAGCCGTTTAAGTTCCTTTCGAATACTACTAGTGCAAGAGTGCTTGTTGCATTCATGAACTTCCTTATGTGGTTTGGTAATACAACCATTCTGCTTCTCGCAGGTATGCTCGGTATCGATACATCCTATTATGAGGCAGCAGAGGTTGATGGTGCTACGTCAACACAGATATTCTTTAGGATAACACTTCCTATCTTAAGACCAATCCTTATATATGTTATGATTACATCACTTATCGGTGGTCTTCAGATGTTCGATGTACCTCAGATTCTTACAAATGGTGAAGGTAGTCCGGTTAGAACTACTATGACACTTATTATGTTCCTTAATAAGCACTTGTATAGTAAGAACTATGGTATGGGTGGTGCCCTTTCAGTTATTCTGTTCATAATTACTGGTATCTTGAGTATTATTGTATTCAAGTTTAACCAGCAAGGTGATAAATAAAGGAGGGTGCTATGGAAGAGAAAAAAGTTAGTGGAATTGGTGTCCACACAAGACGAATTATTGCATATGTAGTACTTATCTTTGTAACAATACTTTGCTTATTCTGGTTTTATATACTTTTTGTAAATGCTACAAGATCTAAAGCAGATCTTAATAAGGGATTTACACTTTTACCGGGTGGTAACTTAGGAAAGAACCTTTACAATCTGTTCCACAACAGTAACCTCCCAATAATCAGAGGTCTTTTAAACAGTTTGATCGTATCACTTTGTACAGCTGGTCTTAGTACATATTTCTCAACTATGACAGCTTTCGCAATCCATGCATACGACTTCAAGCTTAAGAAGTTTATGTTTACATTTATACTTGCTATCATGATGATTCCTACACAGGTTACAGCTCTTGGTTTCATTAACTTACTGAGAAAAATCAACCTTATGGATTCATTTATACCACTTATCGTGCCTGCAATCGCAGCACCTGCGGTATTCTTCTATATGAAGCAGTATATGGAGGCAAACATACCTCTTGAACTTATGGAATCAGCCAGAATAGACGGTGCGGGAGAGTTCCTGATATTCAACAGGATTGCACTTCCTCTTATGAAGCCGGCTATCGCTGTACAGGCTATCTTCTCATTCGTTACAAGCTGGAATAACTACTTCACTCCAGCACTTGTACTTAAGTCAGATAGTAAGAAGACACTGCCTATACTTATAGCTACTCTTAGATCAGCAGACTTCCTGAAGTTCGATATGGGTCAGGTTTACATGTTCATAGCTATGTCAATTCTGCCGGTTATCGTAGTTTATATCTTTATGGCTAAGAATATCGTTGCAGGTATGACAGTAGGAGCAGTAAAGGGTTAATAGATTAACAATATATGCTTTGAGGATTCCCGTTTTTGGGAATCCTCTTTTTTATTGATTTTGAAATTTATATACTCAGAGTGTTTGCAATAAAAGCGTTTATACAGTATAATAGCGAAGTGATTTTCGTTTAGGAGCGAGTATATGCAGAATAAAAAAACACCGGAAGAGAATACTAAGAAAAAGGACACTAAGAAACAAAGCACAGTAGAAAAGAATACTTCCGAGAAAAATACAACTAAAGAAAAATCAAAAGTGGAAGAGAAGCCTATAGAGGAAAATTCTACAGAGGAAAATAAGGCAGAAGAGAGAACTCAGGATAAATATCAGCAAAATGAAGAACCGAGAGAGCGTCTGACAAAATCCAAACGTTTTTATAATGTTATGGATAAGTTCGGAGATCTGTTCTATCTGAATATATTGTTCATTCTTACATCGCTGCCGATAATTACTATAGGTGCGTCATTTACAGCTCTTTATACTATTACAAACAAGATGGTAGATGATGATGAGCCGCCTGTAAAGGATGCGTATTTTAAAGCGTTTAAGGAAAACTTCAAGCAGTCTACGACGCTTTGGATTATCGATCTCATTATTTTCTATCTGATGTATCTGCAGTATCAGTATGTTATTCTATATAATAATGAGGGAGCTAAGCTGCTTTTTGTTGTTCTGGGATTTGAGTTTATCTTTATGGCATTTGCCGTACCACTTCAGTTTCCGCTTGTGGCAAGATATATCAATACCACTGGAAATATGTTTAAGAATGCTCTTATTCTTTCGCTTGCAAATCTATGGGTATGGTTTAGAATGTTCTTTTTATGGACATTCCCTATTATGATATATTATGTAAACCCGAAGATTATGTTTTATATATGGTTCCTATGGCTTCTTATTATGACATCGGTAACGGCATATGCATGTTCTCTGTTTCTTAAGAAGTTCTATGCAAAGCTCGAAAGACCGAAGGAGTAGAGTGGTGATTAGCTGTCTGTTGCAGGGAAGAGTTCACTTATAGGGACATCCAGAATCTGCGACAGCTTATAAGCATTGATAATAGAAGGCATAGCATCAAGAGATTCATAGTAGCGGATCATTCTGACGCTTATGCCTGAGATATCAGCCAGTTCCTGCTGGCTGATTTTTCTTTGTTCTCTTATAGGTTTCAGATTAGATGTAATTTCAATCATAGTACTTGTCCGTATATTCTCAAATCGCTGGATTCATTTACTAAAATGGGTTCGTAGTTTTTGTTGAGGGATATAAGGCGTAGTTTGCCATCTGTTATATCCAGTTTCTTGCAGTATGCCTGTCCGTCCAGATAGAAGATTCCGATATCTCCGTTAGATAGCTGAGTGGTTTTTCTTATCCATACTATCTGTCCATCCAGATATTTAGGAGTCATACTGTCTCCATGTATCCTCAGTGCAAAATCAGCACTTCCCGGCACACTCTGTGGAACTTCGATCATCTCATAGTAAGAATTATCAAGAAATTCTCCTGTACCGGCTGATACAGGAAGCTCATAAAGCGGAAGAGTGCGATGGAACTCGATAACATTTGAAGTTTTAATCTTCAGATTATACTTTCTACTTTCCCTCAGTAGGTCTGCATATTCCCTGACCTTCTCCTTACCTTGTTCATTCAGTCCGGACAGAAGCTTATCCTCGCTGTTTTCAATAAAGGTTCCGTAGATATCAATTATTCCGTAGATCTGGCAGAGTGCAAGAAGCTGAACAGCGTTTGGTGTAGCAACTCCTTTTTCCCAGGCAGAGATAGACTTATTCTTTGTCTCGATTCCCATGGCTGTAAGTTTCTCAGCTACCTCGTGCTGCGACATATGAGCACTTCTTCTGATAGACGCAAGCTTTGTATTTATATCGTACATAAAAATCTCCTTATCCGGTATGACTTCATAAGTAGAGTATATATCATTTGAAGTCTGAAATCAATCGATAATCCCATGATATTAGAAAATAGGCAAGAAATTGCTGTTGAAATCCAATAAGAATAGAATTATATTGTATGCAAGAGGTTAATTATATGGAGGTGACGTAGTGTTATGGGATATAATCAATATAAAGTCTATGTAAATGTAAATGCAGAGTTTACTGCATCGGGTGAAGTGATACCGAAATCAATCATATGGATCGATGGAGTAACATATGAGATTAACAGGATAACAGATGTAAGAAGAGCCGCCTGTCTCAGGGCAGGCGGCCGTGGAATACGATTTACATGTATTATTGATGGAAATGAAAAACATCTCTATTATGAAGATGGAAAGAAGTGGTTTGTGGAGTCGGCATAAGAAGCTTATATAAGAAGCTCAGACTTCATACCTCTTCGTATTCGGCGAGCTCAATAAGGTCGTCCTTGCTATCCTTGAAGCCTCTTTTCAGATAATGTTTTCCGCCTTCTATAAAGATGGCACCGCATGAGCATTTGACTACCTGAGTTCTGGATTTAGATTCGATGATGTCTCCGCATTTACGGCACTGAGCCGCATTTCTCTTGATTTTTTTCATACCCTTCTCCTTTTCACTAATCAGATACTGATTCTTAAAACACCCCATCAATCAGTACCGACGATTTTCTCATCTGACTTAAGTATATAACGGATTTTTTCGTGATTCAACCCTTCTCCGATAACAATGAAGAGTTCCTGTCCGAGAGAGATAGGGCATATATTAATCGTATTTTTTGTGGCATTTATTTCGAACCATTCGTCGTCTTTGTTTTTGATAAAACCCTTTAGTCGGATGATATTTCCTGTATCCGGATCATCGAAGATGTATCTTACTGTTTCTTCGATATCAGACATGCTTAAATCAGGATGAAAGAAGAAGGTTGATTCGAAGGATGAACCGCCAGCGTTGTATCGTGGTATGGCGTCGCTGTGGTAGCTGCTCTGCTTAATCCTTTCAAAATCAGGTTTGCTTATTTGTCCCATCCTCCAGTAGTAGAGATCATTCAGTCGCCTGCTGCAGCCATACTTTTCAAGGCGGCTGTTTATATAGAGAAGTTCCTTTTCCTTTATACCACGCAGGATATCCGGGTTGGAGAGCTCTTCGTCGGTATACTTCGGCTTGCTGACTATAACAATTCCGGCCTTGGCAATCTGTGAGGTAAATATATACTCGGCTTCGCCGGTAAGCTCCTCCCCGACACCATCCTCCATGATGGTTATTACGCTTCCCATGCTGTACCATCTCTCGAGGGGCTCCTCATACAGCAGATCATAGAATTCTTCTACGTCGAAGATGCCCGAGGGTTCAACTATAACGTGATCGTAGCCGGCCATAGCTACGGTTATCAGCTTCGTTTTGAGTCTTCGTCTGGTGCAGTCGGCATCTCCGCCGATTACCATCTCCAGATGGCAGCTAGCCGAAAGTGTATCACCAAGAAGCATACGATCTACATTAATTGCACCGTAATCATTAACTATAATAGCGGTTTTCAGTCCCAGCTCTACAAGATAGGTTGCATATTCTTTTATAAATGTTGTTTTGCCGGATCCTAAAAATCCGGTAATCAGGTCTACTCGAGTCATGTGGTTATGCGTCTCCGTTTTTTATGTATTAGTAATCATATCTGTTCGAGTTTATTCCGGCTCATCCCACAGGTAGTCAGTTCCGATTATGTCAGCACCATATGCTTTGATCCTTGCTTCCTCGGCAGGATCATTAACCGTAAAAACAAAGCTCATAAGAGTGCTTTTTTCAAGTGCTTCTGCGGTCTGCTGATCATAAACCTCCTTGGCAACACTGAAGCTGCTGACGCCATTTGCATCACAGTAGTGGATGAAGTCAATAGGTTTACATAATTCTCCTTCGCGTTTTTCATCGCTGTTATAGTAAAAGTTAATGAGAGGAAAATCATAAACCTCCTTAACTGCATTTAACATCTCTATAGTCTGTCCGCCCACGACCATACGGCTGAGGACATCGTCCAGCATCTTGTTTTCTTCATCAACTGTGGATTCTGCAGAAAGCTCACTTACAACCTCACGTGTTTCATTTAAAACAGCAGAGTAGAAGGTTTTGGTGTCCTCGTAGCTTCTTTCGCCACCGTCTATCATCACGAACATATCTGTATGCTCAGCCATAAAGGATACAAGCTCCTTGAAGCTTGTGGCCTTGTATTTTCTCTGTATCTTAAAGTTCATAAAAGTATCATAGTCACAGAGATGCTTGTCAGTCTCGGTCGTATCGCCATCAGATGCATCATCAAAAGGATAGTCCTGCCCCAGACGGTCCTTCCAGTCACTCTGTGACCATACATTGTTCTGACCGCTGTGTGCCAGGACCAGCCGTCCGTCGGAGGTAAAGGATACATCAGCCTCAAAAAGCCTGTAGCCTTCAGCATAGATAAGCCTGAGAGGGTCGATACTGTTTATATAATTATCGGTGCCGTTCATGCCGCCAAGTGCGTGGATGATGTACCTCTGAGATTCAACAGTTTTCCTGTATCTTTCGGCATACTCGCGCGGATCCTTCACCCCTTCAGATTCCTCTGTTCTCTCAATTTCCTGTGTTTTTTTTGATTCTTTTGTACCTTCAGGAGTCTTTCTTGTTTTAAGGAAGATGATCAGCACAGCAGTGACAGCCAACATGATAAAAAGCGCTGTATATATCATTTTCTTCAAATATTTTTTTTCCATAAAAATCATTCTATCACAAATCAAAAAAAATATTTAATAAAAAAAGGATTTTTAAGAGAAATATATAAAAATAATAATGGACGGACTTTTTAGGAGCTGTCCATCTGCATTCCAGGGGGAATTACCAAAGAAAATGTACTATTCAGACGAAGTTATAGAAGAGGTGCGTACGGCAAATGATATAGTTGATGTTATATCAGAGTACGCCGGACTTAAAAAAGCGGGCAATTCATATAAGTGCTGTTGTCCGTTTCATAGTGAAAAAACACCGTCCTTTACAGTAAGCAGGGAAAAACAGATGTATCATTGCTTCGGTTGCGGAGTCGGAGGAAATGTATATACCTTCATCATGAAGCATGAGAATTACACATTTCCTGAGGCAATCGAATATCTGGCTAAAAGGGCGGGCATTTCTCTGCCCGAAAAGGAGATGACAGATGACGAGAAGAAGAAACAGTCACGGAAGGCCATGCTTTATGAGATAAACAAAAGCGCGGCAGCATATTTCCATTATCTTCTGACGAAAACGGATAGGGGTAAGCTTGGATATAAATATTATAAGGAACGTGGCTTTACAGACGAAACCATAGCGCGGTTTGGGCTGGGTTATGCCGACATATACAGAGATGATCTCTATAAATATCTGAAATCGAAGGGTTATTCCCTGGAACTTATGAGAGCGGCGGGACTTGTGCTATATGATGAGAAGAAGGGTGCTCATGACAGGTTCTGGAACAGAGTCATGGTTCCCATAACCGATATAAACGGCAAGATCATTGCATTCGGAGGAAGAGTCCTCGGAGACGCGAAGCCCAAGTATATAAATACAGAGGAAACAGAGCTTTACCAGAAGAGCAGAACGCTCTTTGCTATGAATATAGCAAGGCACAGCCGAAAGAAAGGCGTGATACTTTGCGAGGGCTATATGGATGTTATATCCATGCATCAGGCAGGATATGACAACGCGGTTGCATCGCTGGGAACTGCATTTACCTCCCAGCAGGCTGGGCTGATAAAGAGATATACGTCGGATGTCTATCTGGCATATGACGGCGACGAGGCCGGTGTAAAAGCTGCCATGAGGGCAATAGGAATCCTGAGAGATCTGGATATGTCACAGAAGGTGATAGATCTAAGTCCTCACAAGGATCCTGATGAGTTTATCAAATGTGAAGGCCTGGAGGCATACGATGAACGAGTAAGAGACGCAACTCTGGGAAGAATATTTGAGATACAGGTAATAGAAAAGGATTATGATCTGAATAATCCTGAGGATAAGACCAGATTTATGAAAGCGGCAGGAAGACTGCTGGCAGGAATAGGGGATTCAACCGAACGTTCCAATTATATAGATACAGTTGCAATGAAGTATTATGTAAACCGAGACGAATTGGCGAAAATCGTTACTGAGGTAGGAATGGCGGGACTGGGAGAGACCAGTCTGTCCTCACTCAGACCGACAGAACCGGAAGAGATTTGGCGACCTAAGCAGCAGACCAAGAAGGAGAAAAATCCGGCAGAGGAAAATGAGAAATACCTGCTGACGCTCATGGTAAATGAACAATATCTGTTCGATAAACTCGCCAGAGTGATATCGGAGAAGGATTTCACTGAGGACATCATAAAGGATGTGGCTGTCAGTATATATGATCAGTACAGAGAAAAGGGCGAGGTTGTTCCGGCAAATATACTGAATAAGTTCAGTGACGCCGAATCCCAGGAGAAGGTAAGCGAGATATTTACGAAAGAACTGGAGTTTGATACTACACCGTCCATGCTTGAGAAGGTTCTGACGGATCTTATCATCAAGATCAAGATGAATAACATCGATAAGGCCTTAAAAAACGGTGAGAATATAAGTCAGATAGAGCTGGCACGAAAAAAGAATGAGATAAATAAGATAAAGATAAAGCTTTAAGGAAAGAGGTTAAATTATGGCAAAGAGAATGACTAAGGCAGAGAAGGAAAAACTTGAGCAGGAGAAGAAGCTCCTCGAGATGGAAGCATTCGAGGGAGAGGACGAGATTGCAGACGGAGAGGAAGATGATTTTGAGGATGAGCTTGATGAAGCCGGTGATCAGCCTGTCATTGACGAAGCAAATGCAAATGCTATGGACAACATGACAGATGATGAAAGAGAGAAGCTGTTTGACGGTAAGATGAAGGATCTTCTCAAGGTTGCAAAAAAGAAGAATAATGTTCTCCGTGATGATGATATCGTAGATGCACTCAAGGACGTTCCGACTCTACTTACACCTGACTATCTTGCAAAAGCACTTGAGTATTTTGAGAACAACAAGGTTGAGGTTCTGAACATAACAGATGATGACGATATAGATGATGAGGATCTTGAGTTTGAGCTTTCAGAAGAGGAAGAGATAGATCTTGAGAAGATAGATATGTCTGTTCCTGAGGGTGTCAGCCTTGAGGATCCGGTAAGGATGTATCTGAAGGAGATAGGAAAGGTTCAGCTTCTTACTGCCGATGAAGAGATAGAGCTTGCAAAGAGAATGGAGAAGGGTGATGAGGATGCGAAGAAGCAGCTTGCTGAGGCAAACCTCCGTCTTGTTGTAAGTATTGCAAAGAGATATGTAGGACGTGGAATGCTCTTCCTTGATCTGATTCAGGAAGGAAATATGGGACTTATCAAGGCAGTTGAGAAGTTTGATTACCGCAAGGGTTATAAGTTCTCAACATATGCTACATGGTGGATCAGACAGGCTATAACAAGAGCTATAGCAGATCAGGCAAGAACTATACGTATCCCTGTGCATATGGTTGAGACTATTAATAAGCTCACAAGAGTATCCAGACAGCTTCTTCAGGAGCTCGGACGTGAACCGAGTCCGGAAGAGATTGCTGAGGAGATGGATATCCCAGTAGATAGAGTACGCGAGATACAGAAGATATCACAGGAACCTGTATCACTTGAAACACCAATTGGTGAAGAGGAGGACAGCCACCTGGGTGACTTCCTTCCGGATGATGATGTTCCTGCACCATCTGAGGCTGCAGCTTCCATGATTCTTAAGGAGCAGCTGGTAGAGGTGCTTGGTACACTTACAGAAAGAGAACAGAAGGTTCTGAGACTCAGATTCGGTCTGGATGACGGAAGAGCCAGAACGCTTGAAGAAGTAGGAAAGGAATTCAGTGTAACACGTGAAAGAATCAGACAGATAGAGGCAAAGGCGCTCAGAAAGCTGAGACATCCTAGCCGTTCACGTAAGCTTAAGGAGTTCCTTGACTAATGAGTATAAAGCTTACAAAAAGAATGAAATGTATAGCCGATATGGTGACACCCGGGAAGAGTGTTGCCGATATCGGTTGTGATCATGGATACGTATCTATATACCTTGTGGAAGAAGGCATAGCAGATAGAGTATATGCCATGGATGTAGCCGAAGGACCTCTGGGGAATGCAAGAGAAAGCATAGCCGAAAGAGGTCTTTCTGATAAAATTGAAGCTCGTATCTCCAATGGCTTTGATGCCCTGGAAGAGGGAGAGAGCAATCTGGCGGTTATAGCAGGAATGGGAGGAATGCTTATCATAGATATCATTTCTCGTGGTTTACATAAGATGAAAGCCGGTTATGAACTTGTTCTTTCTCCGCAATCAGATATCCCACTTGTCAGGAGATATCTGAGAGAACATGGTTTCAGAATAATTGACGAGGATATGCTTTCTGAGGATGGAAAGTATTACTGCGTCATCAAGGCAAGGTTGGAAGACACTGTTTATTTTGACGTCGATAATGGCAGAGCCGGATCTGCATGCATGAAGGAAGAAAAAATGGCTCGCACAACAGATGAGGATAAGCTGCTTCAGATATATGATATGTATGGGGAGAAGCTTATAGAGAAAAAGAATCCGGTACTGAAGGAATATCTCGAAAAACAGATGGAGAAATATCAGGGGATATTCTGCAGGATATCAAAAAGCTCGGGAGAAGGAGCGGCTGAACGTATGCTTCAGATTCGCTCTGAGCTTGCACTTATGGAAGAGGTAATAAATAACTGGGGGTAACATATGGGAAGAGAAAAAACAATTCGTGTTACAGTTTTAATGGGTGAAAATGAGAAGGTCATAGAAGTTGACAGAGGTACCGCACTTCTTGAAGTGGCGGATCGTGCCAATCTTCAGGATATGGTAGTTGCAAAAGTAGATGGAAGATTGAAAGAACTTGCATATAAATTAAATAATGATGCAACAGTTTCCTTCCTTTCAGTAACTACTGATATAGGGTTTGATCATTACAAAAGAAGTATTTCCATGCTTATGCTGAAAGCTGCAAAGGATGTGATAGGCGGAGACGAGGGTGATTACAGAATAGAAATCATGTATTCTCTCGGAAGCGGTTTCTTCTGCAAGCTCATAGAAGGTAAAAAAAGAATCGAGCTTACGGATGAACTTCTGGCTGCGATGAAGAAAAGGATGCAGGAGCTGGTTGAGAAGGATGTAAAGTTCGAAAAGAAGATATGTAATACCAGAGGTATGAGAGAGAGATTTATCGCAAGGGACCTGCCTGCGAAGGCTCTGCTTCTCAAATACAGAAGATCTTCAAGAATAAATATATATGAGCTGGATGGCTACGAGGATTATTATTATGGATATATGGTTCCGTCAACAGGGTGTCTTAAAGCATTTGATTTAGTCAGACACGATGACGGCTTTGTGCTTGTTATCCCGATTAAGGGAACTATGGAGCTTCCATCACCTTACAAGGCTGAGAAGAAGCTGTATGAGGCTATGAGTGGTGCTGAGAACTGGGGAAGACAGATAGGAATCAACTATGTTGGTGAGCTCAATGAAGCCATAGTTGAAGGCAGGGCGAATGATCTGATACTTATTCAGGAAGCTATCATGGAAAAACAGATAGCGGACATAGCATCGGAGATAGTTAAGAATGACAAGAGGATTGTACTTATAGCCGGTCCGTCGTCATCCGGCAAGACTACATTTTCCAACAGACTCAGTGTACAGCTCAGGACGATGGGTAAAAAACCTCATCCGATCGCTATGGATAATTTCTTCAAGGAGAGAGAAGAGACGCCGAGAGATGCGGATGGAAACTTTGATTTTGAAGGCATCGGAGCTATGGACCTCGAGCTTTTTAATACTACTATGACGAAGCTTCTTCAGGGCGAGGAAGTTGATATGCCGATTTTCGACTTTATAAATGGCAAGAAGGTCTTTAACAAAAATATGCTCCGACTGGATAGTGATGATGTTCTGGTGGTTGAAGGTATCCATGCCTTAAATCCGAAGTCTACATATTCGCTTCCGAAGGAGTCATGCTTCAAGATATATATAAGTGCACTTACGCAGCTTAACATAGACGAGCATAACCGTATCTCAACTACAGATACCAGGCTGCTCAGAAGAATAGTAAGAGATGCGAGAACCAGAGGTCACAGCCCACAGAGAAGTATATTCCTTTGGGGAAATGTAAGAAAGGGCGAAAATGAGAATATATTCCCTTATCAGGATGAGGCGGATGCGATGTTTAATTCCGCAATCATTTACGAGCTTTCTGCCATAAAGGTTTTTGCGGAACCGCTTCTTTTCAGTGTTCCTGAAGATTCCGAGGAATACTACGAAGCAAAGAGACTGCTTAAATTCCTGGATTATTTTCTGGGAATTGATGTTCAGAGTGTTCCGAACAACTCACTTATGAGAGAATTTATCGGTGGGGGATGTTTTGATATATAAAAAAAGCGAGCAGAACTATAAGCCGGGTTATGTCGTGGGTGATCATCTATCTAGACTGTATATCGCTATACAGCTCAAGCAACCTACCTGAAGCTCGGCGGGCAGCGTCAACGCTTCGTCTTGGTCTTGCTTCGGATGGGGTTTACAATGCCCTGTCTGTTACCAGCCAGGCGGTGAGCTCTTACCTCGCCATTTCACCCTTACCCGTAAAACGGGCGGTATACTTTCTGTTGCACTTTCCTGTGAGTCACCTCAACCGGACGTTATCCGGCATCCTGCCCTATGAAGCCCGGACTTTCCTCACGGACGAAAAATCGTCCCCGCGATCACCTATTCTACTCGCTGGATGGAAATTTTAGCATAGATTTAGAAGTTCTTCAATATAAAGATATAAAATGGGGGTCATATAATTATGAGTGGTATGCTGAAAAGCATAAGAAAAAGAAAACGTCAGACATTTCTGTCGCTTCTATTGGCGGCGTGCTTATGTGTTGCTTTTTTATTCGGTACAGTTGCTGAAGCTTCAAATTCTGATTTTGGAATTAATGTAACCATTAAAGCAAGTAAAAAGAATTATACCTTCGAGCTTGAAGTAAAAAACAAGTCCAAGGCATTTGATGGTCGTGTAGTTGTGATGACAAGCAGTCAGGGATCAGGCTTTACCGGATACAGTAAATCGATAAGTATAGCTTCACAGCAAACGGAGTATGTTTCGATAAATGTTCCGCTGGCAGGAACAAACCCTGATCTTGAGTTTAAAATACTTATTCTGGATAATGACGATATTTTACGTTATCAGGAAAAGTTTAAAAGTATAGCATATATAGCAGGAAAAAATCTGACTTATGAAGAGAAGATAACTAGTCTTGATATGTATGATATTGAGAATGTGCAGGGATATATGGAAAAACCTGCCGGAGAACTGTCGGGGCTAATCTCAATTCTGATCATACTTTATGTGGTTCTTGTGGGGCCGATCATTTATCTCATATTAAAGGCAGTAAAGAAAAGGGAGCTGATGTGGATAATCATTCCGGGTATTACAGTAGTTTTTGTCCTGATCATGTTCCTGATGAGTATAGGCTCTGCCTCAAAGAATGATAGCATTAAATCCATAGAGCTTACTAATTATCAAAATGAAACTATATCAACATATGTCTTCGGTTATTCTGCGGGGCATAAGAAATGGGACGTAAAAACAAAGGAAAATTACTGTACAGGGCGTTGTTTATCAAGAAGCTATATCTATGATGAAAATGTAAAATATAGAGCAGAGCTGGAGCAGGGGCTAAGCAATATGAAGCTTCATTATTCTCCGAGAAATTCTTATGAATCAACCTGCTTCGAACTTGAATCTGAAACGAAGCCGGAGGGAAGTATTGAAATCATAGCATCGGAAAATGATCCATATGTCGTGAAGGTATGCAATAAAACAGGACAGCATCTGGACTATATGTATGTTTCAACCTTCAAGGGGTGTGAGGTGGTAGAGGATGTTGAACCCAATGCTACTGTCGATGTAGAGTTAAATCTGAATAATAATAGTTCTGGGTCATTTATAAATAACAGTCAACTGCAAAATAAATATCTCATGCCTGCTTACGAGGATGGAGATATAGAAAAATCCAGTGAACTTGCAGCGCTTTATATAGCTCTTGAAGCTTCATATACGGGTAATGAACAGGCATTAGCTGTTGGTGTGACAAAGGGAGCTTCGAAGACAGATAAAGAAGAAATATCCTTTAGATGCTTCTATGATTCTGTTTCATTTCAGCCATATGATGAATACTAATGGGGAGGACATGTAAATGTTATATATAGAAAACTTATATAAAAACTACGGTCAGTTCCCTGCAGTAAGGGGTCTGACTCTCAGAGTCCCCAAGGGAGATCTGTTCGGATTTGTCGGGCCTAACGGTGCCGGAAAAACGACAACCATGAGAATAGTCTGCGGGCTTCTCAGGGCAACTGCCGGTTCCGTAACTGTTGACGGTATTACAAGAGGACTTAATAACAGTGATGTTAAGGATCTGAAAAATAGAATAGGATATGTTCCGGATTTTTTCGGAGTCTATGATAATCTGAAGGTTTCGGAGTATCTCGAGTTTTACGGCTCCTGCAATGGCATGTTTTACAGAGACATCGAGGAAGCTTCCTCAAGACTGCTGGATCTTGTTAATCTGCAGGATAAAAGAGAGTTTTATGTTGATGCCTTGTCTAGAGGTATGAAGCAGAGACTATGTGTAGCCAGAGCACTCATGTCGGATCCGCCGCTACTTGTAATGGATGAACCATCATCCGGACTTGACCCTACAGCGAGAATTGAGATGAAAGAGCTTCTTATAAATCTTAACTCTATGGGTAAAACTATAATGATCAGTTCACATATCCTTTCCGATATAGCTGAGATGTGTAATGCCATAGGTGTCATGAACATGGGTGTGCTTGTTGCAGCAGGAAAGCTGGAGGATATACTGAAGATGGGAACTGATATGAGCAGACTTATCATTTCTTACAGAGGTTATCCTGAAACGGTGATGAATGTTCTATCTGCATTTCCTGATGTTCAGATTGTATACAGCAAAGAAAATGAGATAACACTAAGTGGTGTTCCGGATGATACAAAAAGTAATCAGATAATTATGGCACTTATGAATAATGGAATTATAGTAAGTGCATTTCACAGAGATGAGAAGAATCTGGAGAACCTGTTTGTAAATCTGACGGGAGGTGTGAGTGCATGACAAAAGTTAGGATGAATCCAATAGTAAGTAAGGATCTGAAGGTAACCTCCAGAAGTATGAAATTTTCATGGAGCTTGTTTGCATACGAAGGAGTGCTTACGATAGCATTTCTGCTGACAATGCTTGCGAATAATACTTCCGTCAGATATTCAGGACCGAATAATACGCAGATTTACAGGAACTATTCCGCATTTTTCCCTACTGTTGGTGTTTTTCAGCTTGTTATCATAGGACTTATAGTGCCTATAATTACAGCAACCTCGATATCGGGAGAACGGGAGAAGAAGACCATGGATGTGCTTCTTACCACATCCATAAACACAAGCTCTATCATTATCGGAAAGCTTGCTTCTGCGGTAATCAGAGTGATGATATATGTGTTTGCCAGTGTTCCACTCATGGCAGTATCCTTTATAATCGGTGGTCAGAGGTGGTCGACTCTTATAGAGTATATAATTCTGGCATTTATTTATGCTATCTTCTCGGGAAGTATAGGTATATTCTGTTCTTCAGTATGTAAGAAGACTATCACGGCAGTTGTGCTTTCATATGTTATATACTTTGGAATCTATGCAGTAACATATGTTCCTTCTCTGGTGCATGCTATGACACGTGGCGATTCGGATGGGTTATTATTCACAATGTCGTTGGAGCTTATAAATCCGGTTCATACATTTATCATCTTCTTTACAGACAGGCTTTCCAATATATCACTCGGACAGCTAATGAGTGTAGGCAGCTTTTGGAAATGGTTATACAGTACAAATGTATGGCTGACTATTTCGGTTTTTGTTCAGCTTGGAATAGCCGCACTCTTTGTTATGTTCTCATCAAAGAGACTTAAGCCGGGGGAGAAGTAAAGCTGAATTAATGGGTTGACAATCAGTTAGATGTCTGATACAGTTTAATGCACAAACGAGGGAGTAGCTGGCAGATATCATATCTGTTCATACGATCGTCATCACAGTTGTTGTAGCAGTATAGCTTACAACGATTCGGTTTATGAGTAATCAGCGAGACTTATTTGCAGTTTTTTTGCTGCGAATAGGGCTCGCTTTTATTTTGTGCTTGACAAATTCCTAAACCGAGTATATAGTATGTAAATGTGAATATATGAATGAATGTTCATATATTAAAAGAAATTAAGGAGGGCATCATGTCAGAAGAAGAAAGAAAGTTTCTTGAAATAGTTGATCTTAAGAAAGGCTTTGGTTCAGGAGATACAAGACAGGAGGTTCTTAGAGGAATGAACTTCACTGTTGCAAAGGGTGAGTTTTGTGTACTGCTCGGACCTTCCGGTTCCGGTAAGTCAACCCTCCTGAACATAATTGGAGGAATTGATAATCCTGATTCAGGTTATATCTCAATTAATGGAGATAAGCTTGAAGAGATGGGAGAGAAGGGACTTACTCAGTACAGACGTAAGCATCTGGGGTATGTTTTCCAGATGTACAACCTGATTCCCAATCTCAACGTTAAGGAGAATATAGAGGTTGGAGCATATCTATCTGATAATCCGCTGGATATAGACGATCTTCTTAAAACACTTGGACTTTTTGATCACAGAT
Organism: Lachnospiraceae bacterium UBA3850; assembly: GCA_002392655.1. Lineage (GTDB taxonomy): Bacteria > Bacillota > Clostridia > Lachnospirales > Lachnospiraceae > Eubacterium_Q. Next base: position 23,077 of record DGHK01000018.1, on the reverse strand, counting down.
ATAAGCTTCCGAATCAGCTCTCGGGTGGACAGCAGCAGAGAGTTTCAATCGGAAGAGCGATAGTGAAGAATCCTGATATACTTCTTTGCGATGAGCCGACAGGTGCTCTTGATTACAACACATCGAAGGAGATACTTGCACTTATTGAAGAGGTAAATGAGAAGTACGGAAATACCGTAATTATGGTTACACATAACGAGGCCATTAAGAATATGGCTGATCATGTTGTAAAGCTTCGTGATGGTGTCGTGAGACATAACAACATAAATGATAACAAAGTAACAGCAATGGAACTTGACTGGTAAACCTTCGGAGGAAGAAAGATGAAGAAGATAAAGAGTCCTCTTAAAAGACGTGTTACTAGAGAGCTTTTTGGAGAATGGCAGAAATATACAGTTATAGCACTTTTTCTCATACTGATGATCGGATTTATATCCGGTATGTTTGTTGCAAATAACAGCATGCTTACATCAGCAGAGAATAAAAAGAAAGAGTACAATCTCGAGGACGGATGCTTTGAGCTTAACAAGAAGGCTGATGAGAAGCTGATCAGTGCAGTTGAAAAGGGTGAAAAGGCTGACATCAGACAGTACTATCTCGATAAGGGTTACGCGGAGGCTGATAAGGAAGTAAAGAAGGCGGTTGATGAAAACCTTAAGGCTTCTATGGATGACAGAACATTTGCAGTATTTGCTGATAGTGAAGATTATCAGAAGGCTCTTGACGAGGCGAAGGAGGAAGCACATAAAGAAGTAGAGAAGGAAGTTGATAAGGAATACGATAAGGCGGTTGAAAAGTACGATCTTGAAGATCCAAATTACAAGCCTGTTAAAATAAAGCTTTACGAAAACTTCTATAAGGATGCAGTTGAGGATAGAGACCTTGACGGCAAGAAGGATGGAAATATCCGTATATATAAAGACCGTGATGATGTGGATCTTTACAGCATACATAAGGGTAAGATGCCATCAAATGAAAATGAGATAGCCATAGATAGGATGCATGCTGATAATGTAAAAATCAAGGTCGGAGATACTATAAAAGTAGGAGGAAATGATTACAAGGTTACGGCTCTTGTAGCGCTCGTTAATTACAGCACTCTTTATGAGAAGCCAACTGACTCGATGTTCGATGCCATATATTTTGATGTTGCGATAGTGACAGATGAAGGCTTTGACAGACTCAGTAAATCAGCTCATTACAACTACGCATGGACCTATGAGAATAAGCCGGCGGATGAAAAAGAAGAGAAGACGCTTTCTGAAAATGTAATGGGCTCGCTTATTTCCCAGGCAGTAGTTAGTGATTCTGAGATAGAAGGCTTCCTGCCGAATTATTCTAACAAAGCAATTCACTTTGCAACAAATGATATGGGTGGCGATAAGACAATATCAGGTATAATGCTTTATATACTTATAGCAGTGCTTTCATTTATCTTTGCCATAACGATCAGCAACACGATCACAAAAGAGGCTTCGGTTATCGGAACCCTGCGTGCTTCGGGCTACACAAAGGGAGAGCTGGTTGTTCACTATATGACAATGCCGGTTCTGGTAACACTTATAGCAGCTATAATCGGAAATATCCTCGGATATACCTGTATGAAGAGCATAGTTATCAATATGTATTATAATTCATACAGCCTTCCAACCTATGAGACCATCTGGTCATCTGAGGCATTTATAAAAACAACGCTCATACCTGTTATTATCATGTTTGTAGTCAATCTGATAGTAATAGCAAGAATGATGAGATTTTCACCACTTTCCTTCCTGCGTCATGATCTCAAGATCAAGAAGAGAAAGAAGGCTATGAGAATTCCTTCCTGGAAGTTTATGAGTCGTTTCAGAGTCAGAGTACTGCTTCAGAACATTCCTAACTATATAGTACTTATGCTGGGAATTACATTTGTAATGCTAATGATGTCGATGGCAGTAGGCTTCCCTGAGTCGCTGGACAAGTATCAGAAAAATGTAGCAGATATGATGTTCGTAAAGAATCAGATGGTTCTTAAAGAAAATGTGGATGAAGACGGAAACAGACTGAAAACTACAACTTCTTCGGCTGAAAGCTTCTGTATGACTTCGCTTGAATTTGAAAAAGGCGAATATAAAGAATCAATATCTGTTTATGGAATAGAAAAAGACAGTAAATATGTAAATATACCACATAGCCTGGAGGAGAATGAGGTTTATATATCCACGACCTTCAGCGATAAGTATGATGTTGAGCAGGGAGATACAATTAAGCTCGGCGAGAAGTATGATAATACGATATATGAGTTTAGGGTGGCGGGAATATATGATTATTCAGGTGCACTTACAGTATTTATGCCGGATGATAACTACCGCAGCTGCTTTGACAAGGACGCGGATTACTTCACAGGTTATATGTCAGATGATGAGATAAAGGGAATAGATGATAAGTATGTTGCAACAACTATCACTATTGATGATGTCCTGAAAATATCCAGACAGCTTGATCACTCGATCGGAGGATATATGGTCTACTTCCAGTATCTTTGCATCATTCTTTCCGCGGTGCTTATATATCTTCTTACCAAGATAATCATTGAGAAGAATGAGAATTCTATATCAATGGTTAAGATTCTCGGATATGAAAACGGAGAGATCAGTTCACTTTATCTGCTGACGACTACAATAGTTGTAGTAATTTCGTGTATAGTCGGTATAGCTCTTGGATACTTCTTGATGAATCAGGTATTCAAGATATACCTGATGTCAATGGAAGGCTGGTTTAACTTTGTTATCTCAGTTCCGGGACTCATCAAGATGTTTGGCTTTGTATTTATTGCTTATTTGATAGTAATGGTATTTGACTATAGAAGAATAAAGAAGATACCGATGGATGAAGCATTAAAAAATGTAGAGTAAGCGTAATAAGTACTTTACAAAATACGAATAATGTTGTGAAAATGCACACATTAAGCTATAATATAATTAGCTTATTGTGTGCATTTTTTGACATATTTATTATGGGGAGACTATATGGAACAATCCGGAATACAGCAGTATTTTGATAAATATAGTCCAGTTGGGGATATTACGGTTATAGCCATCTGTTTATTGATAACAGTATTGGTGTTTACTTCGTATGTCAAAAAAACCAGAAGCTACAAGATATTTCTGAATCTAATTATATACCTGTTTGCTGCAGCCTTTGTAAATGTGTTATATCACGATATGTATACAGGCATAACAGATGGTAATTACAGATGGGTATATATTCTAAGGTGTGCATACCATGCACTTCTGTTTTCAAATCTTCTTTTATATGTTGTATATATAGTTGTGTTGCAGCATCTTGAACCGCCTAAGAAGCTTCCTGTTATGGCAGTTTCTGTTTCACTTTATGTGTTAGTTATCGTGGCGGATATTATTACCACAGTTACCGGAAAAAGCTTTAAGATTACAAATAGTGGTCGGGTAGTAACCGGTATGAATATATTTATGTGGGGATATCTGGGATTTATATCGATAATTGTTTTCCTGATGGTTGCCAATAGAAAGAGACTCTATAAACAGGTTATGTATGGATTCTACGGTACCATGGTGGTTGCATTTATACTGCTCATATTGCAGAACATATGTAATCAGAATTCCTATACAGTGGTATCATTTTTGTTCCCGGTAATGGCTATGTTCTATCTCGTTCATTCCAATCCATATGATATCGAACTGGGTGCAGTTGATTCAAGAGCTATGGAAGATCTGGTCAGATATAACTATGAAAAGAAGAGGGATATTATAATTATGAGCCTGTATCTTCCTGATTTTGATGTGGAAGGTGCAAGCTTCACAGAAGAGATTCAGGAAAAGATAAGATTACTTTCTAGTGAGCATTTCAAACAGGCCGTACTTTTCCAGGTAAGCAATGGACATGTAATTCTTGTTGCTGACAAGTATCATAATCCTGATTATGAAAACAGACTGAACAAGATAATCAACGCATTCTATATAGAGTATGAAAGCTTTAAGTATGATTTCAAGATAGTAATGGGCGAGTCTTTTGAAGAAATCAGCAGAAGGAATGAATATATCAGCCTTATAAAAGTAATTCATGATCATATGGAGATGAATACTGTTCATATGATTGAATATGAGGATGTTGAGAGATTCAATAAATATGAGCAGGTTCTTAAGGAGCTTGAGGACATATCCAGAAAGAAGGATCTGAGAGATCCGAGAATTCTTACATATTGTCAGCCTGTATATAATATCAAAACAGGCAAGTATGATACGGCAGAGGCTCTTATGAGACTCAAGCTCCCGGAGATTGGGATGCTGTATCCGGATAGATTTATCGGACTTGCTGAAGAAAACGGATATATACATGTACTTACCCAGATAATTTTACAGAAGACATGTGATGAGATCAAATACCTGCTTGAAAAAAATTATGAAGTGACGAGAATATCAATAAATGTTTCTGTTCTTGAGATGCGTGATGATCAGTTCACTGAAGATATAAGGAAGATTATAAATGACAGTGGAATTCCTAAGGAAAAAATAGCAATTGAAATTACAGAGTCTCAGAGTGAGAGCGACTTTATCGTTATGAAGAATATCATAGAAGAACTTAAGGATGATGGAATAAAGTTCTATCTGGATGATTTCGGAACAGGCTATTCAAATATGGAAAGAATTATGGGGCTTCCTTTTGATATAATCAAGTTTGACAGATCTCTGGTACTTGCAAGTGAAAAGAATAAGAAATCTGAAAAGATGGTAGAAAGCCTGGCAGGTATGTTTTCTGAACTGGATTATTCGGTTCTTTATGAAGGCGTTGAAGATGAAAATGACGAAAAGAGATGTATCAATATGCATGCATCATATCTTCAGGGTTACAAATATTCAAAACCGATTCCTATGATAGAACTGAAACGGTTCTTTTCTAAGGTTGAAGAGTAGAGAAGGTATAAATAAAAGATGAGGGGTAGATGAAATGAGCAGATATATAATGGCGCTTGATGCGGGTACCACCAGTAACAGAGCTATTCTTTTTGATCATAACGGAAGGATAGTATCAGTTGCGCAGAGAGAGTTTACCCAGATTTATCCTAAACCGGGCTGGGTTGAGCATGATGCAAATGAGATATGGTCTACTATGCTTGGTGTAGCTGTGGAGTCAATGGCAAAAGCCGGTATAGGTGCTGATGAGATTGCCGGAATCGGAATTACGAATCAGAGAGAGACTACTATAGTATGGGACAAGAAAACTGGGGAGCCTGTATATAATGCCATAGTATGGCAGTGCAGAAGAACAGCAGAGTATTCTGACTCGCTTAAGCAAAAAGGACTCGAGGAGCTTATCAGACAGAAGACAGGTCTTGTTATAGATGCCTATTTTTCAGCAACGAAGCTTCGATGGATTCTTGAAAATGTAGAAGGTGTGCGTGAAAGAGCAGAAAAGGGAGAACTGCTTTTCGGAACTGTTGATACATGGCTTATATGGAAGCTGACACATGGAAGAGTGCATGTTACAGACTATTCAAATGCATCCCGTACTATGATGTTCAACATAAACGAGCTTAAGTGGGACGAGGATATACTTCGCGAGCTGGGCATTCCTGCCTGTATGCTTCCTGAGGTAAAGGACAGCAGCCTGGTATATGGAAATGCGAGCAAGCATATACTTGGCCGGGAGATACCTATTGCAGGTATAGCAGGTGATCAGCAGGCGGCACTTTTCGGGCAGCAGTGCTGGGAAAAGGGAAATGCCAAGAATACATATGGAACCGGTTGTTTCCTGCTTATGAATACAGGAGATAAACCTGTATTCTCAGACAACGGACTTGTAACAACTATTGCCTGGGGAATTGATGGAAAAGTGCAGTATGCACTTGAAGGCTCGGTCTTTGTTGCAGGTGCATCCATACAGTGGCTGAGAGATGAGATGCGACTTATAGATAGTGCCGTGGATTCGGAATATATGGCGATGAAGGTCCCTGACACTAACGGATGCTATGTGGTTCCTGCATTTACCGGACTTGGTGCTCCTTACTGGAATCAGTATGCAAGAGGTGCGATAGTAGGAATAACAAGAGGTGTAAATAAGTATCACATTATAAGGGCAACACTTGAGTCTATCGCATATGAAACAAATGATGTACTCTCCGCTATGGAGAAGGATCTTGGAGTGAAGCTGAGTGAACTCAGAGTTGACGGCGGTGCTTCTGCTAATAATTTCCTCCTTCAGACTCAGGCGGATATAATAAATGCTACAGTTGTCCGTCCGAACTGTGTGGAAAGTACTGCTATGGGAGCGGCCTTCCTGGCGGGACTTGCAGTTGGTTACTGGGATTCGAAGGATGAACTCAGAACAGTCATCAGTATAGATAGAGTATATAAACCTGAAATATCAGAGGAAGACAGGGAGAAGAAGCTTGGAGGCTGGAAGAAAGCAGTTGAAAGAAGCTTTGACTGGGTATAAGAGTTGAACTTAGCTTGGAGGTAGTATGGGGCTGTTTAATAAAAAGGATAAAGAACTTGAGGAAGTGATCAATCAGATCCGAGTTGACCTCAGCAACAATTACAAGGATAATGCAGTTGAAAATATAAAAAAGCTCGAAAAGCTTTTGGATGAAAAAATATCAGCAGGAAAGCTGAAGGAAAAGGATGTTACGGAGTACAAAAATCAGCTTTCTCATTTTAAAGAAGATGTTGCAAACTTCAAAAGGACTTATTAAAAGAAAAGCCGCTTCCTATGGATGCGGCTTTCCTCTTATTATCCAGTCAATAACACGCTCACAGGCGTGTGTATCCACATGATCAAAATTGTTCTCTATATACTTTTCGACCTTCTCATATTCGAAGTCTTTATTAAGAATTGCATCAATCATATCATCAAAGCTTTCCACAATTTTTCCGGGCACATTTGTTCTGTAATCTCTGTGGAAGCCTCTGGACTTACTGTATGCATCAATATCAAATGCAAAAAACAGCATAGGCTTTTTCATAAGAGAAAATTCGTATATGTCAGAGGAGTAATCTGTAATCAAAAGATCCGTGATATAAAACAGATCATTCAGATTGGAATAGCCTGACATATCGATAATCCTGTCTCTGTAGCTTTTCGGAATCGGAGCAGGATAAGTAACAAAAGGATGCATCTTGAATATAAAGAGAGAATCTGTTTCCTTGCATAATCTATATAATCTCCTCATATCAAGCCTGTCAAAAGGGTAGTAGGCATTTTTTTTGTTTTCACCACGATAGGTTGGAGCAAACAGAATGATATGTCCCTTTTTTTCTCGAGGCTGCCCATCTACATATGGTTTACATAATTCGGGGTACTCAGTCAGCAGCTTTTCCTTCGTTTTCTCCATATAATCCTTATCCAGAAATTCATCCAGTCTTGGCATCCCGGTTGGAAGCACCTGCTCATCATTAATTCCCCAGACCTCTGAGAAGAAGTGACGTATTTTTATAGAGCCAGCGATTCCGTAAGTGTACTGGCGATGCCCTGAATCAGGAGCAGGGCTTGCAGGCAATCCGAATCTGCTATAGCCTGTTGATTTAAAGCCTGCGCCTGCATGCCATAGCTGGGTTATGATAGTGCCTCTGATTGTCAGCCAGTCAGTTGTCTGGCTGTGGTCATCAAGAAATATAAAATCAGCCGATGCTATCTGCTTGAGAGTCTTAATCCAATGGAAAAAACTGTAATGTTTAGTGGTTACTGCGCGGAGGGCTTCTTTGGGTTTATAGCCTTCGCTTATCAGCTTCTTCTTAAGAGCGATCATATTGGTGCCCATTTCCTCGCTCTGATCAGACATCAGAAGAATATTTGGTTTTTTAATTTTATGAATATCTGCAGCTTTCTTTCTGTGAAAGAGCTTGTACTCGATATTATAGACAGCTTTCAGTATCTTCTTTGCACTGTCATTTTTAGTTCTTCGAATACCCGATTTGATGGACTTAAGGAAACCAAGCTTCAGCTTTATGTCGGTGACTCTGAGCTTGAACCCATTTTTATACGTGAATTGGACTCTGAAGGCTCTTTCAGTGTGAAAGTACAGAAACTGACGATTATAGAACTTGGGATTCGGACTTTCAACTATCTCCACATCTGATCCGTCATCTGTCTGCAGCTTATATATTCCAACAGGGAGCATCTTGCAGTTTCCCGGATTGGATATATTTATCCTGTAGGCCTTTTCTTCTTCGCATGCTTTGAGAGCAAACAGCTTTTCGCCTGACATACTAGAGAGGTGTATGTTGGTGGTTTTATCATAGCTTTCGGGATAGAAGTATATCCAAACTCTTTCCCACCTGATTTTCTTTATAAGTATGCTTTTTTTATCCATATTATATCTCCTTAAAAGTACTTATAATTGTATCAAAAACCCCAGTATCCATCAAGGTTTTAGATGCTTTGTATACTGTACAGTTTTTATATTAAATGGTATAATAGCGTATAGTGTCAAAAACCAAGCTACGTTATAGATTTTAAGAAAAATAAAAGACATAGGGGGATTTGTAATTGGACGACAGAGCTATAATTAAAATCAGGGATGTTAATGGTGATAAGAAGTTTTCTCTGGATGCATTAAGAGATGGACTGGGACTGGAGGTTCTGGTTATAGGTACGGCAGATGACTGTCAGATTAAGGTTGATAATCCGAAGGTTTCCGAACATCATGGCTGCTTTTTCAAGCAGGATCATATGTGGGCTTATCAGGATATGGATAGTGAAGCCGGTTCATCTGTGGATGGAGAGAAGATTCACTCAACCTGGCTCTCAAACGGAATGAGACTTATTCTTGATTCGAAGCAGTATCCGGATTCTACCATCATTGAGGTTGAAGTGGAAATTAGCTCCGGCAGGCAGCTGCTTCCAGGTGAGATACCGCTAAATAACGGATCAGCGGGTATGTATGGATATGCAGCCAGAGGAATCGAAGGAGCTGGCGGTGGTGCCGGTCCGAATATGGGATATGGAAACGGTGGATCATATAGCGGATCTGGAGATACCTATGAACAGAGATTTATGAACAGACAAAATACATTTGGCATTTTAGCAGGTATATGCTGGGGAATAGTAGGTCTTATAGGTATTATATATTTCTTTATAGATTTTAGTACCCTGACCCAGGCAGCTACCGTTTCGGGAGGCTATGGACTGCTTATATGGGTTCTTATACTTGCTCAGATATGTATGCTTGTCGGAATGGTCATGCTGTCAGTTGGTCTGCTGTCTTACAATAAGGAGCTTATGAGCAGAGGCTCAACGATTCTTGCTATAGGAAGTGTTACAGCAATGGCCACAATTTTCCTGCTGTTAATAATTGTTTTAGGTGGAGCAATTGGTTACTTATTCAGTAGCTTTGAATCGGTAGCTCTTATTATTTCATTTATATTAAGTCCTATGACTTTGGTGGCACAGTCTAAAAATTTCAGGATGAATAACGAGGGAACAAAGATATACAGCAGATTTTACAGGCCGATTATTTATTATGGAATAACGATTCTCCTGCTGATTATTACTATGATGTCAGTGGGCGGAAGACTTGGAATCGGTGGTTCTTATATCTTTTCGTCGTTAAATAATAAATGGCAGAGTCTGGTTATGATTCTCGGAGTCGTTTTTTCAGGGATATTTCTCCATGTGGATGAAAACCCGAATAATACATCAACATATTCTATGGGTGGTGGATATGG
>DGHK01000018.1:0-13328 GCA_002392655.1 Lachnospiraceae bacterium UBA3850 | reverse complement strand
TATGGTGGACAGAATGGACCGAGAAGCTGGTAGGTGTCGATTGTTTTTAAGGATATAGAAGTAATACCCGGGGGGTTAAAAGATGAATGACAGAGCTACTGTTAGAATAATAGATGTAGATGGTGATAAGAATTATTCACTGGATAGTCTGGCGGAAAGTATGGGCGTGAGTAAGCTTGTAATCGGTACTGCAGAGGATGCACATATACGTGTGGAGAATTCGAAGGTTTCCGCACATCATGGATACTTCTTCAAGCAAAATGGTATGTGGGCATATCAGGATACAGACAGCCAGACGGGCTCGTCGGTAAAGGGAAGCAGAATAACATCAACCTGGCTTGCAAATGGTATGCAGCTGATTCTTGATTCCAGACGAAATCTTGATTCTTTGATAATAGATGTTAAGGTAGAGATACTATCCGGAAGAAACCTTCTTCCGGGAGAAACTCCTCCGGAGGGCTGGGGGAACCCTGCTCCATCAGGTCCGACATACGGAGGTGCCTTCAGCGGAGCTTACAACGGTTCTGCGAACGATGCATATTACAATCCAACCGGTGGTGCAGCCGGTGCGGCTTCTCCTGGATTTGGATTTGCCGGTGCAGATCGATATGGTAGCGCAAATGAGAAGAAATTTGCCGACAGTCTGAATATATTCGGCCTTTTGGCAGGTATTTTGTGGGGAATTCTGGCAGTTGTAAATATAATCGCTGCATTCAAGACATTTAATAATATGGAAGGTGTGACTGCATACCTTAGTGGCTTTTATACATTACTTCTTTGGGTTATTGTTTTGGGAGTTGTCGGATCTGCAGTTGGAGATGGTATGCTGTCAGTCGGACTATTCACATATAATAAGGACATTATGACTAAGGGCGCAATAGTTATGGCGGCGGGAAATGTTGCAATGGTGTTTGCATTAATGATTATGCTGACTGAGATGCTTGGCGGTGCATTTGTCTATATATTCAGTAATTTTGAGATATTGTTGATGATCATTGCCATTATACTTATGCCGGCTGCTATGGTTTCACAGGCAAAGAACTTTAAGAGTAACAATGATTATTCTAAAATATATCATAGATATTACAGACCTATTATTTATTATGGCTTAGCATTTGTACTGGTTATAATTGCTACTTTGTCACTAAGTAACAGATTTGGTATGGATATTAACTTTTTGGAAATGATGCCTTCGAGTAATGTATGGGTAACTATAGCGTCGGTAGGAGCCATAGTTTTATCGGCCATATATCTTCACGTAGATGAAGAACCGGGACTTGCTGCAAGGTTTGCCACAAAAAAATAATTAATCAGAGGAGAAGAGTATGAGAGAAGATTATAAAGCAGCTAAGAAGCTTGGGGATGAAGCAGTCAGAGAAGCACATAAGAAGGGGATTTCGCCATACCTTCCGGTTCTTGATCTTATGGAAGAGGTAAAGGATAACGTGGGTCAGACCAGACTCGGACTTATGGAGCTTCCTCTCGATAGAATCAAGGGAAACAAAGAAGCAGCTAGAAATAATGCATTTGCAAATAACTTTATGCCGCTTTTTGAGGATGGTACTGAATTTGCGGTTAAGTGGTCAAACCTGTATGATTCTTATCTCCAGGAAGGAATAAGAGATGCCATAAAGGTTTATGAATTTATGAATTGCTATTATGTTCAGGAGGGTAATAAGAGAGTATCTGTTTCAAAATACGGTGGAACAGAGTTTATCCTTGCTGATGTTACCAGAATCATTCCGAGAAAGAACAGCTTCAAGGAGGTTCAGGTTTATTATGAGTACATGGATTTCTATAAGGTCACAAAAAACTTCCTTATAGTATTCAGTGAGCCCGGAGCATATCAGAAGCTTGCTGATATCATGGGACAGGATCTGGAGAATGAATGGCCTGAAGATCTGTGTGCGGATCTTAAATCATCCTTCTTCCGTTTCAGCAGAAATCTGAAGAAGGCATTGGGAATAGAAGATGAGTATCATATCAGTGATGCCTTCCTGGTTTATATATCCATATTCCCGTTCAAAACTATTGAGGATTCTTCGGACGATCAGATAATAAATAACATCAAAATGGCTCATAACGAGTTTTTGGGAAATACTATCGAGGATACAGCTTATCTCGCAAATGCACCTATTGGCGAGGAAAAGACCGGAAGCTTTATGAGTCTGTTCTCAAGAACAAAGAAATATACATGGCAATCTCCGCTTAAGGTTGCATTTGTCTATGATGTCGGAATTGAAGATTCCAGATGGGTTGACAGCCACGAGGCCGGCAGGCTTTATGTAGATGAGATGACTGACACTAACGTTGTTACCCACAGCTATATAGCAAAGGATCTTGGCGGAATAGATTATGCAATCGGCAAGGCTATTCATGAGAAGAATGAGATAGTATTTACCGTAACACCGGATATGTTACAGGAAACACTCAGTGCTGCAGTACATACCCCGAGCATAAAGTTCCTCAACTGTTCGCTTGACAGTACATACTCTTCAGTAAGATGTTATCAGGGTAAATTCTATGAGGCTGCATTTCTGATGGGAGTATATACAGCAAATGTTCTGCTTCTGAATCAGGCAACACCTGGTGAAAGGAAGATCGGATATCTGATAAGAGGTAATGACAGTCTGAGTATTATGAACCTGAATGCATTTGCAATTGGTGTGTCCCTTATGGACCCTGAATGCAAAGTGTCAATCAAGACACCGAAGGGATCGGATGATACCTCCTATAAGGCTGAGTGGAAGGAAGAAGGTATATCCTACTATGCCGATCTTGAGTACTCAACAAAACAGATTACCACCGGAAGACAGGGTGTCTTCAAGATGGAAGAGGAGCGAGATAAGTATATAGGTTCAGCTTATTTCAGCTGGGGCAAGTATTATGTACAGATAGTTCAGTCAGTTCTCTCCGGTGCGTGGGATATAACTGAGGCTCAGGGAGTGAAAAGGGCAGCCAACTACTGGTTTGGTATATCAACAGGTGTAGTTGATGTCAGAATCCCGGGAAATGTATATCAGACCAAGAAGATGCTTTCCTTTATGAAAAACTCCGTTATCAAGGGAGAACTGGGGCCTTTCTTCGGAGAGATACATACCAGAGACGGAAGAACCATGCAGGTGCAGCAGTATCATAATAAACGAGGTGTCAGTGTGGCACTTGAAAGTATGGATGAAAAGAGTCTGCTTCATATGGACTGGCTCAATGAGAATATAGAAGGAGAAATCCCTAAATGATGAGAAGTGCCAGATATAGAGTTTTAGTAGCGCTTTTTATTACTATAGCGTGTTTAGGCTTCCTATGTTCGAGAAACTTTGTCTCCTATGCCGATGATGAGGATATATATAAGCTCATGGTTTTTGAAACAACTGACAATCATGGGTATATTGCGGCAGAATATAATGGGGAGATGGAATACAGACTTGCTTATATAGCCGATAAGATAAAGGATGTACGAGGTTATGGTGATGCCTACCGTAAGGAAAAAGCATTGCTGGTAGATACAGGTGATATCTATCAGGGTAATACCATGTCAAGCCTGGTTAAGGGACAGTCTCTATCTGCGGCATATGTTGCTATGGATTATGATGTGGTAGGAATTGGTAATCACGAGTTTGACTGGCATATTGAAACAGTGGTTGATAGTGATAAAACCATGAGAGATTATGATTTCTCTACCATTTCAGGAGAAAACAAAATCCCTGTAGTTTGTGCCAATCTCTATAAATATGACCAAAAGGTCGATTTTGCTGATGATTATATAATCATTGACAAGGTGGCAACTGATGATGATGGAAATGAGATAAATGTGCGTATAGCTGTAATAGGTTATGCCGATGAATATGGTACATCTGTTGCCTATAATGTTTTTACCGGCGAAGGCTATGAAACAAAAAAGAATTTTGCCGAGGTAAATCAGATTGCAAAAGAACTTGAGGAGAGCGGACGGTGTGATGCAACTATACTTCTCTATCATGGTGATGCGAAGGAGGCTGCAGAAGCAATTGGCGGAGGAACTCACGTTGATCTGGTTATGGGAGGACATATGCATAAGGTAAGCAGCAATGAAACAGCCGAAGGAGTAAAGTACATCCAGGGATGTTGTAATGCGCAGACTTATTGCTGGGCAGAATTTGGTTTTAAGCTGGTTGATGGAAAAGTGACATTTAATGCTGTAAATGATAAGAGATATGTATGGGTAACAGATGACAGAGCTGGGATGTATAATATTCCTGAGAATGCAGATAAGCTTGATCCCGAAATAGTTGCTATAACGGATGTTGCAATTGAAGATGCGGACAAATATCTAAAGGAAGATATCGGATATATCACTGAGTCTGCTTATAGAAATGAGTTTATGGAGGAGAGCGGCAAGCGCTCCTGTACCGCAGGAAACTGGATAACTTCAATGCTGCTGAGAGGCGGCAAGGCTGATGTTGCATTTATCAATAGTGGTGGACTTAGGAAGGATTATGTAGTAATGGGAGACAAGCTTGATATCAAAGCATCTGATATATACGAGATGTTTCCGTTTGATGATAAACTGTATGTGTTTGAAATGACCTATGGTGAGTTTTTTGATGTTCTTCAGTATTCCGTAACAAAAATCGGAAAATCACTGTTTTCGAGATTGGTTGGAATTAAGTGTTATTTCACAGATAGGACAATAAATGCCATAGAAACGTCGGATGGAAATGTTATCTATGCAGATGGCAAGTGGAAGGGTGATTGGAAGGACCGTAAGCTGAGACTGGCTACTGCACAGTATGTTGCAACAACGCAGCGAATAAAGGATCGCGATTATAATCCGCTTTGTGAATGGTGTGATACTGATAAGCTTGTGGAAAACGATAAGGTTCTGACAGATGTTGCATTTGATGTGCTCAGAAAAGAATCAGAGATGAATGATGGATATCTGGCTGTAGATACAGTGTCATATTACCTGGAAAAGGATAAGGCGGATCCATATTGGTACATCTCACCTGACGGAGTTTTATCAATCGAAACCGGTCTAACGGAAATATCGGAAGGAAAATTCAAGGATTATAGTGATCAAAAGAAAATTATTTATGAGGGAACCTCTGAACAGTGGTATCAGACCAAGATAGAAGAAAAGTGGCTGATAGAGAGTAAGGATGTTTATATAGAGTGTACAGATAAAACTATAGTCGCTGCTTCCTACATGTGTGTAAATTATGGAGGGCATGAATGGAGTGAACCTTCTTACACCTGGATGGAGGACAATAAAGAGGTTATGGCTTCACATACCTGCAGTATTTGCGGAGAGGTTGAGACCGAGACGGTAGGAACTGTTTACGAAGTTACCAAAGCTCCAACATTAACAGAAACAGGTGTCGGAACTTATACTGCAACATTCACTAATAGTTCATTTGCTGAACAGAAGAAGACAGTAACTATTCCTGTGACTCAGTCTGAATATTCAAATGAATGGGTAGATGGAAAGTGGTATGATGCAGATGGTTCACAGAGCTATGCTTATACAGGTTCATGGAAATGTAATGAAAAGGGCTGGTGGTTTGAAGATACAAGCGGCTGGTATCCTTATTCAAAGTGGCAGAAGATAGATAGCAAGTGGTACTACTTCAATGTTGATGGCTATATGGCAAGCGAAGAGTGGATAGATGGCTATTGGTTGAGCTATAGCGGTGCGTGGGAATATGAAGGAATAGGCTCATGGCATGTAAATAGTACAGGCTGGTGGTTCGAGGATACACTTGGATGGTATGCCTGCTCAGTATGGCAGAAAATAAATGGAAAATGGTATTACTTCGGAGCTGACGGTTATATGCTTACCAACTGTTATATAGGTGACTGGTGGGTTAATGCCGATGGTGCCTGGGAAGAATAATAATAAAAAGACGAGGAAGATCCGCTTGACCGCGGTCGCATCGAATATAATCCGTATATCCGGCCGCCCGTAAGGCCACGTAAAGGATACAGGATTATATTCATACGGGCACACTCATATGAGTGCATCCTCGCCGTAAGTGGTATTATATAGTATGTATCGATTTTGTCAAGTGTGTTTTCTATATTTCTTTATTTCTGTGGTAATAAGTGTAAACAAGTGGAACAAAGCCCATCTGTTTGATGTCAGTATATGTTACTCTGTACTTGGCATTTGTTTTACGACCTGTTCCGACGAAACGTATACAATTCTCAGCTACCTCGTCGATAAGCTTGAGTCTGTCTGTTGAAGTAATAACAGGGAAGAAGCGGTCTATCCACTTATGAACATGACCGTTTTCGTCTGCATTTTTCTCATTTCCATAGAAATATCCATGTATTATTCTAGACATGATTTCCGCAGCCTGTTCTCTGTTTAGCTTGCCCTTTCTGACTGATCTGTTCAGGCTGTTGGCTCTATGCTTGAACTTATTTGTAACTTTGCTGAATGTGTTGTTTGCTATATCAGTATAGCCGTCTGCAAATTTAATTCCGAGAAGATCTAAATCCTCGCCCGGCTTAATGATGGCAGACTTTTCCTGGTTGAACTCAAGATTGAGCTTGCCAAGCTCATCTGTAAGGAGCTGCATATTTGCTTCAGCTTCCTCCTTGCTTCTGCATACCAGACAGATATCATCGGAATATCTACAGTAAAGAAGGCCCTTGTCGGCCATCAGCTTGTCGACGTTCATCAGATTAACGTTGTAGAAGAAACCGGCTGTAGGGTTTCCACCCATTACAGATGTATAGCCTTCAACAATCTGACCATTTAAGTAATACTTATTTCTTGTGATGAGCCAGACAATAAAATCTATAAATTCATCGTCGCCCTTACAAAAATCTCTAAGCTGTTTCTCAAGTGATTTTGCATCGATTGATTCGCTGTATCTGTGAATATCAGACTTGACTACATAGTACTCCCGATGAGGATCAAGACGCTTCAGTCTTGCAAAAAGACTTAGATTTCGGCTTTTAATCCTGGCAGAGTATAGGTCATCAGTAAACATATGATCGTACTTACGAATGAGCATATAATTTAAAAACTGAAGAATGATCTTGTTATGATCTTCAAACACAAAAACTCTTCTTCTTCTGTTTGATCTGCTCTTTTTAATGAGCAGGCATCTGGGAAGCTCAAAGAAGTAGTCGCCATTTTTGAGTCTCATGACGTCCTCATCAAACTGATCGGAATAGATATAATCCTTAGTTATGGCAAAAAAATCTTTATCATAATTATATTTGCTTCCGGTTTTCTCTATAAAGCCGTCCTTATTTTCTGTTTTTAACATATCGTCAAATATCATACTGCATACCTCAAACTTCGGAAAAATATACTCGGGAAGACATTTTACCATAAATAATGTGAAAAATCAGCTATTTTATTATATAATGTGCTTTGAATTATCATATAATCTGATTTTTTAATTTTATTTTAATCTTTCATAAAAGATTATTTTATTTATTAAGACTATCATATGAGTTGTCAAAAGGAAATAAGCACATAAATATGAATTGTTATGTGAAATCATTTATGAAAGAAAGAGGTAAATATTATGGATAACTTTGAAAAGGTTGAGAAGCTTGTACAGAAGGCAAATGTTTCATACGAGGATGCAAAGCAGGCACTTGAGGAAGCAAATGGAGATATGCTCGATGCTATGATCGCACTTGAGAAGCAGGGCAAGGTAAAGAAGCCGGAAACAGTATCATACAGTACATACGGAGCCGGACAAGCTGCTAATAATTATAACGATGTTAATCTCGCAGTAGAGAGAAGTGAGAATACTGATGAGAAGAGTTTTGCATCAGACCTGGGAAGAGGACTTAAGAAGTTCTTCAGATATACAGTAAATAATTCGCTGAAGATCACACGAAGGGGAGAGCAGATATTTAAGATTCCACTTCTTCTTTCATTACTTCTCTTACTTGCAGCATTTCCACTGGCTGTAGTAGCGATTGTAATATCACTCTTCTGTGAGTGCAGATATTCTATAGTAGGAAAAAACAATTCCGATAATATCAACCAGATGTTTGATAAAGCGTCTGATATGGCAGAGAGAGCAAAGGAAGATGTTGTTGAGTAATTAAGCCATGTCAATAATAAAACTATAAAGAAAAGGGATTATTTTATGGAAGCATATATTCTAATAGTAGAAGATGAAGAAAAGCTTGCGAGGTTTACGGAGCTTGAACTTAAGCACGAGGGTTACCGTGTGGATAAGGCCATGGATGGTAGAACTGCACTTGAAATGGCTACAAGTAATGATTATGACCTGATACTTTTGGATATAATGCTTCCGGAATTAAACGGACTTGAAGTTTTGAGGCGTCTGCATAAAGAGAAGGATACACCTGTCATACTCCTGACTGCGCGTGACGCAGTCATGGACAAAGTGTCCGGACTTGATGCGGGTGCCATTGATTATATAACAAAACCTTTTGCCATAGAAGAACTGCTGGCTCGTATCAGAGTTACTCTGAAGCTGCGTGCTGCGATGGCTGGCAGTGCAGCTGCGGTAAATTCCCCATCTGATTCAGCAGGACAAAGAGAAGGGGTTCTTGTATGGCAGAAGCTTGAGATGGATATTAACAGACATAGTGTTAAATATGATGGTCATGAGATAGAACTCACGAACAGAGAATTTGTTATGCTCAGAACACTGCTTGAAAATATGGATATAGTTCTATCCAGGGATACTCTTCTGGAGAGAGTATGTGGTTATGATTATTTGGGTGAAACAAATGTAATAGATGTATATGTGAGATATCTAAGATCAAAAATTGACGAGGTATATAACATTAAAATGATCCAGACTGTTCGTGGCGTTGGATATGTGATCAAGTCTGAGTGATAGAAAAATACTTTCGGAAAGAATAAAAATATGAGTAAAAAAGTACAAGAATCAAAGGAAATGACGTCCATAGCTAATAAGATTCATGGCCAGATGATCAGAAAAAAACTGGGCCTGTTCTTAGCTACGGACATTTTTCTTTTTATAGCTCTTTCTTTTATGTGGATAATTACCGAGGAGTGGACACATTTCGGAAAGATCGGATTTAACTATGAGAGACGATTTACCACTCACGGCGATGGTTTTGATAGTTTAAAGTACATAGTTAAAACTACAGATGGCGATGAGATGGTAGTAAATGCATTTAAAGCATTTATTCTAATTATGTGCGTAGTCGGCATCTCTATGTTCTTTCATTTTTTGAATATTGCACTTGCGTACTTCGGAGAGTACAAGAAGATCAAGAAGACTCTGAAACCCATAAATGATATGGCGATAAAGGCCGAGGAGATAAGCCGTATATCATTTGATGAAAGTAAGTATCATACTATAGAAAATGCTATCGAGCATATCTCTCCTGAGCAGACCCAAAAGATGAAGCTGGATGATAAGGAGCTTGAAGGAATAGAAGCGGCAATGAACAACATGCTTGCGAGGATGCATGAGACCTATCTGCAACAGACCAGATTCGTTAATGATGCGTCGCATGAGCTTCGAACACCTATTGCTGTTATCCAGGGCTATGCAAATATGCTGGACAGATGGGGCAAGGAGGATGAAGAGATTCTTGATGAGTCCATAACAGCAATCAAGAATGAGTCTGATCATATGAATCATCTGGTAGAGCAGCTGCTTTTCCTTGCGAGAGGAGATGCCGGCCGCACAGAAATGAAAAAAGAGGATGTATCACTTAATGAAGTGATGAGAGAGATATATGAAGAGTCACTTATGATAGATGAGAAGCATATCTATAAATATAATGAACCAAATGTAGATATACATATAACGGCTGATGCATCTATGATAAAGCAGGCGATGAGAATTCTGGTCGACAATGCTGCAAAGTATACCAAGGAAGGTGACGAGATAGTTTTTGCTGTTGGAACTATGGAAAAGAATGAGGAAGGTACTTTGTCCGGAGATGGAACATATATAGGAAAGGTAAGGTGTCCGTATATTCAGGTTCAGGACAGCGGAATCGGTATGGCCGAGGTTGATGTCAAGCATATGTTCGAGAGGTTCTACAGAGCTGATGACACCAGAAAGGTTCAGGGAACCGGACTGGGACTCTCGATTGCCAAGTGGATAGTTGATAAGCATGATGGTCATTTTGAGATAGTTTCACGTAAGGAAATCGGAACCAGGATTAGAATTGTGTTTGATGAAAAAGAGTAGATAAATAGAGTAGATAAAAAAGATAAGTAAACATTATTATATAATAGGTAATGAAAACGATATATTTTTCCGTGGGCAGACCTTATAATGATAATGGATATATTTTATGATTTATCATTATGGAGGGGTAACATGAGAAAGAGAGTGAGTAAAAGCTTTGCTATTATCTTATCTTCTATGATGCTTTTGTCGGCAGTGACTGGCTGCGGAGATAAGAAGGAAACTTCTAAGGAAGAAAAAACTGAGATTGTTTCACAGTCTACTGATAATGATGCAGAGGTCGAAGAGGCAACTGACACAAGTGCAACTGATGTATCAGAGGATGAGATTGAAGCACCTGAAGGCTTTAAGCTTGTGTGGCATGATGAGTTTAATGGAACCGAGCTTTCCGAAGATGACTGGAATAGGGAGAAGCATAAGGTTGGATGGGTAAACCATGAGCTTCAGGCGTATGTTCCAAGTGCAGACTATGCGTATGTAAAGGACGGTGAGCTTATTATCCAGCCTGTAAAAACAGAGGATGAAAACGGAGATGTAAAATACTATTCCGGACGTGTAAACACACAGAATAAGCATGATATTAAGTATGGCTGGATAGAAGCAAGAATTAAGTTTCCTCAGGGAAAGGGCTTCCTTCCTGCGTTCTGGATGATGCCTCAGGATGAGGATTATTACGGTCAGTGGCCTAAGTGCGGTGAGATAGATATCGCTGAGGTTCTCGGAGATAACATCGGAACTACCTATGGTACACTTCATTACGGTGAGCCGCATAATCAGAATCAGGGTACATATACTCTTAAAGATGGCGATTTTTCTAACGATTATCATGTATTTGCAATAGAATGGGAGCCGGGTCTTATCAAGTGGTATGTTGATGGAGAACAGTTCTTTGAGACAAATGACTGGTTTTCAAAGTGGCCGGGTGGAAAAGAGAAGACTTATCCGGCACCGTTTGATCAGCCGTTCCATGTAATACTTAATGTTGCAGTCGGTGGCGACTGGCCGGGAGATCCTGACGAAACAACTACATTTGACGAAAAGGCTCAGATGAGAGTTGATTATGTCAGATATTTCCAGAAGGACAATTATGATGAAAATGTTGAGAAGCCTGTAAAGGTTCTTGAGATGAGAGAGGCTGACGAGACAGGAAACTTCGTTCATAATGGTGATTTTGCTGAGGCAGAGGACCTGACAGATGATGTAGACTGGAAGTTTATGGCTCAGAACGGTGGTAAGGGTGAAGCGGTTATTCAGAATGGTGAGATAACTATTACAACAGAGGATGAAGGTGGAGAAGAGTATTCAATCCAGCTTGTCCAGCCTGAGATGCCAATGGAGCAGGGAGCTAAGTATAAGATATCCTTTGAAGCATATGCTGATGAAGAAAGACAGATGAAACCGGCGGTTACAGCTCCGACAGCAAACTGGATCAGATATTTCCCTGATACACCGGTTGATCTGACAACTGAATGGCAGACCTTTGAGTTTGAGTTTGACATGGAAGATGAGTCCGATGATAAGGGACGTGTTGAGTTTAATATGGGAGCACAGAATTCGACAGCTACTATACATATAAGAAATGTAAGATTAGAAAAAGTTGAAGATTAATTGTGGAGGTGGATATGAAAAAACTTGAAGGCTTTATGCATGGAGTTAATCTGGGTGGATGGCTCTCACAGTGTGATCATACAAAGGAGCGCTATGATACATTTATCACAGAAAAGGATATAGAGGTAATTGCCGGGTGGAAGCTTGACCATATAAGAGTGCCCGTTGATTACGACCTGGTTGAGGATGAGAACGGTAATTATAAAGAGGAAGGCTTTGCATATATTCAGAAGGCTATTGACTGGGCAAATAAGTATGGTCTGAATATGATACTTGACCTTCACAAAACATTTGGATTCAGCTTTGATAAGGGAGAAGAGGAAAGCGGCTTCTTTGATAATGAGGAGTATCAGGAGAGATTTTATAAGCTGTGGGAACAGTTTTCCACCAGATACGGAAAATACAGGGATATGCTCTGCTTTGAACTCCTGAACGAAGTGACTGACAAGGACTACTGCGATATATGGAACAGTATATCAACTAAGTGTATAGAAAGAATAAGAGTGATTGCTCCTGATATCAGAATACTTATTGGTGGTTATCACAACAATAGTATAGAGGCACTTAAGGATCTGAAGGCACCTTATGATGATAATATCATTTATAATTTCCATTGCTATGAGCCGCTCATCTTTACACATCAGGGCGGATACTGGGTTGCGGGAATGAATACAGAATTCAGAATGCCATTTTATGATTCATATGGTAACTACGATAAGTATATAGCAGATAATCTCAGTATGTTTTCTGAGGGAATGGACAGATATGATCCGACTCAGATAATCGGGGTGGAATATTTTGAAAATCTGATAGCAGAAGCAGTAAGAGTTGCGGATGAAAGAAATGTTGCTTTGTATTGTGGCGAGTACGGGGTTATCAATCTGGCTAAGGCTGAGGATACTCTTGAGTGGTATAAGCTTATATGCAGCTGCTTTGATAAGTATGGAATAGGAAGAGCGGCATGGAGCTACAAGGAGATGGACTTTGGTCTTGTTGATGATCATATGAAACAGGTAGTCGATGAAGTTGTTAAAGTTATGTAAACTAACCAGTATACATAAAATTAATTTAATATAAAAAAAACGAATAAAACTAAAAAAAACTAATAAAAAGTCAAAAAAACTTAATTTTCTTATTTACAACGATTAAATCATAGTATATAATTTTGCTTTAGTCGGAGAAAGTGGTGGGTATTTGATTTATTAAAAAATACACTGTTTCTCAAAAAGTATTAGAAAATATAGAAAAGGAGACTAAAGCTATGTCATACGTTGATGAGGTACTTGAGAAAGTACAGAAGAGAGATGCAGATCAGCCTGAGTTCCTTCAGGCAGTAACAGAGGTGCTTAGTACACTTCGTCCTGTTATCGAGCAGGATGAGGAGAAGTATCGTAAGCTCGCTATCCTTGAGAGAATCACAGAGCCTGATCGTCAGATCATGTTCAGAGTTCCATGGGTAGATGATAACGGTAACGTACAGGTTAACAGAGGTTTCCGTGTACAGTTCAATAATGCTATCGGACCTTACAAGGGTGGTATCAGACTTCACCCATCAGTAAACCT
>DGHK01000016.1 GCA_002392655.1 Lachnospiraceae bacterium UBA3850 | reverse complement strand
GATTTAAAAAAATTTTTATATTTTTAAAATTTGTGACACAACTGTGACAAAATAAGTGATATAGTGTTATCAGAAACAAACAAGCAACTATTCACAAATTGGAAGGAGAAAAGTATTATGAAGAATGAAGAGAACAAGGTATTAAACAGCGAGAATCTCGAGAATGTAACTGGAGGAGATAACGAGTACGGAGTTACTTGTCCACATTGTGGAAGTTCGAACGTATCGTTCGTATACGACCATGATGAGATAGGTGTATTCAACTGCAGAGGTTGCGGAAAACGCTTCTCTGTGGGTGCTTAATCTAGATCCACTTTCTCATGAACCACTATACAAAATCCCCGTCTTCTTTACGAAGGCGGGGATTTCCCTTTTATTAAGTCTTAAACTTTTATTAGATCTTATACTTTTTGTTTTTCAAGCTTTGAATTACATCTGAGAATTAAACAGACTCTTCATCTTGTATACGATATCCTCGCTGTCTGCGTTGATGGTCGCTGCCTCATTTACCTCTGAAAGCTCCTTCATAGCTGTGGTATCTGCCTCAGCTGTGTAGCTTATAGTGTAGACAGGAATCTTGGAATCCTTAAGTGCAGGCTTGATAGTCTCCAGACTATAGCCTATATTCTGCTGACCATCGCTCAGGAGGAATATCATCGGCTTCGCATCCGGATGATCCTTCTTAGCTTTTTCAATCATATCCATTGCTACCACGATAGCATCATAACTCGCTGTAGAGCCATTCGCCTGCAGTCGGTTGATTCCTCCCTGGAAGAAGGCCTTCTGATCCAGGTCAAACTTATTGATAGGAACCTCGATGCTTACATCATCACTGTAGCTGACAAGTCCAACATAGTTATTCTCGTTGATATACTGCATACCATTCGAGAGTGAATCCTTAAGTCTGTTAAGTGGATCACCATACATACTTCCGCTGCAGTCTGCAACGAATACTGCTATGATATCCTGACCATTATCCTTATTTGCCTTGTATATCTCAAGTGCCTTGTTAACCTCAGCACCGGTAAATGAATCCTCTGACTTATAGTCATTGTTTGCATTGAAGCCGTACTTTGTAGCGATTGTCTGCATATCACCACTCAGACAGTAGTCTGTGATTATATCAATAGCCTCAAGCTCTTCATCAGTCAGGTTGCTCTCGTTAACTGTATAAAGCGGATTATCGTGTCTCACACCAAATGGAACAAAATCATACATCTTGTTTACATTGTCCTCATTAATATAAGTCTGATACTCCAGGATCATACCGTCGAGGGTACCCTTCTTTGCACTGTCTCTCATCTGCATAGTATTATATGCAACAAAAGGAATATTCTGCTGAAATGTAGTAAAGCTCTCAACAGCTTTATCACTGAACATATCATCATCGCCATCCTTCAGTATGGAAAGAAGTAGGTTCATTCCGGTCGAACTTGTCTGAGGGTTTGTATAACCTATGTTAATCTCGCCCTTCTTAACTGCTCCGATGATATCGTCATATGTTTTATAAGTACTGTTCTTGCTTATAAGAAGACCTGCGGTATTACCGACAAGCCTGTCACTCTTCACAGTAACATCACCGCCATTTGCGTTGATGTACTCACCCCAGAGATAATTCGATGGTGTAAAAAGCTGAGGTGTATGCTTGCCGGATATGATATAGTCAGCTGCAAGACCGGAAGTAACCGGACGGACTGAAAGTCCTATACTAAGCCCCGCTTCTGTTGTATAGCCCTCTTCATTAAACTTCTCAGCCACATCAATAAGCCATGACTCATAATTTTGTCCGGCCTTTTCAGGAGATGTCATAATCTCGATTACCACGTCACCTTTTCCTTCTACTGCAAGCGGATACTTGGTAATCTCAGGAAGCTCGTCAAACAGAGTGTTATCATCAAGTGATATTGGTGCCTTCACAGGGCTCTGCTTCGTTACCTTGATCTTCTTAAGCATCGAATCTGTTGTTTTACCCTTGGAAGAGCTTTTGAATATAACAAATGAAAACAGCAGCACTATTATCACTACTGCAAAAGCCACTCCCATTACAATAACTTTATTTGTCTTCTTCATAATTCCAACTTAGCCTTTCCTGTTTTTCTCATAAGTTCCAGATTATTTATCATATCCTCTATCTCCTGAGTATCATAATCAAGAGATGTATCATCATAGGTTACCGAGAGTTCAGCCAGCTTGTTGAAGCGATCCAACAGATACTGGGAATCACCGAGTACCTCACCCAAATATCCGGAATCCTTTCCGGTTATATAATCAAAGGACTCCATATATTCAACGGCATTAGTTATATTTCTCACCAGCTGATTCTGCGTGAGGAGATAAAGCTCCTTCACTCTCTCATCTCTGTCCTCTGAGAGAAAATATGCTTCCCTGCTCTGGATACTCTCCAGCATATCCAACATATGCTTTCTCTCAGCAGTGAATCTATCCTTACGCCCGGCATGCACTACGCGATTTCTGAGCTTCATCAGAGTCTGCTTGTCCTCAAGCTTGTCCTCCTTCACCACCACATAATTAGAATAGATGGTAAATGCAGCCCAGCCCACAAGCAGTACCAGTGTAATGATCATCGCAAGGCTGCTCATATTGCCTGTTCCGTCATGTGTACTGAACATTTTGTCCGTAGCATAATGAAATACACCGATTATACCAAGGATAGCTATATTTATAAGATTTACCTTTAACAGCTTCTTTATCAAAACTTCCATCCCCATTTTCTGAAGAATACCAAAAGTGATCTAAGGAATCGGAATATGCCCTTCAGATTTCCTGTATTATCCCTCTGCCAGTTGTGATATATCGTCGCATCAGGATAAAAAATTATCTTCTTCGGAAGTGCCAGCACTCTTTTCGATAGATCCGAATCCTCACAATACATAAAATATCTGTTGCTGAAGCCCTTCATCTCCTTGAGAAATGCAGTCTTGGCTCCAAAGAAGCAACCCGTACAGAACTGAATCTCAGTAGGCTCCGACAGCCCCTCATCCTGACGTGTATATCTCCTTCTCAGATATCTGAAGCCCGGGAACTTACTTATGATTACATATCTTATCGTCGGGCAATACTTCGGCAGAAACTGCTCCGTACCATCCGTGTTCAGTACCATCGGAGTGATAAGCCCTATATCAGGATTATCCTTCAGATAATCAGTAAGCCGAGCGAAGGTATCCATATCGACATAAATATCCGGATTGATGACAAAATGATAATCAGACTTAACTCGCTTGATTATAGCATTATGTCCCGCTCCGAAGCCCTTATTCGTGTCTCCCTTCAGTATCTTCACCTGTGGATACTTCTTCTCAATCAGAGATACCGTACCATCAGTTGACGCATTGTCATAAACGTAGAGACTAAACTCGTAGTCCTTCCCGGAGGTCTGCTCAAGAACAGTAGATATGCACTTATCTATGGTTTTTTCGTTGTTATATGTAACTATACTTCCTGTTATCTTCATATATTCTTAACTACTCCACTCAGATCTACTGCCACAGATGGTCTATGTCAGCACCACAGCATCTGCACTGCCTTCTTTATACTTCCATGCTTATACACATCATACTTCTTGAAGAACTCTATCTTCTTCAGCTTATCAGCCATTATCAGGTCCGAATACTCCTTCATTATCTCAACAGTTTTCTCGCCTCTGGCTTTTTTTATCTCTTCCTCGTATCTCTTTACGATATAGCCCGTCTGTCTATAGCTGAGATCCATATCCTTGAGAAATCTGTCTCTGCCCTTGCTTATACGGGACTTATACTCAGCCGAGCTTCCGGCCGCATGGGCGCCAACTACATTTCCGCTATGCTGTCTGTATCTTATAAGCGCCTCATCGATAAATGCAACATAGCCCGTTGCTGCAACAAGCACTGCTGCATAATGATCATACATAAGTATCATCTCTGACTGCGGTGCCTTCTTCATGAGACTGACTGCAGCCTTATTCATCATCACTGTACATCCGGTTACGGTATTTTGTATAAGCAGCTGATTCAGCTTATCCTGCTTCGGAAGCTTCTGGTAATCATAGAAGGATGCAGCTATCTTCCTTCCCTCTTCATCCATAAGCGCAAGATCCGTATGGACCAGAAGCGGAGTTTCCTTGCCGTACTTCTTCTCAAGCTCCTTCATCTTCTTATAGGTAGTCTCCGTCTTTCTCCTATACCACATATCATCCTGATCCGAGAACATAACATAGTCTGCCTCAGAGATATGCAGAAGCTTCAGAAAGTTTCCTGACGGAGAGCCTGTTTTAATCCCATCATTTATGATGTGAACATCTATCGGGCACTCTCTCTTTGCCCTGTAATAATCCAGTCTCTTTTTTATTATATCCAGAGTCGCATCTTCCGAACCGTCATCTCTGATTATCAGTCTGATATCCTGATCTATCGAATCTGTGCTCTGTGTCACAAGTGACTTTATCTGTTTATCTATATACTTCTCACCATTATATGTTGCTAAAAGTATATCTATCATTCCGTCTCCCCCGAATAAAATGAATCATAGAATTTTTCATACTTCTCGTACTTCTCATCCGTTTCATTACTGAAGGCCTCTGTCGAATCCTTCTTGAAAATAACGATCAAGGTCTGGAACAAAAGCTTAATATCCAGCCAGAAGCTGTACTCCTCGATATACATCAGGTCAAGAACCAGCTTGTCCCTCGGAGAAGTGTTATACTTTCCGGCTATCTGCGCATATCCTGTTATACCCGCCTTAACACGAAGTCTGTACTCGAACTCCGGCAGGTCATTCGTATAGTTAAATATATTCGCGAGCATCTCAGGTCTTGGTCCGACTATAGACATATCGCCCTTGATAACATTTATGAACTGAGGTATCTCATCTATCCTGAAACGTCTAAGTATCTTACCAACCTTGGTGATTCTGTCATCGTCAACGACTGAGAGATAATTGTCTACATTTTCCTTCATAGTACGAAGCTTGTAAACCGAGAATATCCTACCACCTCTCGTAGCTCTGTTCTGTTTGAAGAAGACCTTGCCGCCGTCCTCAATCTTGATAGCTATTGCAGCAATCAGAGTAAATGGTGCAGTCAGAATCAGTGCTATAGCTGAAAGCAGGATGTCAAATGCTCTCTTGATAAACTTCTGCTCTGCAGTAAGTCCAAGAGATGAAAGTCTGAGCAGTGACAGGTCGTCCAGCATTACATGACTTGAATTCAGTTCAACCACATCCGCCATCTCAGGATTAATATAAACATTCTTCATATTCTGATAACAGAACTCAACTATCTGCGTTCTCTCCTTGATTGGAACATCGTAGATGAAGATAGTATCATACTTCGGAATAACCTCGCGCAAACTCTCATTTCTGTAGTCCATGTTCCTGCATATCCTGAACTGAAGTCTGTACTTACGAACACTTGTACTGATTTCCTTCAGAGAACGCTGTGAGGATGTGATGATCAAACATTTCTCCGGATCGTATATCTTGAAATATACCCAGTTACCGCCATAAACGGCCAGCTGGATAACAATAATCTGAATAGCAAATACAATCAAAAGCAGCCACGGCTGTTCAAGGGTAAATGTAGCATTGTTGGCATCATTTGTGTTCATGACACAGAGCATGATGTATGCTACAAGATCCGTCATAACCGCAGCAAGTGAAAGAGAGATAATGATAGGCTTGCTCTTACGCTTACCTATATCATATCCTCCGTATATTTTAACAAACAGATATCCCGATATCAGGTAACTGAGTATAGTTACGGCTGCCGTTCTGGAAACAACAAGCAGCTGCCAGTTCTGAATCGCATAAAGTCTGTAAAATATCCAGAATATTAAGAAATATAAAATTAGCTTAAAGAGGAGAACTATCAGGTTCTCACACTGTTTCAGCTTTTCTTTCATCTGTTATCTCCTGTATATAGACATAACTACGATAATTATAGGACAAAAGGTCTAAAGTTTCTACCCTGAAATAAGCTTTTTGTTCCTTACCATTATCGATAGAGCCTTCTGGATATTGATGATACGAGTGGTCTTGAAGCTGCCACCATACTCTCCGTCCAGCGTCCATGGAATCTCTTCTTCACTCTTGATAACAACACGTGAAGATTCCTTAAATACTATATACTCATCCTTCATTTTATCCGTAAGAAGACCTCCGACTATTTTGTTCAGATCCGCCGGATTATTCGGCTTTCTTACAAGGATGGACTCAAACTTTCCATCACAAAATGACATATTCTTAACTCCGACATTCTTGAAACCACCAATAGACAGGGAGTTAGTTATATGTCCGTATATAAACTCGCCCTCGACAAGCTCATCATCAAACCACGCCTTCAGTCTGTAGCTCTTGATGTTGAAAACAGACTTACCGGCCTCAATCACATAAGCCGCATGTCCTAGTGCATTCTTGAGACTCTGTGAGGTTGTATATGAAACATCCGTAAAGAGACCAAATGCTGCCACATAGATAAAGAAATCATTCTCCAGTCTTCCGACATCTACGTGTGCTACCTGTCCTGAAACTATATCCCTTGCAGCTTCAACAGGATCCAGGCTTATCTGCAGGCTTTTAGCATAGTCGTTGGTACTTCCGCATGGGATATAACCCATATGGACACGCCTCTGAAGCTTTCTCTCAAGTCTCATCACTCCGCTAACTGTGTTATCGAGCGTTCCATCTCCTCCTGCACAGACAACTATGTCAAACTCTTCAGCGTGATTGACGATAAACTCTTCATCTACTTCCTGCTCTTTATGAGTTATGTAAACCTCTGTTCTGTAGCCTGCATTACAAAAAATTTCCAGGATATCATTCATTTTATTTTTAATAGCCGTTTTACCGGCCTTCGGATTTATAATAAAAAGCAGTTTTTTCTCTTTAGTCATTTTCCTTCACCATTTGTCATCTAAACAGCCTACCTGCGTGCAAGGTAATTCTCGAGCCCCCTGCGTCTCAGCTTGCATGCAGGACATTCTCCACATCCGTCCCCCATGACTCCATTGTAACAGGTAAGAGTCTTATTTCTTACCAGATCAAAAACACCAAGCTCATCCGCCAGCTCCCAGGTCTCTTCCTTGTCAATCCACATAAGTGGAGTTATAACATCAAACTCATAGTCCATAGCAAGATTAAGAGTTGTATTGAGCGACTTTATAAATATATCCCTGCAATCAGGATAACCAGAGAAGTCACTCTGTGATACACCGGTTATCACATCAGTTACTCCATGTGTTTTGGCAAATATCGCTGCATAAGTAAGGAACAGCATATTTCTTCCCTCAACAAAGGAATTAGGTGTTCCCTCTTCCGGAGCTTCCTTATCCACCTTAATATCATCTCTGGTAAGTGAATTCGGTGCGAGGCGATTTAACTCCTTCAGGTCCAGTACCACATGTTCCACCTCCAGCTGACCTGCTATCTCTGCAGCACACTCAAGCTCCTTCTTATGTCTCTGTCCATAATCAAAGGATACTGCATATACTTTTTTGTATCTATTAAGCGCCCACGCAAGACACGTGGTGCTGTCCTGGCCTCCACTGAATACAACAACAGCCTCATCCTTATTTTTCATAAATCATCCTTTCATTTACCTCAGAAGATGATATCTCATTTGTCATCTTCTTCTGACGATCCTCATCAGTCTTGGTTCTCAGATCGACAAGTCTTAAAACTCTGTCCTGAAGTTCTTTACTCTCCTTAAATACTCCTCTGAAGGTTGTTGTAAGTGTAACAGACGGAGTATTCTTGATACCTCTTGAGGTCATGCAGCTGTGTTTTCCTGTTATGATTACTGCAACATCCGGCGACAGCGTTGCCTTCTCCATGATATAGGCTATGTCTGTTCCGATCTTCTCCTGAAGCTGCAGCCTCTTTCCAACCATATCAGCGATACGAGCTATCTTGCTGAGGCCTATAACCCTCTCACGCGGTATATAAGCAACACTGACCCTCATATCATACATAAGCGCCATATGATGCTCGCAATGGCTGAATATCTCTATATCCTTTACCAAAACCATATCATTATTGGTAGGTGCTTCAAAGGTTTTGTTAAACATCATGGCTATCTCGTCATTTGTATAACCTATTCCCTCGAATATCTCGCTATACATTCTGGCTACTCTGTCGGGTGTCTCCCTGAGTCCCTCTCTGTCCGGATCCTCACCTATAGCCTCGAGAATTCCTCTGATATGTTCTCTTATCTTTTCCTGATCAACTGCCATTTTTCTCTCCATCTGTTTATCATTATTTATCTTACACCGGTTTTCACGTTTAATCATACGCCGCGTTTATCCGGTGCCCATATATACTTATGCTGCTGCAATTGATGAACAACACGATTCATCCTGTGCTGCTTCATATACTCTACTATCTCTTCAGGAGTTATCCTGTCAAATACAGCACTGAGGTATACTCCACACTTATCTGTTAAGCCATACTCGTAGATGATATCTCTTGCCCTGTCCAGATCATTTATGTCCGACACGACAAACTTTACCACATCACAAGGGGCAAGCAGATCATAATTTTCCTCCAGCATGAACTGTTCCATCCCGCTTCCGGGACATTTATAATCAAGGGTAATCACCATCTCATCATTCAGATTCAGTTCATCAGCCAACGCAGCTAATGGAGTTATGTCAACTGCTCCGTTTGTCTCAATCTCAACGAGATGTCCCGTCCCGATTAGCTCTGCCACAAGATCCGGAAGACTCTCCTGAAAAAGCGGCTCGCCACCCGTAAGGGTAACACGTCTGACTCCGGCTAAGTTTACATACCGGATTATATCCTCCAGACTCATAAGCTCACTGGGACAGTCCATGGGAATAGCCCAGGCTGTGTCGCAATAGCTGCAGTTCAGGTTACATCCCGCAAATCTGATAAATACAGCCAGCTCTCCTGCAAATCGTCCTTCGCCATTTATGCTTATGAATTTTTCAGCGACTTGAAATACATCATGCATATTGATTTCCTTTAATGCTACTGTTTCGAGAGACTTTACTTTTGCTATGTCAAGCTATATTCCGCACAGTTTTCAGGTGTTTCGAAAACTCTTGTACGAACAACGCTATAGCCTTTGGTTGACATAACATCATAATAGTATTTCGCAAGATTTTCTGCTGTAGGTCTGAAATCAAGTTCAAAAAGCTTAAAGCCCTCTTCATTTAGGGCTTCAACCGTTGATGGTTTCAGGCTTCCCTTTTCAATCAGACACATATGATCCATCTTCGCAGTTTCTTCCATCAGGTCACCCTTCAGCTCTCCGAAATCAACAACCATGCCTCTATAAGGGCCGCCGGTCTCCACTGTCTCTGAGCCAACCTCAACTGTTACTACCCATCTATGTCCATGGATGTTGGCACATTTGCCATTATAATCCTTGAGGAAATGAGCTCCATCAAAGGAAGATCTTGTTTTTAATATATACATGATTTCCTACCTCATCCATATCAAAAGATTCTAATCATAAGAATTCTATATACCAAGGAACTTCTTAACTACAGCTTCCATCTCTTCCTTCTCGCAGACTGTGTCATGAAGCACAGGAGCTGTTCTTATCTCATCTATCGCTGCAGGAACCTTTACGGCTGACAGCTTATACAGCTCATCCACAAGCTCAAAGTCTTCCTTATCATTAAGCGAAGGTTCGATAGCTGTAACTACACTTCTCGTAAACTTGTATGGGCTTGCAGTTGATGCGATGATAGTCGGTGTATCGTCGCCTGTCTCAGCCTTGAACTTATCATATACAGATACTGCAACAGCAGTATGAGTATCAATTATATATCCATCCTCGTCATACAGCTTACGGATGATCTCTGAAACCTCATCCTGTGTAGCAAAGTTACCGTAGAATCCGTAGAGATTCTTCTGCATCTCATCTGTTATCTCATACTTTCCTGTCTCGCTGAGGCTCTTCATCAGCTCAGCATTCTTCTCAGCATCATTTCCTGCGATACGATAGATAAGTCTCTCAAGGTTACTTGAAATGAGGATATCCATCGAAGGTGATGACGTAAGTATGAAGTCTCTGTTTCTATCATAAACGCCTGTTGTAAAGAAATCATAAAGCACTTTGTTATCATTTGATGCGCATATAAAGCGACCAACAGGGAGTCCCATCAGTGAAGCGTAGTAAGCTGCAAGGATGTTTCCGAAGTTACCTGTCGGTACGACTACATTTATCCTGTCTCCTGCTTTTATTGTACCTGCTGCAATAAGTCTCGTATATGCGTAAACATAGTAAACCATCTGCGGAACGAGACGTCCGATGTTGATAGAATTCGCAGATGAGAACTGATAACCCTTCTCATCCAAAAGCTTCGCCAGCTCCTTATCGGAGAACATCTTCTTCACACCGGTCTGTGCATCATCGAAGTTGCCTGTAATACCTGCAACAAATGTATTCTTACCCTTTTCAGTAACCATCTGTTTCTCCTGAATAGGGCTGACACCATTCTTCGGATAAAACACTGCTATCTTGGTACCCGGAACATCTGAGAAGCCTGCCAGAGCAGCCTTGCCTGTATCTCCCGATGTAGCAGTGAGGATAACGATTTCTTTATCAACATTATTCTTCTTAGCTGCTGTAGTGAGCAGATATGGAAGAATTGAAAGTGCCATATCCTTAAATGCTATGGTTTTACCATGGAAAAGCTCGAGTATGTATGCACCATGATGATATTTAACAGGAGCTATCTTCTCTGTATCGAACTTGTCGTCATAAGCATTATCTATGCAGTATCTCAGTTCCTCCTCAGTGAAGTCAGTAAGCATACGACTCATCACCTCATATGCCACATCCTTATAATCCATCTCAGCCAGGTCTTCAAATGGTACGTCAAGCTCCGGTATCTCATCCGGTACAAAAAGTCCACCATTCTCCGCAAGTCCCTTCAGGATTGCCTCACTGGCAGTTGCAGTTTCATTTTCATTTCTTGTGCTTCTGTAAAGAAAACTCATTTATTTATCCTCTTTTCTTAAATGGTCATTATCATTTGATACCTGTGATACATTATGCATCACGTTTTATACTAAAGCTATAGACTGTCGTACATAAGCTGTGCAAATGCCGAGTAACCGGCACTTGTCATATGTATACCATCACCGGCAAAATACTCGGGATGGGCCTGTCCCGTGGACGCCCAGTCAATCATCGTCACATTACTGTTCGCCGACGCGAGAGACGATATAACCGAATTTACATCTTCATACCAGCTGAGTCCCGGGCCATATGTGTTCACCCAGTAGATCTGTTTGTCACTTCCTATACTATCAATCAACTGTTGTCCGCTCTCAGCAGAGAAAACACCATTGGTACCAAGCTCTATTATAACCTTGTCACCAAGAGTTCCGGCACTCTTCATGGACTCAACAACATCAAAGCCTGCTGCCATCTGTCTGCCGACAACACCATCTACGTTCGCATCAGGAACAAGAGAAAGGAATGCAGCCTTACATCCTACTGTAAGTGAGTCACCTATAAGTGAGACCGAGCCGGGTGAACCTGTATTACCGGTATTATTAGTAGGAGTATTATTATTTGAAGCAACAGTAGTTCCGGTTCCTGTATACAGATATACATCACCATATCTCTTACCCCATGCAAGTGCCTCAGAATGGGTATTAAAGTATATATCTATGTGATTACCTGTGATAGCACCACCACGGTCCTCAACAGTATAAACGATTCCATTTATAACCATCTGTGTTCCAAATGCAAAACGTTTGTCAGCTGCGATAGTATGATTTGCAGTGGCAGGCTTACCACTGGCTGTAATACCGTTGGTCTTGCCACAGCAGATAGCGCAAGGACAATATCCGGTAAGAAGGAATCTACCCAGATAGGAACCACCTGTTCCGTACTGAACAGGTCCACCCGCCGTAAGACCCGGGCGCTGAGATATCTGTATATCTGTACTTGCATTTTCATCTCCAAGCTCGTTCTTCTTATACTTTTGACGCCTCTCCTGAGACTCAGCCTTCGCAGTACTTACCGCTTCCTCATTAGTTGCCAGCAAAGCTTCAAGTGCTGCCTTATCCTTCTGCTGCTGTTCAGTCAGATCATTTCCCGCAAAAGCACCTACAGAATCTCTTATATTACCGTCCTGTGCAACTCCGGAATCTATATTCAGAGTCGAATATGCAACCTTGTAATAATGCGGCGCTTGGGGTGCATCCTTGTAAAGCGGAGTCAGCTGAACCATACGTCCAAGCTCCGTAGTCTTCTGAAGCTTCTTGTTTATCTCGATACCGACGCACACAAAAACAAGAGCCAGCACAACCAGCACTGAACCTATGGTTTTGTAATTCTCTTTTATAAACGCAAAAAACTTCTTCAAAGCACAGTCTCCTCATCTTGACATAGATAAAGAAATAATACCACTAAATGTATTTAAAGTCAAAAATGGGCACCGAAGTGCCCATTTAGTCATTAATACTGTTTCCAGATATCCTTTCCCTTTTGAAAATCATGCAATAGATAAACCTTCTGCTCAAAACGACTCTTCAGATGCTTGATACGTTCCACCGATCGGGATATGTTCCTGTTCAGCAGCATTTACACGCTTAACCCTTATCCCTCCCGATTCATTTATCTCAAGATCAAGAACTATGCGATCTTTGTGCATAAGATATGCTCTGTCTATGGTTTTTGCCATATAATATCACTCCTCTTATCTTCCTCGCAGGAATCTGAAAACTTCTTCTTAGCTAATTCAATATCTTCAAACAGCTCATCAAGATATAGTCCAATGTTTTCTTTTTTTACATCCAATATACTATCTGTTATTCTGATACAATCCCCACACGTATTTTGAACCGTGCCTGAAACAGCATCATAATAATACTTACTTTCTTCTCCTTCGAACACACTCGGTGAATCATCTCCGTAATGAGTAACCGCCTTAAGCAGCTCCACCAGATAAACCGGTGCCTTATTAACATCCTGCTCCCATCGTCTCAAAGTAGGTAGAGAGATATGATAAAGCTCGGCAAACTCCTTTTGAGTAAGTCCCGTATTTTTTCTAATATCTCGAATAGTCATACTACTGCTCCTGTAATCAATCTGATTATCATTTTATTTTCTGTAATCATTTTGATTATAAGCATTTTTTATTTTTTCGTCAATAAAAAAACACACACGGGTTGACTATACAACCCGTGTGTTTATCTTGAAAATTCAATGAATTACTTCTTTTCAACTTTCCAATTTCCGCCCTGTTCCTGATTCCATGTAGCTTTGTAATTACCATCATCATAAACGAATATCTTGATTATGTAATCACCATGAGTTCTTGCATTTCCATTATTATCTGCTGTAGATAAAGTAGAGTTTGTAGTTCCACCTGTTGTAATTTCAATATCAAAATTATCTTTGATATCTGTCAAATCCTTGATAGCCTTAACAACGTCAGTCTTTTGAGGAACTCCAGTTCCCTTTCCATAAGCCTCAGTGTAAGTAGCCTGCGCTGCTACATATGCAGCTTCAGCATTAGTTGTAGTCTGCTTCTCTTTTGCCTTATCGATCCATCCCAGAAGTGCTGGAACAAGGATTGCTGCAAGGATTGCAAGAATTACAAGTACAACGATAAGTTCAACAAGTGTAAAACCTTTATTATTCTTCTTCATAAGCTAAGTCCTCCTTATTTTTAAATTCTTCATTAAGCTCTCTCATGAATAAGTTAAGTAAATTATATCGACAGCTGACCGTTTTTGCAAGGAGTTATGTAAACCTTTCATTTAAATCCACTAAACGAACAATAGTTTACAAATTATTTTGTGCATATTGCACAATTCAGTTCGTTTCCAAGTTTAACTCAATCAAAATCAGTCACTTTTGTTCATGTTTAATCATTTTATTGTAACATCAATGTAATATTTTTATTGAAAATCTAGTAAAAAAACCTTCGAAATTGGCTATTTCACACAGTTTTCACAGTTTTTACATTTGTTTTACACGCATCTTCGAAGACTATTTAGGAATTAGTCGTAATACGCTACTTTTACGAGCTCTTCAGCTGTTGTAAGTCCCTGCTCGATCAGTTCCATACAGCTTTCCTTAAGAGTAAGCATACCGAGTTCTTTACGTGCATAATCCTTGATTTCCTCTGATGTTCTCTCTTCAGAGATCATCTTACGTACCGGTTTATCTACAGGAAGTATCTCATGTATAGATATACGTCCTCTATAACCTGTACCGTTACACTTCTTACAACCAACCTTGTGCATAATTCTCGGAAGTTTACGACCTACTATACGTTCTTCCTCTTCTGTCATCTCTCCCCACTGGGCACAGTCCGGACAAACCTTACGCACAAGTCTCTGCGCTATGATACCTACTAGCGAGTTAGCAAGCATGTATGGCTCAATACCCATATCGATAAGTCTAGTTACCGATGATGCCGCATCATTCGTGTGAAGTGTAGAAAGCACTAAGTGGCCTGTTATAGCAGCTCTAACAGAGATAGAAGCGGTCTCAGCATCTCGAGTCTCACCAAGCATGATGATATCAGGATCCTGACGAAGCAGCGCTCTCAAGCCCACCTCAAAAGTAAGACCAGCTGTATTGTTAACCTGCATCTGATTCAACTTCGGAAGATTCTTCTCCACAGGATCTTCGATAGTTGATATATTCACAGCTCTTTCAGAAAGAGTCTGAAGTATCATATAAAGTGTTGTTGATTTACCGGAACCTGTAGGACCGGTAACATAGATCATACCATTCGGTGACTGAAGCATCTTGCTTACTATCTGATAATTTCTGTCATTCATACCAAAGGAACCGGCATGATCGATAGTTGCAGCTGATGCAAGCAGACGAAGAACGGCTTTTTCACCAAAAACGGTAGGTATAACAGAAACTCTGACGTTAATCGGAACACCTTCAACATTTGTCTTGAAGTGACCA
The DNA here is from genome assembly GCA_002392655.1 of Lachnospiraceae bacterium UBA3850. Taxonomy (GTDB): domain Bacteria; phylum Bacillota; class Clostridia; order Lachnospirales; family Lachnospiraceae; genus Eubacterium_Q. Next base: position 97,418 of record DGHK01000016.1, on the reverse strand, counting down.
TCCTGCGGAATACGTCTCTCAGCTATATCCAGGTCACCTATAATTTTTACACGGGCTATAAGTGAGCTATGAATATTTCTAGGAAGTGTCATAAAGTCTACGATAACACCATCCATACGCATTCTTACTGAAGTATGCTTTTCAAAAGGCTCTATATGGATATCAGATACGTTTGAATTATAAGCACGTACCACCAGAGAATTCAGGAGGTTGATGATAGGCGTATCATCATCTGCATCCTCTACGTTAACCTCAATTATATCATCATCCGCAAAGCTGGACTTTGAAGCCTTATCAGCAGCCTTCTTAGCTGAAACCTCTGAATAATAATACTGAATAGCATTCTCAAGAGGCTGTTTCTCAGCAAGCTCAACTCTAATATCTGTTCCTGCAACCTGACGTATATCCTCAAGTCCATAGAAATTAAGAGGATCGTTAGTAAGAACATAAAGAACCCCTTCTTCTATCTTATATGCCATCATTCCATACTTTTCAGCAAGCGGCTGAGGTATGGTTTCAACAGCCTTGATATCCACAACCAGGTCAGTAATATTTACAACACTATACTGAAGTCTTCTACCAAGAGCCTCAAGCATCTGACGTTCTGTAATGATATTCAGCTCTATAAGAGCTCCACCAAGTCGGACTCCCTCATGAGTTTTAGTATATTCAAGAGCCGCATTTATATCATCATCTGTAACGTATCCGAACTCTTTTAAAACGTCACCTATTCGTATGTTTTTGTTAGTTCTAGCTTCCATTTAAGTTTCCCCACCTTGTTGATTCTCAGTCTCCCAACTCCTCAGTAAGACCTTCTGGGAGTTCTTCTGCATCAGTAGCTGATGCTACCGCAGATGTATCACACATAAATATCTCTATTTTGACTGTCAGTGACTTTCTATCCACCTTCTTTATTTCTTCATTATCCAATTCCTCAGCAGTTACCCCATCAACCAACGATGCCGAAGATGATGTAGTTCCTATATAATTACCTTCTTCATCATATTCCAGAATCTCTCTATATTCTCCCCACGAATATGAAACAAGAAGAACTCTTTTTTCTAAACCTATAATTCTATTCAAAAAAGAATTTAATTTACTAATATTACCACCAACAGTCATTGAAACAGGAACCGCATAAATATCCGTGTTTGGCTGATAAATATTATCACTTCCCATTATCTCTTCATTTATTTCTGCAGTTGTTTGTATCTTTTTTTTCGTATTCTTTGACGGACTCGTGGTTGTCTGGCCTGATGTAGCAGCTGTAAGTGCCTCATCTTCTTCCTTTTCTTGCTTAGCCAATTCTTCCAAAACAGCTTTTTGTTCATAATACAAATCAGAATTCTCGTATGCCATTCTGCTAGAAGGAAAAGTAGGCATATTGAATGTAAGGTCATATATTTCAAGCCCTTCATCCCTAGCCATTTCTGTCATCATTCTATCAACTTCAGAGTTAGTCATAATCGGATAAAACTCATCTTTCTTTTCAGTTATCTGAGATTTATACTCTTCAGCCTGCATATCTATTCCGGCAGCATTTACTATCTTCAGCTGATTTATCTTCTTCTCAGCCTCTTCATCCTCTGCTTTACTGGTATATGAGTTTGCCGCTTTGATCTGAGGAATAACTCCCCAGTATCCTATACCGACTATGATAACAACCATAAACATAAATACGAGAAGTTTTTTATCACGTTCTGTCATATTTGTCTTCATAACTTATTCCTCCCGTCCAACTGATGGTGCCAGAATACACTCTACCCTTATATTATAGTAATTTGTTTTTTCTTCTAAAGTGTAGCCCGTGTGTTCAACACTCATAAATATCTTCTCTGACAGAAGTCTATCTATATATTTATATATGTCTCCTACCACTTTTGATTTAGCTGTAAATGCAACATGTCCAGTATCAGCATCAAAACTAAGGATTTCTATATCTGCATATCCTTTCGCCGTTTCTTCTATAACCTCAATCACTTCGTCAGTACATACAGGATAGGAATCTATAGTATCAATAACTGTATTAATTGAGTTATATTTATTCTGCATCGCATCTCTGTCAGCAACTGCATTCTCATATTCTAAAACCTTAAGAGTTGTTGTTGGACTGGTATTATATGAATGCAATTCATCGTACTTTGACTGAGCAATCAATCGTTTTGTTAGAAAAAAGCCGAACAAAATAAGCATAACAGCCAAAGTAGCTACTATTTTTATAACTCGCTTCTTCATATCTGGATCCAAAGCTTTTGAATCTTCCTTTTTCATATCAAAATTTGTAAGGAAATTACTCTCTATACCCTGGTCAAAAAGTCCCGAATATGCAAAAAGCGCGCGTTGTGCCAAAAAATTAAGATTCGAATCAGCAATTCCGGCATTTACAAGCTCACAAGGTGCATTAACGCCTTGATTTGAAACAACGTAATTATATGCTGATAAATCCGCTTTTTCCGTACCAGCCACATAAACTCTCTCAATAGGAGCTGTTATCTTCTGCGTTGACATGAATTGTTGCAACTGGTTCAGTGAACGAGCTAAATCCTCTAGATATTCCGGGGTACCAACATCATTGAAACATCTAACCGAATTGTAGTATGTGAAATCACCTTCGACTATGAGGACATTAGAAACGAGATTTCCGTTTACAACCTGAAGAATGAAAGTACCATTTCCTTTTGCCATCGTAGACTTTACATATCCGATAATACTTCCCTCAGCGGATATGATTCCCTTCAAGGCTATCCCCATATTTGAGAATATATTTATAAACTCTCTGAGCTGTTCTTTTGGTGCCATCTCCGCATATATTTTTATTTTTTTCTTTTTTGCATCACGTGAAAGCTTGGTATACGCTATGGTATTCTCTTCCTCTTCTCTTTGCATATCGGAGAATTCTCGTGTTATATACCCGAAAGTCTTTTTCTTATCAAGAATAGGTACATCCAATGTCTTACTGGCTATCTTGTTACTCTTTACAACAAGATAAACGTCCTTCTTTGGGATGTTATTCAGCACCCAGAATTCATTCAGGAAGTTTCCAAGCACCTCCGGATCCATTACTATACCGTTTATAATACAACCTTCAGGAGCAACCGAAGAATAAACCGTCTGAAGCGTTCCTTTTTTTCCACGCTTACCAACAGCAACCTGCACTATTTGATTGGAAAAATATACACTTACGCTCATTTATCTACCTCTATTTTCCTTGATCTGCGATTGTCTGATAAGAACCGTAAATAGGAGTTATTACCGCAACCATGATAAATCCTACAATAACCGCCATAACAACTATCATAATAGGCTCAACCATTGCAACTAATTTTTCAATAGCAATCTCACTATCATAATCCATCTGATCTGCTATAGAAACCAGCATGGAATCAAGTGCACCTGTCTCCTCACCTACCGCAACAGACGAAGGGAGTTTCTTTACAAATCCATCGACCTCTGCAAGAGCTTCAGAAAGAGCCTTTCCAGCTCTGATTTCAGCTATTAAGTCGTCAAACTGACTTTCTATATATGTATTACCAATCGTTGTTTTCGCTATTTGGAGGCAGGTAACAATAGGTATACCTGCACTATACATACTTGCAAGCGTTCTAGAAAATCTTGCTGTATAGATGATTTTTCTAAGCTTTCCAATCTTTGGTAAATGAAGTTGAACTTTATCAAGCCAAAGCCTCACTTCCGGAATCGAAGTAACAAGCTTAAATATGATAAATAGAATTATACCGAAGAATATAAGCAGATACCATTTTGTTGCAACGAAATCGCTTATATCCATTAGTAATTCTGTCGTCGCAGGAAGTTCATCCATCTTTTCGAACATTCCACTGAACTGTGGAAGTACGAATCCCATAATTACGATAAGTACAACAACTATCAGAACACCAAGTATCTTCGGGTAAGTCGTCGAACTCTTTATCTTCTGCTGAAGCTTGTACTCCTTACTGTAGTACTCTGCCATATTTGCAGCAGTCTGATCCAGATTTCCTCCCGTCTCAGCGCTTCGCATCATATTAATGAACAGCGTAGGAAATGTATCTCCCTGCTCATCCATAGCATCAGAAAGAGTCATACCCGAACGAACAAGTCTCAGAATTTCCGAGTATATCTTACGCTCGCTTTCCTTTATGGACTCATCTTCCGATATAATCCTAAGTGCTTTAACAAGCGTAACACCTGCCGCTATAAGCTTACTGAGGTTTCTCGCAAAGTCCGCTATTCTGTCATACTTAAGCTTCTTAGTGTTTCTTTTCACTTTTTCAGCTTCCTTGGAATCAAGAAGCATCAGTCCTTCACTTTTCAGTTTTGTGTGCAGCTCATCGACATCAGCCGCTTTCTGAAAACCGGAAATGATTTTTCCTTCAGAATCCTGAGCTTTGTACCTAAAGGTTTCCGCCATTTTTCTTTCCCCTCAAAATATAATAAGCCACCTTTTATTGTATATGCAAAGTTGATTTATGTCAACTTTCTGTTAACACTATCAAACATATGTCATCCATCAACTACGGATTGGTGCAATATCCCTTTGAATCAAAGAAATAATAAACGCCATCTATCCAGAGCCACTCGTTTGCCGGGTACCATCCACTGCTATCAGAATACCACCAGCCTGTGCTGTTTAAATTCCATGTTCCACCATAGTATTCCTCTACCCAGGCTCCATCGCTTCCAAGCCAGCATCCATCACGATATTCGCTATAATCCATATATCCATCAGCACAGAAGTAGTACCACTTTCCGTCAATCTTCTGCCACTGATTCTTCGGGTACCAGCCATCAGAATCTTCTACCCACCAGCCACTTGCATCCTGCTTCCACGAAAGAGTTGCCTTGTAGGTCTGCGTGCCATCAGAGTTATACCACTTGCCGTTTACCCATTCGTCAGAATAGGATGTTTTATTGTCATAATACTCACTCTGTTCATTCTTCCGAGGTTCGCCTTTATCTTCAGAAGAATCTTTCCTATCTTCTTCTCCTTCAGATGAGTTTTGCTTATCCTCTTTATCTTCTGAAGAGTCTTTCTTATCTTTCTTATCTTCCTTATCTTCCTTATCTTCGGGATCAGGTGTGACATCACTCTTCTCAAAAGAAAACTCAGTCCGACTTATCATATTCTCACCATAATATACACTTACGGTAACTGTTCCACTCTTCATTACCATATAGTTTATCTTGCTATATGTATGATCCGGAGTGCACCCAGTTTTTTCTCCAAGTGATATTACTGATCCATCAGAAACCTTCCATGTGATATCTCCGATTTTATACTTATAAAATGTCCTATCCGCAGGCTGCATATACTGTCCATCTAGGGTATAATCACCAGGGCAATCAGCACTTTTAAGTAAAAAACATCTAGCATCCGGATCATTAACTACAACTGTATTTTCGCGCTGATAATTCTTGTTCTCTGTGAATATATTTATATAAATATACTGATTAAAATCAATATACTCATTTTCTATATAACCAAACAACTCACTCATGCTATTTTCTGAATTTGCACCAGCCACTAAAGCTGTAACCGTATTGCCATTTATCGAAAAAACGTGGCATCCGGTATGTTGATCCAACTCAACCTGATCTGTAATATCTTTTACACTCTCTATTTCACCTTTTTCATCATATATTAGTTCTTCAAATTTGCATCTAGTAGTTTGCCCCACTTCAAGATGATCAACATTATCCAACACCCATCTACTACTTTCGGGATTCCCAGAATACTCATACCAAAAATACGACTTAATATTTCTTACTTCAACTTGACTTGTATATGATTTACCATCATAAGTAGCTGTAATAATAGCTCTACCATAGTTAAGCGCAGTCACAACTCCACCCGCATCAACCTTAACAATCTCCGGATTACTTGATTGCCAAGTAATTTCATTTTTTTCAGCCGAAACATTTATAAGCCAAAGCAATATTCTATTGCCATTTTTAAAAATGCTATCACCTTTATAAATAACAACCTTCTTACGATTTAGCTGTATCTCATCATCCCAACAATCTTTCCACTCAAAATTATCATATGTATTATCAAATTCATATGTATCTGGGATACTGCCCCCATGTATCACATAATCATTCGCCTCATGCTCTCCCAGTTTAGAATTAAACCACGAAATACTTTTCATAAAATACTTATATCTATCATTTGTAGTATCATTCCAGGTCGAATCGATCATATAATAATTATCATTCACCTTTACCATATTCCAGGCATGCCCCATAGAATCACTAGTCACCAAATAGCATTCTATCCCAACACTTTTGCAAAGTGCCATAAAGGCCATAGAGTATCCTTCACACACAGCGCACTTATTAACTAAAGCCCCATACGAATCCTTTGTATGCTTTGCAACTAGAGAATCGTCGTAGTTACACACCATACACACATATTTATTTATATATTGAAGTTTCTGAACATCAGTCCAATCAGACTCAATATATCTCTTACAAGTATCTATAGATAAATTGTAGCCAATTCTATGATTCCAGTAGTCATATTTATCTTCAAATTCATAGTTAATTGTCGCTTTTACGACGTAACCTTCAATACTCTCATATTCAACACTACGCGAAACAAAGTAATATTCCGGATTATTCAAGAGCGCCTCATGATAAATCTCTTTAAATTCATCAATAGTCACTTGTCCCACGTCAAAAGTAACATACTCAGCATAGTCATCCCATGCCGTCTTGATCTTTGATAAAACAGCGTCTCGATCAACACTACCCTCTGCCTGTGAAACGGAACCCGTTCCAAATAATAAAATAAAAGCAATAAAAATACCTATTATTTTTTTCATATGAGGGTTCTCCCTTCATCAAAAATTACAAGTCCATGCAACGCTCATAGTAACTATTCATCAATCGACTCAGCATCGAGTTTACCACTCAACTTGTCATACAAAATATATAGCGCAGTCACAACCACCCCCGATAGCAGAAATGCTAGTAACGCCCATAAATTGATTCCTATAAAAAGTGTACAGACCACTGCCGATATTCCACCGATCATCTCAACTATAGTATACCTTGCCGAAATCTTCGCTCCACAGTATCTGCACTTTCCTCTGAGACTTACCCATGAAATGATCGGAATCAGATCCTTTCTGGCAAGCTCATGCTTGCAGGTAGTACACATCGACTTTCCGAAGGAAAACTGCATTCCTCTTGGAAGTCTGTAAATAATTACATTTAAAAAAGAAAAGATACTTGCGCCGATTGCAAAGAAGATGATTTCTATTAGCGTTCTGGCGACAATTATTTGAAATAACCAGATGTCCATTTCCCACTCCTGAACGCTAATCTACATCGTCATCATCAAAGGTATATATATTCATACGATAATCTACAGTCCACTTGATCTTGCCATTCGCCTTCGTGAATGTGACATAATAACCATCCTTTGTGTAGGTCATTCCGGTCAGCTCATGTAGCTTGTTATCATACGCGGTAATTCTATATGTACCCTTAACATCAATCAGCTCATTAACCTTTTCTACAGTTCCATCCTCCAAACCATATGGTTTGTATGGATTATATATAGTTTTCTTTTCGCCATACATCTCAATATCCGCAGAGCGTAGAGCCACTCGGATATTTTTGGCCTCACGAAGTGCAGCCTTTGCATTCGCTCTTATCTTAAAAAACATAAAAACAGATGCACCGACAATAAGTGCAATCCCAACGATTGCTATCCATTTTGCAACTTTCCTTAAACTTAAGCGCGCTATATCCATTGTTCCCCCAATATCTTATGCCTTGCTAAGAAGTCACTTTTTTTCACACTTTTTCATATCCTAATAATAAATGCCTTATAAACCAAACCTTATATATAAATAATGTTTGCTTACTCAGTATAATTATACATCTTCACCAATCGGTATGCATAATAATCGCCATATTCAGGGCTATGCACCTTCAGGAACACTCCTACTACATCCTTTCCATATGTTCCCGGATTTGTCAGACCAAATTCGGATGCCCTTCCGAAATCACCTATTTTATCTCCTTTTACAAACAGTAATTCTTCTACTGTATAATAGTTATATACACTCTTATCGAACTTCCAGTTTGTCGCACTATATGATTCTCCAATCGGATAATAATAAACAATCAGCTCACCGGAATCTGCATATACCTTTACTTTTGTTCCAGTCTTATCTGATAGAATTATCGTATCACCTAAGTCTAGCGAACCACCGGTATCAGCTCCCGCCGAACTCTGTATCCTCAGATTTTCACCAACGGCGTCTTCCTTATACTCTGCCCCATCTATTTCGGACTCGACCTTTTCAAGGATTATGTCCGTCACCTGTCTGGCATAGTTTTCTCTTTTAACCTCAAAGAACATACCTGTAATTGTACCAATTATCGCCGCAGCAGACGCAAGGAATAAAGCCAGAAGCGCAAAACTGACGATCATCTCTATAAGAGTCATACCCTTATTCTTTATGCAGTTGTTTTTTAGTTTCAACTTACATTTTTTCATATGCTTATTCCCCGTCCAAGCAATAAATTAATTACCCGGATATGTTTTATGCTCAAACATAATAGCCTTCGGTATTACCAGATTTTCACTACTCACAGTCGAATCATCCGGATCGTAGGTAAAGCAATTCGCATCTATCTCCGTAACCCAGAGTTCAACAGCTGAATCTTCTTCAGGAGTTATATAAAAGAGCGGCCCCTTATATTTGCCATCACTTATTTCAACATTATCAGTTGTGTACTTTACGCGTTTTACCTTATCAAAACTAGCACCATCTTTAAGTTCCTGGCTATACAGGCATTTATTAAATGTCTGCATGATTCTGCCTGTGTCAACGGCACGCATCCTTAGTTCCGACGAGAAAAATACTGTTCTTGTAAGAGCAACAAGAATAATCATAAGCACAACAAATGAAACAAGAACCTCCATCATAGTCGTACCCTTATCTTCATAAAGAACATGTTCTATTCTGTTTTTCAAGTTCTTTATCTTCCTCATTCAGACTCTCTCCCGTCAAAAATCCATCTCCAACGTTCAATAGGTTTTATAACACAATTGTGACTATAAGTAGAATTACCTCCATAGGTTACCTCTATCTTACTCATCTCAGCTTCTTCTTCGGCATCATCTTCTTTATATTTTCTGATAGAGAGATGATATTTATTTTTTACTGAATAAGACTGGCTGGCAGATTCACATGTAATCTCCAGATACAGTCTGATGTCCGCTTTACCTGAAACAGCTAGATTCTGAACATCTATATTCTTCAGAAAATTCAGTTCCTCATCAGTTTTGTTTTCCTCATACAAAGCCTCCGGCATCATCCAATAAGCTTTTATTTTAATCTCGCCCGGATATCCATCAATAGTAGAGCTGCCACTAGGTATATAGTTAGGATTCACCTTCATATTAAAGGTTTTTACTGCATCATTTGTTTTGTGTCCTTCCAGTGCAGGCTCATAAAAAGGCCAGTCACTTTGCATCAGATGGAATCTGAGATATATCCAAAAGTCACTGTTTATGTACGCCTGTGGATTCTTCTCATCATCCAGCTCCGCAGCCATAGCAGTACTCAGCGTGTTTGCAGCTTCCGAGCATTTTTTACTTGCAACCTTTTTATTCTGAGTAGCATAAAGAGTGTAGGACACAAGCAAAAGAGAAAATGTAAAAACCATGAGAACGGCAACGACAATAATAGCTACTACCATTGCCGCTCCACGGTTCTTATTCTTCGAAGAGATAATCATATATTCAGTTTTATCAGCATTATTATTTAACATATATTATCCCTTTTCACTTAATCAAAATACTTAACTAAGGATCAACAAATACAGATTCCGTTCCCGGACCGAAATAATTCTGATCTTTTAAGAATGCATCCATAAACCACGAATCAAATGTTTCGAATCTAGTTGTAGCATTTACATCCGGATCATTTGGATCATATGTAAAGTTCGCATAGCTTCCGGTAGTCAGGTTTTCTTTTACAACTCCATTTCTGGCATATGCCAGGTTAAACGAAGACTGACCCTTGTCATTCACAAGCAGCTGCTTTGACCAATGATCACTACTTACAGCCGTCTGCCAATCTACTTCATCTGGAGTTTCCCAATTAGAGCTTCCGTCAATTATGCCATCAACCGGTGGAGCATAACTACTCGGATCAGGATTCAGATTATCAATCGGACTATGCTTATCAACTACATAACGTTCATCATTATTACTATCAAACCAGGTGATACCACCAAAGAACCACATACTAGACATATCAGTTTTTGGATTACCACCTTTATCCATGTAATCCATAAGAACCTCTATCTTCTTAGGTTTAATGGCCCCGCCCTCAAGTGTAGTTACCGGAATATCATCATAGAACGCAACTGCATTCGGTGAAGACTGATATGACACATCAGGGAACCTAAACTTCCTATATCTATAGACCGCTTGTTCCTCTCCATTTGCATCTAAATAATAAAGTGCAACCATATAATCATATGCCTTGCCATATGCTCCACCATTATAAAGCCAGTAAAGTCTGATATATCTAGCGTCCAGTCCCGTACTAGGAGAATCAACATTGAGATAGAGGTCATATTTCTTATTACTACTATCACTATCTAACCATAGTTGATTATAATTGTTGGTATCAAGAGGGGCACTAGGTTTATGCCAGAAAACTTTGACCTCACCATTACTTTGTCCATTATTATTTGGTAATTTATTTGTTCCGCCCTGACCATCAATTCTATAAGCAGAAAAGATTATCTTGTTTTCATCTTCCTCATGTATTGTCAAATCTTCAAAATTGGCAGAACTATTTATATAATGGCTTCCTTTTGCATCTGTAAAATATGCACAACAATATTGAACATTAAATCCAGCTCCACTATTTTCAACACTCACTAAACTATAATCGAAATTCAAAGTAACACTATATATCTCGACATTTTGAGGTGGAACCAAATTGCATAGCTTATACCTCTCATCATATTTAATTCTTACAGTTGAGCTATTTGTATCTACAAGTTGACCATCTGAATTCTTATATGTGAAATAATATTCAAATCCATAAGTATTGTTTGTAATATCACCATTTCCAAATACTACAAAGAAGTCTTTCATCTTCACTCCACGAGCTTGATTGGAGTCATAATCAATAACATTATAGACAATAGACGCCTTTTGACTATAAGATGCATCAAACCAAACATATGCTGCTTGATTTGTTTCATTTCTATCATTAATATTACCAAATCTATCTGTCTGTATATCAAAATATATACGTCCTGTGTTTTTTATATCAGCAGGAGTAGATGATTCACCACCCTGGTTATCTGAAGTGTAACCTGAGATATAGAAATTATTTGTCAGGTTGTTTGATGCCATCGGCGCAACAGGGTCACCATTGTTTAATACACTTCTGTTTCCAGCTTCAAGGTTTTTAGTGATATCTCCAACTCCGGCACCGGCTATACCATATGTGCTGGCAGTTCCGTTCAGATTACCATAGTTACGGCAATATGTAATTATATCCTTTCCGCCGGCTTTAGAAACAATTCCGGCAGCGTCTTTTCCGGATATGTTACCCTGATTTACACACTTTGTTATTGCTGAATTCCTAATAATACTTGTATTACCACTTGTACCATCAGCAGCAGCAATACCACCTGCAAAGCCATCTGTAGAAGTAATATTACCCGTATTCTTACAACCAGCTATCACGCCATTTGAATTATAATATCTGGCTGTCTCACCCTGTTTATCTAATTTAATTTCTACATCCTTGCCTGATCCCTCATAGGATATAGCTGTCACATTGGTTCCGTTAACTCCTGCAAATGCACCTACTCCACCGCTACCATAACTAAAATCAGTCTTATTCTCGCAGTAAAGTATCTTACCGGCATTAACCTCTGTAAGTCCTCCAAGGTATGTCGCTTCTGCGGCCGTATAATTTTCATTAGGACTTTGAACTTCATTCGTACAATTCTCTACAGTCATTCCCCTTGGAATTCTACCTATAACGCCACCGAGATAAGCAAACTTATCTGTGTTTGCACCACCTGCAATATTCATCTCATTAACAGTTGCGTCACTAACTGATCCCGTTGCATTCAGGTTTGCCTTATTTATGAAATTCTTAAATGTAAGCTTAGTTCCATCCGGTATATATCCAAAGAAGCCACCGGCAAAAAGCTCTGAATCAACCGAAACCTCCGACTCAAAGAACTTTCCATCAGCATTTGTTTGCATATCTGTGATATAGCTTGAAGCTTTATCCTGTGAGAAAACACCCGTACTTATACTTATATCTTTATTTACAATTTCGTCATATGCTGCAACCGCATTCATATATCCGCTTCCGGATTTGAGATTCTCAGCAACTTCATATAAATTACCATTCGGCTGATTATCATCATCCGTACTGGAGAAATGATTTCCTGAAGCAGCGATGGAATAAAGACCTACTACGCTTCCACCAAATACTGTTGATTTAACCGATGTATCTTTAACAATTATATAATTAGCCTTTTTGTCGTTCAGTTTTCCATTCCTTACAGTAGTAAGAATATGAGGAGAAGACGCAAAATAACCATTATTATCAGTTTTAATAGTATCAAGTGCCCCAATACAGCCACCGACAAAAAATTTTCCATTAACACTAACTCCTGAAACATCTGCATAATACGCCGGACATGTAGATTCACAAATCCCAATAACCCCTCCGATATATGCAATTCCATTTACAGAAGCTTTATTTCCATCGCTTATTTCTATATTTGCAGTAACATAATGATTATTATTCTCACTCGAAGCATTAGTATGTTTTGCAATTCCTATATACCCACCAACAGCATACCTACCATAAACTTTAAATGGGGATGATATATAGTCAGTATTATAAAACGCACAGTCTGTATTTATATTATTACCAGTCACAGTCAAATGATTATTAAGTTTTTTAGTTACATAACCTCCTATTCCTCCTACAACATCTCTTCCTAGAACAACCATTCCGTCTATTTCGCTTCCACTAGAATTACTGATTACAGGATAAAAATTATATGGGTTAGTATATTTATCATCTATTACTCCTACCGCACCACCAACATAATCCTGTCCAAATACTACAGCATCTATCATCGAATTTGATTTATTTATACCATCATATGATTCTCTGTTTATAAAGCCATACCTAAGAACTGAACCTACTATTCCGCCTACACAAGTACCGCCAAAAGATGAATCTTTAATTTTCTGTGCAACTGTGTCAACGCTTCCTAAATCAGACTCAGTTATCCCTACAAGTTCAAGCAGGTAATCCTTAGTAGTTTTACTCTGTATATTATCGCAAGCCTCTATAGGGTCAAGACTCACCCCAGCTATACCGCCTATCATTCCACTTCCCGCATCGGGATTCTGTATTCCTGAAGAACGATCTTTATCATATTCTTCTCTTATATAATTTAATTCCTTAGTATTCTTGACTCCGAGAACAATCCCTTTATTACACAACCTATTGATAAAACGGTTTCTCTTTCTATCTTTTCCATGTGGAGTTAATTTCTTAAGATCATCATCTTTAGTCCCCCTTATAACTGCAGTAGCCTGGCTGGCTTCATTTGAAGCAGGATTCTTAAAACTAAGACTACGAGGTGTTATATCCCCTATTCCAAACGCACCTGCTATTCCACCAACATATCTCTCCCCTATTACTAGATTTTTATTAATAGCGGAATATGTACTACCTGTTTCATCAGCAAGAACAATCCTGCTCTCATCTGAACATCCAATTAATCCACCAACATAATTTTGACCGATTACGAATGGTATATCATCTCCAGAGAAGTCTGCATCAACCGTATTATCATTATTGCATTCAATAATATTGGTGAGTCTTGCATATCCAATCAGTCCACCGACATAACAGTCTCTACAACCCGAATCTCCCCCTTTAAAAAGAGCCTTTTTACTATCACTCAACACTTCTCTCCACGGATAAAGCGACTCACTATTACAATTTTCTACCATTACATATTGTATACTTTCACCATGATAATATCCTTGATTCTCATAATACTGAAAAGCTGCAACTGCTTTACTTGTATCATTATCATCTATAATAAATCCATCCTGAGTGATACCTGCAATTCCACCAATAAAAGCACAGTGAAGGAATGAATCTCCTTCAATTGCTTTTCCTTCAAATCTATAAGCAGTGTTATAAATCATCGCATCACCAGTAACGTGACCGGTGTTATTACAGTCCTTAACTGAAACCGTTTTTGCTCTGAATATATCAACTCCAGACATCGACTTATTCGAATCTGTTATATCATATCCATCATGATATAGTTTCATTCTTTCATCGGAAGCCCATCTTCCCGGGTCAATTTGAGAAGTATTGTTCAAATCTTTTATATAGTGAACATACACTCTACCTACTATTCCACCAACGTTTTCATATCCGGTAACCTCGGCATTATTCTTCAGATTGCTTAATTCAACATCTTTATCCGGTGACGCACTAAACGACTGACGTCCGACAATTCCACCGACATCAGTTCTTCCGTTGATATGCGTCTTTTTATCTGTTGCAAGAAGAGTAAGACCTGATACATCTCCTATGTTATTTCCGACAAAACCTCCTACCATATTGGTATAAATGATATTCTTATCAGAATCATTTTCAAGAACTTCCATACCCTTAACATTATGATTATCAAGAGTAATATTCTGAATAGTTCCAAGATTCTCAGCAAAAAGGCCAAGTGGAAGCATACCTCTTCTGGCGAGACCTTCCGCACCAAGAATTCCGGTAAATATATCTTTCATACAATCTCTTTTAATATCTGCATATTTCTCCTTATCCTCTTGAGAATATGACGGATCGTAGAAAACTGTATCATAAACTCCATATTTAATATTTGCAGTTATTGATATAGTCAGATTACTTATCTTGAAGTTCTTTTTTGTTGAATCATCAGGATCAAGTGCATTTTCCTGAATAAAAGCATCATTCTGTGACAGACATCTGTAACCTGGGTATGGGAAATTTTTAGTATCCACTATTCCCAAATTAATTCCACTTTCAGCAGAGGTATTATATGAACTAAGGAAGTAATTCGGATCTGAAGTATCTGCCTTATCAACAAATAAATCCCAATCGATATCCTCTGTAAGCTTAAATTCGTTCTTTATATCAGGATTTGACTTATAATCTGTCTCATATCTCATATTAAAGAGATGTCTGCCATTCTTTATATCTATAAGTCGCTTATTTGCATCTTCAGTATCCTTCGCATAGCTATTAAACGCTATACACTCGCCTATCGGATCATCCTCACCCGCAAGATCCTTGTGATAAGCGTATTCATCGAGATTATCAGGTGTAGGATTAACTTTTCTCATACTAAATGATGAGCTTCCATTAGGAGCCAAAACCTTCGCATAAACATAATGCATATCTTCAGAAAGTCCAAAACGATAGAAACTGAATGTATTGAGAAATGCCTGTTTCTCCTCAGTTGAACCATTTTCCGCCATCACGGCTTTGTAATATGCATATGACTCAGCCTGTATATCTGCAGCATCAAGTATGATATGCATATCACCGTTATTACTATCTATCCACACAGGAATCCTGCACTGATATTCATTCGAATCAGATGAGAATTTTCCTGAGTTAAATACGATATAGTTTTCGTCATCAGTCGCATCCGTTCTTACAACCTGAGGATTCTGTACCGCGTTATCAATTCCCTCTTCAGGCGTAGGTGCTTTATAATTCTCATAATTATAGACCAATCTAAAATCAATTACAGACGCTTCTGAGGAATTTGGATCACCATTATACAGAGAGAAAGTAAGAAGCTGATCATCACCGGTCCTTTTTAATATTTTTCCGGACTCATCGTGAACTATCATTTCAAGTACTTCATTACTTCTGATTTCCAGTCTGAGTGTATTTTCTACCTTCTCCTTGCCTTTAAGCTTTTCATACAGCTGATCTACGCTATAGTAACCAACCATATTTTCTCTTCTTGTCTGTATTCTTCTGTCTATTATTCCTACCACTCCACCTGAAGTAGAATCAGTATAGACAAATTCAGATGCCACATCTGAATAGCATACAGAAAATACCTGACCGGCTTCAGGAGAAAACTCGAGCGCTATACTTCCATTTAAAACAGATGTATCTGAAACATAAGGAGCAACTAAATCAAAGAGAAGGATAGTACCCGCATTGATTTTATCACCCTCATAGGTTTTTCCGGCCTTTTCATCCAGATATTTATCATAATCACCCTTCTTAGCATTTAATCTGATAATAGTTGACTTCTGATTATCTGTACTATTTCTGGTACCCTTCAGATATTCCTTCCAGATGTCGTCCCACCTATACCTGAGAACGTCATCATCAGAAGTTCCATTCTTGTATATAATGCTCTGCAGGAGAGCAGTTTTATTTGCAGTTGCAAGCACATATCCATCATCTCCGCTCACATACTCCTTTGTGCCGGTCTTCCAAAGAGGGCTCTGTACTCTTCCCTCCATAGCACCGCTGGCATCAAACTCCGTGAGCTGATTCTGTGCAGCAAAGAATATATCCTCCGCTACTGCTTCCTCATGATTAAAGCGGGAATAGTCCTGCCATGCAAGTCCGCTGAAGATAGTTATGCTTAAAAGAATAGCCATAAGAGCAAGCACAACAATAAGCTCCACAAGCGTGAAGCCTTTGTTCATATTTGTTTTTATGTTACTGTTTTTTGACATATTATCCCCTCTTTATTCACATTTACTGATTAAGTGGATATTGGTTTAAACACTGTGTATAATATAAAGAATCTGTTGAATTAAAATAACCTCTAGTCAATCTGTAATAATTACCATCTTTAACTTTACTTATATTATTTTCCGGTTCTACACGAAAATGACCATGATTTCCCATTCCATATGGAGTTGCATTCACTCGTGGTTCTTTATATACTGTACCGTACAAATCAATTCTAAAGAAATGGTCAAATCTATCTGCCTCTTCAGGAATAGCAACATCTGCCGCTTCCCATACCCCAGTTGCAAAGACAGCACACCCATCACCCGGAAGATGAAGATTAAAATCTCTTTCATTAGGATCATTATCACCAGCATGTTTAAACACCCTGTTAAACGATTTTAATGAACTACTACTTGTCGAAAGATTATTAAGATATATACACTTCAAATGGTAACAATTTTCAAACCAAGATGCAATCGAAGTGAGGTTTGTACAGCTTCCGAATCCTGTCAAATCAATATAAGTCATAGTCTGACAATTCATAAACATTTTTTCAACAGTAATCAATTTGTCAGAAGCAACAAAGTTGTCATGATTTAACTTTATGTGAGGCAAATTATTACAGCCAGCGAACATACTCGCCATCGTCTCTACCTTTGATGTTTTGAAGCTACTTAGATCCAATGTACTGTTAAGACTGCTGCAGTTTTCAAACATACTTGCCATCGTGGTTACCGACGAAGTATCAAGTCCACTTATATCAAAATTGGATAATGCGACACATCCACTAAACATATAACTTGTATCAGTAAGTGAACCTGTTGTTTCAGCGGGAGCTAAGGTTTTTGAAGTGTTAATTCCTGCTAAACTTACGGTGTCAATGCTTGTGCAGCCCGCAAACATATTCTTAGTACTTTCAAGACTTGTTGCAGAAACGCCACTCATACTTACAGCTGTTAAATCAGTAGCATTCCTGAACATACCTTCCATTGACGTAACTCGGTCCATAGTCTTACCGGACAGATCTATGTTGGTCAGTTTAACAGAATCAAACATATAGGCCATGCTCTCAACTTTTGAGTAATCCCAATTGCCAAATGTTATCTGGGTATTTCCTATTCCGCAGCCATCAAACATATGAGCCATATCTGTACATTCAGATGTGTTCCATGCATCAGCACCACATCCTGCAAAGCTCATAGCAGAATATCCCTGGAATGCGTAACTGAAATCGCCATCTAACAAAGGAGTCTCATCACGCGAAGTCCAGTATATCTCGATTTTATTAGACTTTACAACACTATATGCAAACGAAGGTATATCATACACATCGTCTTTTCCATCCCAAAGAATTGCAAATTTATCTAAATACCCACCTTCAACGGAAACTAAACCATTAATACTGATAACCGTGCCTGTTGCTCCTGACTTTACTACATCATCTTCTTGTTCTGGAGTACTAAGTCCATCTATCATAGATGATATCTGTGGAACTTTTTTGAATATAGAAACTGCGTCATCATATTTTTTCTTAGTAAAAAGGACAGTATTGCCATCTCTTTGCCCCGCAAAATCAAGTATCTGTCCAACGAAAGTACTTCCAACAAACTTGGTTCTGGAACTAGGTACAACATCGGCCGTAAAGTCAAATTCATCAATTTGACTATTGGCAGCAACAGTATTTCTGATTTCAGTTATTCCTGTGTCAGATAAAGAAACGGTACTGCTTCCAACCTGTCCCTTCCAACCTTTATGTCTGTATGATGGATTAGCGAGCAGCTTATTCTCTTCATATTCATCAAATGTATCTGCATGATTATTCGGAGCCATCTCCTCAAATCTATGGAAATAATATATAGCTAAGGATCCGCTCTTCTTAAACTTGGAATTTGCATCAGCATGAAGATTGATTGTCTGAGTTTTCTGAACAACACCTACAAAATCAAAGTTTTGAACTGCAGGAGTTTCATCAGTTCCGCCACTGGTGGAAGTTGCACTACTAAATACCTTCTCCCATAGATCCGCGATACTTGTATAGCGTGCCGGAGCGGTTCCTTCTTCTTTTTCATAGTCGCTTCCATTAGAGCCATTATATCCGCTCGGGTAGAATGCCCAGCCACCAAAAGTATAGTTATCTCCACCTTTCAGTATGACGTCCTCGTCAATCTGTCCTAAGGAACAAGCCAGGACAGGCTCACCACCTGAATTAATCATTTGGTTATTCTTTGAATAATCAGCCTCTGTATTTTTGTACTTTCTGAAAATTACACTTTTAACAGATGTTGCACTTGCTGCATCCGTTCCAAATCCCAGAGTATTCGGATCATACGCTTTTAAATTGACCTGAACAGTATCATATGTCTGATATGCCTTGGCATATAAATCAGTGATTTCTCCACTACGAACTCTCGCAATAAAATCATCACTGTTTATCTCATCTTCCGTATAGATAGTACCTTTACCATCTTCCGAATCTGCCCATCCGATAAATTCATAATATCCTTCTGCTTCACCATCAACCTTGATAGTATATCCTGTTTTTATTTTACGGGCACTTTCCCAATCAACTTCTCTACGCACGCCATCAAACTTATAAGCCACTTCAAGTGTGTCGTAATTTCTCTTAGCCGGTGTATCATCAGTCAGATATTCATCTGATATAAAATAAACTCCACCACCATTTTGCTTATAACCATGAAGCTTAATCTTTTGAACAATAATAGGAGGATTATCATGGTCATACCAGTCTTTAGGATTTACAGCAACTGTTTTGTATGCAGAATCACAGCCCGGACTATTCGGCCACATCTGTATCTTGTTATTGCCATACTCACTCGCACTGACCAGGCTATTGTATTTCGTATTAACCTCGAGCGCTGACTCATCATCAAAAACCTCCCATTCTTTTCCATCGTAGAAAAGAACCTTCTTTCCATCTTTTTTAGAGGTTACAAACTTTGCGCACACAATAGTATAGCTGGATATATTGTCTGAAGTTGCAACTGTTTTGTTTGTCTCAAGCTGCTTTCCTGTCCACACGGTAAATGAAGTACATGACGCCGAATCAAAAGTATCAACCTCATCAACTCCGGACATGGACCAAGCCTTATAACGCTTGGTTCCGTCAAGGAGATTGCCGCCTTCATTGTAAACCTCTGTAATGACAGTCTGTGAAGCCTGAAGAGCTGCATTCGCATCGGATTTATATCTCTTCTCTCTTGCATCATCAGTAAACCCGAGCATTAGAGGAATAGCTACGGCTGCAAGGATGGCAAGGATAACAAGCACGACAATAAGCTCCACCAAGGTGAAGCCTTTCCTTAAATTTGCTATTTTGTTTTTCCTTTCCACACCTATAATCATAAGGCACGTCCTCCTAATGATCGTGTGTAAAAAAACCATCCGAAAAATACACAATTCATCCTCATCCTCTGTCAACGATTTTGACAGAGTTCACCTAGGATGATTCTACCACAAAGCTAGTATTTATGCAATGTTATGGGGGTTTCTTCACGCATTGTTCATAATAGTTATGTTAACCATCCGCTTCATTTTCCTGTGAATTTTCTTCTTCATACTCTTCAAAATATAAATTTTGCTTTAAAAGAGGTTCCATTGAGGTGATTGCTACTGCTATTATCATAAGGAAATCCGTCTCCCAAAGAACACCGTAGCTTAGCTGCCATACGGCAAGTAAAATAATAATCAGAGCAAACACTCTTACCACCACTTTTGACACAGTGTCCTTACGTCTGCTGACCGCGGCTGTTCCTCCACTTCCCCAATTATCAAAAATCCATGGTACTATCATTCTTACAATAAATGCCCCAAGTAGATAAACAAGACCTATCAGGACAGAGAAACATCCAAAGAACACAGCAAAAATAACTGATGTAGCGAAGTAGCTTACCAAAGCAGTCTTCGTCCCGGTTTCTTCTTTTGTGAGATGTTTGTATCCTCTGTAAATAGCTCGCAGTATTACGCAAAGCAATGCTGAAAGTGAGATAACAACATAGTAAAGGACTCCGTATTTCTGAGCAAAAACATCTCTCAGAACAAAAGCTCCAAAAGCCGCTGTTGCTATGTACATCAGATTCTTTATTATTTCCGTGACTACAATACGACCGGAGTTATCTGACACGAAATCATCATCTGATTCCTCATCTTCGTATTCATCATCATCCGAAAATATCGAAACAAACGAAACCTCTTTTTCCATTCCATCATCGCCATCTTCATACTCCGAAGCTTCTGATTTATCAGTTGACAGACTCTCCGCTATTTTGAGAGCCTCAGATAGAGAATCATCAATGTCTGTTTCTTGTTTTTCTTCTTCCTCGGGCCAGAGTTTTTCTTCTTCTCCACTCTCATTCAAGTCTTCATTTGAATCATCGGTCAGTTCATCCAAGTCACCATCCAAGTCATCATCCAAGTTATCAATGATGTTCTTCTCGATTTTCCTTCCATACACATCCGAGTGAAGATATACATCTTTCTCAACCAGCATAAAAAGCACGATTGTTATAAGTGTTATCACAAGAGGTCTGGATATATTATCAGCCGCAAAAAGTTCAAGCAAAATCAACATAAAAACAGTGCCGGCTGTATACATAGCAATATCCGTCACAATCGGAGAAAAGAGAGTTCGAGTAATTCCCTTTACATATATACGATCAACAAAAAACCTGACTGCAATAAACAGCAAAACAACAAGAGCGGCCGCAAATGCAGCTGACCCCTCTAAACTATAACTGATTGCGGTTGAAGAAAGTCCTCCCACCTCAACACATATAAATATTTGTGCAATTATTGATACTATAATAAACACAATTGATGCCATCTTTTTTCCTTCTTCATGTTACCCATATATCCTTACTCCACACCTCAAAACTTCGTCCAATAGTTTTTCATTTCCAACAACCTGCTTCAGATCTAACACGTCTACTTTTTTCGAAAGTCTTTCACGTAATAATTCTACCATTTCATAGTACTTTAAACCAGTTTCCGTTGTGGAAACAAGTAAATCGACATCACTTTTTTCGTTGGGATTATTCTTGGCATAAGAACCAAAAAGGATACAATAATCAACCTTGAACGAATCAAAAACATCAGAACAAGCTTTCATTATATCATCAATAGATAGTATTCCATTTTCCTCATCAATCTTATTATACTTTTCGATCTCACTCATAAAGTACTTGTACTTAATTGTTTTCTCTTTTTTGGGATCATTTTCATATGTTATGTATGATCGTAGAGAAATCCCTAAATCAGCAGCCACTTCTTCCTGAGTGAGTTTACGAGATACTCTTAACTCTTTTAAAGTCATATTGCACCTCCTCTCACATTGATTATGCAATATTTGCATATCTTTGTCAACGCAATGTGCAATTTTTGCATATTCATAATTATACAATATGCAATTTTTGCATATTTGTAAAACCAAATGTGCAAATATTAAATGCCAGTTTATTAAAAATCGATATACTACTTAACATTTACACAGAAACCGTCTATATGTTATCATAGTCCATAGGTATTTTAACAAATCTTATGTCAAAAAACAAAATTGGAGGTTTATATTTATCATGAAGAAAAATGTTTCATTTCTGTCTTCTGATGAGGTTACTCGCATCCACGCAGTACAGTGGATTCCGGCTGGACAGCCCAAGGCTGTGGTACAGCTGATCCACGGAATGTGTGAATACATCGAAAGGTATGAGGATTTTGCAAAATTCCTTTGTTCAAACGGATTCCTGGTAGTTGGACATGATCACCTCGGACATGGACAGTCCGTTAACAGTATCGAGGATTGGGGATATATCACAGAAAACTCCCCGGCCAGAGCTCTTGTAAGAGATATACATCACTTAAGAGTTATCACTCAGAAGAGATATCCGGGCATCCCATACTTTATACTTGGACATAGTATGGGCTCCTATCTGCTCAGAAGATATCTGACACATAAGGGACAGGGACTTACCGGTGCGATCATCGTAGGAACCGGAAGTGAGTCTGATACAAAAACAAGAGTCGGGCTCACGCTGGTCAGAGCACTTGCTCGTTCAAAGGGATGGCACTATAGAGCCGAGAGCCTTCAGGAGATGACCTACAGCTCTGCTTACAAGGGCTTTGATCTGACCTATACAGATGTAGAGAACAGCTGGATATGCAGCGATCCTGAAATCATGAAGGCTTATATAGATGATGCTCGCTGCGGCTTCCTTTTCACCACCAGCGGATTTGAAGCTCTCCTAAGCACGGTTCTTTTCGTAAATCAAAAGAAGAATATCGAACGTATCCCTAAAGAGCTGCCACTTCTTATTACATCAGGTGAAAATGATGCGGTAGGAAATCTCGGAAAGGGCGTTAAAAATGTTTATCAGCAATATGTCAAGGCAGGTATAACCGATGTTGAGTGCAAACTCTATCCGGATGCCAGACATGAGATACTGAATGAACCAATCAAGGAAGAAGTATACGCAGATATACTTGACTGGATTGACAGACACTTCCCTAAGCAGACATAAAGCGGCTGAACATTTGGAGCAGCCGAATATCAGTATTAATTGAACATAAAAACAAGACGGCTCTTCGGCTTCACATATAAACTGTGCAGTCTAAGAACCGTCCTTTTTTATTCATTCGATTATTTTATTCAACTGATGTTGCCGGGCCGCTCTCCTTACGGATTACGTCGTGAGCACCACCCTCTACGATACTTGTTGAAGAAACAAGTGTTAATTTAGCTTTATTCTGGAATTCCTTGATTGTAAGAGCACCGCAGTTACACATAGTTGACTTAACCTTGCTGAGTGATCTTGCCACATTGTCCTTGAGTGGTCCTGCATATGGTACGTAGGAATCAACTCCCTCCTCGAAATGAAGCTTGCTGTCTCCTCCGAGATCATATCTCTGCCAGTTACGAGCACGGTTAGATCCTTCGCCCCAATATTCTTTAACGTAGTTTCCATTTACAAGAAGCTTTGCTGTAGGGCTTTCATCGAATCTTGCGAAGTAACGACCAAGCATTACGAAATCAGCTCCCATAGCAAGTGCAAGTGTGATGTGGTGATCATAAACGATTCCACCATCTGAACATACAGGGATATAAACTCCTGTTTCTTCGAAGTACTCATCACGCGCCTGGCAAACCTCGATAAGAGCTGTAGCCTGTCCACGTCCGATACCCTTTGTCTCTCTTGTGATACAGATAGAACCACCACCGATTCCGACCTTGATAAAGTCTGCACCACAATCAGCAAGGAATCTGAAGCCTTCTCTGTCGACTACATTTCCAGCTCCTACCTTAACTGAATCACCGTAGTTGTCTCTGATCCACTTAAGAGTGAATTTCTGCCAGTCTGAGAAGCCCTCTGATGAATCGATACAGAGAACGTCAGCTCCGGCCTCAATCAGTGCAGGAACTCTCTCAGCATAGTCTCTGGTGTTGATACCTGCTCCGACCATATATCTCTTCTGATCATCCAGAAGTTCTCCCGGATTTTTCTTATGCTCGTCATAATCCTTTCTGAAAACAAAGCTTACAAGTCTTCCCTCGTCATCGATGATAGGAAGTGAATTCAGCTTCTTGTCCCAAATGATATCATTTGCTTCTGATATGGTACATCCGTCCTTTGCTGTGATCAGCTTCTCGAACGGCGTCATAAATTCCTTAACCTTGGTTGAAGGTTCCATACGGCTTATTCTATAGTCACGACTTGATACGATACCAACAAGTCTGCCCTGTGATGTTCCGTCCTCTGTAACTGCTACTGTTGAATGACCCGTCTTAGCCTTGAGCTTCAGGATGTCCTCAAGTGTTGCCTCCGGACTTACATTTGAATCGCTGCTGACAAAGCCTGCCTTATATGCTTTAACTCTGGCAACCATAGCTGCCTCATCCTCTACTGACTGTGAACCATAAATAAAAGATATTCCACCTGATTTTGCAAGAGCTATTGCAAGTCTGTCACCTGATACAGACTGCATGATAGCAGATACCATAGGGATTGTCATCTCTATCGCCGGCTCTTCACCTTTTTTAAACTTAACAAGTGGGGTTTTCAGACTTACGTTATCAGGTATACATTCACTTGATGAATAACCAGGAATAAGTAAGTACTCGTTAAATGTGTGCGATGGTTCTGTGATGTAGGTTGCCATGATTTTCCTCCTTTTCCTATTTAAAAAATAATGTTCCTTAAAAAAATATTGCTCGAAATTATACTCCAGTTTGGCAGCAAATACAAGTGGCAAATTAAACAAAAAACCACTCACTTTTCTGCCAGAGTTTTCTCTATCTGAATCTTCTTTCTGCTTGACTTCATATGATTGCCCACAACCTCCGAAACATCAGAGATTGTAGTAAATGTACTTCCGTCGACAGAGTTTATAATTCTTTTCAAATCGTAAATCTCCGCACGGGTAACCACACAGTAAAGTATATCCTTAGTCTCACTGCTCACAAGTCCCTCGCCCTTCATAAAAGTAACGGTTCTTCCAAGCTCTGTATATATCAGCTGGGCAAGCTCTTTTCCTTTATCGGTGATTATCATGACAGACTTGGTATTATCCCAGCCTATCTCGACGATATCGATAACCTTTGAGGTTATGAAGTACATCAGAAGCGAATACATGCCTCTGTCAAGGCCGAAAATAGCACCTGCCACGGCATATATGATAACATTAAAAAACAGTATGATCTGCCCGGTTGATACAGATAGCTTCTTGCTAAGAAGTATAGCAACAATCTCAGTACCATCCAGACACGAGCCTCCTCGAAGAACCAGACCAACTCCTATGCCCAGAAGAACGCCTCCAAATGTAGTCGCCAGGATGATATCATGAGTCACCTCATTCATGCCCTCGAACACACCTGTCATAACAGAAAAAACTGTTATCGCCACTGCAACCTTCGCTATAAAAACACGTCCCAGTTTCTTAAATCCAACGATAATAAACGGTACATTCAGAAGCAGAACAAGAATTCCGAGTTTTACGGGAACAAATTGATTCAGAATCATACTAATACCCGTAACACCGCCATCAAATATATGATTCGGTGCCAGGAATTCTTCAAGCGAAAATGCAGCGATGACCGCACCCAAAACGAGCATCACCCATGATAATATCTGAAGTTTTATCCTCTTTTTTCTGGATTTTGTCATAGTGCAGCTTCACCCTTCACAGAAACATATACACTTTTTATCAGACCTGCCAGCATCCGCCTTATCCAGTCTATTAGCCAACAGGCCGCATAGATGAGAAGTATGATGCCTATTATTTTGAATAGATATCCGACTCCGGTATAGAAAGAGATATGGTCTATGGTAAATATTTCATCCCATATCAGACGCCTAAGGAGCGGATGTTCATGTATCATATAGACACCCAGATTGCCGGCGCTTATGTAGTTTATGACCTTACCGACTTTTTCAAACCGTGACAGATCAAGCTTTTCAAAGAACCTGAAGATACAGGTACACTGAAGAACCACCAGCGGATTATCATTATAGCCGATGACCGACTCGATACCCTCATCCGGATATTTATAAACTATGAATACATTTACAAGACCAAGAAGCAGGAAACCTGCCAGATAAATAAACGGTTTATTCCATAGGTTATTTGATTCATTATTATGACTACTGAAGATATGATACTTCCTCATATATGCACCCAGAAGGTACATAAAGATGAAATCATAAAGACTCTTTCCGCCCTGTGTCGAAAGGATTTTCTTAAGACCTATTATTCCTTCAAAAGGCTCAAGCATGCTTAGCGGCTGCCAGATACAGAGCATAAAAAAGCAGATTCCGAGAAGTCCCAGAAACTCATTTCTAGTCAGGTTTCTCACCATTTTGTTTAGATACGGAGACAGCAGGAGTACGATCAGATAAAGCGTCATAAAATACCATGTTCTGGAAAGAAATGGTATAAATGCCTTTATCTTAAGCTCATCCGTAACTTCCTCCGGTCTGAAGATACCATAGACAAATGGTATCGCAAGGGAATAAAAATACATAGGAAGATATGCCTTAAGCATCCTCTTCCTATTGAAATCAGTCTTTGTTTCACTCAGAAAATAACCCATGATTATGATGAATACGAAAACCGGACAGCGGCACATCAGCCACAGTACCCAGTATATAAGCTCGGTCTTTCCTTCAAGGAGCGAAGCTATATTGCTATATTCACCATACTCTGAAACATGCAGAAATATGATCTGCAGCATCATTATTATTCTGAGTAATTCTATGTTGGAATTTCTGCTCTTCTTAACTTCCATTTAATTAGTACCAACTATTTTTTCAACTATCTCTGCAGTCGCATCTGCCGGGGCATCAGGTGTCGATACACTTCCTACTATGATATATGGTGTTCCATTCAGATAGCACACCTGACCTAAAGCTGCACTATCCATATCATATACATCCCCGTTATGATTCTTCACGATTTTATCTATTTCGTCATTTGTCAGCTCGTACTTATCACCAGAGCAGACACTAACCTCATATACATTATCGGCAGAAACTACCTTCTTCGTAACATCAAGAGCTGTTTTATGAAGCTCAACATCTGTTGCGAAGGCCCCAAGTCCTGTTGCAGGAATCTCTGCCGGCGCATACCCTGCACCTGTAGCATCAAAATCAGACTGTATAGTTTCAGTCGCAACAATAATGCTACCTTCTTTATAATCATCCTTAAGCGAAACAAATGTGTTTGCCTCTATAATCTTGGTAGCGCCGAATTTATCAAGAAGTATCTGAGTCGCTGTAGCAGTATTTACCTTACCTATTTCATTTTTGACAAGTACGACATTTTGTCCCTTCATAGTACCAAGATAAAATGTCATATCCGCCACTTCCTTCTTATCTTCAACCTTCATCTTATCTTTTATCTGCTCTGCCTGAGCATCAGATGAAGTAATGATTCCGTATTTGTCCTTTGAAGCAGCATTATTATTACCACAGCCACTTAACAGCATACAGCCCATAACTGTAATAAGCACTAAACAAACAAGTTTCTTAAACTTCATACATTCCTCCGGTTTTGTTTATATGAATAGTTCTTTAGTTCAAATATAAGCCAGGTTTACTAAGAAGTCAGACATATAATTCCGGCTCCACGTCCGGTCACTCCCTTATCATACCTATAAGAAAAGAATATATCATGATTCTTCATAGTGCAAAGCTTTGTATTATATATATTTTGCGACTTAAGACCTGCATTGACCAGAATAAGTTCATTCAGGTTCCACAGGTTAAGCATATATCTGTCTCTGATTTTTACAGTCCTGAAGAGTATATACGGATTTCCGCGGTGTGTTGTGTAGCTCTTTGCTCTGCACCTGACGTAAACATCCTCCTTCGGTCTTTCCGACGGATCAACCTCTTCTTTTTTCATATCTAGGTATGATACATTTGCATCACTCATATCAATATAAGGACATCTATATATCTCATTTATGACTGTTTCATCCACCTCATAATTATCCGGCCCGATTGATGGACCGATGGCAGCGTGGATATTTTCCGGGAGACACCCGTATTCAGAAACCATCTTTTCAACTGTTTTCGCCGCTATTCCAGCTACTGTTCCACGCCAGCCCGCATGCGCTACACCGATAGCACGGCTTACGGGATCGGCAAGTATT
Source organism: Lachnospiraceae bacterium UBA3850 (assembly GCA_002392655.1). Taxonomy (GTDB): domain Bacteria; phylum Bacillota; class Clostridia; order Lachnospirales; family Lachnospiraceae; genus Eubacterium_Q. The sequence continues at coordinate 68,972 of DGHK01000016.1, read as the reverse complement.
ATCGGAACGCAGTCAGCAGTATATACAATAAGCGGAAGATTCTTTACATTGGTCACCTGTGCATCTATCTCAAAATGTGTACGCGGCCTTGCTATTCCGTCTCCCGCATCCTCTTCTGTCACAACGAGAACGTTCGACTTATGAACCTGATGTGTACAGGATATCCTTGTATGGTCGATTCCCATGCTCACTCCGATTCTGCGATAATTCTCCATAACAGCTCGCTCATTATCATCAGTGTTAATACCAAGATTGAGCGATGAGAAAGCTCCTCTGCTGGCACCACCGAGCCTTGTAGTAAAGCCGGCAGTTATGCCATTCATATCATCAAAGCCTCTTACCCTGATGAATGGCGCTTCACCCCGAGTATCAAGGCAGAGCGAACTTGCCTTCAGAACGCCTTCATAGTCTCTATCAATTATTTCCTTCGCCTTCTCTATGTTCATTCTTGTTAAATAACCTTCCTAGCTTTCCAAATAACATAGGGTATAATCCAAATGCAACAAACGCGATGACTGCATATCTAAAGGCTCTGAGTGCAAAAGGACCTGCTGCCTTTGTTTCAAGAAATTCCTTTGAAAACGGTGCTTTGATAAGAAAATTCAAAACTCCGTATGTAGCAAAGCCACCCAGAACTCTTATCACGCTTTCTATCGGATTACGTGTTTCCTTGAAGTTTACATAACGTCTTTCAAAAATATCAGCTGAAAAGAATCCGATTATAAGTCCAAGACATGTAAAGTAGTCTTCTGTCCTGCAGTAAAAAACACCCATCAGGGCTATAACCGTAACAATTGCATATAATATCTCTATTCTCTTTACTCTTTTCTGAATAGCAGACATTCCGAAAACCACGATTGTTCCGACTATCCATCCGAACAAGACATCTGTAGGATAATGCACTCCCAGCATAACTCTCGAAACACCAACAATGATCGGAATGATGATTGCCGGAATAAGCAGCTTCTTATTCTTAGTAAAAACCGGGATTGACAGATACGATGTAGTTGAATTCATCGTGTGCGCACTAGGGAACGAAAAACCCTGTGATGCTATATCCGTAATCGGTGCATCAGAGGCAACCGGTCTGAGACACTTTATCGATGGATTATCTATATAAGGACGTCTTCTGAGCATAACATTCTTAAGCATAGGACACATTATCAATCCAACCAGAATATTCAAACCTATAAATCTTCCAAGATTCTTATCATAGCACCAGAAGATATATCCAAGAATGGCAACAAGAATCACTTCCTCACCGAGCATCGACATAACCGATGCAACCTGAGCACCGAAATCGCCGATAAATCCCTGAAGCCATTCCATCAGTTTTACTTCCCAGTCAAAATAAAATGTTTTACCCATGGTTTACTCTGTCGTAACCTCCGTTGTCTCGCTGCCTTCCTTCAGTATCTCTTCAAGTGTGCGCCAGCCAAGAACTGCACACTTAACTCGTGAAGGCATGTGTGATATATCCTTCAGAGAACCTGCTTCCTCAAGCATCTCAAGCTCTTCATCAGTAACCTTATCCTTAATCATTTTAAGAAATGTATCCTTCAGCTTAAGTGATTCTTCCACACTTCTTCCGATCACAAGCTCAAGCATCATATCTGCACTTGCCTGACTGATCGCACAGCCATCACCGAAGAAAGCTCCATCTGTGATTATTCCGTCGTCTGATACATTGAGCTGAAGTGTTATATCATCTCCGCACGATGGATTCACACCACGAAGAGACTTCTGTGGCTCCATAAGCTTGGTCTTATGCATCGGACGGATATTGTGTTCTGTGAGTATCTCATTATAAAATGTTCTGTTTTCCATAATCTTCCTCTTTATTAATTAATCAGGGTAACCCATCATAGGGCGTATCTTTGACATAACCTCCAGGAGTCTCTCCACCTCTTCTTCTGTGTTATAGAACATAAGGCTGGCTCTTGTGGTTGAAGGTATTTTAATAAACTGATGCAACGGTTCAGCACAGTGATGTCCGGCACGTACTGCCACATCCGAATCAGCTATAATAGCTGCTATATCATGCGGATGTACTCCCTCTATCTTAAAGGTGAGTATTCCATGATGTTCTTCTGCTGCATCAGAGCCAAGAACGATTACGTGTGGAATCTTCTTCATTCCATCCAGCGCTATTTTCGTAAGCTCCAGCTCTCGCTCTTCTATATTATGTAAACCGACCGACTCTATGTAATCAATAGCTGCAGCAAGGCCTACCGCTCCGCCTGCATTTACTGTTCCGGCCTCAAACTTGTGAGGTAATTCAGCATAAGTGATGCTGTCCAGCGTTACATACTCTATCATCTCACCGCCAGACAAAAACGGCGGCATCTTCTCTAGTATCTCCTGTTTTCCATAGAGCACTCCTATCCCCATAGGTGCCAGCATCTTGTGACCGGAGAACGCCAGGAAGTCAACGCCCAGATCCTGCACATCAGTTTTACTGTGAGGAACACTCTGCGAACCGTCTGCTATGAAATAGGCTCCTACCTCATGAGCAACACCCGCAAAAGCTTTTATATCTATAACTCGACCAAAGATGTTGGACATAGCCGTCATAGCTACTATCCTGGTTCTGTCTGTCAGAAGTTCTTTAAATCTATCCAGCGAAAAGCTTCCATCCTCTTCACATTCCAGAAACCTTACAGTCGCACCATATCTCTCAGCCGCCAGTCTCCACGGGAGCATGTTGCTGTGATGCTCAACAACCGTAGTTATTATCTCATCACCCTCACCGAGTTTCCCCTCCTTATGCAGCATCTCTGAAAGAGAATAAGCAACAAGGTTCAGACTCTCAGATGCATTTCGCGTGAATATGATTTCTTTATCTGATTCAGCATTTATGAATCCTGCGACCTTTGCTCTTGCAGCCTCGTATCTCTCTGTCGCATCAATCGACAGCTCATAAAGGCCTCTGAAAGGATTGGAATTATGATGATATTCATAGTCAGCTACTGCTTCAACCACCTGGCGCGGTCTCTGCGTTGTCGCTGAATTATCAAGATATGCAAGTGTTGACTTCTCGAAAAAAGGAAAGTCCTTTCTTATATCATTTACGTTCAAGTTACTTACCGTCCTTTTTTTAACATTACTCTATAGTTTAACTATCTTCCATATGCTTTTCAGCTATCTCTATAGCCTCTTCTTTTGAGGCAAGGAAGAGCTTTGCTATTTCAGGATCAAAGTGCTGTCCTGCACCTTCTTCAATTATTTCAAATGCTTTCTCATAGGTAAAAGGCTCTTTATAGCTCCTGCGTGAAACGAGTGCATCAAACACATCTGCGATTGCCATGATTCTTGCAGAAAGCGGAATTTCCTCTCCCTTAAGTCCACATGGATATCCGGAACCATTCCACTTCTCATGGTGGTATGTTGCAAGGTTCTTTGCCTCTTTCAGATAATCGCTGTCGGATACGAGAGCCATAGCTCTGTTGATTATCTCCTCACCGGCGGTTGTATGAGTCTTCATTATCTCAAACTCTTCATCAGTAAGCTTACCAGGCTTATTCAGTATAACATCTGAAACCTTGATTTTACCTACGTCATGAAGCGGTGCTGAGCTGACAACATCCTCCATATATTCCTTAGTAAGGATGTCATCATACTTTCCGCTCTCTTTCATCTTCCTGAGAATCAGATCTACGTATGCGGCAGTCTTTCTGATATGGTCACCGGTGTTCTTATCTCGGCTTTCTACCATATCTGCCAGAACAAAGATAAGTCCATTCTGTATAAGGGCTATCTCCTCACCCTTTTCTCTTACATCGTCTATATATCCGGCTGTCTCAGCAAGAGTTTTGGACATAGACTCATAGAGGTTTTCTATCTCATCTCCAGTATGGATTTTCAGTTTCTTTATTCTTTCAACTCCGACGTCTATCGACTCTTCACTGTCATAAGCAAACTTTCTTGCCGAAAGTGTGATAGAATTCAGCGGATAGAGAAGATTGTAATCAGCAAGCCATATACATACCGCAAGTATAAGTATAAAGAATCCTATGAATAGAGACCCTATCTTAGTGATAAAGCTGATACTGTTTATTCGCACCTGACTCATCTGTATATCTGCACATGCATAACAGACGCATTTACCTTCAGAGTTATACACCGGATGATAATCCGTAAGCAGATGGCCATAGGTATCATCCGTAATCATAGGCTCTATATCTTCACCCTTAATAAGTGCAGGGAGATACTTGCTGAATGATTCATCAAAAGGAACAAAGTCGCCCAACTCTTCACCTTCAAGCCCTTCTGAATCGAGATCAAATACTACGTAGCATCCATCTTCTCTTATCTGGTATATGTATAGATATTCTATATCCTCAGACGACTCTCTTACTATTCGGAGCTTCTCCTCAGTCTCATAATAATCCTCATCTTTTACACCGGTTTCCAGCCAATGCTCAACCTTTTCCGGATCAATACAGGTCGCAGATAGGGCTGATACATTTTTACAGGTATGCTTGTACGAATCAATTGCATAATTCTTATATAGCAAATAACTGATAGCGGTCGTAACAACTGCGACAAATATCATGATCAAACTGATAATAAGAATTATCTTCACGCGAAGCGACATGGACCTTGTAGAATTATGTTTCGCCGCAGCTTTTTCTTTCTCAGACATTGGAGTCTGACGCCAGCCGGTAAAGGCCAGATAATTCTTTACCCTCTTCGGAATAAGCTTATAAATGATTATAAAAATGATGACTGTGATCGTCTTATCTATCAGATCAATTACAACATCAGATACGAGCTGAGCCTGAAAAACAGAAAGCTTACCATCTTCAAGCAGTACCTTTGCAAAAGGTGCGGAGATTCCCTCACCCATTCCAAAGCCATACATCATATAAGTGAGAAGTGAACCAATAACTCCTCCTAAAAAAGCAAATATCGGAATTGAAAGCACAGTCTTCTTCCCGCTCTCGAAAAAACCTCTTCGAGCCATGAAGGCCGCCGCAACAGAAATGAGTGCACTGATAACTGCGTAATACGCATTCTCAGGATTACCGGACATATTTGCTATATTCGTAATATATCCAACCATAATTCCCGGAACATAACCACTTATAGCGGCCACAAGAATAGTTCCTACATTATCCAAAAAGATCGGCAGGCCAAAAGCACCTACACTTCTGTTAAAAACGATATTTAGGACAACCGCACCCACAAAAAACAAAAACATAATAAGGACGCGTTTCGAAGATATTTTTTTACCTTCCATGTTCACCCTCCAAACAGATGCCCCGTCTAATTATTCATCTGCGAGTAAAAGCTCCCTTGTCTTATCATCCGGAATTCTTCCGGCAACTGCGTCTATTCTTGACTTAGCCATAAGCTCAGTAACCTCAGCTTCAGGAATACCACGGCTTGCAAAGTATGTAAGTATATCTTCAGAGATTTTTCCGATAGATGCACCATGTGCACCCTCTACATCCTCTTCTGCACAGAGAATAAGCGGAACCGTGTTATTATGAACTCCCTCATCCATCAGAAGTACATCCTCTCTCTCATCACCGGTTGCTGTTTTACAGCCCTTGATGAAATCAATTGTTCCACGGAAGGTCTTGTCAGCCTTATCGCGAAGAACACCACTGACACTTATTTTCGTATCTGTCTTGGCACCTCTATGTCTTGCAACATAGTTGATATCGAGCTTATCCTCGCCTGTCACGAGATAGCCTGTATCAATATCAAGTGTGCTCTTGTAGCCATCAAGATCAGCGCAGCAGCTGAGAGCTACGCTTCCTTTTCCATTCTTTATCTGAATCAGCTTCAGGCCGCCCTTTTCGAGATAACGTCCGCCGATGCTATCCACAAAATTCGCACCATCTTCAAAATCAAAGATTTCAACCAGTGTAAGCTTTGCGGTTTTTGCAGCCTTGATTCTTATATCATTAGCGCCGAACTTAGGACAGCCCTTAAAGGTCAGAACGACCGTAAGTTCTGAATCCTCACCAAGAACTATCGCTGTTCTGGAGAGCTTGCCTGTTTCATCATCACCAGCTCCCAGATCATATGTAATTCTGATAGGTTCCTTAACCTTCACACCGGCAGGTACTGTATAGGATGCACCACCGGTTTTAGCAGCATGTGATATCCTTCTGAATTCCTCACCCGCTCCGAGTTCAACATCACCAAGGCATACAGATGTGAAATCAACCTTTCCGACCTTTACTTCATCCGGCATTGTATCAACTAAGCCCTCAGCCTTTTCGAACTTATCAGGAACCGCGACCGTATATTCATTTACTTTAAGCCATGTCCATGTTGGAACCGGCAGTTTATTAATTGCTATTTCGCTCATTATTTTCCTCTTTTATTTTTAATGTGTTACCAGCCTCTATCCAATTGAACCCTTCATCTCAAGTCTGATCAGGTTATTCATCTCAACCGCATACTCAAGCGGAAGCTCTTTTGATACGTTGTCTGCAAAGCCGCTTACGATCATCGCACGAGCATCCTCTTCGGAGATGCCTCGGCTCATGAGATAGAATATCGCCTCATCAGAGATACGTCCGATTTTAGCCTCGTGTCCGATATCAACATCGTCACATCTTACATCCATTGCAGGGACTGTATCGGATCTTGATATGTCATCAAGCATAAGCGATGAGCAGTCAACCGCCGACTTTGCTCCCTTTGCGTTTGGACCGATAACAACAGCACTTCTAAATGTACTGATTCCGCCACTCTTTGAAATAGACTTTGTATTTACGGTTGATACGGAACGAGCACCGGTATGAACAACCTTCATTCCCGTATCAAGATTCTGACCCTCTCCGGCAAATGTAATTCCGGTAAATTCCACCTTGGAATCATCGCCCTTAAGAATTGTCATAGGGTATAGATAAGATGTATGAGAACCAAATGAACCTGATACCCATTCCATCTTTCCGCCCTCTTCTACTGTGGCACGTTTTGTGTTCAGATTGTACATATTCTTAGACCAGTTCTCAATAGTAGAGTATCTGAGTCTTGCGTTCTTTCCTACAAAAAGCTCAACTGCACCTGCATGCAGGTTTGCTACGTTATACTTAGGTGCTGAACAGCCCTCTATAAAGTGAAGATCCGCTCCTTCATCAACAATGATGAGCGTATGTTCAAACTGTCCTGCTCCGGGAGCATTAAGTCTGAAGTAAGACTGGAGAGGTATCTCAACTGTTACTCCGGGTGGTACATAAACAAAAGAACCACCTGACCAAACTGCTCCGTGGAGTGCTGCAAATTTGTGATCCTGCGGAGTGATAAGCTTCATAAAATGTTCTCTTATCATATCCCCGTACTCACCATGCATAGCCGACTCCAGATCAGTATAGATAACGCCCTGTGCAGCTACTTCGTCACGTACATTATGATAAACAAGCTCAGAATCATACTGTGCACCTACACCGGCAAGTGACTCTCTCTCCGCCTGAGGGATTCCGAGTCTCTCGAAGGTATCCTTTATCTCCTCCGGAACCTCATCCCAGTCAGCACTCATCTTGTTATCCTTAGGCTTTATATATGTGACTATGTTGTCCATATGAAGCCCATCGATAGGCGGACCCCACTCCTTCATTTCCATCTTGTTATATATATCAAGTGATTTAAGACGCAGCTCCAGCATCCACTCAGGATCGTTCTTTTCCTTTGATATCTGTTTTACAATCTCCGGTGTCAGACCCTCAGCAACCTTGTAAACGTCCTCGTCTACATTTCGGAAGTCATACAGACTTCTGTCCACGTCTTCTACATATGTTTTTTCTTTATCTGCCATATCATTATTCCTTAATTTTTATTTAGACTTATGTATAGAACACTCCCATGAGTGCGGCCATGGTTCCAGTGAACCAATGGATGATCCATACTCCGTATATAGTCTCCTGTCTGTCATATACTATTCCGAGAACTCCTCCGAGAAGGGCAGCTCCGATCATAAAGCCCACACCGAGGTGTATATGCAGAACCGCAAATACGAGCGATGCCATAATAATCGCAATTAATGATGGATGTCTGCTCGCAGATATACGTTTCAGATTTGACTGAACACAGCCTCGTGCAAGGAATTCCTGAACGAATGCGGTTACGATATAGAACCATCTGTTCGGATTCATTGCAGAAAAATCAATAAACGGGCCACCTCTTACAACTCCCGTATTATGTCTGAATATAATCTTGATCGTAGTCAGTACAGCAAATGCCACGATACATAATATCAAGGTTGAAATCCAAGTTTTCTTGTTATTCTCGCCAAAAAGACCTATATCCTTCCACCTCAGGCTGGAAAACCTTATGATAATTACGAGAAGTACCAGACCAAGCACTTCTACTCCGTGAGTAATAATCTTCTCACTAAATGGTCTGTCAAATGCTTCCCAAAGTGCATAAAGTGTCAGCCATCCGCAAATACCAATAAGAAAAACAGAAAAAATAGTTGAAGAATCCCTGAACTTTACCTTCATTTCTTCTTCTTTGGTAACATCACAAAGAGTTATAACTATCTGGGAGAGTCCGCTATCCTCATCATTCTCCAGAAATGAGCTAGACATGACAAAAACTCTTTTATCTCCGTTCGGAGTCATATACTTGACTCTTCCGTTATGTGTCACATCTCTGGAATATACCGACTGAAATATATACTCATTAAAATCATCATTATAATCAGCTTCTTTGATGTCACTTTGCTTTGTTATATCCATGATCGATGCGAAGAAATCCTCATTTCTCTCATCATCATCACTAAGCTCTAGCATCTTACGTGCAGGTCTGTTACTATATATGATTTTTCCCTGCTTACTAAGTACCAGAACTCCGGAATTCATATCCTGAAGTACACGCTGAGCAAAACTCATCTCATTACTATTCTCAGCCATAGTTTTACCTCGTTATGCTATATCAACCGACAAACCTCTCAAATCCATTTGCATTAATCTCATCAACAAGCGATGCATCTCCTGTCTCAACAATCTTGCCATCTACAAGAATATGTGTGAAGTCAACCTTGAGGCTCTCAAGAATACGCGTGCTGTGAGTTATAATAATGAGTGCTCCGTCCCCACTCTCATGGAACGCTTTCACACCATCTGATACTGTACGAACAGCATCTACATCCAGACCAGAATCCGTCTCATCAAGGATTGCAAGATCAGGCTTCATCATAAGCATCTGAAGTATCTCTGCCTTCTTCTTCTCTCCACCCGAGAAACCGACATTCAGATCACGGTCTGCATAGGACTTATCCATTCCCAGAAGTTCCATCTGCTTTTCGAGATTTTTACGGAAATCCCAAAGTCTTGCTCTTGTTCCTGTTTTTGTATCTACTGCATTTCTTATGAAGTTAGATAGTGAGATACCTGGAACCTCGATAGGATTCTGGAAAGAAAGGAAGATACCAGCCTTGGCTCTCTCAGAGGTTTCCTCATCTGTTATATCCTCTCCCTTGAAGAAGATACTTCCCTTTCCTACTACATAATTCGGATTACCCATGATTGAATAACCAAGAGTTGATTTTCCGGCACCATTAGGTCCCATTATGACATGTGTTTCACCGGGATTAACTTCCAGATTGATTCCGTGAAGTATCTCTGTCTCGGCAACACTAACGAATAGATCATTAACTTTTAATAAATCTGCCACTCTTTTTCCCTCCATATATTTTATGACAATCGAGGCATAAAACGCCATCAAAATAGTATACTTGAAATACCAGACAAAATCAAGATGAGCATGCTAAATCAGCATGCTCATATTACTACAAATTCAATATACCCTCTGCATTTTTATGATATATCTTCTCCAACATAGATTCAGCCTTCTCCCCGAAGCTATCCTTAACTATCCTTCCGACTCTTTCGACATAGTCCTTCTGCTCTGCCCACGGACTGTCAGTTGCAAAAAGAATCCTGTCTTCACCAAATGCTTCTATCATCTCAGCAAACTGAGCATCCGACATCTGATGATAGTCCTTATGCTTAGCCGGATCCAGCCACTCTATCTCACCTATGGAGAAGGCAGTGTCAAGATAAACACCCTTTCCGGCTGAGGTGTTCTTATTGTACTCCTTCATAACAGGTGCAAGTCTCACTGTAACCTCTTCCCAGTTCATCCATCCGCCCATATGAGCAAGCACAAGAGTTTCAGGTCGTACATCCCTCAGAACATCGAGTATAGAATCTATAGTACAGCATATAGGCGGATAAAGCCCTATATCCATACCGGCATGAGTGATGATAAACAGCCCGATTTCTGAAGCTATATCTATTATCCTCTTTATCCTTATGTCATTAAACATAACTCCGTAATAATCAGGATGAAGCTTGATTCCTTTCAGTCCCAGCTCGGCCGCCTCCTTAAGAACCGTTTTAATATCAGGTGTCTCAGGATGTATACCACCAATCGAAAAAATCCCCGAGGTCCTGTCAGACAAGAGAAATTCTTCGTTCATTCTTGCCGCGTAACAGTTCATCGAAGATGCCTTCTGTGGATTTGTAACCACAGGAAGAACTATAGATATATCAACTCCGGACTCAGCCATTGATATAGCGAGTCCGGAATTAGTTCCATCAGTATGAGCCGCGCTCTCGCTGGATGATTTAAGTGACTCCAATGCGGGAGCAGCTATTTTATCAGGAAATGTATGTGTGTGAAAATCTATGATCATAATTTTATCAGGTTCGCCTCTATACCTTTTGACTTAAACATGGAGTCCATACCCCAGTCTTCCGTGAGGATAATAACCTGTTCCTCGTTCATATCACTTAAGCAGTCTGCAAGTGCCTTGACCTCAGATGCACTCTCAAGTACTGAAGTTCCGTCAATGATAAGCGGAAGCTTCTCCTTGGCCATATACTTTGCAATACTGAGTCTGATTGCCAGATAAACCTTGCCGGCATCCACATCAGTCAGATTATCTATCGGAACCAGGCCGTAGTCTGTCTTCAGTATGATTCTTCCGAGATCATCAAACATAAGTGAAGAAAATCTATTATCAGAGAGGCTGCTTATGTATCTGGATACATTTCCAAGCAGATTCTTAAATGCATCCTTGCGATAATTTTCTGAAAGTGAATTGATCTTCTTTATCGCATAATCGATGGCATTTATCTCTTCCTCAAGCTCGCTCTTCTTCTTGAATACAGTATCAAATTCATGACGTAGCTTATTTCTCTCATTTCTTCTTGTGAGCAGTGCATCCTCTTTTTCCTTGAGCTCAGCCTTCTTATCCTGATATTCCTTCGCGAAGTCCATGTCGATTTCTATCTCTTCCTGTTCCTTCGCCTCTTCCTTCAGCTCTTCGAGTACACGCTTGAACTCTTCCTCATCCGGTGTATCACTGCTGATTGACTGCGACTCAAAGAAGCCCTTTTCTCTGAAGCCATCGAGCGTCGTGATAACAACAAACAACGCCGTAAAGATGATAAACAGATTCTTGATCACCGGTTCAAAGCCCATGATGTTAACTATAAGTCCTATAACAAAGATAACAAACAGACCCGTCGCGATGATGACCGGAATCCTGTCAGTAAACGGGATATCCTTCTTCTCTTCCTTTTTACGTTCCTTCTCAGCACGTTCAAGTGCTTCAGCCTTTTTATCGCTGGCTCCGACTCCCTGCACCTTCTCGGTGATAAGGTCTATCTTCTCCTCCAGCTCCTGATCATTTTCAAATGTAACTGTTCCGTCTTCGTTCTCAACCATCTGTCTGGCTGCACGCTTACGTCTCTCAGCCTCGATTACGAATTCTTCATTAACGGCTTTGATTTCATTTTCAACAGCCTCTATCTCATCGTCTATGCCGTCATACTCAGCTATCTTCTTATCTAGCTCGTCAAGTCTTCTTATAAGAGGTCTCGGAACATGAGACTTCTTCTCCTTCTCGAGGTACTCAATAGCTTTCGATTTATTTATGTTTGCCGTACCGGTCAGCGTGATATTCGTCAGGTAATCCTGCAGATTATCTACACTGTTCGATGCCTTTTCAATTATACATCTGGTATCCAGAAATGTATTCTTGTCGGTTTCAATAAGAGTTCCTGAAAGAGTATCCTGATACTTCAGATTCACCTCACGACCGGACTGCACGTCAAGTACGGATGCCTTCTTTGCACCGGCAAGGAATGTCCTATCGACGAGATAGGTCTTCTCATCATCCTTCAGATAAGCCGTTCCCGAATAACCCGAACCACTTTCAGGCTTCCTCAGCTCATAATTAGAGCCGACCTTGGTTATACCGTCTCTTCTCGGTATACCATAGATAAGCCCAACCAGAAAATCTCTTACAGTTGATTTACCTGCTCCATCCTCACCATATATGATATTCACTCCGGGCTGGAGATCCATATTTTTGTTATGAAATTTTCCAAAGTCTCTGATTAAGAGTTTTGTCAGATACATTTATTCATTCTCTCCTGCCATGATCAGCGCTTCCATACCATATCTCAATGCCTTATTTCTGACACCCTCGTTCAAGGTATACGCTTCTTTTACTTCTCTTATAAAGCTGCCCATCATATTTGTCTCATTCTCTACGCGAAGCATCTTCTCATCTTCGCTGGATATAGTCATGTTGACTATATCATATATGTTATATCTCTCATGAATTCTCGTGAGATCAAAACTCATATCACGGTTTGCAAAGCCCTTGAAAATGATTCTGTATATATTTTCATTTCCCAGCTTCAACATCTTCTCATCAAGCTTGTTCACGATATCTCTTGCATCAAGCTCCGGTTTCATAGTGATACTGATATCAACATAGTTACGACGCGCGATCGGGCACCACTCAATAGTAGTTCCTTCACCTGTTATCTCACCTATGACATATCCATGTCTGCCTGTTTCCTTTGGACCAAGCGGTTCCGGCGAACCCGCATAGGCCATTCTGTTCTTCAGGATATGAAGCGGACGTCTGATATATCCCATAGCCACATAATCATAGCCCTTAGATGCAAGCTTTTCCTTCTTAAAAGGCATATGCGTGGAATCTCCGCCATGACCCAGCAGGATATTAATCGCATCCTTTCTTCCGGGATCTATGTCCTCAAGTATCCTGTCCCTGTACTCAGGCTTTCCGTAGCTGAAGCCTGTTACGCAGGTATTGATTCCTCTTAGATAAGCATTTGTAGTCTTATCCGGCGGAAGGATAACCGTACGTGATCTGAACTTATAGGCTGCACTGTCTGAGCCCGGCACAATATAGTCATCACAACCTGAAAGGATTACAGTCCTTGTCTTCTCCAGGCGCATAAGCTTGTCATCAACATAGATAAGATCCTCTACCGACGGAGACCTGTCAAACAGATTTCCGGCTATAAGAAGAAGGTCTATATCCTTTGTGTTGCAGTCATCTATGATAACCTCAAAGGTCTCTTCTATTTCTTTGGTTCTTTTTTCGCCCCATGGAAACTGCTCGTCCGGGGTTGCAAAAAGATGAACGTCGGCTATATGAATGAACTTCATATGTTAAGCCCTCCATCACGTATATCTAAAGTCATTTGCGGCACTATGCCACAATCTTATTAATTATACTCGTTAATCCATAATAATGCAAACTTTAATGACCTTGTCACCTAGTCCACTGATTTAAGTGATTCTATCATATTTATCCTGCGAAGCTTTACATATGTAACAAGCATCATGATCATAGTGAAGAAAAATGACAGCCCCGTAGCAAAGAGGAAGCTGGAAGTATTTATCACTCTTACAAATACCATATTGTCAACTCCCACGAGACTCAGCACCAGCCCGTGCAGATATGGTGTGATGGCAAGCCCGATGATTATACCGATTATACTGCTTATGATAGTCTCATTATATATATATCGGTTCGTTTCGACGTGCGTAAATCCAAGCACCTTGAGTGTTGCGATCTCCCTAGTCCTCTCACTTATATTTATGGATATCAGATTATAAATAACCGTAAATGCAAGAAGCGACGATATGACAACCAAAAGTGCCACGATGCTGTCCAGTCCCTTTATAGTATCGTTTGCTTTCTCTTTTACATTTTCAGCTATGCTGACACTTACAAATGTATCTATGTCGTAAAGCTTCTTCGACAGCTGATTCGCATCCTTTATTCCTGCTTCGGAAACGATAGTGTTATACATAACACCCTTCCTGAAGGTACTTCTGTAAAGATCCTCCGACATATAAACATAATTTGAAACGTAGTTTTCCGTGAAAGCACTTACCTTGACACTGAACTGCTCACCGTCCTCATTCTTAAGAACTATCTTGTCTCCTATCTTGAGTCCCAGCCTGTATGCGATCCTCGGTGTGATGATAACACCCTCACTATCCAGTGTGAGCGCCTCACCCTTTTTGTATTCATTCTTATACTGATCTCCTATATCACGAGGGTCGGCTGATCTCAGAGTAAAGTACTTACTGAATTTATCGCTGTTCCTGTCCGGCACCAGAAGATATACATCAACTCTCGTATCCTCATTTTCTATCTGAAGCTGTTCCTGTCTCATCATCAGCGGATCGATAAACAGCTTATCCAAATCCTCACCATCGCTGTCTATCTTCGAATACTCTGCCACGCCCGTATCCATAACCGCCATCACATCGTAGTGAACTATATCGGAAAACTGCCTGTCTCCTATAACGCTTATGGAGTCTCTCAGCGCAAATCCGATGAGCATAAGAAATGTACAACCGCCGATTCCGATCACAGTCATAATAACTCTTCTCTTGTATCGGAATATGTTACGGATAGTTGTCTTCCACGAGAAGGACAGCCTGCTCCATACCGGCTTTATTTTTTCAAGGAAGAGCTTCTTGCCCTTCTTCGGAGGAACCGGTCTGAGCAGATATGCAGGCTTATGCTTAAGCTCCATCATACAGCTGTACACTGTAACTGCAGTCATTATAAGAATTGATACGATGAAGGAGCCCACTATCATCTTCCAGTCGATCATATATCTGATATTCGGAAGATAAAGAGGGAAACACCCATAGACAAATCCCGGAAGGATCCATACACCGAGGAAGTATCCACCGATGACTCCAATCAGCGTCGCAAGTAAGACATATATCATATAGCTTCCGATTATCATGGCATTCGAAAATCCGAGAGAAGTCAGTGTTCCCATCTCACTTCTCTCTTCTGCGATCATTCTGGACATCGTATTTGAGGTCATCAAAATGACGATAACTATAAAGAAGAGCGGTATAATATCCGCAATAGCCTCTACCTCATCATACTGATCCTTAAGTGTTTTGTAGGTTGCTATCTCATCTGTTCTGTTGAAAACATACCACTTACATTCCGGTATCTCTATCTCATCAACGGCCAGATCCTTTGCTTCGTCCATTGCTGTCGCCATAGTTTCGTCCATTTCATCATCCACCATAGCATCGACTTCAACGTCCGTTATTGGCGAGAACAGCTGTTTAGTTCCATCTGAGAGAGTATCTATCACAGTATCCAGTGGAAGTCCAAGCTCCGCCGCCTTCTTCTTAAGCTTACCCTTCTGTTTTTCTCTCTCTGCTTCTATCTCATCTCTGATACGTTTTTCCAGCTCCTCACGAACCTCTTTTCGTATCCTTTCACGTTCCTCTTCTACTTTGTTATATGCAGTCTGCTTCGCTTTTTCATATACCTCTTTTTCTCTCGCAGCCTGCCTACTCTCCTTTATTTTGTCGATACGTTCTTTCAGATCATCAACCTTTTTATCATATGAGGCTGAGTACGGAACATCCTCATCATTTTTACTCATTGTGATATATATATCTGTATAGGCTTCCAGATTAAAGCATTCCTTGTCCACAAGTATATAAGACTTCAGCTTTCCGCTTCCGATGCTTACACTTCCATAATCTCCACCCATGTAAAGAGGACTGACAACAGTTCCAACAACCTTGAACTTGTGAACTCTCAGATTTCCATCCTCTTCTTCTGCATCTCCATCTGTAGCTGTCTCAGCAGCGTCTTCATCAGTTTTATCCGGGGCTTCGGAGTTTTCTGCATCGTCCGCATCGTCCGCCTCATCTCCTGAGGGTTCGCGTATGGTTATCACATCACCAACCTTATAAAATGCTGCATCTGCCAGACATTCGTCACTTTCTACAGGTCTGGTTCCATCCTTGAGTTTGGTCCTATTTATCTGATTATCTACAGATAGAACACGTATAACATCTTCTCCATCGTATACGTACTCACTGTAGCCTGCAGTAACTCTCTCTACTGTACCCAGCTTTTCGAGTTCAGTAATATCATCATCCGTTAGTCCGAGAGTACTTACAAGATGAATATCCATCAGATTGGTGTTCTTGGTAAACTCATTTTGAACATCACGAATAGCAGGTATCGATTGACGAATACCTGCATAGAATCCAACTCCGATTAGAATTATCGCTATAAGAGAGATAAATCTTCCCAGTGATTTTTTTATTTTCTTAAGCGCATTCTTGGTTAACATAACTTTGTGTCCAATTGTTTCCTATTACCAGTCCAGTTCATCCGGATCAAGTGGTTTCTCATTTATCTTGACCTTGTCAACTGAACCGTTTTTTATCCTTATTACCTTATCACAGACCGATGCAATATCCTGATTATGCGTTACTATGACGGTTGTCACGCCCCTGTTCCTGCAGGTTTCCACAAGAAGCTTTATGATCTTCTTACCCGTCTCGGAGTCCAGTGCGCCTGTCGGCTCATCGCACAGAAGAATCTTCGGGTTCTTGGCTATGGCACGTGCTATGGCAACTCTCTGCTGTTCACCACCCGAGAGCTGGCTTGGGAAGCTGTCGATTCTTTTTCCGAGCCCGACCTCCACCATAACCTCAACCGGCTCAAATGCATCCTTACACAGCTGACAGGCCAGTTCTACATTTTCTATAGCTGTCAGGTTTGCTACGAGATTATAAAACTGGAATACAAAACCGATATCATTTCTGCGGTACTGTATCAGCTCCTTATTTTTCATCCCGGATATCTCTTTTCCGTCTACGACGATACGGCCTGCAGTTGGACTGTCCATCCCCCCGAGCATGTTAAGGATTGTGGTCTTGCCCGCGCCGCTTTGGCCGAGGATTGCCACCATCTCTCCTTCTTCTATCTCGAAGCTGCAGTCCTTAACTGCCAGAACCTTTACTTCTCCACGATATTCCTTATCTACATCATCAAATACTATGTAAGACATATTTATTCCTCACTGTATGCTACTTTTCCATTACAGATAGTGTAGTGCACCTTGCCCGGAAGAGTCCATCCGGTAAATGGACTGTTCTCAGCCTTCGATGCATAGTCCTTTACAACCCACTCCTCATTTTCTCCAAAGATAACTATATCTGCCGGAGCTCCTATTTCGAAGCTTCCTGGTATCATTCGATAGAGCTCAGCAGGATTCTTGCTCATAAGTTCCATTAGTTTACATAATGTTATATGTCCGGGTTGAACCAGACTCTTTATACCAAGCCCGAGAGAGGTTTCAAGTCCGATGATTCCACTTGGAGCCTTTGCCATCTCACATTCCTTTTCTTCCTTTGAATGAGGTGCATGATCTGTAACGATTACATCAATAGTTCCGTCCTTGATTCCTTCTATTATAGCCAGTCTGTCAGATTCCTCTCTGACCGGTGGATTCATTCTTGCATTTGTTCCGTACTTAAGCACTGCATCTTCCGTAAGTGTGAAATGGTGAGGTGTTGCTTCGGCATGTATATCTCCACCAAGCTTCTTTCCTGCACGAACAAACTCAACGCTGTTTCTTGAGCTGATATGCTGGATTACAAGTGTAGCTCCGGTCTCAACCGCCATGGCTACGTCTCTTGCAACCATTACATCTTCAGCCGTTCTTGAAGCACCACCGTAGCCAAGCTGTTTTGATACTTCTCCCATATTTACTCCAGGCTGAATAACAAAAAGTGGGTCCTCCTCATGAAGACTTATCGGAAGATCCAGCTCCTTTACCTTGAGCATGGCATTATAGAGAACCTCCTCACTCATTATAGGAAGTCCATCATCAGTAAAGCTTGCCGCTCCTGCGTCAGCCAGTGCGTCCATATCAACCAGCTCTTCACCGGCCATCCCCTTCGTCACGGTTGCTGCCTGAAGCACATGAATAGGAGTTTTCTCTCCTTTTTTCTGTATATACTCGAGTGTCTCCGTGTTATCGACCACAGGCTTCGTGTTTGCCATGCAGACCACTGTCGTGAATCCACCCCTTGCAGCGGCTGCCGCACCTGTATCTATATCCTCTTTATAGGTAAAACCCGGATCCCTGAAATGAACATGTGTGTCAACCAGCCCGGGTGCTACCACAAGCCCGCTCGCATCTATCTCCTCTATATCCGAATCTGACACATCATATCTCGCCTTCACTTCCTCTATATCAAGGCCTTTACCTGCTCCGACAACCATACCATTATGAAGTGCTACATCTCCAACCTCATCCATTTTCGTCACCGGATCCACAATCCTGCCATTCCTTATATATAACATATCCGCCTCCAAAAAAATAAGTAGAGTGGGGACGGTTCTTTTGACTCATAGGTCTGTCCCCATTGACTTCAATTATATATTACGATAAATAGAAATACAATTTTTTTAAAACACCGTGCCGTTTTGGTACCTGGCACCTTTTGCCGTTTTGGTACCTGGCACCTTTTGCCGTTTTGGTACACGGTACCTATATGTGGCACCTAAAATGAAAATATGCTACTATAACGATATCCTACTTAATGATTGGAGGAATTATGGCGAAGGAATCATGGAAACCCGGTAATATGCTCTACCCTGTGCCTGCTGTTATGGTCAGTTGCAAAAGACCGGGAGAAAAGGCAAATATAATCACTCTCGCATGGGCGGGAACTATCTGTTCTGACCCGGCGATGCTTTCTGTATCGATCCGACCGGAGAGGTACTCTTATGACATAATCAAGGAAACCGGAGAGTTTGTTGTTAACTTAGTTACAGCAGAGCTCACACGTGCCTGCGACTGGTGTGGCGTTCGCTCTGGAAGCAAGTATGATAAGTTTAAGGAAATGAAGCTTACGGAATATGTTTCCGAATATCTAAAGACTCCCGCCATAGACGAGAGTCCGGTAAATATATATTGCAAGGTTAAGAAGATAGAGAAGCTTGGTACTCATCATTTGTTCATTGCTGAGGTTGTCGGAGTAACCGTTGATGATAAGTATATGGATGAGAAGGGCCGCTTCGACCTGCGAGCTACGAATCTGATTGCGTACTCCCACGGCGATTACTTTGCACTGGGAAAGAAGCTGGGACAGTTCGGCTATTCAGTGAAAAAGAAAACCAATTCAAAGAATAAACCTAAAAAAAGAAGGAAGGCTTAACCGGCCTTCCTTACGTCTCTTCCGCAAACTTCTATCAATTCGTAGAAATTATCTATCTCTTTTAAGTCACCCTTCATTATCCTTCTGACCTTGAGCTTAAAATCTTCCGGATGAATGAAAAGCGGTATGTTATCCCACCAGATATCATAATTTTTCTTTACAAGATACTCTTCCTCGATATATCTCTTAAGCTTAAGTCCATCCTCGCTTGTCCATCTTGAGATACCGAAAAGCTGCCATCCATGGTTTCCGCCAATAGATGCGGACGTAACTATTCCAAGCTCGTCTGTCTGCATAACCCACTCATCTGTCTCCTCGTGGAGCAGGCTGCCTGCATATCCTGAATAATCAAAATACGGACTAAGTATCTCAGGATTATAAATGATCTGATCTCCATCAACGCAAATGGCATTCTGCAGATACTCTCTCGCTACAAACATAGATGATATATTGTTTCTGGTCGCATAGTAGGGATTGTAGAGGATGTCAACATCCGGATATTTCTGCTTAACTTCAGAAAATCTTCCGGCCAGATATCCTGTAACGATATGTATCTCATTTATTCCATTTGCATGAAGCGCATCGATTACAGTATCGATTATTCTTACGCCATTAACCTTCACCATAGGCTTCGGAGTATCATCCGTTGCCGGCTTAAGACGTGTCCCCATTCCTGCCGCCATTATTATGGCTCTCTCTGCTTTAAACAATTTTATCACCTTCCTTACTCTCAACTCTTGTTCACGTATTATTCATAAATGTAATTTCGTGAACATTATAGTCTTATAAAAACCCCTTGTCAAGAGGTTTTTATAATTTCTAACTTAATTGATGAACTGCCCTATCTTCCTGATAACATCGCCAAGACTCTCGATATCCGCCTCAACATCACCTGTCTCAAGCGAGTGATTGGCATCCTTGTACTTATAAAGCGTTGTTCCCATTCTCTCACACTCCCGCTCCACTATTTCTGTCTGAACCCACGGATCAGAAGTCCCGTGAAATGCAATTGACGGAACCGACACAGCTTTTTTAAATGTTTCTGCGAGCGGTGTCATAAAAACAAATCTAAGCCTTTTATCAAGTCCGGTCACACTCCCTTGCTCCACCATCTCAGCTGCATAGACGGTAGCCGCTATCGTACCGATGCTTTTTCCCACGAAAACAATACTGTCATACTTATCACAAGCTGCACTATCTAAAATCTCGCTAAGTTGTGATCTCGTCTGCTCCATTACCATTTTAAAGGTATCTCCCATTTTGGAAACATCATTCCCCTTTTTCTTCGGAAGCCCTTCGTACCTAAGCTGTATCACCTCGTATCCCAGCTTTTTAAATAATTTACCGGTATAATAAATTAGCGGCCTGTCCACTGTATATCCTATGCCCGGAAACAAAACACATATCTTACTTTCCATGGTATCAACCCCGATCTACAGATCTTTAAAGTTAAAATGTGACTTCCCCGACGCATAGTCCCCTACTATCTGACCATGTCCGACCAGCTTATATTTGTAGGTTACAAGTCCTTCGAGACCCACAGGTCCTCTGGCGTGAATCTTGCTTGTGCTGATTCCGACCTCCGCACCGAAACCATAACGGAAACCGTCCGCAAATCTTGTTGAGCAGTTTACATACACACCAGCCGAATCGACCAGCTGAACAAATCTATCAGCAACAGTGCTGTCCTCAGTGATAATACTGTCTGTATGATGCGAACCATGGAGATTGATATGATCAATCGCCTCATCAACTCCATCCACAAGCTTTGCCGAAACAATAAGCGCCAGATATTCCCTGAAATCACTTTCGTCCACAGACTCATAATCAAGCGCACCACCGTCTGCCGCACCATCTTTAACATCACTTGCGTATCTGTCAATCAAATCCGTAAATTCTTTAGTTCCCCTGAGCTTGATCTTATTCTCAGCAAGCGCCTGCGTAAGCTTTGGAATAAACTTCTCCAGGAACGCATCATCTCTCTGAATAAGAAGAGTCTCAACAGCATTACATGCCGCGGTATATTGCATTTTAGCATCTAGAATTATGTTAACCGCTTTATCCATATCTGCATTCTTATCTACATAGATATGGCACACTCCATCTGCATGTCCCATTACCGGAATATGCGTGTTATCCATGATATATCTGACAAATGCATTGGAGCCGCGTGGTATCAGAAGATCCACCAGCCCGTCGCAAGTAAGCAGCTCATCTATCTCATTATGCTGTTCCACCGCCAGCATGCAGCCCTCAGGGAATCCGGCTTCCAGAACCGCATCATATATGATTCCAAAAAGTATGCGGTTTGTGAAGGTTGTCTCTTTACCACCCTTAAGCACAGGGCAGTTACCACTTCTTATACAGAGCGTTGATATCTGAACGAGCGCATCAGGTCTGGCCTCAAATATAACACCGATTACACCGATAGGACACGTGATACGTGTCAGTCTCAGCCCTTCGTCAAGCTCTCTGTCAAGAGTCACTTTACCAATCGGATCCTCCAGAGTAATCAGCTGATGGATACCTGCTATAACATCTCTCAGCTTACCCTCATCGAATTTAAGTCTCTTAACTATAGGAGCAGCAACATTATTTTCAGCTGCCGCATCAAGATCCTTCTTATTCTCGGCAAATATCTCATCCTTCTTCTCTGCAAGCTTCTCTGCTATTTTCTCCAGCGCCTTGCATCTTGCCTCGTTACTCATAGCGGCCACAAGCGGTGCTACAGTTTTCATCTTTCTTACTTCATCTCTAACTATCATCTATCTATCCTCTTGCCAGTTTAAGTACATCTATTTTCTTTACATCGTAAAACCTAAGTATTTCCAGAACATCCTCATCTATCATCTCACCGACAACCACAGGAAGTATGGCCGGTGGACACGGAGCTACGGAATCTGCCGCAATCCTGCCTATTATTCCTCTGTCCACATCAACCGTCTCGCTTGATGTATAAAGCACCTCATATGGCTGGTACCTCACTCTTGGTCTGCAGTCCAGCTTCTTAACTCCTATATCAGCAAACTCTGCCTCAAGGCTTCCCTTTGCACCTTCCACAAGTTCATTTACAATTCTCTTGAACCATATGCTTTCCACTGGGAACTTATTATATGGAGACCACATCGTAACAACATAATCTGGATCGGCATACTCAGGCTCCATGTTTGCACGTCTGAGTTTTTCTGCTACCTCGCGTCCATCCATTCCCAGTTTGTAAACCGGAATGGTTATCTTGAATGGTTCACCCTCCAGGCAAGGAAGTATACTCTTCAGCTCGCCAACGTACTTCTCAGCACGCGCGAAATCAGCTTCCTTTATTTTCTCTGTAAGTTCATCCAGAGATTTAAGTATCGGATAGGAAGGACTGGTTGAACCAAACATAAGCATAGCTCTTTTTGCTGAGTCCTCTATTCCTTCCGGTGCCTTCAGTGAAATGTGCAGATATGCACCACCTGTAAGAACAGGAAGTGTCTTGTGTGCCGAGTCTGCAACCAGATCCGCCCCAAGACTAAGAGGATGCAGATCCTCCTTCAAAAATCTTAGATAAGAACCATGTGCATTATCACAAAGAAGCATCAGATTATGCTCATGTGCCACCCTTGCAAGTCCTTCCACGTCAAGCATATTTCCCAGATAGTCTGGTGATGTTATGTAAACTGCAGCCACCCTGTCCAGATACTCTTCGCCCTGAAGCTCATCTATATAGCTTTCAAGTCTCTCAGGCGTGATATTACAGCTGCATATACTATAACGACCTTCCTGCTTTTCAGGATACATCCACTTTATATCAAACTCCAGCAGAGCAGATGCATGGATAAAGGACTTATGTGCATTTCTTGCCGCAAGTATTATTGGCTTCTTTGCCAGCATTCCTTTATTCTCATAATATTTCTTTATTGCCATAAAACACATAGCTTTTATGATCTGCGACGCTCCCTCAGTACCATAGCAGGTTTTTCGAGCACCAAACAGATCCGCTGTTTTGCTCTCGCTCTCAGCTATGATTCCATCAGCCATATAGAGACTGTCTGCTCCGGGGATTTCAGTAATATCCTCCTCGTACCCAAACTGTCCCTTATGTCCGGGCATATGAAGTCTTATGCTCTTTTTACCTGCATAGTTCTCCACGAATTTTTTAATTGGATAAAGAATATAGCCTTCGTTCTCTCCCATACCGCACCTCTCTGATATGATTCTAATACCTGTTTACTTTCACGTTTTTCTTACGAGCAGCTCTACAACGAATCCATTATCATTGTAGCACTCTACTCCTCCCCCTTGTTTCTCCATATACATCCTTACCAGATGCATACCAATTCCATAACCTTTTTTATCCTTTACATTATTTCCTCTGTAATATTTCTCGAATATCAGAGGAAGGTCTTTATCTTCAACTCCGGGGCCTTTATCCCGGATAGTTATCTTGATGAATCTGTTATTTTCCGCATCAATCTCTGTCAATCTGTCATATTCATCAAAGCTGACATGTATATCTGTTCCCGCATATTTGTGGGAGTTTCCGACTACGTTATCTATAACCTGTTCCATTCGTAGTCTGTCAATTCTTATGAGACATCTCGGGATGTGGTTATCCAAAATTATATCACCATAATTTTTAAGACTCTGAAAATAACCCTCGATCAATTCTGAACTTTCATCACTTATATGCATTTCCAGCTTATCAAGTTCCTCCATGGTTGCCTGAAATACATTGTCCATTATCTGCTTTATAGTTTCAGCCTTCTGCGAAATGGCACTGACCTTCTCAAGAACATCCTCATTATCTTTATACTTGATGCTCATTACCTCACAGGCTGCCTGAATAGTTGCCACTGGAGTGTTGATATCATGACTCAGCTCTGCAACCAACTCCTTGTTAGCCTTGTCCGCCGCCATCTCCCGCTCATGGGATGCTCTGATTTCTTCTCTCATCAGATCAAAGCTCTCAACAAAATTGCCGAACATATTCTGCTTATGCATCGGTAACTGCACATCAAGATTACCCTTTGCAATTTCAGAAGAATAAACTGACATCTCCCTTACCGGACGTATCATTTTTCTGTAAATGAGAAAAATGAACAGATATCCCACTAGAAACATAACACCCCATACAATAAGCATTATAGATAAAAATGTATTCTTGTACGAATTCAGTGAATCGGCCTTATCATCCCAGATGATTTTACCGATGTACTCATCCCCCGGAGAAAAATCCATGATCAGTGCACTATTTTGATATGCCTGAAATAGCTCTGACGCCGCATACGGTGCTATCAGAATATTACAGTTATACTTCTTCTCTATTTCATCCACGGAAACATCCGACTGATACATCTCGTACATCTGATAGAGCTGATCATTATAGTAGGTCACGTCTCTTCGTTCCAGCGACACCTTATCCACCTGCGAAAAAATCATTGCAAGTATGATACCCATTACAATGGTATATGCAAATGTGATATTTCTGATTACTTTCATCTGTCAGACCTCAAGAATATACCCCGTTCCCCAGATAGTTTTTATCATGACAGGATTATTTGGATCCTCCTCCAGCTTCTCTCTCAGCTTCCTGATATGAACATTCAGAGTTCCGTCACCATAAAATGTATCGCCCCACACCTTTTCAAAAAGCTCGTCCTTTGTGACGATGGTGTTCTTTCGATCGTAGAGACATTCAAGAAGTGCAAACTCCTTCGCCTTAAGCGGTATTCTCTCACCCTTAAGCACCACAGACATAGTGGACGAATCAAGTATGAGCACTTCTTCACCTGATGGCCGGCTCTTACCACCTTTTATATCTTCTTTTGTCTCGGAAAATGATACATGTCCCGAACTTTTCTCAGCCATCTCCTTTATCTGTTCAATTCTTTTCAAGTTGACCTTTACCTTCGCAAGAAGAACAGATAAGCTATATGGTTTTTTGACATAATCATCACCACCGATACTCAGTGCAATGAGAACATCATCATCACTTTGTCTGGCACTGATAAACAGGATTGGAAGATTATAATTCTCCCTTATCCTCTTGCATACATCAAAGCCGGAACCATCTCCGAGATTAATGTCCAGTAGAATTATGTCAACCTCGTTACTATCCAGGAACTCATAACATGCTTCTGCATTCTCAACATATTCCGTCGATACATCAAACATCTCAAAATATTCTTTTGTCATCTTAGCAAGCTCGACTTCATCATCGACTATCAGACAATTATAATGCATGTCCCAGCTCCTTTCCCGTACCTTTTATAATACATCATATTTTATATTTTTTCACTAAAAAAAAACAAGTCAATGAGAACCGTCCCCATTGACTTGTCTTATGATTATTCCTCAGTTATCATTTCAATAGGCTTAAGCTTTCTTACTCTGATTCCGAGAAGGGCTGAAGTGAAAAGTGCTACCACAAGTATTCCGATACCTGTTGCAATTATCATAAGCATAGGAAGCTTGAACTCCATTGATTTCATTCCGAAGAGTGAGAAGCATGCTACGCAGAGCTTTCCGCCAAGTGGC
Organism: Lachnospiraceae bacterium UBA3850; assembly: GCA_002392655.1. Lineage (GTDB taxonomy): Bacteria > Bacillota > Clostridia > Lachnospirales > Lachnospiraceae > Eubacterium_Q. The sequence goes on along the minus strand of DGHK01000016.1, from coordinate 43,145 downwards.
TGGCTTACCAGTGCTCCGATCAGTATACCTGTTATGATAGCCGGTACATTTGAGAGCATTATCTGTGAGATAAGTCCACCGGAGGTCATTCCAAGTGCTTTGCTTATTCCCATTCCGCGCCACTCTCTGGTTATCTTTGCTCTGATAACAAGTGACTCTACGAAAATTACTATCAGCATTGTAAGCAGTGCAATTATAACACTGATTGACTTTAGTGAATCTGTTATGGTACCTGTAGTAGAACTCATTACTTTTTGGTTATCAACTATATTCATTGCTTCCTTATCAAGTCCCTTATCCTCTGCAAACCTTTCAAGTTCAGACTTCATAGACTCAAAGCTTTTACCGTCCTCAACCTGGATATCGTAGCTGACACTCGGAACACTCGGAACTATTTTATCTGCCGCATCCATACTCATGATGATGGTACGACCCATTCTTTCCATTCTCTGATTAAATCCGACCACCATATATTCGGCCTTTTTATTACCGAGCTCTATCTCAATTACATCGCCAACCTTAACACCGATATCTTCAGCTGCTGCTGCAGTCATTATCACCTCATTATCATGAGCAGGGAGCCTTCCCTCGATCATTCTGGTATTAAGTCCATTATTTACATCATCATAAACATATGTGTAAACAGTTGACTTTTCATCTCCAAAATATACTACAGGCTCTATACCATAGTAACCCAATACATTTGTTACACCATCTAACTCTCTTAGATCATCACCAATTTCCTTAGAACCGTTTATGGAGACATCTCCCATCTCAAAGCCCATAAAGCTTATCAGCTTATTTGAATCTCTTCCGAAATTCTCATAAAGACCGAAGCCAACGAGTGTTGAAACTGTAAGCACAACTGTTATCAGTACCATAACGATATTTCTTCCAAGACTTTTTGAAGTGTCCTTAAGTGAAAGAACTACAGGGATAGGAAGCGGAGTCTTCTCAAAGGAGAAGCTGTTTCTCTTAAAGTTATGTGTTGTTATTCCACCTCTTAGCGCATCCAGAACCGTTATCTTCTTGTAAGCTCTGCTTATATATCTTGCCACAAGATACACAACCAGCAGAAGTCCGATCATAGTACCTGCTGCGATCATCGGTCTGACAGGCTGATTCCATGAAAGACCAAGAATCATACTGAATATATCTCCAAAGCTGTTATATGTAGCAACAGCAACTGCGATTCCAGCAAAAGCACCCAAAAATGCTATTAAAAATATCTGCAGAATAAGTGCTCTTCTGAGTTCCCTGACCGTGTATCCACTTGCCTCCAGAATACCGGTATTCTTCATATTTCTCTGAATAAAGTTCTTTATACTGAAGGATATAATAACTACTGCAATTACCATAATTATAATCGCAAACAGAAGAACAATTGCCATAACTATCATTGGAAGGAACTGTGAGCCACCTCTCATCATATCCCAGTTGACCATCAGATAATTCATATAATTAACTTCAGGATTCTTCTCGGAATAGTCTGAAATAAGCTTCTTATATTCTTCTCCTACCTCATGCTCAATATCAGCTGTTCCGAGCTCATCACTGAGTTCATCTTCATCAACCAGACCCTTGCATGATACCATAGTTTCAACCTTATCAGGATGATCATCCTTCAGCTGATTCATCATATCCTGTGACATATAAATATAATAAATTGTTATATTTACACTGGAGCAGAAATACGGATCCTCAGCATATCCGGCTACATTTAAATCATAGATGTCATCTCCGATTTTTATCTGAAATGTATCTCCAACCGAAAACCTTCCCTTCAGATAAAGAGGAATGAGTATATCATTTTTACCATATTTGCTCTGATCTATATCCAGATTATTATACTTAGGATTCTCTTCAAAGCTCTGTGCAATCATTTGAAACTGTGAAAACTCATCCTCATTTTTATTCTTATAATCACATACGAATAAGCTTACCGGAGTTTCTTCAAAATCCTTGACATGCTCATTTTTCGAAAATGCTTTCCTTGCACATTCTTTTTCTTCATCCCTGTCGCCTGTTATAAGAAGCACATGAGCTCCGTTTATATCCTTGAATCTCTCATCAAGCACCTTTCCGGCACCGCTGATTGCTGATACACAATCAAATATCAAAAATGCAGCTAAAAAGGTAAGGATGAAAAATGTTATCATATCACCCTTCTGTTTTTTCATGTTGTTTTTTGCTATAAAGAATAGTTTATACATTGTTTTCCACCTTTCAGTATGCTAGGGCTCTTCAAGCCGTATCCCAGAGCTTTACCAGCCTTGCTCCGCAAGAAAATCCTTAAGTTTACGGTGTCTCATAACGGCTTCCTCTTTCTGAGGATTTGATTCGTCCTTGTAATCACCTATGTACGGGCCAAGGTCTATCTCATCCGATATAACTCCATCGGAGAGGTAAATTACTCTGTTCGCTCTCTCTGCGGCCTTGACTGTATGTGTTACCATCACGATTGTCTGTCCCTGGTCATTTAAGTCTGAAAGTATATCAAGTACATTTGTCGTATTCTGTGAATTAAGAGCTCCTGTCGGCTCATCTGCGAAGAGCACCTCCGGCTGATTGATCACGCCTCTTACTACTGCTACTCTCTGCTGCATTCCACCTGAAAGCTGAGCCGGAAACTTCTTATAATCACCTTCTCCTATCTCAACCTTTCCGAGAAGCTCCTTAGCTCTTTTGGCGAGCCCCTTTCTATCCTTTGTCCTAAGCAGGCCGCTCACCATGACATTGTCGAGAGCGCTCATACTGTCATTTAAGTAATTCTGCTGGAAAACGAAGCCACAATGATTTCTTCTGAAGAGTGCCAGCTTGTCATTCGAGAACTTCGATATCTCTATATCACTTGCTCCCTTTTCCTCCACACTGTATGTAACTGTTCCAAGTGATGGTCTGTCCATTCCGCTGAGCGCATACAGAAGTGTACTCTTTCCTGATCCGGAATTTCCCATAACCACTGTAAAGTCTCCCTTGTATACTTCAAGATTCAGATTCTTCAGAACATGCTGCTGAACTGAACCATTTGAAAATGTCTTTGATAGATCCTTTGCTGATAAAACCACTTTCTTTCCCATCTCTTATCTCCTTTATTTTTTACTCAAAAGAAAAACTTCTACGTCGTTTTGTTGTACTCAGTGTACAGCAATCCAACATAGAAGTCTTAATCTGTCTCTTGTTTAATTCTTAATTAATTCTTAAACAATTCTCTTTAATTCTTTTTCAGATATTCCACAGCGCTCACAAAAAAGAGAAACCTCCGCCTCATTTTTGACAAGCATATAATCGTGAAACTTCTGAGTATTGATATCGATAAAGCCCGCAACCATCTCACCTGTGCATATACTGCTCTTTACAGCAGGATGTTTTTCTGCCTTGTCATAATCAATCATTTCAAGCTTTTTACTCTTAAACAAACTCATGCTTCTTAATTAAACCTTTGTAAACATATCCTTTGAAAGTCCACAAGCCGGACAAACCCAGTCATCAGGAATATCCTCACAGAATTAAGCCTAGAACTATGTGCTATAACTGTGACAAAAATAATGCATTAATCAGCTCCTCTGGAGTTTCTGCAAAAACTGAAGCTCCGTTTTCTATGAGAAACTCTTTTTCTCTAAAGCCCCATAGGACTGAGATGCACGGAAGGCCTGAATTTCTTGCTGTTTCAATATCCACCTCTGTATCTCCTATATATACAGCCTCTTCTTTCGAGCTTCCGAGCTCGCTGAGAGCCTGCTCCACCATATCAGGTGCCGGCTTTCTTTTGATTCCGTCTCTTTCTCCGATAGCAACCTCTACAGAATCACTGAAGAATCTGTCATTTAATTCTTTAACAGCAGAGTCTATCTTATTGGAGACGATAGCCATTTTATATCCTGCATCCTTAAGCTTCTTCATGGTCTCAACTATTCCTTCATAAGGGCAGGTATTATCGAGACAATGCTTGTCGTAATGCTCTTTAAAAATCGGAAGCATCTCTTCTATAACGTCTTCTTCTGTGCCGGGAACTACTGCACACTTAAGTGCATGCTTTATTCCGCTTCCAAAGTATCTCCTGTAATCTTCTATAGTGTGACCCGGCATGTCATAAAGCCCAAGCACATAATTAACCGAGTCTCTCAGGTCTGTAAGTGTATCAAGAACAGTTCCATCCATATCCCAGATAATTGTATTTATTTTCATTTGTCTGCTTCCTCCGGACAAATCCGCTGCCTACTTTTGTCATATTCTATATCTTCGGTTTTCTTCTTCCCAAATAAACCCATAAAATAGCCCCTGTAATACACACTTGGTTACTTAGCCGGACCATGGTACTCCAGGCAAAGCATAGTCAGATCATCAAACTGCTCTGCATTTTTTACAAATGCATCAACATCCTCACGCACTAAAGCCAGTAGCTCATCCGGTGCTGCATCCGGCTTTTTATTTAATGCCTCTACCATCCTGTCTGTACCGAAGAGCTCCTTCTTCGAATTGCTGGCCTCTGCCACACCATCAGTATAAACAAATATCTTATCTCCCGGCTTTAAAACGATCTCATAGTCTGTATAGTTCATCATTGCCATAGCTCCAATAACAAGTCCATGCTTATCCTTATACAGACTGAAGCTGCCGCTTTCATCCTTAATGGCAGGATACTCATGTCCTGCATTCGACGCTGAAAGCTTACCGGTAGATAACTCAAGTATTCCGAGCCATACTGTTACAAACATTTTTTCTTTATTATTAGAGAAAATGATTTTATTTGCATCTGTTAGTATCTGAGCAGGTGTTTTTCCGGGCATACTCTGATTCTCAAGAATTATTTTTGAAGACATCATGAAAAGTGCAGCCGGAACCCCCTTTCCGGATACATCAGCAATAATAATACAGAGATGGTCTTCATCAATAAGGAAAAAGTCGTAGAAATCTCCGCCGACCTCCTTCGCAGGATCCATCGAAGCATAGATATCAAATTCCTTTCGATTAGGGAAAGCAGGGAAATTACTTGGAAGCATACTACTTTGAATACTCTTTGCAAGTCCAAGCTCTGTTTTAATCCTTGTTTTTTCATCGTTAAGAATAACGATTTCCTCTGTATATCTGTCCATCTCAGTAGCAAGATCCGAGAAGCTGTCTGCAAGTACACCTATCTCATTTCGCACCTTGATGTCATTCATTTTTTCAGTGACAGCGTCGCTATCCTTATCCTCCATATATTCAGATACGCCACTTTTCACTTTTAGTACAGGGGAGATAACCTTCTTGTAAATAAAGAGCATAAGCAGACCATTAAGCACGAGTAACACTAAAAATCCGACGATCATAGATTGCTTGGCATTGTCATAGAGCTTATTATGAAAATCAGTCCAATCATACCTTACACATAGGACACATTTGGCACCCGCTTCCTTATTAACTATAAGATAACCATTATAGTATGCATGTCCGGATGCTTCGTCGTAGTAAGTCTCATAAAAGACTTTACCATCCGTCTTACCATTATCTGAAAGAAGCTCTTTTACCGCACTATGTTCACTTGACCTGTAATCCATCAATTCCATATAGACTTCAGAATCACCATACGATTCATAAGTCATATCATCCATATATAGAATCGACTGATTATCATTAAGTATACCCATAAGCCAGATTCCGTTTTCTGTCTCCCCATCTCTGGATAGGGTTAGAGCTAAAATACTATATATATGTTTCACATACAGATTCTGCATCGTAGAATCCACATCTTCCGGAGATAGATTTCCATGTATCAGATCTTCAAGCTTTTTTTCCACTTCAGGATCCATATAAAGCTCTTCCTCATCCTCCGTCACTTCAATCGATGCGCTATCCGGAAATTTTTTCATATTATCTAGAACCCATCCGATATTCCTAATATCCTTGAACTTTACTTGGAGATTAGTCAGATCACGTTCAATCAACTCATTCTTCGAGCTTAGGTATGCATCTTTTGTAATCACATAATCCGAATAAAGCGTGAAGAAAAGAGTGGCAGCAAAAAAAAGTAACGCAATTATTCCAACCTCGATAATAAGCTTGTGACTTCTTTCTCTTTTTACTTTTCTTGTTTTTCCTTCACTTTTCATAACCAGCATATGCCTTTCAATCAAACATTTTCTTACAATTCTTTATTCACACGGAGTCTCACAATCCTCACAGCCTAAATCTGCTCCGGCTGTTGCACCGCTTACCGCCTCAAGCCCCAACGCATCGTGAGCTACCTGGATCATAATGGCACACTCCATCCTCTTTCTGAAAAGCTCACAGCCATATTCATAGATTCCCTTTACATCACCGGTTGCATGATATGCATTCGCCGCACAGCCTCCCGAACAATAATGCATTGCCCAGCATTTTCTGCAGTCAGGTCTGGCATATGCATTACATACACGAAACTCCTCCTGCCTGTCCTTATTAGTAACACCATTCCAGATATCACCCAGCTTATAGCCCTCATCTCCTACAAACTGGTGGCATGGATACAGATCTCCCCATGGTGTTACAGCCATGTATTCAGTACCTGAGCCACATCCGGATATTCTCTTATAGATACAAGGTCCAGACTTCAGATCAACCATATAATGGTAAAATGTAAAACCGTCGCCTGCTATATCTCTCTTAAGCATCTCCTTCGCTAACTTCTCATACTGCTCCTTAAGAACCGGAAGATCTTCCTCCGTAAGCGCCAATGCATCACCGGGCTTGCTAACCACAGGCTCCATGGAGAGCTCCTTAAATCCGAGATCTGCCATCGTAAAAATATCCTCAGTAAAATCAGTATTCAGATGCGTATATGTCCCACGCATATAATAATTTCGTCCGCCTCTTGCATCCACAAGCTTCTTGAACTTCGGAATGATCCTGTCAAAACTTCCATTACCCTGATAGTCCTTTCGGGTTCTGTCATGAACCTCCTTACGACCGTCAAGCGAAAGAACGACGTTGCTCATCTCCTTATTGCAGAAATCTATCACATCGTCATCAATCAGCATTCCGTTTGTAGTAAGAGTAAAGCGGAAATTCTTCCCTGCCTCCTTCTCGATAGAGCGTGCATATGCAACTATCTGCTTGCAAACATCCCAGTTCATCAGCGGCTCACCACCGAAGAAATCAACCTCCAGATTATGTCTGGAACCGGAATTTTCTATCAGAAAATCTATCGCTCTCTTTCCAACCTCGAAGCTCATAAGAGCTCTTTCGCCGTTATACTTACCTTGAGCAGCGAAGCAATACTCACAATTCAGATTGCAGGTATGTGAAACATGAAGACAAAGCGCCTTGATCACATCACCACTTCTCTTCTTGAATTCACCTGCAAGCGGTTCAAATGTATCCGGAGTATAGAGCTTATGATTTTCAATCAAAGCACGCACATCCCCTATGCAAAGACGTACATCCTCCTCAGTTACATCCTCTCTGTCCCCGTATCTGTCCATGATAGTCTGAACTATCCTATCATCGGCTTCTTTCTCATCTACGTCCTTTTCATCGACTAAACCAGCGAACATCTCAATGATATCATATGCAACATCATCCACACTGTGCACCGAGCCTGAACAGGAATCGAGAACTATATTATATCCATTTAACTTATACTGATGTACCATAATTCTTATCTATTGCCTTTACTTATCTATATTTTTCTTCCTACTAAAAACATAAGTATACACAAATATCTCTGGTATTGCTACATTTTTTAATCTCACGATAAAATACGCCACCCGAATAAGGTGGCGTACCAACAAAACTTTTATCTTACTCCTCAGTCTGCTTCTCACACTTCTGATTAGCAACACCGCAGCTTGTCTTGCAAGCACTCTGGCACGATGTCTGGCACTCGCCACATCCACCGTTCTCAGCGCTCTTTACAAGATCTCTTGTATCAAGTGTTTTAATTCTTTCCATGTTCTTTTCTCCTTTCATTTACTGCATGAGCCTCGTACCATGGAAGATCACTTTTCATAATCTCCATTTCTTCGATACATTCTTCTATATCATCATTTATCTCATGCATGAGATATTTATTATCTGCCAGATAACGGAGCTTGTCAATTGCCTGCTCCATTTCAAGCTCGAGATCAGTCTTCAATACTCACTTCTACCTTCTTAAGCTTCCAGATGTCCTTTACATACTGCTCGATAGTTCTGTCTGATGAGAACTTTCCTGAGCATGCAGTATTCATCATAGCCATACGAGCCCATCCCTGCTTATCTCTGTAAGCGGCATCAACTCTCTTCTGAGCCTCTACATAAGAATCGAAATCCTTAAGTATGAAGTAAACATCCTCTTTTGTAAGAGAATCATAGATATCTCTGAACAGCTCTGTATCATCGTTGTAGGTTCCATTGATAAGCTGTGTAAGAACTCTTCTTACATTCTGGTTATTGTTGTAGATATCCCAAGGATTGTAGCCACCCTCACGCTCATACCTCATAACCTCATCAGCTGAGAGACCGAAGATAAATGCATTTTCTTCTCCAACTTCTTCAACGATCTCGACATTAGCACCGTCCATTGTACCAAGAGTCGGAGCACCGTTTATCATGAACTTCATATTTCCTGTACCTGATGCCTCACGTGATGCAGTTGATATCTGCTCAGAAACATCTGCAGCGGCAAATATTATCTCACCGTTTGATACTCTGTAGTCCTCGATGAATACAACCTTGATCTTATCCTTGATGGACTTATCATTGTTAACTACATCAGCAACTGAATTGATGAGCTTGATAGTAAGCTTAGCTCTCTTGTAACCTGCTGCAGCCTTTGCACCAAAGATAAATGTTCTTGGATACATATCGAAATCAGGATTCTCTTTAAGCTCGCTGTAGAGATGCATTACATGAAGTATGTTGAGAAGCTGTCTCTTATACTCATGAAGTCTCTTAACCTGAACATCAAAGATAGAATTAGGATCAACATCAATTCCGTTATGCTCTTTGATGTACTTAGCAAGACGAAGCTTATTCTGATACTTGATATTCATAAACTCCTGCTGATACTTCTTATCATCAACAAAAGTCTTAAGCTTGCTCATCTGTGAGAAGTCTGTTATCCATTCCTCACCGATCTTTCTGTTAAGCCACTCTGCAAGAAGTGGATTACCATGTGCAAGGAATCTTCTCTGTGTCACACCGTTTGTCTTATTATTGAACTGCTTTGGATTCATCTCATAGAAATCCTTCAGCTCTCTCTTCTTCAAAATCTCTGTATGAAGCTGTGCAACACCGTTTACTGAGTAGGAACCTGCGATTGCAAGATGAGCCATCTTAACCTGTCCATCATAAAGGATAGCCATTGACTTAACCTTCTCCTGATTACCCGGATACAGCTCCTGAATCTTGATGACAAATCTTCTGTTGATTTCTTCAACAATCTGATAGATACGTGGAAGAAGTCTGGAGAACAGCTCGATAGGCCACTTCTCAAGTGCCTCAGCCATGATTGTGTGGTTTGTATATGCACATGTCTTGCATGTGATATCCCAAGCCTCATCCCACTCAAGACCTTCTTCATCCATAAGGATACGCATCAGCTCTGGAACTGTCAGAGTTGGGTGAGTATCATTCATCTGGAATGTTACCTTCTTAGGAAGATCCTGAATCTTCTTGTTATTTTCCTTAAACTTCTTTATAGCAGTCTGAAGTGATGCAGATACGAAGAAGTACTGCTGCTTCAGACGAAGCTCTTTACCTGAATAATGATTATCATTAGGATAAAGCACCTCACTGATTGTCTTTGCGAGGTTCTGCTGTTCTACAGCCTTCTCATACTCACCCTTATCAAATGAGTTAAGGTTGAACTCCTGAGTTGCCTCAGCATCCCACATACGAAGAGTGTTAACCACATTATTACCATATCCTACGATAGGCATATCATATGGTACGGCACGAACCGATGTATATCCCTCCTGAATGAAGTGATTACGTCCGTTCTTATTCTCCACACGAACATAGCCGCCGAACTTAACCTCTGTAGCATACTCATTTCTCTTTATCTCAAATGGGTAGCCATATCTAAGCCAGTCATCCGGCTCCTCAAGCTGATATCCATCAACGATAGCCTGCTTGAACATACCATAATGATATCTGATACCACATCCATAAGCAGGATATCCGAGAGTTGAAAGCGAATCAAGGAAGCATGCTGCAAGTCTTCCGAGACCACCATTTCCGAGTGCAGGATCTCTCTCCTGATCCTCAATAAAGTTGATGTCAAGTCCCATCTCTTCAAGAGCCTTCTTGATATCATCATAGTAGCCCAGATTCAGAAGATTGTTACCAAGTGCACGTCCTACAAGGAACTCCATTGACAGATAGTAAACCTTCTTTACATTCTTTTCCTTATACACCTTGTGAGTAGCGATCCATCTGTCGATTATATCATCCTTTACGGCATAGCTGACAGCCTGGTATATCTCCTGAGGTGTTGCCTCATCCAGAGTCTTACGATAAAGCAGTTTTATATGTGAAGCTATTTCCTTCTTAAAGCCCTCCTTATCGAACTTCGCTATTTTCTTCATAAATCGTCCTCCTAACTTAGAATTACACCAAACGTTACTGCTTCGCCATTGATGCTCTGATCCTTGGTAAAGCCTGACATCTCTCCAAGAATGATGTCATCAGCCAGCACTGCCGGCTTTATCTTATCAGCATTTGCAGAAACAATTTCGAAGATCTTATCATTCTTATCTATGTAAAGCTTGATATGATCTGTAACCTCGAAACCGGCCTCCTTACGAAGTGTCTGCACTTTGGAGACAATCTCTCTCACGAAGCCCTCTTCTATCAGCTCCGGAGTCAGTCTGGTATCTATAACAACGGTGTATTTATTATCACCGAATGTCACATAATCGCCGCTTTCTGCCACGTCTATAAGCAGGTCCTCTTCCAAAAGCTCTACAGCTTCACCGTTAACCTCAAACTTAAGTGCTCCATCACTCTTAAGACTTGCATAGGCTGCATTTCCATCCTCGATGTTTGACAGGTATTCCTTGATGCCGCCGAGGAGTTTTCCATACTTCGGTCCAACTGTTCTAAGCTGCGGTTTAAATGTATATGTTGAAAAGCTTGAGAGGTCATCTCTAAACTCAACATTCTTTATATTTAACTCATCCTTTATGATGTCTACATAGAACTGATCAAGCACTGTATCGCCCTTAACATACATATTGGCAATAGGCTGACGGTTCTTGATATTAGCCTGATTACGGGCTGCACTACCAAATGTTTTTATACTCAGCACTGCATCCATAGCCTTCTCAAGCTCAGCGTCGATAACTGACTCATCAACCTCAGGATACTCACAGAGATGTATGCTGAGAGGTGCAGTCTTGTCAACGCTCCTTACAAGATTCTGATATATGCTTTCAGTAAGGAACGGTACCATAGGTGCTGCAACCTTGCAGATAGTTGAAATTGCAGTATAGAGAGTCATGTAAGCATTGATCTTATCCTGCTCCATTCCCTTTGCCCAGTATCTCTCACGGCAGCGTCTTACGTACCAGTTACTCATATCATCTACAAACTCTGTAAGAACTGCTGCAGCCTCAGGAATCTTGTATGCTCCGAGATTCTGATCAAACTCCTTAACAGCTGTGTTCAGCTTGGAGAGCAGCCACTTGTCCATAACAGAAAGTGAAGCTTTATCAAGCGTATACTTCGTAGGATCAAACTGATCTATCTCTGCATAAAGTATATAAAATGCATAGGTGTTCCAAAGTGTACCCATGAACTTACGCTGTCCCTCAAGAACTGCGTCCTCATGGAAACGGTTAGGAAGCCATGGCTGTGAGTTTGTATAGAAGTACCATCTGATAGCATCGGCACCATACTTATTCAGTGCCTCCATCGGATCAACCGCATTTCCCTTGGACTTACTCATCTTCTGTCCGTCCTTATCCTGAACATGGCCAAGAACGATAACGTTCTTATAAGGAGCCTTGTCAAACAGAAGTGTTGATATAGCCATCAGTGAATAGAACCATCCACGGGTCTGATCAACGGCCTCTGAGATAAAGTCAGCAGGGAAGTTGTCATTGAAGATATCCTCATTTTCAAATGGATAGTGCCACTGTGCAAATGGCATCGCACCTGAATCGAACCAGCAGTCGATAACCTCAGGTACTCTTCTCATCGGCTTACCGCAGTCAGGGCATGTAAGAACAACTCCATCAACAAATGGTCTGTGAAGCTCGATATCTGCCGGTACCTCGCTTCCGTCTTCCATCTTGCCTCGTGTACGAAGCTCTTCGATACTTCCTATTGCATCTCTCTTGCCACAGTCTGAGCACTCCCATACGTTAAGAGGTGTTCCCCAGTAACGGTCACGTGAAAGGCCCCAGTCCTGTACGTTCTTCAGCCACTCGCCGAAACGTCCCTTACCGATTCCTTCAGGAATCCAGTTAACTGTATTGTTATTTGCAACCATGCGGTCGCTTACTTCTGTCATCTTGATGAACCATGATTCTCTTGCATAGTAGATGAGCGGTGTATCGCATCTCCAACAGAATGGATAATCATGTTCAAATTTTGGAGCAGAGAAAAGAAGACTTCTTGAATCAAGATCTACAAGAACCTTCGGATCTGCATCCTTAACGAAGAGACCTGCAAACGGAGTCTCCTCTGTCATATTTCCTTCAGCATCAACGAACTGTACAAACGGAAGGTCATATTTACGTCCGACACGTCCATCGTCCTCACCAAAGGCAGGAGCGATATGAACTATACCGGTACCGTCTGACATAGTTACATAATCATCTGCAACTATGAAATGTCCCTTCTTACGCTGTTTTGCTGCAGCTTCTCCTGTTGCTTCGTAAAGTGGCTCATACTCTCTATACTCGAGATCCTTACCTACGTAAGACTCAAGCACTACATATGCCTTTCCATCTGTAGCATCTGTGCTGTACTTAAGAACCATCTCACCTGAATCGTTCTTAACTTTCTCTTCTGCAAGAGGTCCGAGAACTGTATCCAGAAGAGCATCTGCCATTATATATGTATAGCCATCACAGGCCTTTACCTTGCTGTACTTTTCTTCAGGGTTAACGCAGAGTGCCACATTTGAAGGAAGTGTCCATGGAGTTGTTGTCCATGCAAGGAAGTAATACTGTTCTTCGCCCTCAGCAACCTTCGCCTTGAAACGAACAACGGCAGATCTCTCCTTAACACTCTTATAACCCTGAGCAACCTCGTGGGATGAAAGCGGAGTTCCACATCTCGGGCAATAAGGAACAACCTTGAAGCCCTTATAGAGAAGCCCCATATCCCAGATCTTCTTCAGAGCCCACCACTCTGACTCTATATAATCATTATGATATGTAACGTAAGGATCATCCATGTCTGCCCAGAAGCCGACCTTACCGGAGAATTCTTCCCACATACCCTTATATTTCCAGACTGATTCTTTACACTTTGCGATGAAAGGCTCGATACCATACTCCTCTATCTGTTCCTTTCCGTCGATTCCAATCTCCTTCTCGACTTCAAGCTCAACAGGAAGTCCGTGGGTATCCCATCCGGCCTTACGTATGATTTTGTGTCCCTTCATAGTCTGATAACGTGGAACCATATCCTTGATTACACGTGTAAGAACGTGACCTATATGAGGCTTACCATTAGCCGTTGGAGGTCCGTCATAGAAAGTATAGGTAGGGAGATCCTTCTTCTCATCTATACTCTTCTCAAAGATTTTCTCTTCATTCCAAAACTTAAGTACCTTGTCTTCGTTCTCAGCAAACTCAAGCTTTGTGGAAACCTTGTTGTACATATCTGTTTACTGTCCTTTCAGTATATGATTTTGTCCCTTTAGAAAAGAACAAACCAAGCTAAATTATATCATCTATCCATACTCACGTCAACGAAAGAGCACCTTTTAAACTGCCCAAAAACGCATAAAAAAAGCTGTATTTTTGGCATAATATAACCAAAATACAGCTTATCCTCATAAACCTCCGATAGTTATGTAACCCTACTCAGTTTTTTGCATCCAGTGTCTGAGTCAGATAATCATTCACAACCTTTGCAACGTCATCCACGTAAAGACCATGAACCTGACATGCCTGTTCAAGAGATTCATACTGTGAAACACCGCAGGTTATACAGTGCATTCCACACTTCATCAGAACAAGCGCAGCATCAGGATACCAGGTTATGATATCTCCTATTATCATATCAGGGGTAACATATTCCTTTATTCCGTCGTCATCAACCTTGAGGCTTGATGCATCCGGCTTCTCGGATCTCTCTCCATATACCTTTTCAGTCTTTTCTGAATTTAATACTTCTTCCATAATTCTTCCTCTTTTCATTTAATAAAAACATAAAGCTTACAGTATATCGATCAGTTTACCTATAACATTGAATGTATCCTGTATCTTTAAAAGCTCCGCCTTTACATCTGTTTTCTTCGTTATCTTTTCAGCATAAGAATAACCATCCGTTGTATAGTAAACATATGTTTTGTCCCCCAAAAAGCCTATCTTGAGTATCTTGCCAAGCTGAAGACTGACTATCTGCCTCAGCTTGTATATCATATTCTCAGTGATAAAGCTTTCAACTTCTTCCTCACTATATGCATAAACCCTGAACATACGACTTATGGTCTCATTACTTGGTGAAACCACATGAAAATCCTGATTTTCATTCGTCATAATTGCAGCAGTTGTCGATGTGAAAACGATTGGTTTTTTGTTTGTTGTAGTGATATCCAATTCAAACAAACGTCCATTCAGGTGTATATTATTCGGCGCATTATCCTCAAGTATATCTGAATTTGAAAACTTTATTCCCTTGTACACACCCCTCAGCTCGTTACATGCCGAGTAAGAAAAATCAGAGTCGCTGGAGAACATATATGTATTAATAATCTCGCGTTGAGTCAGGGTGCCCTTCTTCATGAAGTAGCCCTCTTCAAATTCAGCCTCAGACAGCGGTTTAACCAGATACTCCCTGTAATCAATCTGCATATTTGACAGCCTTCTCTGCAGTCCGGCACGTAAGGCGAGAAAAGCAACCATCAAAACAAGCGCCACAAACAGAACTATCAGACCATAGCTTAGCCACACACCATTATGATTCATAATGAGTGTAGCAGCTCCGCCAATTATCAGAAAAACTACAAGAGCATTTATCGCTGATATCTGATTCTTGATCTTTTTAATACCTATGCTTTTTTCACGTCTTTTTACAAACTTCTTATCCATATACTCTCTCTTAATTATTGCTATAGAGGGTTCTCAGATACTCAGGCATAGCCATATCAAGAATCTCCGCCATCTCCTTCTCATCTATATCAATTTTTTTATCTAACCAGTTTCCGAGTGAATTCGTAATTCCCGTCGCATAAAAATGAAGCAGCATATCAGTTTTATCATCAAGCGCCTCCACCCCCAGTTTTGTCTGAAATGCTTCCCTGAGTTTTTTCAGCAAATAACTCGACGAACCGAAATAGTATGAATCCGAACCATGAGTATTCTTCATGATATTGAGTATAAACTTTGCATTCTTCTTATAGTCTGCCAGATAGAGTTCCAGAATATCTCTCCAGAGCATATCACCCTTTATATATTGTTCACAGAGATCATCCACTCTCTTCCTGTATGCCCAAAGTATCATATCATATTTATCAGAAAAATGGTTATAAAATGTCTGCGACGTCAGACCACAATTACTCGCTATCTCCTTTATAGTGATCTTGTCTACCGGCGCCTTCTGTGATAGTTCCGAAAACGAATACAGAAATCTATCCTTTGTACTTAAATTCAACATAATCTCGCCTCTGTTCTAAATCACGCCTGAACAAGCACGTGTATATTATAAATAACTATCTGATCACTCTGGCTCCAGCTCCTGCTATCAAAGCCTCAACCTCTTTTTTACTTGCCATGGTTGTGTCACCCGGTGTTGTCATCGCGAGTGCTCCATGAGCAATTCCATATTCTAACGCTTCGCTTACAGTCTTTTCACTAATTAAACCATATACAAGTCCTGACGCGAAAGAATCCCCGCCCCCTACTCTGTCATATATATCAAGGTCCTTATACTCCGAACCATTATATACCTTTCCATCAGAATATGCTATAGCTGTCCAATCATTTTTTGATGCAGTTATAACTGTTCTAAGTGTTGTGGCAACCACGGAAATGTTTGGATATGCCTCAGTAAGTGCCTTCTGCATCTTCTCATAACCACTTACATTCAGCTTCTTCAGTTCCTTATCATTACCCTCGATTTCAAGTCCGAGACAGGCTGTGAAGTCTTCTTCATTGCCTATCATAACATCCACATACTTTGCTATCTCCTTGTTTACCTCTCGTGCTTTTTCAAGTCCGCCGATATCATTCCACATGGATGGTCTGTAGTTAAGATCATAGGATATAACTGTGCCATATTTCTTTGCGACTTTCACAGCTTCGATAAGCGTCTCGCCTGACTGCTCGGAAAGAGCCGCATAGATTCCACCGGTATGAAGCCATCTGACCCCCAGCTCTCCGAATATATATTCAAAATCAAAATCCTCTGGCTTTGCTTTCGAGATAGCGGTGTTCGCTCTGTCTGAACATCCAAGCGCCCCTCTCACTCCAAAGCCCTTCTCTGTAAAGTTAAGACCATTTCGACAGACCCTTCCGATACCATCAGTCTTCATCCAGTAAATCAGAGATGTGTCAACGCCCCCCTGCATGATGAAGTCCTCGAGAAGCTTTCCGACCTCGTTATCGGCAAATGCTGTTACGACAGCAGTCTTCATGCCAAAACATTTCCTGAGTCCACGGATAACATTATACTCTCCGCCGCCCTCCCAGACACTGAACTGTCTGGCGGTCTTAATCCTTCCGTCACCCGGATCGAATCTGAGCATTACTTCTCCGAGACTGACTGCATCATATGTGCATTTATCTCTGTCCTTTAAAACTATTGCCATACAAACCCCCTTTATATTCCCAGTATGTGTGATGCAAACTGGAAATAAATGAAAAGCGATATCGCATCAACTATTGTTGTGATAAACGGACTCGCCATAACTGCCGGGTCAAAGCCCACCTTCTTCGCCAATATCGGAAGCGAGCATCCTACAAACTTTGCGACGATAACTGTGAGCAGAAGTGTTGCACATACAACTGCCGCTATAACCACAGAAACCTTATCTATGAAAAGCAGCTTTGCAAAGTTCGCAACTGCAAGTGTCGCGCCGCAGAGCAGTGCTACCAGAAACTCCTTTCCCTGAATCCTGAAGATATCAGAGAACTGTATCTCATCAAGCGAGATACCACGGATTATCGAAACCGAAGCCTGTGAACCTGCATTACCACCTGTATCCATAAGCATCGGAATATATGCAGTAAGTATTACATACTTTCCAAGTGCACTTTCATACTTTGTTATGATTGCTCCTGTAAATGTAGCTGATATCATAAGAATTAACAGCCACGGTATACGCTTCTTATAAGTCTCAAAAAATCCTGTACTGATATAAGGCTTATCAGTAGGTGTGATAGCCGCCATCATTTCGATATCCTCAGTATTCTCTTCCTGAATGACATCAATAGCATCATCGACTGTAACGATTCCAACCAGACGATTCTCCTGATCAACAATCGGAATAGTAGTCAGGTTGTACTTCGCCATATCCTTGGCAACCTTCTCCTGATCGTCCAGAGTGTTTGCGGAGATGATGTTCGTCTCCATAATGTCACCGATTATCGTATCCTTTGATGTAAGGAACATCTCTTTAAGTGTTACAGTACCCTCCAGCTTTCTGGATGGGCTGATAACATAACATGTATAGATGTCCTCCTTCTCATCAGCAGTTCTTCTAATTCTTTCAAATGCATCTGCAACGGTCATATCGCTCTTAAGGCTCATGTACTCCGTTGTCATTACAGAACCGGCACTATCCTCCGGATATTTAAGGAGTTCATTTATCTCCTTACGTGTTTCCACATCAGCATGCCTCAGTATCTTATTAACAACAACTGCCGGCATTTCCTCAAGCATATCAACTGCATCGTCGACATACATTTCTTCAATTACTTCTCGTATCTCTCGATCATTAAACGCTCTGATAAGCGTTTCCTGTTCATCATGCTCCATCTCAGAGAACACCTCTGCAGCGTCTTCCTTCGGAAGCATTCTATATAAAAGAAGCAGTTTTTCGTCAGGAACTTCGCCAAGTAGCTGGGCTACATCGATCGGATTCTGGTCCTTCAGCATATCTCTCAGTTCAGCATACTTTCGCTGTTCCAGAAGCTCCTTAACATATTCAAGTTCAAGCTTGCTCTCTTCCATTGCTGCTGTCTTCCTCCCTCTCGTAGTATTACACCCGATCATATCCGAAAGCGCAGCTAAATTACAATATGCTTTAAAGCACACTCATGTGACGGCTACGGATATATACCGAGTTATTTATTTTTATAAGTCTAATGCACAAGTGATAATCGATGTCCTGTTTGGCATCATAATCCATTAACCGTCACCTCCTTTATATCTGAATCTTATTTGTTTCTTTGTTTATTTCTTTGTTTTTTATTTCTTATTAATTTAATCTTAGATTATTTCTTCTACCTTGATTAGGTTAGTATTTCCACTGGTTCCGTTGGTTATACCACCGGTTATAACAACATTGTCGCCCTTCTTGAGTCCCATAGCAGATTCAGCCTCAAGAACTGAGTTTCTGAACATCTCCTCCATACTGTCAAACATACCACACATTACCGGTGTGAGTCCCCATGACAGATTCAGTTTACGCCATACCTTTGCGGAGGTTGTCATACCTATTATATCTACAGGGCAGCGGAAACGGCTGACCATTCGAGCTGTTCTTCCGCTAAGCGAGTTTACTATTATACACTTTGCTCCCACATCTATAGCCATTGTACAGACAGTATGTGAAACAGCATCCAGTGTACTTCTAACCTCAAAATCAGCATTTCTGAAACGCTTTTTATAATTGATCTTTGTCTCTGTATACTCTATGGTCTCCACCATAGTTTTAAGTGCCTGCACAGGATACTTACCTGATGCCGTTTCACCGGAAAGCATAACCGCTGATGTTCCGTCATAGACCGCATTTGCCACGTCAGATATCTCCGCTCTGGTCGGACGCGGATTCTTGATCATAGACTCCAGCATCTCTGTTGCAGTGATAACTCTGACACCAAGCATACGACACTTTGAAATGAGATACTTCTGCACTGAGGGCACCTCTACTCCCGGTATCTCAACTCCCAGATCACCTCTCGCAATCATGATACCATCAGAAAGAGCACATATATCCTCAACATTCTCCACGCCGGAACGATTCTCTATCTTTGCAATTATCTCAACATCCTTTCCGCCGTTTTCATCAAGGAAGTCTCTCATCTCCTGAACATCATTCTTCGATGAAACAAAGGAAGCAGCAACATAATCAGCACCGTTCTGAATTCCAAACAGAAGATCCTTCTTGTCCTGTTCACTGAGGAACGGCTGATCAAGAACCTTGTTCGGGAAGTTCATGGACTTCTTATCTGAGAGTACTCCACCTGCGACACATTCACAGACCGCCTCTTTTTCTTTAAGCTCCTTAACCTCGAAGATGACCAGGCCATTATTAACGAGTATACGGTCTCCTATCTCCAGATTGTCTATCAGATTCTTATAGCTGACCGAAACCCTCTCCTGAGTTCCCATCACATCTTCTGTAGTAAAACTAAATGTATCTCCGTCGTTTAGTGTGATACTACCATTCTCAAAACAACCGATACGATATTCCGGTCCCTTAGTGTCCAGCATAATCGCTATGGGCTGTCTCAAGTCAGCTCTGACCTTCTTGATAAGATCAAACTTTTTCTTATGTTCCTCATGTGTACCGTGCGAGAAGTTCAGTCTGGCTACCGCCATTCCTTCCTCTATGAGTTTACGGAGAGTTTCCTCATTGTCACTTGCAGGTCCTATTGTACAGATAACCTTTGTTTTTCTCATATCTTTCTCCAATTATTTATTCAGATGGCACCATAATTTCAAGGCAGATTACCATCCTGGGGTTTAGAAGCTGTGGCCACCACCGGAGAATCCTCCGCCGCCTCCGCCACCGCCTCCGCCGCCTCCGCCACCGCCGGAGGAGCTTCGAGGACTATACGTTCTCGTGGTGTGTGTAAATGTTTTTGAATATCCATTTAATGCCTGTCTGGTCTGAATAGCCGCAAGCAGCTCCTTCTCTGAAGGAGGTACTGTAGACGAAAATGCTCTGACCAGCAGATATGCTACAATAAATGCAATAACAAGCGCAAGCAGTATGTTACTCACAAGCTTCATAGGCTGGGCGATCTTACCGCCCTCCATAAGTGTCAGCTCCTGACTGAAAACCTCGTAAGCACATTTGTAATACTGCTTATCAGTTGCATATGAATAAACATTATCGGCTATGGTACTTGCTCTGCCATTATTGATGATGCTTCGCATTCCCATATCCTTATAACCGGCTGTTGTTATATAAAGCTCGCGGATGTTCATATCTATAACGAATACTGTTCCGCTCTCTTCCTTACTGCCGAGATTTTCCAGATAATAATCCTGTGCAGTATCACTTATACTGCTACGTCCATAATCAGTAGTATAAAATCCGACATGTCCATATTCTGACAGCTTGATCATAACCGCTTCAAGCTCTTTTTCCTCCCCATCTGTCAGAAGGTCTGCATCATCAGTGATGGTAACCTTGTTCCCATTAGACGGATTGGTATATCTCAGGTCATCTTTCGTTTCAGTCGAATTATTTTCTTTTTCTGTAGCTGCAATCGATGTATCCTTATCTTCTTCTGTTTCAGGCTCATAATGGGGCTTTCTGTCGCTTGATTCTAACGCTTTGTAGTACTCTTCAAATACATACTTTGCCGAAGCAAAATCAGAATCATAAGCTTTCTTTGCACCTTCATCAACAATACTTTGTGCAGTCCCGTTCTCAAGCCATACTGAGAATGCACCGGCATGTACAAGACGAAGATCATAGCTCATATGGTCGCTCGAAAACTGCATCGTATAAATAACGCCATTATCAGTTTCCGCGTCATATTTTTTATTGTACTGCTCCAGACTTGCAGCTTTACTGTCACCCTCATAAGTGTCAGTTGTATATAAAACCGCATTTCCATACTGCGTGATCTGAGACATTATCTGACGAAGCTCTTCTTCCTCCTCATCAGTGAAAACATCTGCATCATCTATGATATCTACATTGTAGCCTGTTTCAGAATTGGTATAGCTGTTTTCATAAGCATGCGACTTAACTGAAGGAGCAAGTGTCCCCACAATTACCGACAGACATATGATCACAGCAAGAAGGCTTCTAAAGATCCATGTTTTTGTAATTCTTTTGCCTTTAAGCACGATCATCACCTCCCTTATACAGTTCAAACTGTGGAAGTGGTCTGGTCGCAAGCAAATTATAGCTGAGCATCAGATCTATAAGAGTTATAAGCAATCCTAACATAGCCGCAACCGCTGCCGCATAGTAATATATATCGCTAACCGGCTTAAAAACAAGGATTGCCAGTGATGCAGCAAGACCTATATCGGACCATATGAGTGATGATATGCCCTTTTTAGATTCTATATCCTTTATATTTCTTGTGGATGTCGCGGTTAATGCAATATTAATAATGAGCGATATCAAAACAAGAATAGTACCGATAAACGAAGCCCCTTTCGAAAGAGCAAATATCATTCCTCCGAATATATGAATGAGCGTCGGTACAAGTATGAAACATAAAACCACGATGAACACAGCATTGGAGCCCCTCTTCTCATGCTTTTTCTGAGCTGCTTTTCGTCTCTTGTTATTTCTGATATCACGCTCCGTAAGAACATAAGCCTCTGTTTCATTTCCAAAGGTTGCACCCTTCTGAGCCTCCAGTCTGGATTTACGTTTCTGCTCCATCCTGGACTGGAGTCCCATATCATCATCATGATTATCCTTTATACATATCTTCTTCATCTCACTGCTGTAGAGTATAGCGCCGATAACCGAAACTATAGCAATCACCACAAGTAGTGTACTCGGAAGAATCGTAAAAAGAAGCTGCAGTATAAAAAACAGAATAGTCGCTATAACACCTGCGCAGAGCAGATACTTCGGAATACTGATAGGAAGATCAGATGAAACCTTTCCTGACTGTCCGTTTACCGTAGCATATGCCACACGTTTTCTCTGTCTGTAGGCCATAAACCACACTGGGAACATCGCAGAACGCTCGGCATTTATCTGAGTGCTCATCATAGACTTAACTTCAGTCTTGCTCTTTTCAAAATGTTCAGTGCTCATCGGACTGTTCTTTTTCAGATAGTTATATGAGCTCTCACGCGCAAGCTCTACGGCTGTGTCTTCATAAACAGACGCAGGCACATCCGCTACATCTGCATAAAAGCCCGAAAGAAAGCTTGGCGAAAACTGAGTGATATCCTTAACATTGAATGGAGCTATCTCATTGCTTATATCGTCTGCAAATGAGGAAGAAGCATCATAAGAAACGCCATTATACATACTGTCCATTTCACCCGAACACATATAATGGTCTTCGATTATATAGTCACCTCTTCTATGGGAAGTTGAGGTAGGAACATTGATCTGACCGCCCTGAGATATATCATACAGCCAGTACGGCATATAGATACCTCTGAAGGAGTCTACATTTCCTTCACTCCTGAAATCAGCAGGCGCAAATATCGCCCTTTTCGTAAATTTTTTAAATATAGATTTGCAATCTTCCTTAGTCTTTTTAAATGGTATTATGAGCTCCGGTCTCTTCTCCCTTGTCAGATGCCCCTCCAAAACACTCGAAGAACCACAGTAGCTGCAAAAGCCTGCTGCGGTCTGATCTGTGGAATATATCTCTCCGCCACACTGCGGACATTTAAATACCGTCACATCATATTCAGTGCTCTCTTCAGCACTGTTACCATATTGAAAAGAATAAGGATCAAATGTGGATGTACACGAGTCACATTTCATACACTGACTTCTGATGTCAAACCTCAGCATACCACCACAATTAGGACATACAGCCATTTTATATCCCCCTTATCAGGTTCATTTTATATCCTTATTTATCCTTATCTTTATCCTTCTTCTTATCAAAAAAATCCTTGGCAACATCTACTGCCTTGTCTTTATATTTCTCAAGGTCTTCGCCTGTGATGCCGGCCTTCTTAGCTGCATCCTCTGCTTTGTCTACAAGTCCTTTTAAATCTTTTATATCAGGCACTTCGTTTACCTCCTGTCCTTATATTTGGTCCGAAGACGTATTAACACGTATACCATTGTATACTTTTTTGGAAAAATCATCAACAGCAAAGTTATTCTTGAAACTCCCCTTCAACTAATGTATTCTTTACTTAGTGTATTTTTATAACTTATACTGAAATACTAGAAAACTTGGAGGTAGTTATGGGAGAAGTACTTTTTAAAGAAAGAAAGAGACTTTTATTTTTTGGTCTGCCTTGGACCTTTACAGTATACAGCTTTGATGAGGAACGTTTCTTTTTGAAAAGCGGAATGCTGAATATCAGAGAAGATGAGGTCAGACTTTACAGAATACTTGATCTGTCCCTCAGCCGTTCACTTTTCCAGAGAATATTCGGTCTGGGTTCCATCAAGGTTGACAGCTCGGACAAAACCATGGGCTGTTTCGTGATCAAGAACATCAAGAATTCTCAGGAATGCAAGGAGATGCTCTCTAAGCTTATAGAAGAAGAACGCCAGAGAAAAAGAATCTCCGGCCGTGAATTCATGTCCGACCACAGCGGACATGAATATGATGATTATGATTTTGATGATGATGATCATTATCATTAATCATTTTTAACTTGCTGTTTTTTTATCTTCAAGATTGAAGACGGTATAGTTCATATCCAGCAGATACTGATACTTGGTTTCCTTTGCAACCTTTTTGAGAAGCTGATAGTTATTGGTAATGAGGTTTTGAACTCCCTCATCTGCATCGAGAGATATACATCTTCCGTCATCAAGCATCATAAAGATGGAATGATCATCAAAAAATCTTACAACGATCTGAATATTCAGGTCGTTGTTTTTTTGTGAAGCAGCAGCGTAAGCAACCATCTCTTCCATACAGAGACTTGTTATGTTCGCAAGTTTCTTTTTTACATGCTTCTCCCCTGCATAATTACGTATTCTTCTGGAGGCATCAATTGCATCCTTCGGTTCAACAGTCATGTACAGCTCGCCCAGACAATCCTCTACGTTATTATCCTCCTGTCTCATCCTTCTGTACTTTAACACACTTACGGCAAATATAATGATCTCACTTAGCAGATATGACAGCCACATCCATACATTCGGGAAGAGCATACATAAACCATAAGCAAATAAAGGAAGAGTCATGCTCCCCACCAAAGTAAGAGTAGAGGAAAATTTGGACTTTCCTCTGTTTGCAAAATAAAGCCTATATATAGAGTCCACTCCCTTGATTACAAAATGAACAGAGAATATCCTAAGCGACATCACTCCATATTCAGGAATGGTTTTTGCACCATGAATACTGTATAACAGTTCCGGAAAAATCAGTGTCAGGGCAGTCATTGCTCCGACAAGCACCACCATGATATGGATACACTGTCTAATCAGGATACCAAGTCCCTTCCAGTCCTCTGCTCCGCTGAGTATTCCCGCAAGCGGGCGCATAGACCCCTGTATGCCGCTTATAATAACAAAAGCTACACTGTATGCAAATGAACATACTCCTCTTATAACTCCTCCGCTCTCTCCAAATGCAAAAAGAACTATCTTTATTATCAGATAATTCTGAAGTGCCATCATAGCAGAATAAGTACATTCCGGAAGTCCGACAGTAAGAATCTTCTTCACATCCCTACCTTCAGCCTTAGCACCATTTGTTTTATATATATCAGTTTTTTTATAGAGATAAAAAACTGTAGTAGTTGCTCTGACTACATTTGCAATGGCAGTTCCATAACCTGCACCTGCAATTCCCATCTTCAGTGCACCAACAAACAGAAGATCCATAACCAGATTAACTCCGCCCTCAATTACGGCAAGCACCATAAGCATCTTCATCTTGCCAACTATCTGGAGCTGACATACTCCTATCGTGGAAACAAGTCCGAAAGGCATAGATATAAGAACTCCGATTGCATACTGCCATGTAAGAGTATACATCTGGTAAGAGAGCCCATATGACTTTATCAGTATATATGTTATCGGGATCTGAACCAGACCTATCAAAACAGCAAATACGATCATTATCTTGTTAGACGCATCCTTAAGCCTCAGGAGTGTTTTCTGGTCACTTTCTCCCATACTTACCGAAAGCG
Organism: Lachnospiraceae bacterium UBA3850; assembly: GCA_002392655.1. Classification (GTDB taxonomy): domain Bacteria; phylum Bacillota; class Clostridia; order Lachnospirales; family Lachnospiraceae; genus Eubacterium_Q. Next base: position 17,810 of record DGHK01000016.1, on the reverse strand, counting down.
CCGTAGCTATTCCATTGGAAATAAACGCACTAAGGACACCTATAACCGTGATTATAGGATAGAATACATTTACAGATGAAAGTGCATCCATACCTTCAAAGTTACCAACTACCAAACCATCTACTGAAACCAGAAGCAGATTTGACAGATTAGTCATGATCATGAATGGCAGGAACTTCATAAGCTTTTTTTTCGTGAGCTCTCCACTTATCTGATATCTTTCTTGTAAACTATTACCTTCCATTTATACTTGCTCCACTATTCGGCCTAATTTTTATAATCAGTCCATTATATTATATCCCTGATTTTTAAATCTCTCGAATAAGAAGTGCGACTGTCTCAACATGCATGGTTCGACTAAACTGATCGAACACTGAATACTTTTCCAGCCTGAAACCGTTTTCAAGCAGATACTTCAAATCCCTTGCCAGTGTTGCCGGATTACAGGAAACGTATATCATCCTTCCCGGTTTCATATTCTTGATTGTTTCAAGCAGTTTCTCATCACAGCCCTTTCTAGGAGGATCAACGACAACCACATCTACCTTTCTCCTAAAGCTGTGGCTGGAGCTGTCATACTCACCAAGTCCGTTTTCAAGCCAGTCAGGCACAACCTCTTCTGCCTTACCTACGAAGAAATCAACATTATCTATATCATTTATCTCAGCATTATGCTTTGCATCGGATACGGCTTTATGCTCTATCTCAACCCCGTAAACCTTTCTTGCTTTTTCTGCCAGAAATAAAGAGATAGTGCCTATTCCGGAATACATATCCCATACCACCTGATTGCCGGTAAGCTCAGCATATTCAAGAACCTTGCTGTATATTTTTTCGGTTTGAACAGGATTAACCTGATAGAAGGACTTTGCTGATATCTGGAATCTGATATTTCCGATGTAGTCAACTATATAATCCCTTCCGTTTACCAGAACTGTCTTATCCCCGAGAATCTTATTTGTTTTTTCTTTATTAATATTCAGCATAACAGACTTGAGTGATGCATTATTTCCGCCTGCTCTGTATCTTTCAACCTCTTTTGCCAGCTCAGAAACAAGCTTATCAAGCTCTGGCACCTTCTCAGTGGTCGCAACAAGACATACCATAAGCTCTCCCGTTCTGAACGCCACTCTTGTTATAACGTGTCTCAGAATTCCTTCGCCTGTTTCTTCGTTATAAACACTTATCCTATATCTGTCGGCCCATCTCGTAAATGCTGATATGATACACTTGTTTACACTATGTCCGAGCTTACACTCTTCAAGTGGAATCAGCGTGTGAGTTCTTCCGGCATAGAAGCCAAGAACCGTACTGGAACGACTGCTGAATGTATCAAAATAATCACGCCTTCCACCGGTACCTGAAAATGTACCTCTGAGCCCTACAGGAAACTGCATCTTGTTTCTATAATGATAAGGACTGTTAGCACCGCAAACCTCATCAAGGAGGCTCTCAGGCTCCTCCACTCCCCCTATTCGTCCGAGGCAGCTTATAACCCGGTCCTTCTTAAGCTCCAGTTCCTTCTTATAGCTGATATGCTGAAGCGTACAGCCGCCGCACTGCTTGGCCACAGGGCAAAATGGTTCCACCCTATATGGTGACGGCTCGATGATTCTTTCCAAACGGCCAAAACAATAGGACTTTTTGACCTTTACTATCCTGATACTGGCTGTATCTCCAATCGCCGTATCCTTTACGAAAACAGCCATCCCTTCTATGTGGCCTATACCTGAACCATCCTCAGACATATCCTCAATTTTGACTTCGTAGATTTCGTTCTTTTCCATAATCCCCCGATCTACCCCCAAACAATCTAACTATTCGATTATACTTTATATGACGTCTTAATTCTACTATAATTACCATTTTTTGAATTCATTTCGAGACCGTTTTGGGTCTCGGCGCTTAGCGATTCACGAGTGCGTTAGCACGAAGTGAGAGCTTAGCGAACGAAGCGGATGCGAAGTGACCGCTAGGGGAGGCCCAAACCGAGCGGAAGCGATGTCGAGAAATGAATTACTAAAAATGGTATATATAATCGAAAAAAAGATAGTGGTCTAAGCCACTATCCTTTTTCAACTTTTTCCTTCACATAATCTCTGACCTCTTCTTTTTGCATATCCAGTGATATTGCAAGTTCTCCGTACAAGCTCTCTTCTGCTATGTGATAATACTTCGAATCCGAGGAAGTAACCTTCTTACCTTCCGCTATCCTGTCTTCCATTCTGGTATAGATCGTTTTAATCAGGCTTACGAGCACCTGTGGCTCACATGTAAGCACTGCCTGCTTGTACTCCAATTCTCTTTTCTTTTCTTCGATTATCTCAAGCTCTTTAATCTCTGAGATACTTTGGATGAAGTCTTCCGCTTCATCCTTCGACATAACCTTACGCATCACTACACGTTCATTGTCAATAGGAGTATATATCTCGCTGTCTCGTATATAACAAGGAACCATAGTATAGTAAAGCCTGTCGTTTTTCACGCCGGGCAGCTTCATAGGACCTATATCAACTATCCTGCAGACCCCGTTGCTGCCATAGATAATATAATCACCTATACTAAACATAAAACACCTCTGTTCCTTTAACGATTCTCCCCCTTTTCCTATATTAACACAGGGTGCCCGTGTAAGGTAAGGTCGAATTGTAATTTCGTGAAAATTGTCTCAAAACAGAGGTGTTTTGTTATGCAATTTTTAGTAGCACTCGTCTACCTTCTCATAATTCGTGGTGTCGTAAGATGTGATCATGCTTCCTGACTGAGCGATGTATATATAATCACCTATAACGATTCCTCTTGTTCCGAGAAGTGATTCATAGGTTTCATCCAGCTTCTCATCCATGAGATTTATAAATCCTTTATTCTCATCATAGTCAAATACTTCGTAGTAGTAACCAGACCTATCGAAATCAATATCCAGATCTTCATACTCTTCTTCGTAAGCATCCCTGTACCAGTCTTCATCTATGTATGTCCATGCTGACTCTGCACTGAATCCAAATGTACCGTCCTGCGAATCAAACATAAATGCTCTTCTGTCATTCAGTACTGATGCTGCGTCAAAATCGTAAAGTACTTCCTTATCAACCTCTTTGATATCATGTGGATCAGATACATCAAACATAGAAAGCTTGATTGTATTTCCGAATCCGTTTTCATCTGTTTCATAACCGATTCCGAGAAGAAGGTCTTCGCTATATGGATGCATATAGGCTGAGAATCCCGGAATCTTGAGGTAGTCAGTAATCCTTGGATTTTCAGGATCAGAAAGGTCTACTGCAAAGAGAGGATCTGTATTTCTGAAGGTTACAAAGTATGCAGTATCTCCCATGAATCTTGCTGAACGGATGCTCTCACCCTCAGCCAGCTTCTTGATAACGCTTACCTGCTCCAGATTTTCATCATAGATAAACAGTCCGTTATACTGAGTATAGTTCTCATCTCTGTAAGTTGATACCAGTCTTACATATCCGTTATACTCATCGATGCTGTAATCATCATTGAGATTTCCGGGAAAGCTTCCCTTTGCTCCGAGTTTAAAATCTCCATCACTATAGGAGACCTTAACTATATCTGAATCATCCAGATATGTGAAGTTATTCCAGTCATAGTTTTTATCAATAAAGAACATGCTGTCTGTACTTACGTAATATTTGTCAGCTCCACCGAGAACTGCCATTTTATCAACGATTTCTTTATTCTCTACATTTATAGATGAAGCAACTGTATAACCGGATGTAAGACTCTTCTCCTGAACGAACAGCTCGCTGTTATCAAGCACTTCACCATCAACCTTTGGTATATAAGTTTCGTACTTTCTCTTTTTTACTGAATCCAGATCAAATGTTTTCTCAGAGAATGTGTAAACTATATTCCCTACCATCCTGGATGACTCATAAAGTCCGTCCTGGAAGAATGTCTTCTCTTTCTTAGGATCAGTTCTGTCACTTATATCAAAAATAGTAATAGTTGTTATCGCATCTCTGACTGATTTTGTATATGATTTTCCAAGAAGCACCAGCTTATCTCCGTTTATGTACATCTCGATAAAGCTTTCATCGTCTTCGAGTACATTTACAGTACCGATTTTTTCTATCTTACCATCATCTACACTGTATATATTCAGATGCTCTGTATAGCTGTCATACACATACATATACTTTCCGTCAGTCTTGATTATATCTGCCTCGTTTACTCCCTCAGTTCTGACATTTGTATCAGTGAATGAAGGTGTATCTTCCTGCTCACCTCTGGCACTTTTACCTTTATGCTGTGGTGCAAGTGTCTGATTTGATTCATCAGCTCCGGCTGTTTCCGCCATAGTGCCTTCTTCAGCTTCTTCTACATAATCAATGTCATAAACTATATTCGCCTGATATTCCTGATATTTCTTATAATTCCTAAATGCTTTATAAGCCTTTTTATAATTATCTGTTGATTGTCTCTCTTCACCGTTTTCCTCAGGAGTAACGGCAAGCCCCTGATCAGATACAGTCTTTTCACCTGACTGTCTGTTCAATATAAAATACGTTCCGAGTCCTGCCATCAGCAACACTGATGCAGCAATCACTATAGGAAGTATAACCTTCTTTTTTCCTGACTTCTTTGATCCCTTACCTGATGATTTCTTTGATCCTGTATCTTCAGGTACATCCTCACTCATGCTTCTGTTATATCTCTCTTCCTGAGTCATGGCCAAAAGCCTGTTTTCTATATTCTCCGGTCTCAGAGATTCCGGCATTTTTTCATAGCTGTTTTTTAACTGCTCTTCCATCAAATTATCTCTGTTGTCCATACATTTCACCTCCGGAACTTAAAAAGTTTCTCATCTTGGTCAGTGCCCTGGAATATTTTGATCTGACTGTATTCCTGTTGAGATTCATGCTCTCAGCAATCTCTCCACTGTCATATTCTCCGTACACTGTCATAGTGACTATCTGTTTTTCCTCATCTGTTAAAACTGTAAATGCAGATTGAATAAGGGTTTTGTCCTCAGCGCTCTTCATGGCATTATCCGGATTCGCCACAGTTTCGGACATATCCTCAATCGTACTATTCATCTGATTTTGTCTCCTGGCTACATACTCTCTGAGTATCCTGTTTACCTTGTTAGTCAGTATCCTGAATATCCAGGAACGGAATGCCCTCTCATCTCTCAGCTTTGTGATACCTGCATATGCATCAAGTACCGTATCACTAACTGCATTTTCCGCATCCGCTACATTTCCGAGACTATACAGCGCCGATCTGTAAAGATCCTGATACACCAACTCGTATAATTTAGCAAATGCATGTGCATTCCCCAGCTTTGATAAACGAACCAGATCAATTATACTTTCATCCTTTCCCATATCTTTTCTCCTTAATCCGGGTACTTTTTTATCCCCACTGTTATCGTTTACAATTATATAGTGTCACTATGATTCCAGGCTGTTGCATGGAATTTTAATTTTTTTATTATTTTCAAAAATGAGCCGGCAAAATCATTCTGCCGGCTCGTAAGTTTTAATGTTAAATTCTTATATAATTATCCATATATCAGATACTTGATTCCCACAAGTATACCCAGATGCAGAGGATAAAATGCATAGAACAGATATTTCAGATTCAGCCCCTTCTCACCGTTATAATACTTGAGTGGAATAAATGCGATAAGTCCTCCTATATCCAGCGGTCCTCCTAACGCAAGAAGCACACCTGTTGTTACATTTCTGTATATGATACTGTCCTTGAAAACATACATAGCCCAGACGATTGCAACTCCGAAGCCATAATAATCAACTCTGAAAAAGGTTGCAAATGCTATATAAAGCAGAAGCGAAAATACCGCAAGGAACTTCCTCTTTTCACTTATCAGGAAGAAGTTCATCCTATTACCGTCTTCATCCTTTCCAAGAGCAGCGTCCCAGGTAAGTATTGAAACAAGACCAAGCGTCAGAGTAAAGATTACATTTTGCGCATTCAGCGATATCGACGACCTGTATGCAAAATCAAAAGGTATCTCTGCAATAAGTCCGAAAACAAGGAGTCTGATCAGATACTTTCTTATATCCCTCGTATGCTTATAGCCCTCAACAATGAGAAATGCATATATAGGAAATGCTATCTTGCCGATAATCCTTATAATAAAGTTCACCCAGAACAGCGGCAGCGTGGACAGTAGGATATCCTTATCCTTAAAGGATGCGAGATAACCATTTTCAATAAGCACGAGACCTATATGATCCAGAAGCATAGCCGCCATCGCTATAAACTTGAGCGAGCTTACTGATAAACCGGGCTTTCTTTCAGGTTTTTCTGTTTTTTCTGTTTTATCTATCTTGTCTGTTTTTTCTATCTTCTCTTGTCCGGTTTTTTTCTCTGTTTTTTTCGGGTTACCCATGTATAAATCCTGCACTTTGAATTAATTTTGTCACTTATTTAAATCATTCCGGTGAACATTTCTTAACATACTCAGTGATGAGCGAAGTAGCCTTCGTCTTTGATGTCGCCACTGCTGTAAATATGCCTACATATTTTCCATAGAATACATAGTACTGATCACAGTATACATTACCATAACCTGTACCTGCTTTTATACGGAAGCCATAGCGTGTTGTTCCGCATATACTGAGTGTCTGCTGTTCAACCTCAACGCCTGAATACCCACTCGACTCAATGGTAGACTTAAATGTTGCTTCCATCTCATCCATAATTTCCTTATCTGAATATCCGGATCCTTTTACATCCCTGCCGCAATTAAGTACGGAGAAGATAAGAACCTCTCCTTGATTAGTGGTCATGGTAAGCTCATTAACTGCATTATAATTGGTCTTCAGGGCCTCCTTCTCACTGGATTCAGAACCTGCATAACCTGTCATCACACAGTCAGATCCACCACGTATCTCTACTCCGAAGTAGTCATTCTTAAATGTATTACCGGACAACTTTCCAACCGTAAATCTCTTTCCGAAGAGGTCAGTACCAAGTAATAAGAATCCGGCTACACATATTATAGCAAGAACTATAACACCTATTACCCATCCCGGCATACCGCCCTTATTTTTAACTGTCGGCGGAATATATGAACCCTGACCTGCCGGAGCATTATAGTTATTAGGCGCACCGTAAGGATCTGCCGGTCCGCCATATGATGACTGGCCGAACGATGGCTGACCAAATGATGACTGTCCCGGCGTTCCATATGGTGACTCATTCGGTGCTCCATATGGCGACTGACCCGCTCCGCCATTATATGACTGACTTGGTCCACCGTATGGTGACTGACTTGGTCCACCATATGGCGACTGACTCGGTCCACCGTATGGTGACTCACCCGGTCCGCCGAAGGATGACTGACCAGTCTGATTGCTGTAATAATCGTTAGCAGAGTTTGCTACTCCACCCTGCTGAGGTGATGTATTATCATTGTTATCATCTCTTTTTAATTGCATATTATTTCTCCCCCTAATACTTTTAATTACTGTTTCTTAACAAGAAGTGACTGACCTGTCATTTCTGCAGGCTGCTCCATTCCCATTATCTCAAGAAGTGTAGGAACTATATCGCAAAGCTTTCCTCCATCCTTGAGTGTATAACCATCATCATAGTTAACAAGAATAAACGGAACCGGATTTGTTGTATGCGCTGTGTGAGGCTCTCCAGTCTCATAGTTAAGCATCTGCTCGCAGTTTCCGTGATCTGCACAGATAAAGAGAACTCCGTCTACTTCCTTAACTGCCTCAACTGCGGTGCCAACACATTTGTCTACTGTCTCAACTGCTGCGATTGCTGCATCAAGTACACCGGTATGACCTACCATATCAGGGTTTGCAAAGTTGATTATGATAACATCATACTCTCCTGATCTAATAGCCGCATTCAGCTTCTCACTTACCTCAGGTGCGCTCATCTCAGGCTGAAGATCATATGTAGCAACAGCCGGTGAATTTACAAGGATTCTGTCCTCATCCTTGTTTGGCTCCTCAAGTCCTCCATTAAAGAAGAATGTAACGTGTGCATACTTCTCTGTCTCAGCAAGTCTCAGCTGCTTAAGCCCCTTATTTGCAAGGTACTCACCAAATGTATTGGTTATCTCCTGCTTCTTGAATGCAACAAACTTGTTAGGGATTGTCTCATCATAGTCCTTGAAGCATACATATGTAAGTGGCATATAGCCATTTGCTCTCTTAAGATATTTGATACATTTTGTATCAGAAGCATCACCATCCTGTGCTGCTATATCTTCATCTGTAAAACAGAAAGCCTTTGTTATCTCACGTGCTCTGTCAGGACGGAAGTTGAAGAATATAACTGAGTCGCCTTCCTTAACGAGTGAAAGTGGCTTTCCTGCTTCGTCTGTAATAACTGTAGGAACAACGAACTCATCTGTTACTCCGTCATCATAAGACTTCTGCATAGCATCGATAGGATCTGTTGCTTGAATACCTTCACCTGTTACAAGTGAATCATAAGCCTTCTGAACACGATCCCAGTTATTATCTCTGTCCATCGCATAGTAACGACCACTGAGAGAAGCAACCTTTCCTACGCCGATTTCCTTTGTTTTATCAATGAGCTCCTGGAGATAATCCTTACCTGATGCAGGAGGTGTATCTCTTCCATCAAAGAATGGATGGATGTATACATTCTCGAATCCCTCTTTCTTACAGAGCTCAAGTATTGCATAGAGATGTGTATTGTGACTGTGAACTCCACCATCTGAAAGAAGTCCCCAGAGATGAAGGTCTGAATTCTTCTCTTTACAATTATTTATTGCACGAAGGAGTTCCTCATTCTTAAAGAATTCTCCGTCCTGAATAAACTTTGTGATAAGTGTCAGATCCTGATAAATGATTCGGCCGGAACCGATATTCATATGACCAACCTCTGAATTTCCCATCTGTCCGTCAGGAAGTCCAACTGCCATACCAGATGCAAGTCCTCTCTTATAAGGACACTCAGCCTTAAGCTTGTCCATAACCGGGGTATTAGCCATATAGACTGCATTTGCCTCTTTGATGTCTGACTCTCCGTAACCATCAAGTACCATAAGAACTACTGGTTTCTTACTCATAATGTTTCTCCTCTTAAAATTATTATATATGTATTATTAATTAACTAAAAAAGCATTACAGCCGAAAAACGGCGTATCAACTAGGTATTATAACATCTCAGAGTATTTTTTACCACAAAAATCGGCAAATGTAAAAACCTGTGTCCATACATAAGTACGAGCACAGGTTTTTTGGAAGACTTGCTTATATGATCGGGGAAGAAACCCGAATCATACGCCATTTCTTTCACTTAAGAAGCTTATGAAGTCATTTTTAGAAAGCGGTTTCGAGAAGTAGAATCCCTGGATATAATCTATTCCGAGATTCTTTATCTCTTCATACTGCTCTTTTGATTCTACACCTTCAGCCACAGTCTGCAGTCCAAGCTGCTTGACCATATCTACTGTTGCGGTTATGACTACCTTCGCCTTATCATTGGTAAAGAACTCCTGAACCATGTCCCTGTCAAACTTTACGATTTTAACAGGCATATCCATTATGTAATTCAGATTGGATTCACCGGTTCCGAAATCATCAAGCGAGAAGTTACATCCGAGATTCATCAGCTTATTCATGTTTTCCAGAAGGATACTTCTCTGATTCAGAGTAGAGCTTTCTGTTATCTCAAGATTAACCTCTGAAGGAGAAACACCCAGCTTCTTCATGATATCATCATACTTAGCTGAAAGATGTGGATTCTCACACTGCGATACCGAAAGGTTCACCTCAACGTAGTCAATTCCCTTTTCCTTTAGCTTATCCTCCGTTATACATTTACAGGTCTTCTCAAACACGCGCTCGCCTATCTGTTCGATAAGACCGGTTTCCTCAGCCACCGGTATAAACTTACCCGGCATAACCAGCTTGCCATCCTTACCTCTTATTCTGGCAAGTGCCTCAGCAGAAACAAACCTTTCTGTACTGATAGAATAAATAGGCTGATAAAACACCTCTACTCTGTCACTCGAAAGCGCATCCTTGATTTCCAGAACCATCTGCCTGTACTCTCTGATGCTTTGTCCCGCCTGATCATCAAGAGTCTTCATATCCTCTGCATTGGTAAATGTATCCTTATATCTCGAGTAGATATCCATATATTCATCAAATGTTGTCGCAATATGGCCATCAGGAATATAGAGGAATTTCGTTTTCAGCAGAATATCCCCATTCCACGCCTTCTTAAATCTGAGTCGCATCACATCCAGGTTTACCGCGCTCTCTATCTCATTCATTTCATGCTCATCCTGATTATCATAAACAAGGACGAAATCATTTCCCTGAAGTCTGAAGAGCTTCGCTCCGAACGAATGAAGGTACTCAGTCATTTCAACAAGAATACTGTTCTCCTCTTCCTCCGAACGTTTCCAGTCAGCACTATTACAGATAATGATACTTGAAAATCTTTTAAGCTCCGAAAATTCCTGTGTAAGATACATATTAAATGTATCATATGAGAAACATCCGGTAACCTTATCAAGATATCTCTCAGGATTTTCAAGCTCTGCATAGAGGATAAACAGTCCAAGTGATGAACCGAATCCCACAAGCAAAAGCTCCGGCAGCATAAACTGTATTAACGCAGCGACTATCTCAAGCGCCATCCACGCTCTTATCGCTCTACGCTTATGTATATTCATCTGACTACCATAGATAAATGTGAGTACAAAAGCTCCAACTATAAAAAGTGGTGCAAAGAAATAAGTAGCAACCGCTGAAGGACCGTAGCTGTAAACCTCTCCTCCATTATCAAAAGTGCTGATAGGAAGAATGGATATTACGATTCCTCCCAATAAAGCAACTGTATAAACTATTTTCTTGAATGTCAGATTATCTCTGAGATGTTTGATATCACTATAAGAGTATAAGAAGCCATAAAGTGCAGAGAGCATAAGAGATATAAGGTAAAGCTTGCAGGCTGCAGTAACCACGAATGGTGAAACCACATAAGCATTCTTGATCGCTATTACTGATGCAATATCGAGAATAATACAACACGAATAGACGAAAAGACACTGTTTGAAGATCTTTTCACTATAAAGACCGACACTTTCATGTCTGATAACGAAGAATATCAGTACAAGGTCAAAAATCAGTCCACATACCTGCATATCAATATTGTACAGCATGCCTTCACCCCCTCTCTCCATAGTACTCCCCTTAACATTCTATCACAGTAACTTTGTACTTGCACTAGTCTGGCGGGCGTTGTAAACTAGAAATATAAGAGGTGTTTTTGTGCAACCTGCACAAAGCATTTTGTTTACATCTTATATTTTCAGAGAAATGCATATAAAATGAGCAATCCAAGCCAAAACATTTCAAAACCGAGTAAAAAACAGTATATTGCGATAGATTTAAAGTCCTTCTACGCTTCTGTTGAGTGCTTTGAAAGAGGACTTGATCCACTAACTACCAATCTGGTTGTAGCTGACGAATCCAGGACAGATAAAACTATCTGTCTTGCCGTTTCACCTTCGCTGAAGGCATTTGGAATTCCGGGACGTGCCAGACTTTTTGAGGTTAAGAAGGTTCTCGGAGACTACGAGAAAAGAACGGGCAGGCATGTGGACTTTATTATTGCGCCTCCGAGAATGGCAAAGTATATCAGCTTCTCAACTGATATATACAATATCTATCTGAATTATATCTCTTCAGAGGATATCCATGTTTACAGTATCGACGAGGTCTTTATAGACTGTACGTCATATCTCTCGATTTATAAAAAGACTGCTCACGAACTGGCAATGACTATGATTCGGGATGTACTTAGTCAGACCGGTATCACAGCCACTGCCGGAATCGGAACCAATATGTATCTCGCCAAGATAGCTATGGATATAGTTGCAAAGCATATGGAAGCTGATAAGGACGGAGTCCGTATTGCTGAACTTGATGAAATGAGCTTCCGAAGACTACTCTGGGATCACAAGCCGCTCACAGACTTCTGGCGAATAGGAAAAGGAACTGCAAGAAGACTTGCGAAGCTCAATATATTTACCATGGGCGATCTCGCAAGAGAAAGCCTTTATAACGAGGAATATCTTTACAAGGTTTTTGGAATTGACGCAGAGATACTTATCGATCACGCCTGGGGAATCGAGCCGACTCTTATGAAGGATATCAAGAGCTACAAACCAAAGGGCACATCACTCTCCTCCGGCCAGGTTCTCTCCGAACCGTATACAACCGAAAAGGCTCGTATAATCGTAAGCGAAATGACGGATCTTGTCGTGCTTGATATGGTAAAGAAAGGCTTCGTATCTGATTCCTTTACGCTCACCATCTGCTATGACAGAGAAAATGTAGATAATGGTTCATATAACGGGGACATACAGCTTGATTATTACGGACGTCTTGTCCCTGCTCCATCCCACGGAACTGCAAACTTCGGAGACCATATAGACTCATCAAAGAAGATAATCAGCTCTGTCCTCGAGCTTTTTGACAGGATCGTTATGAAAGGGATAAGCGTACGGCGTATATATATAAATGCTAACAATCTAAAAAAAGCCTCCGACACATATCGACAGCTGGATATGTTTACTGACATAAAGGAAGAGGAACAGGAAAAAAGCCTTCAGAAAGCACTTCTGGAAATACAGGATAAGTACGGAAAGAACGCAATACTTAAAGGCACGAACTTTCTGGATGGCGCAACCACCAGAGAAAGAAATTCACAGATCGGCGGCCATAAATCGTAACACTATACCTGCTTGAATATTTGAACCCATCATCAACATACGATTAATGACGAAATAAAGGAAACATTATGAAGAATAGTTTTGATAAGTATAAGGATATAATTGATAAGGAGCGTCCGGTGCATGACGGGGACGAGTTTGAGGCCCGTCATCCGAAGATGCCACGCGAGGCGCGGGCAAAAATATTCGCCCCATTCGCAGCCCTGAAGGGCTACGAAGAGGCGATTGATGATACTTCTGATTCTCACAACCAGTCTTTTATTGAAGAACACACTGAAGAATACTTCTAGTGTTTCTAGTGTTTCTGGTCTTTCTAGTGTTTTCTAGTAATTCTCAGCATTTACTTCGAAGAAGCTCTGTGGATGTGCACAAGCAGGGCAAACCTCAGGAGCCTTTGTTCCAACAACGATATGTCCACAGTTGCGGCACTCCCAAACCTTTACTTCGCTCTTCTCGAATACAGCCTTTGTCTCAACATTGTTAAGAAGTGCTCTGTATCTCTCTTCATGATGCTTCTCGATAGCAGCAACAAGACGGAACTTCTCAGCAAGCTCAGTGAAGCCTTCCTCATCTGCAGTCTTAGCAAATCCATCATACATATCTGTCCACTCATAGTTCTCACCATCAGCAGCAGCCTTGAGATTTGCAGCTGTATCGCCAAGCTCTCCGAGCTCCTTGAACCACATCTTTGCATGCTCTTTCTCATTATCAGCAGTCTTAAGGAAAAGTGCAGCTATCTGCTCATAGCCTTCCTTCTTAGCAACTGAAGCGAAATATGTATACTTATTTCTTGCCTGTGACTCACCTGCAAATGCAGTCTGAAGATTCTTCTCTGTCTGAGTTCCCGCATACTTGCTTGATCCGGCAGGTGCTGCCTCTTCCTCAACAAGCTCCAGGTTATCTCCATCTACTCCACAAAGTGGGCAAACAGGTGTTTCACCGTCAGCAACCTCAAATACTTCCCCACATATCTTACATCTGTACTTAGCCATCAATAGTAACCTCCTTATTTTTAGAATAACTCACCCATGTAGTCATATGGTTAGTATAAACTAGAAGGGGTGTGTTATACAACACTAATCGGTGTATAAAATAATCCCTAACACAACAAATGTTATCAACATATAACTGTCTGTAACACCGTCAAAAACTTTATTGATAATGGACTCGAGCTTCTCCTTGCTAAGCAGGCATAGTTTATATCACACCAAGCTGAGCAGTATTGTCGAAATCGAAAACTACCATTTCAATTTCCTCCAATCACATTTCTTTATCAAATAAACATAGCCATGTATAACGGCATGGTCTTTTTCTTTCCTAATATGCCTACATTTCCATCTATAAGTTTATATCCATAGGGAATTTCATCCCTTTTAAGAAGATTGTCCAGAGATTTTGATCTGCTGTTTCCGGCCTTTACTTCTATAGGTATTACACCCTCAGCTCTCTCTATCAGAAACTCTATTTCAAATGTGGATGTTTCATTTTTTCTGAAATACAATTCCTTATGACCATTTTTTATGAGCATATCCGCAACAACTGCTTCATATATTCCGCCTTTTGCCATCCCGCCTAAAAGCTTATTCGCAGGATGAATTATCTGTTCTTTCACGGAATAATCGAACATACCCATCAAAATACCTATATCCGTTGGATATACTCTGAAATTATCATCAATCCTTCGAGCATTTAGAGGAATATCATATCCCGAGGTATTGTATACACATAGTACGAGATATGCGCCTTTAAGCCAGTCAATGCTGGAACCATATTTTCTGGCCGTACCGCCCTTCTCAACATTCGAATACATGAATTTATGGTTTTCTTTTGAAAGCTGTCTGGATATGGAGAAATAGCATTCTTCCGCTTTTATCTTCACATCCGCCTTCGCATAATGAGCTATATCATATCTGTAATCATCGAGTATTTCCCGGATTTTTTTATCAGCATCTGAAATTGAACTTTTTTCAAAATATAAACTCACTGCTTCCGGCATTCCGCCAATAATGATATACAGCCTGAACAGTTCCATTATCCTGTCATGAATGGCCCACGGAACCATTGTCTCTTTCTCAAAATAACTCCTGAGACTATCTATAATCTCATCCGTCACTCCTGCCGCATAAAGGAACTCCTTAAAGCTAAGAGAGTACATATCGATATACTGAATAGAACCAACAGGATAAGATGTTGGTCTCTTATAATCAATGCCCAACATAGATCCGGATGCTATAACATCAAAATCTTTATCTTTAGCAAGAAACTTTAAAGATGTAATAGCCTCCGGACACTCCTGTATCTCATCCAGAAACAGACACGTCTTACCCGGAATAACCCTGCTCTCCGGAATATAAAGCGAAATGTTGGTTCTTATAGTTTTCGAATCAAGATCACCTGAAAAAATCTTCTTCATTGAGGGATTCTCAAGAAAATTAATCTCAACAAAGGACTCATACTCTTCCTTGCCAAACCTTTGAACTGCATAAGTCTTGCCCACCTGACGCGCTCCTCTTATCACAAGGCATTTACGTTTTGAATCATCCTTCCACTTTTTTAACTCATCTATAATATCTCTTCTAAGCATAATTCACCTCTTTAGATTGAAAAATATGCACAAGTGCATATTTTTAAGCTTAAAAATCTGCATCTATGCATATTTTACCATGTTAAAAGGCATAATTCCATATAAAATTATAATTATAGATTCAGCAATTCATTCACCCTACTCTGCAAATGCTTTTCTATAATTCTCAATCTCTTTGCCGGTAGGTTGTAATTGTTATCCGGCTCAAACTTAAAACCTATCATACGACGTAGTTTTGCTTTCTGCCTGGGTGTTATAAACTCTCTTACTATATTTTCAAACGGAACACCATATGATGAGCTTCTTGTTTTTGCGTAAGCATCTACATCTTCCAGATCATCCATCATCGCAAAATTAAAAAGTGATAAACCATTATCGAAAACAGGTGCAAAGGCACAAGGCTTATTGGTTTTGTTATCGACAATAAGTCCGAAATTACCGAAATGCCGATCCTCATTATATATCAATGCATCAAATATCAGCATGTCAACAAATTCATCATAATAGCTGTCTCCAAGCTTTCTGATATATTCTGCCACTGTTCTGAGTGTACAGTCGGGAACAAATCTGAAAATAGGAACATATGAATGATTTATATCAGTAAATAACTCGCATACTGAACATATATTTCCCTTCCATTTTGCAAGTGAATAGTCGATATGATTTATCTCCATTCTTCCAGCGATCTGGCTTGCATAGAATTCTGAGTATGGTTCATTTCCTGCGTTCGCCGCACCACTTGTTCCACCCTTATAGAGAAGAATCTTCCCTCGGAGTCTTCTCCAGCCCTTTCTGAGCATACCGGTTGTGGTAAACTCCGGAGACGACGTAAAACCTTTCGCAGGAGAACTTCCGTATCCGGTATATGCTATCATCGATAATGCTTTTAGAAAGCTATGTTCATACAGATTGTAGTCTTCAAACTTTTCGTCATCATCTTCTACAACCCAATAGCTGTCATTTAAAGAAAGCCCCTTACACACTTGAAGGATTCCTTTTGTATCATTATGTGATAATCCGTTTTTCGCAAGGAAAGAGTCAACAAATTCCCTGTTCTTAGGAATAATCCTGCTTTTCAACCATTTCATAAGGCTTTCAGGACTAGCCTCAACTCCAATCGGCAGCAGATAACTATCCGAACCACTGACATCTTTCAGAGAATTAATCTTCTGTCCATCGAGGTTATCTTCTTCAATATCAAATTGTAAAAGTGTTTTATTATACTGTTTTAGATAAAACATAGCACCACCTCGTTTAGCAGTTTTGATTATAGCTTAATATGTCTATCATTAGATCCAATATCTCGCAATTTCTTTAAAGCGCGGAAGTCTAAAAGACATATAGCCATAATTTGATGTATCGATCAATCCTTTTTTTACCAATCGATCCCGATAAACAGACATCTCTCCGGATGATAGTCCAAGTCTCTTTCTTAAATCCGAATTCTTTACCATTGTTGAATCCGATTTTTCTAACTCTTCTACCATTCCACCGACAACATCTTTATCTTTAAAAGAAAGTTCACTCCATATCTTTTCATAAACATATTCTTCTAAGTACTGATCATATTGTTTTATTACATCCTGCATATCAGGATTATCTTTTTGATCCCAATAAAGGTATCCCAACACCTGAAATGCATAAGGATAACCAAGCGTCAGATTAGCCAGTTCTTTCGACCTCTCCATACCACACACGAATATTCTTTCATATGCTTTTGAGATAGCCCCAATACTAAGTGGAGCCATAACCACCTTAGGAGCTCTGAATAAAAATGTAAGACCTTCTTGATTTTGTAAGTCATAGATGTTTTCGAATAGTCCAGTCATTATGAGGAATATAGGATAATCTTCTCTCATGAGAATTTGATATATACTGGCAAATTCTCTAACATGATCATTTACTATAGTTTCATCTACAGCGATGAGAAGCTTCTTACCTTTTTTCTTTAACTCAGTCAGCATCTTTGCAAGTGCAATCTCAACATCATATGCAGGAGCTTCATTTTCAAATGACACACCCAGACCAAACTTTGATAAATCAATCTTTGCAGCAATGAACAGCTTATTTAATTGCGAGTCAGAATATAGCTTTGCCACCAGAGTATTAAGCATTTCCTTCACAGGGCTAAGCTCCACAACAATCCAGTCATCATATTCTGATATCATCTTTTTTATCTTTGTAAGCATAACAGTTTTACCGGAACCTCTGACTCCGGTAATCATATATACCTGACTAACAGGATCCTCTGAAGTAAAGTCCTCCACAATCTCGTTGGTCTGCGTAAGTCTGGATATGAATTCTGTTGGTTCCTTTCCAAATGATAAAGTAAAAGGATTTGACATATCGCACCTCTTTTATAACTTTTATAAAATTTTATAACTCTTTATAACTCTTTATAACTTTTATTTCAATTTATAACTTTTTATAACTTTTGTCAATGCGTATGTGTTTAATATGACAACTTTATCTCCATAAAATGTGCCA
>DGHK01000055.1 GCA_002392655.1 Lachnospiraceae bacterium UBA3850 | reverse complement strand
CTCAAATAAAGTTTGTGTTGATTTCTCAACTATCCTTGTCATGATCTAACGTTAGCTTTTCTAACATTACCATTCCATCATTTACTGTTAGGTTTTGTTTCGTTCAGTTCCGAAAATTATTTAAAAGAATTTTCGGGGTTGTCATCATTATTCTATTGTTAAAGAGCAGTTCCTTTTATTTAAGGAACAAAAAACCATCGCCCTTGCAAGCCCTTCGTTTCTGTATCTCTCAGCGACAGCTTGTTCATAATACTACTTTGAAACCTTAAAGTCAACACTTTTTTTGAAATTTTTTTCTGGTTTTTTTATCAATATTTTGCCTTACTTTTCGATAGCTCAAAATCTTGTGTTTATATAGTATTCTCGGCACTATATCTACCAAATCCGCCCTGTGACAAAGTGCCTGTCCCCCTGTCACAAAAAGTGGGACGGTTTTGCCCGCCCCACATGGGATAGATAATCCACCCCTCACCACCTTTAGAATGTGACAAGGTGCCTGTCCCCCTGTCACCTGCCTATGTCACAATTAGTTGATCTTTATGGTATTTTTCTTCTCATTTGCCTTATCAAGATCAATATTCTTCTTCTTGTTCTTTGCATTCTGGGCAGCATCAGCCTGTTTCTGAGCGTAAGCTCTCATAAAGCTGTCCTTCAGCTGATTATTTTCCATAAGCCTAGCCATATTCTCAGCTTTAGGAGCATGGAATGTTTTACCCTCCATAAGGATTTCATGAACAACCTCTCTGAAGTCATCCATGCTCTTTCCTTCTAAAGCTATTCCCTGTGCAAGTGTTCTCTTACCTCTGTTTGCAAGTATCTGACAGGTTATAACTTCTGTAGCGCGGTCATAGACTTCATTTACATCTGATTCAGTAGCATTTGCATCTAAGCCATCAGGATGATTGCCAAGGACATATCTTGTCAGAGGGTCCTTCAACTCTGGCACCTTCTTAAATCTTAACTCATAATCCACAGCAAAATCCTTCTGCTGTGCTTCCTTAATCTGCTTCAGGTGTTCTTCAGCAGTTTCTATGATCTTAACACTCTTCTCCTGTATCTCATTCCACTTCTCAAGAGGATACTTATAATTGCCCTTCATTACAGCCTTATAGACTGCATTATTCTCAAGATCCTTGTTACGATCCTCCATCTCTGCCTGAGCCGCATCAATTTTTCTCTCATATTCACCCTTTACAAGAGGATTAGCTCTGAAGGTTTCCGGTTTAACTACATTTCCCTGCAGCTCCGACTTAAACTCTATTCCTTTATATATTGTTCCAATACTTGGAGAAGGATTTTTCCCTTCAGCCTTTGGTGTATAGAAGCTTCTTGAGAGGATATTCAGTTTATCACATCTCTGATTGATAAACTTCTTCGCATCATCAGCCAGTCCAAGTCTTACCTGACCCTTTCCGGTGATAGGTCCTATGATTCTTCCCTTTCTTGCATTGTAGTAGATATCTGCTGCTTTCTGATACTCAAGCATAGCCTTCTGTATATCATCTACAGTTGCATTCTGATTAACTCTTACCTCAGTTTTGGCTATACAGGTATTCAGTGCCTTTACCATATTCTGATATAGATCACTTCCTTCAGCTTTTGCTCCTCTTTCAAAGTTTGCCTTTGGATCATCCTGATATTTCTTGAACAGGTCTCTTACCTTTATAAAGTTTTCATGCAGATCATTTAATTCCATGACATATGCCGTCATATCATCCAACTGCACCTTAGAATAAGTTATCCTGTTATCCTCAACTCTTTCGAGCTTACCATTGCCACTTAAAGCATAGTTTTCTACAGAAACCTCTTTACCACCCCTTGTAATCTCATTTACAACCTCAGCTTTTATCATAAGATTTCGGTCAGCCTCATCCTCAATAAAAGCATACTTCTCGCCATATAATTCCTCCGGAGTTTTTCCATCAATCTTAATGGTATCCAGATCCGTCTTATTCAGGAATTCAAGCATCTCATCCTTTCCAAGAATAAGCGTTGTAAACTTGTAGAATGCGGAGTTTGTTATCTCCTGAACCTTCTGCCCAGCCTCAGAATTCTTCATTCTGTTATATCTTTCCTGTGGTGTTATACCTTCTTCAAAAACATGCTCCAGATTAGGAAGAACTATACCATCTTTTGCCGTAGTTCCAATATAGTTCATCATATTGCCCGCGCCAATTTTGACGTTTTCGTTAAAGTCATCTATCAGCATCTGATCCAGAACCATTCTTTGAGGTCTGTAAATTGTTTCAAACCTTTCCTTGTTTTTACCTTCCACGTATTCTATCGAAGAATTCGCATTTAACGAAGGACTGATTGCAATAACCAGTCTATGCATGGTAGTTCCGGTAAGTCTATAGAACGGGGTCTTGTTCATCTCCTCCATATACTGACCAACTGTTTTTCCTCTGAACATTCCCTGCAGATCACCAAGCATTTTCCTAAAAAAGGCATGGTTTTTAGCACTGGATTCCATTGCCCTCTTATCTATTTGTCCACTAACCGGCTTGTAAGCATCAGATATCATTCCCGACAAAGAATTCATTCTGGCCCATGTCTTTGTGATATCATTATATGCCTTTTTACCTCCGAGAACTTCCGTTGCAACTGCCATGAAATTAGGAGCATACTTCGAAAAGTTCTCGAACTCCTGATTGAAGTTATTGGTCATGTCAGACAACCCAATAAGAACAGCCTTGTGCTGCTCCACCTGACTTGGATCAGTATAGTCTATATCAGGTATCTTCCAGGCTTTAAGAGTCTCAGTAGCCTCCTTCATCAAATTGACTACATTTGCAATTCTCTTCTTAGTCTCCTCAGGTGAAACCGCCGGCTCTCCAAATACCCTGTTATCATAAAGGAACTGACCAAACTCTTTGAGAGCCTCCTGATATCCAGGATCCTTTTGACTGAAGGTTATAGCCTTATCAGGTGATAGCCCCTTCTTTGCCATAAGAAAGGCACAGAATACTCCAGCTTCTCTGTTTTGGGCCTGTGTATGAAAACGCATTCCTTCAAATAGTTTGCTATAATCGACTCCATTCACACTAAGGGAATGCATATCATCATACATTTCCTTATTTACATATGGTGTGATATTATCCCATTTCTTGTTTACAGCATCATATCGCTCCGGGCTTGTAACCCCATGAGTGTTATATAGATCTTCCGGATGCTCAGCAAGATAAGCAGCGTCCTCTCTCCTTAGCTGCTCTTTTTCCGCATCTACAACCTTTTGCTGTTCCTCATCCAGGTCGATTCTCCCTCTCTTCTTAGGTCCATCAGGATTGTTAGGATCCACAGGTACCATAGGAATAGGGAAATTGTGTATAAACTCGTACAGACGTTCGTTTACAGGCAGATTGGTATAAAGATAACTAAGACTTATCCTTTCAACTACAGCTTCCAGATCATCCATTCTCTTTGTTTCTGCTTCTGTCCACTGACCCTTCTTTATCCTCTCAAGTGCCTGCTGGTTTTCAGCAGTATCAGCCATATTCTGTTCATTTTGGTATTCATACTTTAGATAGATATACTGTGCTATAAGAGGTCTGGATGCAGACTCCTCCGAAGCATCAATTTTAGTCTTAAGATCACTTAATAACTTTTCAAAATCCTGTTTAACTGCCATTTTAGTCTTCCTTTCTTCTCTTTTGAGAAACATCTAAAATCATAGTTTTATTGTTATGCCGTTATAATAACACCAGCATAGCAACAAAAGCGCAACAACTACCATTATTATACAAAAAAGGTTAGGATGTGAAAAGCATTTCTACATCCTAACCAATTATATTTTCAAGTATAATATGTAACCTCCCGGATCACATAATCACCTAAGAAACCTTCTTCAAAAATCTGTACGTCATCACTTAGTTATGATCGTCGTTATAAGATTATGACTGTCTATGAATTCCAGCACCGGATTACCGGCTATCATATTGTCATAGCTTGCCCCAAACGCAAAGCCTGCAATAATCATAAATACCCATATCAGAATACAGCCTATAAAAAGCCCAAATACAAGTCCTCCCACACGGTTCATGATGCCGAGTACCGGAGCCTCCTTCATTATCCAGCCGATAACAAGGGCAATTATCAGAAATACCAGCCGTATCACGATAAAAAGTCCTAAAAAGGTACCCACATTTATCAAAAGATATGCTGTGTATTTTGATATATATTTGTAAAAAGAATCTACTCCCAGCTTCTCATACATAGAATCATTATTATTGCTGATGAATGCCTGCTTAAAGGTTTCAGGCATATCAAAATCATCTATAAACTGTACCTGGGACGCCTTATCCGGATCCACCGATAACAGAAAGCTGGTTTCATCCTCAGCCATATCCGAAAGGCCTGTAGTAACTCCTGAAGCCTTGAGGGAATCAGCAACCTTTTTCTGCATTTCCGATTCCAGCTTTGTATATACCCGCTCTTCAAGTCTTTCATCTATATCAGTTTCTTCTATAATATAGGTTGATATAAAGGGTCTGGCAACATAGGTAATTCCGATAGAAAGGACAAGAGCCAGAAAGCCGAAAACCATCTTGAAAAGCCCTCTCTTCAGCCCTACCAGTCCACAGATAAGAAGAATGGCTATAACCGAAAACATTATATAATACATAGTCTATTCCTCTGTTTTAAGTCTGATAGTTTCAGTTTTATTTTCAAAGTTCACAACGTATTCATTTCTCTTGGCAGCAGGCGTCATGGACTTGATAGAATTATCAAATGTATAAGTAAACTTGGTTCTTCCACCATTTTCGATAATGAGGCACTGATTGCCTCCGGTTATGATTATCTCATCCTTGTCGGCATATATCTTGTCATAATCCATGCTAAATGAATACTCAAAGCTGGGCTTCCCGGACATATCAAAAGCGTAGAGTATATGATCCGCGCTGGTTCCGGCATCAGGACTCGGTATGATATACCCAAGATAGTCCTCTGAATAGAATATACTGGAGATCTCCCCCTTATACTCTATAGTTGCCCTCTCAGAAGGAATCTCCTTCATATTATAGAGTCTGATCTTTGAATCGGAAAATGCAGCTACAATATCATTTGTAACGAACTCCACCTTGGGAACCATTTCCTCCTCCAGTGAATATCCACCCACCATACGGTCAGCATTTTCATTCTGGCCTACTTCCCCGAAGTTATAAGCAGTCAGATTGTTCCTGATATTAACTCCGTCCAATCTGAAATAACTGGAAAAAAGCTTCTGTCCATCCTCAGAAAGACTTATATCCATAGGGTATCCACTCTTGTCTATAGAGGTCTGCATCTCGTATATGATCTCACCATTCTTATCATACATATAGATATAGTTGGTCTCATCAGATTCGAGTATTACGGAAAATGCGCCCTGTCTCGCCACATCTATATCGCAGATGCTATATGGCATCTTGAGTGAGCTTATCTGCCCCTCCAGTCCAAACACTGCCACAAGATTACCGCCCTTATCGGCTACCACAGCATAGTCGCCTCTGACAGCCGCTATCGGAACCCGGAAATCTTCTCCGGCAGTCCAGACTACATCACCACTACTGTTGATATACGAAACGCCATCAGGAGTATATTTAAGCAGATTGTCACCAAACCTTAGATAATCCGCATTGGAATCAAAGGAGGTTTCGGCTGAGTTCAGCACCTTTACCCCCTTATAGGTTCTCATGCGAAGATGAACGAAGACTGCCACGCCAACTATAACGAGAGCCACCATAACTACCAGTATGATAGTCATTCCGGTTTTTCTCTGCTCAGCCTGTCTCTTCTCGTTCTCCCTGCCGACCTCCTCAGGTCCGGAGACATATATTATATTGTCATCTTCTCTATCTGACATTCCATTACTCCGTCACACGCTCCGGTCTTAGCTAAGGTGCTTTGACTGAAGAGCCTTATTAACAGCACTTATAAGTGCATAGGCAGAAGCCTCTATAATATCTGTATGGATACCGGCACCGTAGATTATCTCCTCCTGACCGGCAACCTGAATTGCTACATAGGCGCACGCCTGAGAATTAGATCCTCTGGTAAGTGCATGCTCGTCATAGTTTACTATCTCAAAGGTAACAGCAAAATGCCTCATTATGGCATTACTTATAGCATCAAGACGTCCATTTCCCTGTCCATGATATACCTTGTGTACTCCATCTCTTTCAATGGTAAGCTCACATTTTATACCATCAACCTGCTGGAAATGACATTCCTTATATTCTATAGGAGTATCGATATTGACATATCTCTCCTTGAATACCTTATATACCTCTTCAGGCTGCAGTTCTCTATGTCCATGATCGGATACACTCTTTACAGCATAGCCCACATCCTCTTTCATCTTCTTAGGAAGATTGAAGCCGTACTTTGTCTCAAGTATGAATCCAACTCCGCCCTTTCCGGACTGTGAGTTGATCCTTATAACATCTCCATCGTAGGTACGTCCGATATCCTCCGGATTCAGCGGCAGATACGGAGTAGTCCACATCTGGTCCGGATCCTCTTCACGCCACTTCATGCCCTTTGCAATAGCATCCTGATGGGAACCGGAAAATGCTGCAAATACCAGCTTTCCACAATACGGCTCTCTTGGATATATCTCCATACCTGTAAGCTTCTCATAGATTTCCTGGATTCTTGGCATATCTGAGAAGTCCAGCTCAGGATCAACACCATGAGTGTACATATTCATAGCAAGAGTAATGATATCTACATTACCTGTTCTTTCACCATTTCCAAAAAGTGTTCCTTCTATTCTGTCAGCTCCGGCAAGTATTCCCAGCTCAGCATCCGCTACACCACAGCCTCTGTCATTATGAGGATGAAGTGAGAGTATAACATTTTCACGATACTTCATGTTCTTGCTCATATACTCTATCTGACTGGCATATACATGTGGAAGTGACATCTCTACTGTTGCAGGGAGATTGATGATAGCCTTTCTGTCAGGAGTAGGCTGCCATACATCAAGTACAGCGTTGCAAACCTCAAGCGCATACTCAGGCTCTGTTCCTGTAAAGCTCTCTGGGCTGTACTCGAAACGGTACTCTGCTCCATCCTCCTCAGCAAGTCTCTTCAGAAGAGCCGCTCCATCTATTGCTATCTGCTTTATCTCATCCTTTGACTTTCTGAAGACCTGCTCACGCTGGGCAACACTCGTTGAATTATATACGTGCACGATAACATTTTTAGGATTAGCGCCGCGTACTGCTTCAAATGTCTTCTTGATGATATGCTCTCTTGCCTGAGTCAGCACCTGAATAGTAACATCATCAGGAATCAGATTATCCTCTATAAGACGTCTGCAGAACTCATACTCTGTTTCGCTTGCAGCAGGAAATCCTATCTCTATCTCCTTGAAGCCGACTCTTATAAGCTCTTTGTAGAACTCAAGCTTCTCGTCAAGACTCATAGGTACCACCAGCGCCTGATTACCATCTCTCAGGTCAACACTGCACCAAAGCGGAGCCTTGTCAATATATTCTTTTTTTACCCACTCTGTACTTTCTACAGGTGGCATAAAGTAACCTCTTCTGTAATGCTGATAATTCTTCATGTCCTTTACCTCCAAATTCTTATTCTACATTGTTTTGGGTGTTATTTCAAGGTTTAGTGCATCGGTCATCGGGCAGGACTGCCAGCGAGTGACAGATTTACGGCAAACAAAAACGCCTCCACAAACCTTACAGTTTGTAGAGACGTGAATTCACGCGGTACCACTCTACTTCATACAGCCTTCGCTATATGCACTCATCAGGTACTGGAATAAATATTCTTATACCCTTCCACTTTTACGGTTGGAATCCGTACCGGACTACACGCCACACAGGTTTCACCCGGTCTGCTCAGGAGCGAGTTCGGTGTTATCTCATCTCTGCCTTGCAGCAACCGGCAGTTCTCTCACGATATAGACCAGCTATATCAGAATCCATCAGCACTTACTATTCTCCATCAATGCATTTAAATACCATATTTAGTTTCTATTCTTCGTAAGAATTGAAACTAACCTAACATACCACATCTATATTGTCAAGTAATTTCTTATGTGACAAGGGGACAGGCACCTTGTCACCAGCCCTTGTCACCTTGAGAAAATCCTGTCTAACATTTCATTTGCGAAGTCATAATCATCCTGATCTATCTCTCTTCCAGAGAAACCGGCACGATCCAGAATATCCTTCATTCTATCGCGTCCTGCCTCATCTGTCGCAATAAGGTAGTCCATCTGCTCAGAATAATTGACTCTTCTCTTAAGCTTTACATCTTTTCCGGATCTTTTTGCCAGAAGTCTGGAATACTTAAGTATCAGCTTATCCGAAAGACCGGCCTTACCATATTTCAGACGATAGGACACCTCGGGAACTATCCACCTTATAACCAGATATATCAGAATAGCAAGTACAAGAAGTATTAACACTACAATCGCTGCAACCTTCATAACAGCATCCGCCTGTGAAACGCTGAGATTATTGCCTCCGGTTTCTGCTCTCTCTCCTTCAACCTCTTCGCCATCTCCAAATATACTGTTAAAGGCTTCCCAGAAATTAGAATCATCCTCCTCCTCTTCTTCAAGTCCCGAAGAAGGGGTAACTTCCACGACTACCCATCCCTTAGCTTCGTCATATACTTCAACCCAGGCATGAGCATCTGCATCAGTTGCATTTACCCTTACTACTGCAGTTTCGCCAAGAGGATTGAAACCGTCATAATGATCTGCATAGTTTTCATTTTCAACGATTTCACCATCATCAATCACCTGAATATAAGATATGGCATAGCCCTCACAATATCTGGCAGGAATCCCCATCTCGCGAAGTATCAGCGTTGCAGCAGATGCAAAATGCGCACAGTACCCCTTACGATTCATGGTCAGGAAATAGTTAACGAAGTCCTGCCTCCAAGGTGTGGCTCCCGGTCTGATGGTGTAAGGTATATATTCCTGATAATAGTCACGTATCTGACCGGCTACAGCCTCAGGACTTCCCTTGGTAAAGCCTGCCTCTTCTATGAAATCATCAATCGCCTCTTTATTGGCGTCAGGAACATCAAGATACATAGGATCAATCTCTTCCTTAATTTCTTTCCCCGATACCTCGTCAGTAAATCTCGGATAAAATGTATATGTATCCGACTGATTGGTAAAAAGAGGTTTGCTCTCACCCTCTGAATAATAGGGCTGATATGTAAGCGCGGGAGCTTCGACATTTATTACAGTCATATATCCCTTGGATGAATATTCGTTCTTACTTTTATAAGCATTACTTAATGCATTTACCGTCTGCGGATAAGTGTTCTTGAACTGCTGCGATACATATTTGCCATCATTATTCTGATTCCACAGAACCTCCCAGTTATTCTTATAAGGTATATATGTAGCTCCGGTGAAGTTCTTTATATACATGGTATCCCTGGTGTAAGGTGTATATATAACTGTAATATCAGTTCTGTAATCCAGCCTTATAGAAGATACCCCACCCAGTTCACCGGTAGAAAGACCACCATTATTTGGATAATAATCTATGATACCAAAAAAACCGAGCATGATGAAGTTCTGGAACGTCTCTCTGGTAGCAACCTTCTCCTCACTTGGAAGTCTCTCCTGAACATAGTACGTCTTATCATAAAGAACCGAAACGGAGCCGACCACAACCGTTGCCAGAAGAATAGTGACCAGAAGTCCCTGCCATAAGGTCTTATAATCAAGAGCATAGCTGAGCCCCGTCTTCTTTCTTTCAAATACATGATCCCGCCTGCTCAGGAAGAAATGCCGTCCGCTCTTCATAACAAAGGTCATCAGGATTCCGCTGAGAACCATTATGCTGTAAAGCGTGCCCGGTTCCCGTTCCATATAGAAGCAGATAACATTTAATGTAAGCGAAAGTCCGATGGCAACGATATATCTTGCACGACGAAGTATATAGTTGTTGAGCAGCACATTAAGTGCTATACCCAGAACAGATACCGCTATCGTTATCGCTACATATCTGTTGGAAATCCGCTCATTATAGTACTGAAAACCTTCTGTATCAAAGTAGATAGATGCCCTGTCCAACGTATCATTTACGACCGCATAGAAACCTGAGTTGATATAGTCCCTGAATAATATGATAAATGCTGCATAAAACAGGAAGAATACCAGATAGCCCAGATTCTCTGAACGCCAGCTATGATAGAGAGTTGCGCATAGTATGGCTGTGGCAAGAATAACCAGATGGAATATCAGTTGGTTGAAATCTATCTCCATCGCAGTCAGATAGGCACCTATTCCACCGGCTGTTATCAGATACACCACTATACCCTTGATGATAAGTGTAAAGTACCTGTTCTCGCTTATGTCATATACGCCCTCATCTATAGAGGCACCCTTGCAGAGCTCCACTGTACGGCGATCCTCATTCTGCCATTTGGACCATCTCTGACGTCTGTCTCTTCTTATGGCACGCCGTTTCTCGAAATATGTGGCATTATCCCAGTTTATTCTGTTGTTATTATCCTGATTAGCCATATAATCGCCTTACAACTCTTTTATCAACCACTGTACTAGTCCTGCTCAATGATTACTGCATCTGCCTCTCCATCCTTTGTGCATATACATACGTATGCCTTGAGCTCCGGATGAATGGACAGCATATAACCTCTTGTCCTGTCACCATCCGGATATATATTCTCATAGTAGATAGCGCCAAATGCATCCTTGAGGTTCTCCATATTCATTATCTGTCTTTCCTCGAAAGCAAATCTTCCCTCGCTCCACCAGAGAAGTCTTACATAGGTCTGGGATTTGACCATCTCTGCTACAACCGCATAGGTAAGTGTCAGAATGTCATCCACCTCTCTATCATCACCGGAAAGCTCAGCAACTATTACAAGCTGCTGATCTGACATGGAAACCCTGTCCTTAACCATGAGGACATCCCTCTTTGCCGAAAGCTTCCAGTGGATACTCATAAGCTTGTCTCCGGGGATATATTCTCTTACATCGGAAACATCCGAGAAATCATGTCCCTTCTTGACGGTTTCCTCGCTTTCCGTCATCCCCCTTGCCATATCTGTAAGATTAAGATTTGCACCGCCTTCTCTCTCCGGATAAACATTTACCTCTGTTTCAACATCAACCTTTTTCTTGAGTGAAACAAAGCCCAGGATATCGCGCACAGTAATGGCTTTAATACTGTATTTATATAGTCCATTCATTGTATATTTAAGTGGAATATACTTCTCATACGTCCCTCGGATAGAACATGGCAGTGACAGAACCACACCGCTTTTATCCTTGTAAAATACATTTTCCACATCCAGCTTTACGCAGGTATCCATTGAAAATGCAAGTGACTTATTGATGAGTGTAAGCCTCAGAAAAGAAGTATTATAGCGGCTCACATCTCTCTCTGGTATCTCCGCTTCTACGCTGACACCTCTGTAAATGAGTATCAGACCGACTATATCCAGAACCAGAACTGCAGCAAGAAGCGCGAGCACTATCAGCATAAAATGATTTCTCAAAAAGTCATACACATATATCGCTATCATTACCTGAACTGCAAAAGCTATTATACGTGTCGGATGAACCACCGTTTTTAAAGGCTTACGTCTTATATCCTGCTCCTTCTCAAGCCTGCGCTGCTCTTTCTGAATCTCCCGCGGAGTAAGGGGACGCCCATATGAAGTTGTAGGAATCATTTCTGCCATATATTTTTATATCTTTCTTTTGTATAAACTATACCTATCTTTATAAACTATACCTATCTTTATAAACCATACCTACCTTTATAAGCTATTCCTACTTTGTATAAGCTATTCCTACTTTTATAAGCCATTCCTTTCTTTATAAGCTATGCCTACTAAGAAATATCTCACATCCTGGGTGCCTTAACAGTCTGTATCAGTTCCCTTACAGCCTTTTCCATATTCATACCCTGAGCTCTGGCTTTCTGTCCCAGCTTTACTCTGTGTCCAAGAGTATCCAGAACCACATCCTGAACATCTTCAGCAGTCACATAGTCTCTTCCCTCGATAACTGCAACCGCCTTCGCCATATTGAGAAGCGCTATGGTTCCACGCGGGCTGGCACCCATGGCAAATATTGCATTTCTCCTTGTTTCTTCCACAAGATCAACTACATATTCATATATTTCATCACGGACAAACATATCATTTGTCTCTTTTCTAAGCTCTCTCAGTTCCTCTATTCCTATCACGCTCGTCACCTTGGAGATGGGATTATGCGCATTTCCCTTCAGTATCTCTACTGCATCTGCGTGCGCAGGATAGCCCATGGAAAGACAGACCATGAATCGGTCAAGCTGGGATTCCGGAAGCATCTGAGTACCTGATGAGCCATATGGATTCTCTGTCGCTATAACTACAAAAGGATCCGGAAGAGGTCTGGTTACGCCATCCACTGTTGCCGTTCCTTCCTCCATAACCTCCAGAAGTGCAGACTGGGTTTTAGGTGAGGTACGGTTTATCTCATCAGCAAGGAACAGATTACAGAATACAGAACCGGGTCTGTACTCAAACTCCTTCGTTGCCGCATTGTACATGGAAAAGCCCAGAATATCACTGGGTAAAACATCCGGTGTAAACTGCACACGCTTATAGTCCATGGATAATGATCTGGCAAATGCTGTCGCAAGCGTGGTCTTTCCAACTCCGGGTATATCCTCCATCAGTATGTGCCCTCCGGCGATAACAGCCGCAAGCACCTTTCTGACCACATTGTCCTTTCCTTTGATAACTGTATTAACGCTGTCCATAACAGCCTGTGTCTTCTTTACGTCAATCATTAAGCACCCTCCAAAATCATTACAATTATTACTTATATTGTTAACCTGTGTCACCAGTCTATAGCATTTAACAGGTCACCGGCTTTATCCGTTCATAATATTCACCCGCCGGATACGTCAGTCAGCATCGGTATTAACTCGTATTTTATCATAGCAAAACTTGCGATGGATACTAACATTTAGCATTCTTTATCAAAAAGTAGTTATTACTACAACGGATTCTCTTTAAAGCAATTCGGGTATAATAACAGGATTTCATCCCTGACCGATTTGTACTGTTCAAGTCTGTAGCTCTTGTCCGAAACATACATATATTCCCTTTTCTTAACCAGCATAACAGGAATCGAGTACCTCTTATGACTATATTCAAAATTAATCACAAGGTTATTTTTTTCTCTCTTGAATACTATAACTATATACCTGTTTTTTCCGCTGCCGCTGTCTAATATCTGATTCAGCACCTTATCTATCTCAGCAATCATCTTATCCTGGCTTATAGGCGATGATATCTTATCCGGCAGATACAGTATAACATCTACTGCTATCCCATTTTCCTTTATCTGATTGATCTTATAGTTCAGAAACCGGTTAATATCTTCTTCAGTAAATATATCTATATTTTTATTAGAGTTTCCTCTTTCCTCTCTTGCTCTGGTAATGATTTTGTTATACTTTTGTTTAACGTGCTTTTTTTCAATCTTGGCAAAGAAAACCATCAGCATCGCCACCGCTGTAGCCTCTATGAGCGGAGCAATTCTCAGCCAAAAAAGCACTGTACCATATCCCGCCATATCTATTTTAGAACGAAGCACAACGCTTGCTAATATGAGCGCTGCAGAGATAAATATATACATGATTCTATAGTACTTTTCATGAGCTTCATTATCCTGTTCCACAAATATTTTGTATATAAATGCCATTCCCACATAGATAATGGCCATGACTACAAAAGCTCCTACTGCTCCTCGACCGGGTATATTTTCATGAGTAAAGGTGATATATATTGAAAAAGCCTTATATATATCATTAAACAGATCCGCTTTGATTTTAGGAAGCAGATGCAGCATAGTATTCTGGAGAATACCATTAGTGGTTGCCCCAAATAACAGATACAGGAAGCAGGTTTTCCACAGGATATTCTTTTGAAAATATTTTGCAAGGCAGTACGGAAGAACCACCTCAACCATGCTTAAAAGGATATATACCAGACCATTTATCCTGTTTGAAGGAATCGACCGGGCATATTCCATTATAATGATATATACCAGATGTATTATATAGATATATATCAGATGTCTTCTTTTCCTTACACGAAATGTGATTCCAGTAAGCGCCACCAGGCTTAAAGGCTGAGCTACTATTATGAACAAACTCATATTACACATATTATTGCAACTCCAATTGACAGATACGAAACTACTCCAACGGTCAATAGATACGATATTTTCAGATATTTACTCATTATGTTTCTTACACGGCAAGCTCTTTATGGATTCAGACACGCCACAGCCAGAACCTCTATAACCGGCACAACACTCATCCAAAAAAATACAGTGCCAGATCCCACCTGACTTTTAATGGAACGAAGTATTATCTACACCTGCATTCTCAAAGCATAATTATAGCTTAATTCCGACAACCGTTCTATAAAAAGTATTCATTTT
The DNA here is from genome assembly GCA_002392655.1 of Lachnospiraceae bacterium UBA3850. Taxonomy (GTDB): domain Bacteria; phylum Bacillota; class Clostridia; order Lachnospirales; family Lachnospiraceae; genus Eubacterium_Q. The sequence continues at coordinate 4,021 of DGHK01000055.1, read as the reverse complement.
ATATTCAAAACCCGGATTACTCAGAATTCACTGTTGTATCCCGGAAGTTTTTTATTTACAATTATACATTAGCATAAGGCTTTATATTTAATAATTCATTCACATTTCAGCATACATTTCAAAGCTTATTCAACACATGTAGCTATATTATGATAATATAACCATCATACGAACACATATATGGAGGAACTGCGATATGCCACCTATTACAAATGACTGGGCTGATGCACTAAAGCCCGAATTCTCAAAAGAATATTATAAAAAACTGGTTAAGTTTGTGGGACGGGAATATACCACCTTTACTGTTTATCCTCCCGGAGAAGATCTGCTTAATGCTTTTCATATGACGCCACTGGCAAAGGTCAAGGTCGTAATCATCGGTCAGGATCCTTATCACGAACCTGATCAGGCGCATGGACTGTCCTTTTCTGTAAGACCGGGGATTCAGATACCACCTTCTCTAAAAAATATCTACAAGGAACTGCAAAGTGACTGCGGCTGCTACATCCCCAATAACGGATATCTGGCTAAATGGGCCAGAGAGGGTGTACTTCTGCTCAATTCTGTGCTAACTGTAAGGGCGCATCAGGCTGCATCCCACCGCGGCAAGGGCTGGGAGGAATTCACAGACGCCGCCATAAGGATACTGAATCAGCAGGATCGTCCGATAGTTTATATGCTATGGGGAAACTTTGCCAGAGCAAAGAAGGAAATGCTGGATAATCCTCACCAGCTCGTACTTGAAGCCGCTCATCCCTCACCCTTCTCCGCAGACAGAGGATTCTTCGGATGCAGACACTTCAGTAAGGCAAATGCATTTCTCACAGAAAACGGACTGGAGCCTATAGACTGGCAGATAGAGAATATATAATTATAGCCCCTGCACATGAACACCATGCTGCAGGGGCTATCTATATGTAACTTATCAAAAAGTCAAGCGTAGAGAGTTTTTCTTTGGAATCATTAATATAACTGTCCATCTTTAATATAGCGTATGCAAATAAATATCCCAAAACCTAGAATTATTACGAAAACTACAGCAATCACTATCTTATTCATGGAAACAGCTACATATGCCTTTTCCGGAAGAACCGGATCATAATATACCTTCAGCTTCTGTCCTTCATAAAAAGCGCTTTCCTTTTCATTTTCAGAAAAATCCGCACGATAGGACATTCCCTTTACCTTATATTCAACAGTAACTCTTGTATAGTAATTTCCGGTTGTCAACGCTTGATTAGGAATCGAACTGTAGTAGCTTTCCACCTTGCTCACTGTACCTTCTACAGTTTCGTAGCGAAAGTACGCAACAAGCATTGATCCACCCCAGATAAGGGTTATAATCATTAATATTATGAGAAATACAAGTGTCAGCTTGGGATTTTTTCTCATCTACTGTTCCCTCTCTATCAGACGCTATAATTAAGATGCTATTTCTTCGGTTAACTCTTTATGTCTCATTTTATTAAATATATTACATTGCCTTTACTTCATCAAAGGTACTCTGAATCTTCTCATTTGGTGCAGGTGTTACAAGACTTACTACTATAATGAAGATAAGTGCAACAAGAAATGCAGGCGCAAGCTCATACAGATTCCATGCACCGCCCAATGGACGTACAGCATATTTCCATATGAATACCATGATTCCACCTGAAAGCATACCTGCTATACAGCCATATACATTTGTTCTCTTCCAGAAAAGTGACATGATCATAGCAGGGCCAAATACAGCTCCAAAGCCTGCCCATGCAAAGGATACGATATTAAATACTGAGCTTGATGGATCCCAAGCGATTACAACACCGAGGATACCAACCACCAGAAGAGTAACTCTTGCAGTAAGCATGGCTGCTGTGTCACTCATCTTGATCTTAAATACATCCTGAATAATATTTTCTGAAACAGCCGAAGATGCTGCTATAAGCTGTGAATCTGCTGTTGACATAGTCGATGCAAGTATTCCGGCTATGATGAGTCCGGCTATAAGCGCATATCCGAATCCATTCTGTGATATATGATCTGCAAGTACAACTATAAGTGTCTCTGCCTTGGATGCACTGGTAAGATCTGAGAGATCAAGAAGTGATGGAAGAGCGCCTGTCTCTGTCATAGCTCGTCCGACAACTCCAAGGAAGGTTGCAACGCCAAGAGATACAACCACCCAGACTGACGCTACTCTTCTGGAAAGAGTAAGCTTCTTAGGATCATTTATAGCCATAAATCTAAGAAGAATATGTGGCATACCAAAGTATCCAAGTCCCCAGCAGAACATAGTAACCTTATTGAAGAAACCATAAGGATCTGCACCATTTGTCACATTATTATGAGTTGCACTCATGTTAAGGAAGCCCTGAAGATTCTGAGCATTTTCTATTACCGATCCCATACCGCCTGCATGATAAACACCATAGAACAGAACTATGACAAGTGCAATACTCATGACAATTGCCTGAATGAAGTCAGTTGTTGATGCTGCCAGGAAACCACCTGTTGTTGTATAGCCTACTATAATGATGGCTGACACTATCATTGCGAGCTGATAATTAACTCCAAAGAGCTGTGCGAAAAGCTTTCCACAAGCCGAAAAACCGGAAGCTGTGTAAGGAACAAAGAATACTATAATAGCTATCGCACCTATAAGAAGTGTGATATTGCTCTTATCCTTAAAACGCTTCTTGAAATACTCAGGAAGTGTGATAGCATCAATCTTCTCTGTGTAATTTCTAAGTCTCTTAGCTGTAAACAGCCAGTTAAGATATGTTCCAACAGCAAGTCCTATAGCGGTCCACCCTGCATCAGCAATACCTGAGAAGTATGCGAGTCCCGGAACACCCATAAGCAGATATGAGCTCATATCGGAAGCTTCAGCACTCATGGCAGTAACCAGAGGTCCCAGCTTTCTTCCTCCGAGATAGAAATCCCCTACATCATTTGTTTTTCTTGATGCCAGGAAACCAACCACCAGCATGCCTGCCAGGTAAACAACTATTGAAACAACGATACCAATCTGTGCAACGGACATTTTATTTTCCTCCACAAACAAATTTGCCGCTTTAATGCGCTAAACAAAAAAGCAAACTTTAGTTTAACATCATTCTTTATAGTTTACAAGTAAGAACATTATTTTATTTGCTTCATAGTAATGTGACAAGGTGCCTGTCCCCCTGTCACCTCCTGTGAACAAGACACATGCCTCCCTGTCACTTCTGGTGACAAGGTGCCTGTCCCCCTGTCACCTCACCAATGAAAAGGGGTCATACGATTTGTACGACCCCTCACATATCCTAATCGCCTTGGATTATCTCACGTAAACAGCTAAGTCACGCATTTAAATAATTAAGGTATTTTGCAATCAGCTACTGCCAGCTTCCATCCTCGCCTACCCAGTAACCATTTACATACTGATTAGTTAATACATAACCATTACTATCAAAGTAATAGCACTTATAATTAATCCACAGCCACTGATTTACCGGATACCAGCCTGTATTATCCTTGTACCACCAGCCATTTTCATCCAGATTCCAGTTTCCACCGTAATAGGTTTCATCCCAGGATCCGTCTGAACGTAACCAGAAACCATCTCGATATTCATTATAATCCATGTAGCCATCGGATTCGAAGTAGTACCACTTTCCGTCTATCTTCTGCCAGCATGATGTTGGATACCATCCGGATTCATCCTCATACCACCAGCCGATATCATTCTTCTTCCACTGACCCTTAGGAACATAGGTATCAGATCCATCAGCATAGTACCACTGACCATCAACCCATTCATTTGAATAATCATTATCTTCCTTCGTTACAAGTGCTGCTTCAACGTCCTCAAGCTTCTTTACTGTTTCATCAGTTATCAGCTTCTTCTGAACTTCTGTAAGCTCGTTATATGCTTTTCTTGCAGCTTCAATAGCATCCTTATCTTTCGTTGTAACATCTTCGCTTGCTGGAAGAGCATTAATCATTTCTGTTACCTTATTCGCTGCCGCCGCATCTTCAGCCGCCTTCTTTGCTGCTG
>DGHK01000008.1 GCA_002392655.1 Lachnospiraceae bacterium UBA3850 | reverse complement strand
AAAAGGTAGGAATGACAAGAGAAGAGCTGATAGAAAAATCTGGTATAGCTAATTCTGGTGATTTATCAACTAAGCTCGAGGAATTAGAGAGTTGTGGATTTATAAGAAAATATAATTCCTTTGGGAAGAAAAAGAAAAATACAGTATATCAACTGATAGATAATTTTACTTTGTTTCATTATAAATTTTTACAAAATGGTACGACTGATGAACACTTTTGGTCTAATCAGCTCAACACCCCTAAGGTGAATACCTGGATGGGACTTGCTTTTGAACGAGTTTGTTTAAGACACGAAAAACAGATAAAGTATAAACTTGGAATCTCAGGTATTCAGACTGAAACTAGAGCATGGTATTGTAAAGCAGATAGAGATAAGGGCGTACATGGATCTCAAGTGGATTTACTGATAGAGAGGAAAGACCGTGTTATAAATTTATGTGAAATGAAATATTCGAATTCTCATTATACATTTACCAAGGAAGATGATGAAAAAATGAGAAGGAGAATAAATGACATTCAACTTGTTACGGAAACAAAGTATGCTATTTTTCCTACTCTGATTACAACATTTGGATTGGTTGATAATTCATATTCTGGAGACATTCAATCATTAATAACAATGGATGATCTTTTTTCGAATATATAAATTACTTGACCCGGCCGTTTGGCCGGGTTTATTATTTCTCCGATAAAACGAGGAATAAAAATGAAGGATTTAAGTCTTATGACCTGGAAGGAAATCAAGGAAGTTGATAAAGACAGAAGCATAGTTTTTGCTGTTATGGCACCTATTGAAGAGCATATTTTCTTGAGAAGATAACTACTCCGATAAATGAGAGAAGCTGTGCAATCATTACGCGCACGATCATCATTTCATCTGTTCCGCTTTCTGTAGTTATATGAAGCAAATTAGTGGCGATGGAGTGTTAATATAGTTGAGTTAATTAAAAACGGTTATACTAGTTTGAGGCGGCTCTATCTCCAAAGAATTTGGTAAATACCAGCCCAATGGACAGGCACACTATACCGAAGAGAAGCTGCAGCCCAAAGCTTGGGAGGAGCTCACTGAGTGGTGCATTTTCATACCATATCTTACGGGAAGCGATGGAGTACCAGTAATTCGGTATGAATCTTCCTACCTTTGCAACATTATCACCCAGAATGGTGAGATCCACAAAGGTTCCGCCAAGAAATGAGAAGGACAGACCGATGATGTTGGTTATGAATGCCGATGTATTTCCGGATACCGTTTTCTCGATTCCAATCGGTAGGGTTGATATCATAGAAAGCAGCATGGTAGTGGTTAATGTATATATAAATGCATTAGCAACTGATAACCACCATGCCTTGGTAAAGATAAACTTTGCACCATCGGCAGCGGTAGCAAAACCGACAAGTATTATGGTCACAACTATCGCGAGCGTTGCTGCTCCAAGTATCAGAGCTATATTTCTGGTATTCATTTTCATAGAAGAAACGATGGTTCTGTTTTTCTTTTCCTTCTCGTTGAAGCTGATGATGACCGGAAGAACGCATGTAAATATGATGGACAGTATTCCGTAAGGAAGAAAGAGAAATGCCGTGTAGGAAATCTCTGCCGGAGGCATTTCCTGTTTCATCATCGTTACGAAGGCAGCCGGATCGAGAGCTTCTTTTGTTTTTTCCGAGGCGTAGTCGAGAGTTTTGCCCTCTGCCAGATAGTCTGCCACTGAGTTCAGGTACTGGTTCATCTGCATATTTACGAATAGTCCACGTGGCATAGCCTCGTCATAGGTTCCCTTAAGAAGCTTTTTTGTGATTTCATCGGAGGCGGCTTCGTGGTTCTTAACAGCCTCTACATATTCATAAAATGCGTCTTCAAAGCCCTTTGGAATAACGATATACTCAGTTATCGACTGATAGTAAAGCATATCCTTTATCTGATCATCGGTGTAGGTGCCTTCCTTCAGATCATGCATTTCGTCTAAGTATCCGACAAATTCCTCTGAAAACTCTGAATGGTCCTCGTCAACTACGAGAAGTCCGTAGCTCGTCATTTCCACCGTCTCCGGTTGAGGAGTGCTGGAGTTTATCAGCATCATCAGCATGACTATGTTGATGACTATATATAATAAAATCCCCACCCTGTATTGTTTCATTACTTTGAAAAATGTTTTATATACCTGCATAGTTTTTCCCTTGCTTTGAAAAATGTTTTATATATCTGCATAGCTTTCTGTCACTATGGTTTGTTGTTCGCTGTGTCTGGTGTCTTCTGCAATAAGTCTGGTATTTCTGGTGTTTTATGCTATAAAGATTTATATGATGTTCGTCTGGATAATATGATTCCAATCACGAGCATGACCGCACTTAGTATCAGCATATACATCAGTGATCTGTAGTATCTTGGACCCGGTCCAAAGATGTTGATAGCGTAAAATGCATCTGTTATAACAGCGGATGGATTGATGCGGTTAAACAGTGGGAACTTCTCCTCAATGATGATCTTCATATCGCCTATCATAAGTCCTGACAGGAAACCACCTCCCAGGGTAATAGCCATCAGGATAGTCTCTTTTTTGTCTGCCGGCATTTTTCCCAGATGGGAAACCATATATCCCAGTATTACACCCATAACACTTGCGAGAAATGCGGTGAGGTAAATCAGACCCAGGTTGCCCCCGAATCTTATTCCCAGAATGAGAATCAGATAGGTAAGTGTGATAAAGGATATAGCTCCCTGAGCGAGTATCAGGGCAACAACCTGTGCCAGTTCGTAGAATACCTTGTTGATAGGAGCGGTATCGATACGGATACCGGTCGTTGTCTGATTGGCACAGTTACTGGCGATAGAGCTAAGAGAGCCAAAGGAACCCATTATCGAAATCATGGCAATCAGGTTATAGAAGTAAGAAACGAAAGGATCTTTGTTGTTTCCTGCCATTCCCTTTGCTTCGACGAAGTCTATACTTTTTGTGGATTCGTCCATTACGGTATCAGCAGAGCCCAGTTCGTCGGGGGCATCATTTATGGTATCGATAGCCTTCTGCACCTGCAGTCTGTATGTGGCAATGATGCTGGACAGGATACTATGCTTTACACCTCCACCATTTACTTCGAGAGAGATGTCATTTAACCCTGATATAGTTATGATTCCTGCAATATCACCATCCTTTAATAGCTGCAGTGCTTCTTCGTGGCGTGAGACCTCTACCTCTTTTATCATCTTTGTTTTGTTATCGTCAAAGGTCAGGTCGCTTATGATTTCCATAAAGGGGAGGTCCTGCTTTTCGATGGCATCAATTTCTGACTTATCCACTGTGACATATTCATAGGGAAATCCATCCAGATTATAATCCCTCATATCCTCAAAGCTTTGGATCTCCTCGATATGCTCCAGAGTCTCCTCTGATATAGGCTCCTCTTCTGTGAAGTCCTGTCCCATTGCCTCTGCGACAGCCTTGCTCTCATTATATTCTTTCATATCCTCAGATATTTTATCTGTATCCAGATGGGAAAAGGCTTCCATAACTCTGTACTCATTCAGCGCATCCTCTGTAACCTCGATAACGACAGGAATGGGTGAGTTCTGATTGTTGGAATATATGGAGTTAAATGCAAAATAAAACAGTGTTCCAAGTGCAATGGGGAATGCAAGAGTCCAGAAGATATACTTTCTGGAGCGAAAACTAAACTTAAGCTGAGTTAATATTATTCGTCCGAACATTTTATTACTCCTTATCTCTAAGTTCCTTGCCGGTTATCTCAAGGAATACGTCATTTAGTGTTGGAAGCTCTGAGTAGATGCGGTCATAGCTCAGATTGTTTTCGGAGAAATACTCGATTACATGGGTGATGTTATGCTTTCCTCCGTCACATTTTATGGTGAGCTTTTCGCCAAGATAGTTTACATCATATACATGATTCAGCTTTCTGAGGGCATCGATATGCTCAGCAGGAAAATGTCTCACATCGACGATAACATTTTCCGTATTCTTTATGCGGCCCTTAAGCTCCTCGCTGGTGCCGGAGGCGACTTCCTTTCCCTTATCCATAATGAGTATGCGTGAACAGATCTGCTCGATCTCTTCCATATAATGGGAGGTATATATAATGGTAGCGCCCTGTCTGTTCAGTTCCACTACGCCTTCCAGAATCTTGTTTCTGGACTGTGGATCAACAGCAACTGTCGGCTCGTCAAATATGATGAGGTCAGGCTTATGAGCGATTCCGCAGGCAATATTCAGTCTCCTGAGAAGTCCGCCGGACAGTTTTTTGGGAAAGAATTTACGGAAGTCATTTAAGTCCACGAACCGGATGGCATCCTCCACATACTTGGCACGTGTTTTCCTGTCCTTGATATACAGACCACAGAAATAGTCAATATTTTCATATACCGTAAGCTCATAGAATACAGCAACATTCTGGCTGACAACACCGATTCTTTTCTTGATATCCAGACGTTTTGGACTCATCTTTTCTCCGAATATCTCGATGTCGCCCTTGTCATAGGACAGGAGGGACAGCAGACAGTTCATGGTGGTGGTCTTTCCGGAACCATTTGGACCGAGCAGACCGAAGATCTCGCCCTCCTTTATTTCCAGACTGAAGTTGTCCAGCGCGATAAGCTCTTTATAGCGCTTTACCAGGTTTGTGATCTTTACAACAGTTTCGCTCATTTTTGTACTCCTTATTTTTTGATGGCTCATACACGAATTATTTTAATCGTATGATAGCATTTTCGTGGGAAAGCGGTAGTGAGCAGCGTCATTTTGTGGATGTGACAAATGTCATAAGATATTTTTCTGTCAAATGTCATAAGATATTTTTCTTGACATAATCAGATTTAGGCATATAATACACTTTAGCGCGTTAAACCGTTAGTGCAATAAAGTGCGTTATCATGGATATTCGCGCTGACAGATTAGGAGGTTTTTATTATGGTAATCAAAGTCGCTTTACTGATCATCTTTTTTGCTGTAATGATCGGAATAGGTATCTATTCACGTAACAAAGCAAAGAATGTAAATGACTATGTTCTTGGCGGCCGTACAGTCGGTCCCTGGATATCGGCATTTGCATTTGGAACTTCTTACTTCTCATCCGTTGTATTCATCGGTTATGCAGGACAGTTCGGATGGAAATTCGGTCTTGCTTCTACCTGGATAGGTATCGGAAATGCGTTTATCGGAAGCCTTCTGGCATGGCTTATACTTGGCCGTCGTACCAGACTTATGACACAGCAGCTGGATGCCAAGACTATGCCGGAGTATTTTGGAAAAAGATTTGATTCCAAAGCACTTAGAGTAGTAGGCTCTGTCATTGCATTTGTATTTCTTGTTCCATATACAGCAGGTGTATATAATGGACTTTCAAGACTTTTCGGAATGGCTTTCTCTATAGATTACCGCATCTGTGTAATCATCATGGCTCTGCTTACAGGAGCATATGTTGTAATCGGTGGTTACATGGCTACTGCGTTAAATGATTTTGTTCAGGGTATCATCATGCTTATAGGTATATGCGCTGTCATCGGTGCTGTACTTTCCGGACAGGGCGGATTCCTGAATGCTCTTAAGTCTCTTTCAAATGTTGAAACAGATCCTACAGTTACAACGGCTGCTCTTCTGGACAGCAAGGGGCTCTTTGCCAGCTTCTTTGGACCGGATCCGCTTAGTCTTCTTGGTGTAGTAATCCTTACATCTCTTGGAACCTGGGGACTTCCTCAGATGGTTCACAAGTTCTATGCCATCAAGGATGAAAAAGCAGTTAAGACAGGAACGGTTGTTTCTACATTTTTCGCTATTATAATTGCAGGAGGCTGCTATTTCCTCGGAGGCTTCGGACGTCTCTTTGGTGATATAGAAGGCGTTGTTACTACTCTTGAAGATGGTACAGTTAAGGTTGCTTATGATTCCATCGTTCCTTCAATGCTTTCAACACTTCCTGATATACTTATCGGTGTGGTAGTTGTGCTTGTATTCTCTGCATCCATGTCAACTCTTTCTTCACTGGTTCTTACCTCCAGTTCAACCCTTACACTTGATCTGATTCGACCACTTATGAAGAAGGATATGAAGGAGAAAACACAGCTCAGACTTATGCAGGTGCTGGTTATGTGCTTTATCATACTTTCAGTTGTGATAGCATTTAACCCACCTACATTCATAGCACAGCTCATGGGTGTATCGTGGGGAGCTCTTGCAGGTGCATTTCTCGCTCCATTCATGTATGGACTTTACAGCAAAAAGATCACAAAGGCTTCTGTATGGGCAAGCTACATCATTGGTGTCGGCTTTACCCTGCTGAATATCTTTATGACACAGGCTGGAACACCTATCATCAAGTCACCTATTAATGCCGGTGCTGCTACCATGATAGCCGGACTTATCATAGTACCGATCGTAAGTCTTATAACACCGAAGCCAGATCAGAAAAAGATTGATGATATATTCCTCTGCTACGAGAAAACTGTCGAAGTACCTGAGACAGAGAATCTTGGAAAGTGACAGGGGGACAGGCACCTTGTCACATAAAGTGACGGGGGGACAGGCACCTTGTCACATATTTATAAGTAATCCGGCTGCCATAGTCTCTTTTTAGAGAAAGTGGCAGCCGTTTTTTTATAAAGTTATAAAAAATTTATACAAATGTGATAGAAATTAAAATAATATACGTATCATATTATGAAGGGTAAGGTTTAAAGTGGGTACGTTTTAAAAGGCGTGAGGAGGTGCAGGTTTATGAGAAGGATTATGAAAATGAGAAAGATAAATGCTTTAATACTGGCTATTACTGTCACTATGGGATTGGCAGGATTACCTGTAAATGCAGAAAAGGTTTATCCTGAAGATTATCATGTTACAGATGAAGAGTGGGAAAAGGCTAAGAATGAGTTTAAGAAGCAAAATAATGAATGCACAGAAACTGAGCTGGAACAGGAAAGAGCAGTATATGAGTATGATCAGTGGAGCATCCTCTATAGTGAACAAATAAAAACGGAGGGCGGGCAGAAATACCTATATAACTATGGCGAGCCCGAAGCAAATGTATGGTTTTGTGATGTCGATGATGGTTCTAAAACACCTGACTGGTACCGGAACCATAGCAGATGGGTTTATTCTGATGAAAATGGAAAGCTCTATGTGGATACCTGGAGGGAGATAGATGGTAAATGGTACCACTTTGATAATGATGGTTATATAAATATTAACTGGTATAAGGATAAAGAAGACTGGTACTATCTTGATCCGGAAACAGGAGCTATGATATCCGGAGGCTGGTTTCAGAGCAGTGACCATTTCTGGTATTACCTGGATAATAGTGGAAGGATGCAGACAGGCTGGGTTTATGTCAAAGGTGCCTGGTATTATATGGATGAAACAGGACATGCTTTACTGGGAAGCTGGCTTAGTTATAATGGAAAATGGTATCTGCTGGGAGCAGATTACAGGATGAAGACCGGCTGGGTGGAGCAAGGTGACGGTACGTGGTACTACTTTGATGAATCCGGTGCTATGGTTACAGGAGAATATAGCATTGATGGAAAAAAATATGAATTTGACGTAACAGGAAAATGGACAAAGTAACAGGTTGTTTCATTTTCGGAGGCCTGATCAGATGAAGCATCATACAGATAAGATAAACGATAGTAATTATATAGAGGAATTGAGAAGGCACAATGAAGATGCTCTTGAATTCGTTCTGAGAAGATACGGCAACCTTTTGAAGTCAGAGATAAGGTGTTATCTACAGGGGTATCAGGACGAACAGGAGCAGTGCCTTCTTGATGTGTTAATGAGAATCTGGGACAATATTGATAAATTTGATGCTTCAATGGGTTCATTTCCAAACTGGATAGTCGCATTATCCAGATACAGGGCCATAGATTTTCTGAGAAGAAATGCCGGGGTAGAGATTTCTTCGCTGGAAGAGCTGCTGGAGAGGGGAGATGATGTGCTGGCTTCCTTAGAAGAAACGGCTTCGATTGATATATCTGAAGAGATAATAAAAGCGGAGGATTTTAAAGAAAAGCTTTGCGATGCTCTGGGGTGTCTCGAAACAAAGGACAGGGAACTGTTTATCAAATTATTTATTGAAGAGATAAGCGTTGAGGATCTTTCACGGCAAACAGGAATGTCAAAACCGATTATCTATAACAGAGTATCACGGGGGCGGAAAAAAATAATGGGAAGGAGGAGAAAGTCTGATGAAGAAAGATAATATATATGAGCTTATCAATAATATGATGACAGATGCAGACGAGAAGCTTGAATCAGAACAGTGGCCTGAGCTTACTTATGAAGAAACAGAAAAGATAATGAAAAAGCTTAGAGAAAGACGTAATCCTCCTTACAGAAAAAGATTTTTTTCCTATGCTCTGGCTGCGATATTACTTGTCGGACTTTTAACCTATGGGTTATATTTTCTATCACAGAGATTAACACAGGAGAAAAATGATAACATCTCATCTGGTCAGATGGCAGAAGAAAGTCTGACAGAACAGCCGGCGGAAGAAGATACGTCTGATCAGATAAAAGATGATTCTTCTTATGATGCCCGCCATACGGATAAAGAGCAGAAGGAAACAACTGCTGAAGAGGCTGCTGATGATGAAACAGTTATATTAGAGAGGCATGATTTTAAGGTGGTTTCTTCATATATGACGCAGGAAGAGTATGCGATAAAGGACGAGTCGGAAGAAGACAGGGGGCTTAGTGTGGTTGTCTGGAATGCCGGAGGCAACTCGGACTGTAACTTTACCAGAGTACTGTTTTCTGTCATAGGCGATGATATTGTCAAGCTGCACATTACTATAGATAAATGTGGACTATATACTGAAACACCGACCGATATTGATCCGGAGGAGTTTCTTGAATATAGAGGCGGAGACTATGAATCAAAGTATGGTATCGTTGTCAGTCCCGATAAGACATGGACGGTATTCGCTCCATTTGGCGAAACGAAATCCATAGATATTGTTGAGGTGGCCGGCAATGATATTACAGTTGATTATTCAGAAGATATGAAATATGGTTTTTTCATTCCTTATGAACTGACAGAAGAACTGAATGAAAAAGGACTGTTGGGAAATGTATTTGAGTGGTATGAAAATGAATATATAGTAAATTCTCTCCGGGATGCCGAACTATTGGTAGAGGCAACATACAGCAATGGAGATGTTATAACCAAATCATATACAGTTAATCCCGGCTGGGTGCAATACTATACTATGCCCGGAACAGGATATCAGGTGGCGGAAGATGAATTTGCTTATGATGAAGATGCAGCAGATACCTTCAGCGATATTAATACAACTGAATCTATTTATGGAATAATACTGAAGGAGAAGTAGAATTTCTGGACACGATTAAGTAAACTACTGTGAATAATTGTAATTAATACACTAAAGCAGGATTAGCTTGAAGTTATAGTATGGGAAAGCTAAAGCGTCTGTAGGTTTTTAACTTACGGGCGCTTTTTAGGTTGACCTATGGGCGGTTTTTCCTGATTGAAAAAATGGCACATATCTTTGTTAGTTATGCTTTAACATCTTGATTATTTATGTTAATATATACTCTGTATATCTACGTCTGAAGGAGAACTGTGATGAAATTCACAAAGATGCATGGTATAGGCAATGATTATGTCTATGTAAATTTATTTGAAGAGAGGGTAGATGATCCATCGGCACTTGCCATACTTGTCAGTGACAGGCATTTTGGAATAGGTTCAGATGGACTTATCCTGATCGGTCCGAGCGACAAGGCGGACTTTATGATGGATATGTATAATCTGGATGGTTCCAGAGGAAAGATGTGCGGAAATGGGATCAGATGCGTGGGCAAATATGTTTATGATCATGGTCTTACCAGCAAGAAGATAATCACAGTAGAAACATTGGCAGGTATCAAGACTCTGAATCTGAGTATCAAACCGGTTGGTGAAGTGCCGGGGTATAGCTTAGTCAGCAATGAAGGCTATGTGGTTTCTCAGGTCACGGTAAATATGGGTTCGCCTATATTTACACCTGAAGAGATACCGGTTAAGCTTGCACCGGGCTATGCACCCAAAAAACTGGGAAGTCTTATAGAACTCAGTCCTGTCAAGAATCCTGAGCTGGATCCAAAGCAGAAGGTTGTATATGACATGGGAATCGTTGTGGGAAATGATTATTATAATGGAACCGGTATTTCCATGGGCAATCCTCACTTTGTAGTATTTGTAGATGATGTAGATAGTCTTCCTATCGAAAAGATAGGTCCGATGTTTGAAAAGCATCCTTTATTCCCTGAAAGTGTAAATACAGAATTTGTCCGGATAATAGACAGAACGCATGTGAAAATGAGAGTCTGGGAGAGAGGTTCCGGAGAAACTATGGCATGTGGAACCGGTGCTACAGCTACCGCTGTTGCATGTATGCTTCATGGATTTGTTGATAATACGGTGACTGTTTCACTTCTGGGAGGAGACCTCAGTATCAGATGGGATATGGAGGAAAACAGTGTTTTTATGACCGGACCTGCCACAACGGTTTTTGAGGGAAATTATTAAGGTTTTATTGTTTTAAGTGGTTTTATGTAACAAGGAGTAACAAAAGGTGTTTAAGGTAAATCAGGATTATCTAAAGCTTCCGGGAAGCTATCTTTTCTCGGAAATAGCAAAGAGGGTAAAGGAGTATTCAGAGGCAAATCCGGAGAAGAAGATAATCAGGCTGGGAATAGGCGATGTAACACAGCCTCTCTGTCCGGCAGTTATAAAGGCTCTTCACAGTGCCGTTGATGAGATGGCGGAGGCAGATACATTTAAAGGCTATGCACCGGATCTTGGATATGAATTTTTAAGATCTACCATAGCGGATAAGGTCTATAAACCGCTGGGAGCGGATATAGATAAGGATGAGATATTTGTTAGTGACGGCGCAAAGTCGGACTCAGGAAATATTCAGGAGATATTTGACAGGGATGTGAAGATTGCAGTTTGTGATCCGGTCTATCCTGTGTATGTTGATACAAATGTTATGGCAGGCAGAACCGGTACCTATGATGCGGCTACCGGACTCTGGAGTGATGTTATCTACATGCCGTGTACTGCTGAAAATGGATATGCACCTGAGCTGCCGGTAAATGGCAGGGATGGACTGGGTAAGGATAACAGGGTTCCGGATATTATTTATCTCTGTTTCCCTAACAATCCAACCGGAGCAACCATCACGAAGGATGCACTTCAGGACTGGGTTGACTATGCAAACCGCATCGGTGCAGTTATAATATACGATGCTGCATATGAAGCATATATTTCAGAGGAGGATGTACCGCATAGTATCTATGAGATGCGTGGAGCAAGAACCTGTGCCATAGAGATAAGATCCTTCTCGAAGAATGCCGGCTTTACCGGAACGAGACTGGGATATACAGTTATTCCAAAGGACATAAAGGATAGTGATGGAAATACACTTCATGCACTCTGGGCAAGACGTCATGGAACCAAGTTCAATGGCGCACCATACATTGTTCAGAAGGCGGGAGAGGCTGTTTTTTCAGAGGAAGGTCAGCGCGAGACTAACGAGCAGATAGCCTACTATATGAAAAATGCTGCCTATATACTGGATGGGCTGAAGTCTGCCGGTTATACAGTATCAGGTGGTGTAA
This sequence comes from Lachnospiraceae bacterium UBA3850, assembly GCA_002392655.1. Lineage (GTDB taxonomy): Bacteria > Bacillota > Clostridia > Lachnospirales > Lachnospiraceae > Eubacterium_Q. The sequence continues at coordinate 26,851 of DGHK01000008.1, read as the reverse complement.
ATGCACCTTATATCTGGCTCCGGACTCCGGACAGGATGAGCAGTTGGGATTTCTTTGACTATCTTCTGAAAGAGGCAAATGTGGTTGGAACTCCCGGTTCGGGATTCGGTCCAAGTGGAGAGGGACATTTCAGGCTTACTGCATTCGGAAGCTATGAGAATACAGTAGAGGCGATAGACAGAATAAAGAAGCTGTGAGAATACAGCAGAGGAGATAGAAAGAATAAAGAAGCGGTGAGACTACAGTAGAGGAGATAGACGGTATATAGAAGCTGCGAGACTTATATAGAGGGCGGAGCGGCGGATAAGACAGCCGGATTTTGATGATTAGAAGATATAGAAGAATAAAAGATAGATAATTATAAATTAAGGGTATGTTAAAAGGGAGGAGCATATGAAGGTTGTAATACTTGCAGGTGGTTACGGAACGAGAATAAGTGAAGAAAGTCATTTGAAGCCAAAGCCAATGATCGAGATAGGAGGAAAGCCAATCCTGTGGCATATCATGAAGGAGTATTCCTACTATGGTATCAATGAATTTATCATATGCGCAGGCTATAAGCAGCATGTGATAAAGGAGTGGTTTGCAAATTACTATCTGCACAACTCAGATATAACATTTGATTTTTCTGATGATAATAAGATGACAGTTCATAGTAATGTTGCTGAGCCGTGGAAGGTAACTATAGTTGATACCGGACTCAATACAATGACCGGCGGAAGACTGAAGAGAGTTCAGAAGTTTGTGGGCGATGAGACATTTATGCTTACCTATGGTGACGGCGTGTGCGATATCGATATGAATAAGCTTCTGGAGTTCCATAAGTCTCACGGAAAGATAGCAACTATTACAGCCGTTCAGCTTGGACAGAGATTCGGAATCCTGGATATCACAGATGAAGGAGTGATCACCAGCTTCCGTGAAAAGGATGACGAGGATAAGGCAAGAATCAACGGCGGATACATGGTGCTTGAGCCAAAGGTATTTGACTATCTTGTTGATGATACGACTGTATTTGAACAGGCACCTATGAAGGGAATGGCTGCAGATGGACAGCTCATGGCATATGAATTTGATGGCTACTGGCAGTGCATGGACACCAAGCGCGAGATGGACAAACTAAATGCACTCATCGACAGCGGCAAAGCCCCATGGATGAAGTGGAACAAGTGACAGGGGGACAGGCACCTTGTCACATGTGACAGGGGGACAGGCACCTTGTCACATTCATTACGATAAACAAAGGACACATATAATGAATAAGAAAGATTTAGAATTCTATAAAAATAAAAGGGTACTGGTTACAGGTCACACGGGATTTAAGGGAAGCTGGCTGTGTCAGATACTTCTCAGTGCCGGGGCAGAGGTGACCGGCTATTCGCTTGAACCGCCTACCACGCCCAGTCTTTTTGATGAGGCGGCGCTGGCAAACCGTATCAACCATGTTGTCGGTGATATTCGCGACAGAGAGAAGCTGATGCAGGTATTTAAGGACGTACAGCCTGAGATAGTATTTCACCTTGCAGCTCAGCCCATCGTAAGAATATCTTATCAGGATCCGGTCGGAACCTATGAGACAAATGTTATGGGTACCGTAAATATCTGTGAGGCTGTAAGACAGACACCAAGTGTAAGATCTTTTCTAAATGTTACAACAGATAAGGTATATAAAAATAATGAGTGGTGCTGGGGTTATCGTGAGGACGAACCTCTGGATGGATATGATCCATATTCGAATTCCAAATCCTGCTCAGAGCTTGTAACACATAGCTACATTAATTCATTTTACAATGATATGGACGTGGCTGTATCTACTGCAAGAGCCGGAAATGTAATCGGTGGCGGTGATTTTGCACCTGACAGAATCATTCCTGACTGTGTAAGAGCCGCCGAAAGGATGCTGGTAAACGGCAGGGCGTCCGGTGATGAGAGTGAGGATACGGGTGTAATAATCGTCAGAAATCCATTTTCTACAAGACCGTATCAGCATGTTCTTGAGCCACTTAATATCTACCTTACTATAGCTAAGGAGCAGTATGAGGATAAGTCAAAGGCGGGCTTCTACAATGTTGGACCGGATGATAGCGACTGTGTAACAACAGGCGATATAGTTGATAAGTTCTGTTCTGCCTGGAATACAGGAAGGGTTACTTCAGAGAGCTATGAGGGAAGGGCGCAGGACGGAAAGCTGGGCTGGTTAAATAAACACGATGGTGGACCTCACGAGGCGAATTTTCTGAAGCTGGACTGTTCTCTTATCAAGCAGGTGTTCGGATGGAAGCCGGTGTGGAACATAGATAAGGCTATCGAGATGGTAGTCCAGTTCTCAAAGAGAAGGATAGAGATATTCGAGGAAGAGGGCATACCGGGAACGGATGATATTACCGGTGCGACAAAGAGGATTAATCAGAAGATTACAGAAGAGATGAACAGAGAAATCGATGAGTTCTTTGGTTAAGTCCGGTGGTGGTTTAGGGCTGCTTGATGAGAAGCAGATGTATAGTGAAAACATGCCGAAAAAGATATACAGAAATGGTATATGGAAAAGGTATATAGAAAATATATATGGAAATGAAATATAGAAAGACATATTAAAAGGCATACAGAAAAGATATACGGAAAACTCAAATAGACAAAGGAAGGATTAGACAATGAAGTGGAATAGCGAAGCTGAAGCAAGAGAAGAAATCAAGGGGCTGGTTGCCGAGTATTATCAGCAGTTTAAAAAACCTGAGCAGGATAAGCCATTTAAAGAGGGAGACAGGATATCCTATGCCAGCCGTGTATATGATGAGAAGGAAATGATGTCTCTTACAGACGCAACTCTGGATTTCTGGCTTACAACAGGAAGATTTTCAGATGAGTTTGAGAAGAACTTTGCTGAATGGATAGGAGTAAGATTTGCAAATCTGGTAAATAGTGGTTCTTCAGCAAACCTGCTGGCATTTATGGCGCTGACATCACCTCTTCTTGGTGACAGACAGGTAAAGAGAGGGGACGAGGTAATAACAGTTGCTGCCGGCTTCCCGACAACAGTAGCGCCTATTATCCAGTATGGTGCAGTTCCTGTATTCGTTGATGTAAAGCTTCCTGAATACAATATAGATCCGGCTCTTCTGGAGGCGGCTGTATCAGATAAGTCAAAGGCTGTTATGATCGCACATACACTTGGCAATCCATTTGACCTTAGGGCAGTCAAGAAATTCTGCGAGAAGCATAATCTCTGGCTCATCGAGGATAACTGTGATGCGCTTGGAACCAAATATACAATAGACGGAGTAACAAAGTTCTCCGGAACATGGGGCGATATCGGAACCAGCAGCTTCTATCCTCCACACCATATGACTATGGGCGAGGGCGGCTGCGTATATACAGATAATCCACTTCTTAACAAGATAGTTAAGAGCTTCAGGGACTGGGGACGTGACTGTATATGTCCTTCAGGAAGAGACAATTTCTGTGGTCATAGATTTGATGGACAGTTTGGAGAGCTTCCTGCCGGATATGATCACAAATATGTTTACAGCCACCTCGGCTACAATCTGAAGGTAACTGATCTTCAGGCTGCAGTCGGCGTAGAACAGCTCAAGAAGTTCCCTTCCTTTATTGAGAAGAGAAAGGCAAACTGGAAATACTTAAGAGAAGCGCTCAGTGATCTGGAGGATAAGCTGATCCTTCCTGAAGCAACAGAGAATTCTGAGCCATCCTGGTTTGGTTTCCTGATAAGCGTAAAGCCTGAGTCAGGACTTTCCAGAAATGAAGTTACCGGTTACATTGAATCCCACAATGTACAGACCAGACTTCTCTTCAGTGGAAATCTTACCCTTCATCCATGCTTTGACAGCATCAGAGGAACAGATGCCTACAGAGTACCGGGAAGTCTTGAGGTTACAAACTTTATAATGAATAATTCCTTCTGGATCGGAGTGTATCCGGGAATGACAGAGGAGAAGCTTGCTTACATGAGTAAGGTAATCCACGAAGCTTGTAAGTAAGTCGTCGGTTGTAAAGTGATCGAAGATCCGAAGCGGTGATATTTCGAAGCGAGGCGATGATAATTCGAGGTGAACAATGATACTTCGAAGAAAAGCAAGGATACCTCGAAGAAAAGCGGTGATACTTTGAAGCGAAGCGATGATAATTTGAAGAAAAGCGATGATACTTTGAAGTAAGACAATGATAATTCAAAGCAAAGCTGAGGAGGCGTTCTGCAAAGCAGAACCCGGATTTGCCGAAGGCAAAGATTTATACTAACATTAAAGTACATTTATTGTATCTAAAAGATATTATACGAGAGAGAAAAATTATGAAAAGCGTAATAATAACTGGCGCAACAGGAATGATCGGTTCCCATGTTGCAAAGCTTCTGCTGGATCAGGGAGTAAATGTAACTGCCATTATCAGACCTATGTCCGAGAAGATGAGAAACCTTGATCACTATGGAGAAGGCAAGCTGACGGTGGTTGAGTGCAGTCTTTGGGATCTGCCTACCCTTAGAGATAAGCTGGGCTGGGAGCATGACACATTTTTCCATTTCGGATGGGGTTACACCTTTGGTACAGGAAGAAATGATGCACCAAAGCAGGAGGCAAATATCAAGGCGTGCCTGGATGCTGTTCATCTTGCTTATGAAGCAGGGTGCAAGACCTTTATAGGAGCGGGTTCCCAGGCAGAGTTTGGTATCGTAAGCGGAAAGCTTTCCGATGAGCTTCCAAAGGATCCTATAACGGGCTATGGTATCGCAAAGCTGGCTGCTTCAAAGCTGTCTGCGCTCGAATGTAGAAACTTAGGGATGAGACAGAACTGGGGAAGAATCCTCAGTTGCTATGGTCCGGGAGATAATGACTATACCATGGTAATGTCGGCGGTACGTTCTATGCTGAGAGGCGAAAGGATGCAGTTTACTCCGGCTGAGCAGGTATGGGATTATATTTTTGCAGAGGACTGTGCCAGAGCATTTATCAGTATAGCTGAGTCTGGAATTGACCAGAAGGCCTACACTATAGGTTCCGGAGAAGAGAGACTGCTGAAGGATTATATCTATGCTATACGTGATGCTGTAGATCCGACTCTGGATGTAGGAATCGGAGAAAGAGAATATAACGAGAATCAGGTAATGCATCTGGTGGCTGATATTACAGAGATAACTGCTGATACAGGCTTCGTTCCTCAGGTTTCATTTGAAGAAGGAATCAGAAGAACGGTTGAGTGGGCAAGAGAGAATCCCTAGTCTGTAGTCCGGGATAAGCATCCGGTGTTAATGAGCCGAATTATCTGAAAAGATTATTACGAAAACATAAAGAAACCGCAAGAGAAGTACACTGAGACATACATCACGAAAACGAGAGTAAATATTATGAGTAAGAAGAAAGTAAGCATACTTATACCATGTTATAACGAAGAAGAAAATGTTGTGCCTATGAGCAATGCCATCAGGGATATATTTGAAAAAGAGCTGCCCCAGTATGATTATGAGCTGCTCTTCATAGATAATGATTCTTCTGACAATACGCGTCCGCTGCTCAGAGAGATATGCAGCAGAAATCCAAAGGTAAAGGCGATATTTAACGCCAAGAATTTTGGACAGTTCAACTCGCCTTATTACGGCATGCTCCAGACTACAGGCGACTGTGTTATATCCATGGTATGTGATTTTCAGGATCCTGTGGAAATGATTCCCAAATACCTTGCAGGCTGGGAAGAGGGCTACAAGATAGTGATCGGAATCAAGACAGCCAGTAAGGAAAACAAGCTGATGTATGCGCTTCGTTCAACCTACTACAAGTTCGTCAAGAAGTTTTCTGATGTTGAGCAGATAGAGCATTTTACCGGCTCCGGCCTCTATGACAGAGAATTTATAGAGGTGCTGAGAAAGCTTCATGATCCGACACCTTTCCTGAGAGGAATCGTGGCTGAACTGGGCTTTGCCAGAAAGGAAATCGAGTATGAGCAGCCTAAGCGCAGGGCTGGTAAGACTCATAATAACTTCTACACACTATATGACGCGGCAATGCTGTCTATAACTTCCTATACCAAGATAGGCTTCAGGATATGTACTTTTGTTGGTATGTTTATAGCCTTTGTCAGTATAGTGGTTGGAATAGTTTATCTGGTACTCAAGCTGACAAACTGGTACGGCTTTGAAGCAGGTATGGCGCCGCTCATTATTATCATGTCGTTGATCGGTGCGGTTCAAATATTCTCCATAGGCTTCATGGGTGAATATATAATGAGTATGAATAAACGTATTATGAACCGTCCTCTTGTTGTTGAAGAGGAACGGATTAATTTTGAGGAAGACGATAAGTGACAGGGGGACAGGCACCTTGTCACCCCAAAGAAGTGACAGGGGGACAGGCACCTTGTCACCCCAAAGTATATTTTCATCAGAATGGATGGGAACTATCGTATATGACTGCATCGAGTAGGAGACTGAAAAAAATATATAGTATAATGGGACAGTTAACGCTGGTTGCCATGTACCCTGCATTGTTCCATGCGGCAGCATATCTAGGAGAAGCGAACTTTCATAAGAAGTATGGCATGAAACCGTTTCCCCTAGCTACTTTTATTATATTTGGAGTGATGCTGGTACTTACTGTGATAACAGGCATCATTTTCAGGAATGCCATCACAAAGTCGGAAGAAGATAAATGTGAGGATGTTAAAGAAAAAAAGAAGGGTATTCTGTGTGGGGCGGTTCTTACATTTATCCTTATTCTTATGAGATTTCCGATGCTTGGTACATTTCAAAGATGGGATGCAGGGGAATATTTCTTTACAGTTGGATCTTCTACCTATTATTACAATCTGACACTCCACGATTTTTTCTACCAGTTCGGAATAGCATATCATCCGAACTATGGATTTAGTACCTTTGTGGCGCTTCCACTTTTCTTTGGACATAGAAATGTAATGCTGGCAACCGCATGGCAGATAGTTTTTTCAATACTTGCTGTGCTTGCATTATATGAAATATTTAGAAAATCCGTCGGGATGAGCAGCCTTCGTGCTATGCTCAGTGCTCTGGCGGTTGGATGTGTTCCGATATTTTTAGGACTGTCAGTTTACTGCACACCTGATTATTATATGGTGCTGTTTTTCATATTTGCCTTATATTTTGGGATGAAGAAATGGCACGTGCTTGAAACCTTCATGCTTCTAATGATGTGTTTCTCGAAGGAGACCTCAGCAGTAATAGTGCTGGGGTATTATGGTGTAAGGATCCTTTACAGAATATTTATGAAAAATGAGACCAGAGGATTCCTGCCAAGAGTGAAAAATGTTATCTGCTCCTCTGAACTATGGGTAGCATTTACTACCGGTGTGCTGTTTGTTATCGGATATCTCTTTAATGGCTCCACCTGGGCAGACAGGATAGAGGCAGGTGGAGGAGCTGCTATCGACATAGGCTTTAACAGACCTTATGCTGCAATGAAGGTGAAGCAGTATCTGATAAGTAACTTTGCGTGGGTTGTTAGTATTATATTTATACTAAGTGTTTTGGTGATAATAGGGAGATATATCTATAATCGCAGGAAGGGCGCGCCTGATAAATCAGAAGAAGTGGGTGCGAGATCATCAGAAAAGATAAAAGAAGCGGGTGCGAGATCATCAGCAAAGATGGAAGAAGCTGGCACAAAACCAACGTCCGAGATGGAGTCGGCAGCACAGCAGGCATCATCCGGGGCAGAGGATATTAAACATAGGGAAGCTCTTATCCAGACAAGAAACTGCAACATGCTTCTGCTGGGCATGATGGGAGCTATGGCATGCTTTGCTGCAGTTGGAATACTCATGCATGTATCTGCGATAGAGCGTTATAATATATTCTTTGCAGTTGGACTGGTAATCATTGCACTGCTGGCCGAATTTACAGCTTTCAAGGGTATTTCTTTTGGGAAGAATGTGTCCGGGGGCTCTGATTCTCAGATGGCTTTCAGTAACAGATTTGAGCTGCTGCAATGCTTTATGATATTTATAATGTGTATGGTGCTTGCGCTGGAAAGCTATATAACAGTGGATCCTGTTACGAGAAGAATATTTCCGCAGGTACCTATAGGTCACCATACCATGAACTATGAAAGCGAGTATATGGAGTATTTTGGCGACGGGCTGGTAACTAATTATCAGTATGCGTGGATAGATAAAGCCTTTGACAAGCTCCTGCTGGATATAGATTATGATGTAAATGATACATTATTTTTTCCTACACCGGAGTCAGGGGTTGCTTCAGGTGTACAGTTTGAGGGCAACAGCGGTTACTTCCGTGTGGGCTGGTTTCCGGAGCTGAAAAGAAGGGGCTACTATGACTACGAAATGTCAGGCAACTGGCAGGAAATGAGTATTCACGCCGTTTCTTCTGATGAGACCTGGTTTCCATACTCACACTATACAACAGAAGAATATATGACGGATGAATTTGTTACAGATAATGCAACCCTATGTTTCGTTCCTTATTTTGAAAAGCTGGGTGTGATGGAGCCGCCATATCTAAAGTGCGCCGGTGTAAGATACCATATAGGTCCGCGTAAGGAGTCAACTGTATATCGGGGAACTATTGCTTATTATCCAATGGTGATCCATGATAGCTATGTGGAAGGTATTGATATCAGAATGGTATGTGACGGGCTCAGTGACCGGATAAAAGGTAAAGCTTTTTCCGGGAACCCTTCGGACGTGGATATAACAGATGAACCTGTTCTCAGTGACGAAGAGTATCAGAAGGATATTGAAGCCGTATATGGATATCTTGCATCAGGTTATCTGAAGATTGACAGGATAAATGATGATACAATGGTAGATATTGATCCTCTGCAGAGCTTATATCTGGATGTAGAGCTATATGACAGAGAAGGAAATCTGATCGAGTTGGAGCATAGCAATAAAACTGCGACAGTCAAGACAGGCTCAGGAGAACTGCTTCGTGAGATCGACGAAGCTCTTGTCGATATGAAGGCTGGCGAGACCAGAGATGTACAGGTGAAGATTCCGCCCCGCTACCCTGAGCTGGAGGAATATGAAGGTCAGACCCTTACAGCCAGACTGATGCCGGTAAAGATAGCATGCACATTATACTATGATATAGATAAAGAGACCGAGGATATGCTTCGTGCCAGAGCGAAAGAGATAGTTGATATAAGAATCATAAATGAGGAATTTCATAAAACTCAGGGCATACTCATAGATACGGTTATGAAAAATGTGTTAGAGGAAAATGATCTTTCGAGTGGTGCTGACATTGTTAGTGAGATGGCTGCTGAATGTGAACCTTCTGAAGAGGTGGAGAAGTATTTTGAACAGTATTTGGCTGGCGTCGGGCTTTCTGAGGAAGAGTTTTATAATGATTATCTCCGGATGAGTGCAGATGAATATAAGGTATGCAAATATATTTTGGGGAAAATGAAAACTAGCAAGCAGGAATAACATATCATATATGTCAAAAGGTAATTTTGACTCCTACATCATATTATAAATAACGAGGAAAATTATGAGCAAAGAAGTAGATGAAATAATCATGGATGATCCGGTAGATGAGGTAAGGTCTGCCGAGGTCGAAGCCAGAAAAGCAGCACTCAATGCAGCTAAAAAGGCTGAGGAAGAAGCTGCTGCAGCGAAAGAAGCCGCCAGAAAGGCTGAGATCGAGAAGAGGCTGGAGGAGATGAAGAGGGCTGAGGAAGAAAAAAGAGCCAAGTCTCTGAGAAAAGCGGAGGAGCTCCGTAGGGCTGAGGAAGAGCAGAGAATAAAAGCTGAAAAGAAACTGGAGGCTGATAGAGAAAGAATAGCCGAGGCTGAGAAGAAGCTGAAGGAAGAGCTTGCCGCAGAAAGAAAAAATGCCGCAGCATCATCCAGTGAAGAGGATAAGGCTGACGTAGAAAAGCCGGACAGTAAGGCGACTGACGTGGAAGCTGTGAGCGGTAAGAGCGCTGACATAGAGAAGTCAGAGGAAAGTAAAGCTGATATAGGAGTAGCGGACAGTAAGAAAACTAACATAGAAAAGTCAGACGGTAAGCCGGTCGATGTGGAAGCCGTTGGTATTAAGAAGACCGACACAGAGAAGACTGATGAAAATAAAGCTGAAACGGAGAAGCTGGACAGTAAAAAAGTTGAAGTGGAAAAGCTGGATAGTAAGAAGGCTGACGCAGAAAGAACAGGAATTAATAAAATGCTGGCAGGAAATCATACTGAGGGTAGTGGTTCAGATAAAAAAATATCAGGTACGAAGAAGTCATCATATCAGCCGGGCAGCGGCAGCAAGCTGGATGATATCATCCATAATGTAGTTGGATTTGTACTTAAATATAAGTCCTTTATCATGGGAGCCATACTATTTACCATGTTCGTCTTTATGCAGATGAGATATGTGTATGAGATATGGTTTGACCCGGATGAGCTGGATATATATACAGTTGCATTTGAAATGTTCAAGGGTAAGGTTCTGTACAGAGATATACCTTCGCAGCATATGCCTTTTATGTACATAATAAGCTGGATATTCTATGTATTTGGGGCAAGAACTGCAGCCCTGCAGAGACTGTTCTTCTATATGCTCTTTGCCGGTTTCTGGACAAGCTTTGTATTTGTATATAAGAAGTATGTTAATAAATGGGTATTCGTGCTTCAGCCATATCTGTACTATACCATACTTCAGAATGTTGATTTTGGTACGCAGATTCTGTCGGAGAGTCTGTGTGTTATAGGTGCAGAGATATTCTTCCTGGAATTTATCGTATTCCTGAAAAAGAGAGAGATAAGCACAGGAAGCTGCATCAGAATGTGTTTTGCTACGATATTTACATTTGGAACCATGTTCATGGCCATATTCCCGCTGTTCTTCGTGGGACTGGGAGTGCTGCTCACTGAGATCAAATGGGGCTATGAGGACTCAGTTCCGATAAAAGACTGGTTTATCTATATGTTAAAGAAGTATGGAAAGCTGGTCGGTATAGTGGCTATCCCTTGGGTTATCTATGCAGTTTACTGTCTCTTCACCAGATCCTTCCACGATATGGGATTTGGGGTTTATACGATAAATACACTGTACTATCCACAGTATATGGCAGGACTTGGAGGAAGCGCATTTGGCGCATTTATGGCTCCATTTGATTTCCTGATACAGGAGATATCAGATCTTGATTTTCAGTTACTGGGAATAAAATATATGCTTCATTATGCCATGATATTCGGTTCTCTGTATGTTCCTTACAAGATATTCAGAAAAGAGGGATGGATAGCAGGACTCTCCATGTTCATGTATGTGTATGGCTTTGCAAACAGAGGTATGTTTAATTTCCACGCAAAAGCATTTATGGGAATGATGGCTCTGGTTATGAGCTTTGGTCTCGTAACCTATGGTGGACTTGGAGATAAAGAAAAGTTCGATGCCAAGCCGGTGCTGGTGAAGCTGGGAGTTTGTGCTGTTCTGTTCCTGGGAGTTTTTTCCTACCTGCAATGGTCTGAATATTTCTTTAGTTTCATTTTCAGATCAGAATATAATCATTACCAGACGGATACAGATATTGTCGCCAAAATTACAGATGAGGATGAACGTATATGGCAGACAAATGTTTGCGATACTGTTCCCTGGGCATCAAAGAGAGTTACGACAGGACCGACGGTCAGCACACCTTGGATGTGGGATGCGGTTGGTTCTCATAAGATAGACAAATTCCTGGAGAATCCGGCAAGAGTATGTATATTTTATCTGGGCTATGAGTCCTGGAATAATCAGATGGCGGACTATGCTCCGGAGGCTTATTACTATATAGTTAATAATTATAAGTTCATCCCCGGTTCTACTCAGGTATGGGTTCTGAACAGCTACTATGATGAAGCCTGCAGAAAGCTTGGCATAGATCCTGAAACTACGCCAAATGACAGTGGCTACTCGGTAACACCATATAGTGTAGATGAGAGCGAGTTGCCGGGACATACCTACGAAGATAGGCAGCGAGAACTGAAGGAAAAAGAAGAAGGGGCTGAGCCTGCTGATGAGGCGGCAGCACCTGAGGAGCTTGAAGGAGCTACCACAGAGGAGGCTACTACTGAGGAGCCAACAACTGAGAAACCAACTACTGAGGAAGCTACTACCGAAGAATCAGATAGTAATAAGCCGGGTGCTATCATTGGAAATGATGGAGATGGAACAGATAGTTCATCCGATGGGCCGGGAAGCTCATCTAATGGACCGGGAAGCTCTTCCAACGGGCCGGGAAGCTCATCCAATGGACCGGGAAGCTCTTCTAATGGACCGGGAAGTTCATCAACAGCTATAAGTCCTTCAGGGGATGAAGTCATTATTACGGATGATTTTCCCGGAAGTAACGGAACAAGCACAGGTACATCAACAAGTGTGGGACCTGATGGCAGTGTAAGCAATGGACCTGGGGATACATATGTTACACCTGTTGATAATGCAGGATTATATCTGGATGATGAAGGCAATCCTATAACAGAGGATACACCGGGAGCGGTTCAGGCACCGGATGGAAGCTGGATTCTTCCGGATGATAGTGCAGGACCGGGAAGTAGTACATACTAGACCAGCTAATATTAAGTGATTGGACATATTGAGAATGATATGTGCAGTCTCAAAAAGTAGGTATGGCGAGGCTTTGATGCGTGTCGCAGGAGGTTAAAGGCTGCTGCGAGAGGGCAGAAGCTTTATAAAGAAATAAAGAGGAGTGATAAAAAATGGGAAAAATTACAGTAGAAGATTGCATGACAGATGGAATAGTTATAGAAGGACTTAAGGTTATAACACCTACAGTATTTGGAGATGAGAGAGGATACTTCATGGAGACATATAATGAGAATGACATGAAGGCAGCCGGAATGGACTATGTATTTGTTCAGGATAATCAGAGTGCATCAAGAAAGGGTGTTCTGAGAGGTCTTCATTTTCAGAAGGAATTTCCACAGGATAAGCTCGTAAGAGTTATCGTCGGAGAGGTATTCGATGTTGCCGTTGATCTTAGAGAGGGCAGCAAGACATTTGGCAAATGGTTTGGAGTAAGACTGTCGGCTGAGAATAAGAAGCAGTTCATGATACCGAAGAATTTTGCGCATGGATTTATCGTGCTCTCTGACTATGCAGAGTTCTGTTATAAGTGTACAGACTTCTATCATCCAAATGATGAGGGTGGACTTCTTTGGTCAGACGCAGAAATCGGAGTAGATTGGCCGATGCCGGAAGGAATGACAAGGGATGACCTTACTTTATCCGATAAGGATAAGTTGTGGGGCGGAATCGCCGCATATAAAGAAGAGCGTGGACTGTAAGATGATTCACGGGGAACGGATTGGGTGAATGAACCTATGTTCTTTCCTTGGTTGATAAGTACAAATCAGTCGTATCTTGGATGGGGAGTATATGAATAAGAGAAAACTGCTGCGGATCATATTCGTGGTGATGATTTTATTATTAAACTTAATAGTGTTTTTGAAACTGGATTATATTGATCTTTTTGGAAATGAGGACAATATAATGCTGGTTGTCCGGCTTTCGTCTAATTCGGACGGCTCTTATCAGGTTTACTTTTCCGGAGCGGGGGAGAATTTCTCGCCTGCAAACTGTGAGGTAAAGCGTTATACGGGATATGGCGATGGAACGTTTGCAGATGAAAATGGCATGGGTCAGATAACCGATATGATGTTTAAGATTCCACTGGATAAGGATAACGTCAGCTTCAATATAAGCGCACGCCCATTTGGAGTTACAAATATATATGATATGTATTTTGCAACAATAAATGGAAATGCTGAAGGGCTTCGGGTAGAGGTTCCGCTGGAAGATATTATGAATGCGGAGAGCCAGATCAACTTTGAATCCAGACAGCTTCTTCCAAGTAATGATCCTGAGGGACAGGCTGAGATGCTCACCGTATCGCCAGATGAGGATGCAAGTGTGCTGGTACCTTATCATAAAGATGAGCTGATGAAGCAGGCAAAGGATTCTTACCGGAAGGAAACTATCATTATCGATACAGTGGTATGTCTTATCGTGGATCTGGTTGCTGTATATGTGCTGCTGCATTTCTTCTCACTTGTGGAGATTCCTATCGAGATATACCAGAACCGAAAGCTGGCATTTACACTTGCAAAAAATGATTTTAAAACCAAGTATGCCGGTTCATATCTGGGTATGATCTGGGCATTTATCCAGCCGGTAGTTACGATACTCGTCTATTGGTTCGTATTCTCCGTAGGGCTGAAGGCGGGAAATGTGGGCGAGTACCCGTTTGTACTCTTCATAGTAGTCGGCATCATACCATGGTTCTTCTTTTCAGATGCTCTGAACGGGGGAACAAATGCGCTGACAGATTACAATTATCTGGTCAAAAAGGTGGTGTTCAACATAGACATCCTCCCATTTGTGAAGGTACTGTCGGCTCTGTTTGTGCATTTCTTCTTTATCGGCTTTGCACTTATACTTTGCACATGCCTTGGATATCATCCGACCATATATTCGATTCAGCTAATATATTATATTATTTGTAACGTGGTTTTCGTGCTGGGGCTTTCGTATCTTAGCGCTTCCATAGTCGTATTCTTCCGTGATCTGGGGCAGTTCATTAACATTTTCATACTTCAGGTCGGAGTATGGCTCACACCTATTATGTGGAATGCAGAAAATGTACTCAGTCCGACGGCTCAGAAGCTTTTCAGGATCAACCCGATGTACTATATAGTAAGCGGTTTCAGAGACAGCATGCTGGATTACAGATGGTTCTGGAGCGGTGATAAGCTGTTGTGGACCATATATTTCTGGACGCTGACAGTTCTGGTCTTTGGACTGGGAGTTAAGATATTCAGAAGGCTGAAGGTGCATTTTGCGGATGTGCTGTAGGTATCGTGGAAGATGGAGAACTGTCCCGGCAACGTGAGCTAGTGCATCAGTAACTTATTGGGTAAAAACAAGATAAAGGATAAAGATAAGATACAAGGTAAGATATAAGATAAATTATAAGATACTAGAGAAGAAACATAGGGTTACTGCATTAATTAGTGCATCAGTTTCCCGAAAGGATGAAAAGTGTCACAGGAAATAGCAATCAGTATAAAGGATGTTTCAAAACTATATAAGCTTTACGACAAGCCTCTGGACAGGCTGAAGGAATCTCTGGGACTCTCGAAGGAGAAGCGCTATAAGGAGCATTATGCTCTGAGAGGCGTCAGCTTCGATGTGAAGAGAGGTGAATGTGTCGGCATCATAGGAACAAATGGAGCCGGCAAGTCAACTATCCTGAAGATCATAACCGGAGTGCTCAACCCGACAGCAGGTGAGGTGCAGATAGATGGAAGAATCTCTGCGCTGCTGGAGCTGGGCGCGGGCTTCAACATGGAATATACAGGAATAGAAAATGTATATCTGAATGGAACCATGATAGGCTTCAGTCGTGAAGAGATAGATGCAAAGCTGGATGAGATACTGGACTTTGCGGATATCGGTGACTTCGTGCATCAGCCGGTCAAAACATATTCGTCAGGTATGTTTGTCAGACTGGCATTTGCTGTTGCCATAAATATCGACCCTGAGATACTGATAGTAGATGAGGCGCTTTCTGTTGGTGATGTATTCTTTCAGCTTAAGTGCTTTAAAAAGTTCGAGGAGTTCAAGCAGCAGGGCAAGACCATCCTGTTTGTAAGCCATGATCTGTCCAGTATAGAGAGATACTGCGACAAAGCTATCCTTATGGATCATGGAAGAAATATAGCGGAAGGAACCCCTATCGAGATAATAAATAAATATAAGAAGATCATGACCGGCATGAGTGTGGAAGAGATGGAGAAGCATGATGCCGGAAGAAGTGCCAACCTTAATAATGTTAAGAATACTTCCGGTGAGTTTAATGGGAATGGAGCAAGATCCGGTGGAAGTGACGTGACCGGAAGTGGTACTGCAGGAAGTGATATGTCAAGGACAGATGCTTCGGGTAGTAACGCTGCAGGAAGAGATACGTCAGGGGCAGGTGCTTCGGGTAATTACGGGGCAGGAAGCGATGTGACAGGGTTAGGTGCTTCAGAAAGTGATGCGACGGGAAGAAACGAAAATGGAAATGGGCGAGGCAATCAGACCGGCTACAATTCTTCGGATACCCAAGGAAGTCAAACAGGAGAAGCAGATTCCGGTTCAGATACAGAGAAAAGCTCATCCAAAGATATGCGCTGGCAGGACATGCTGGAGGTCAACCCGAATCTTGATGAGTACGGCGATATGAAGGCGAAGCTCATCGACTTTGGTGTATTTGATGATGAGGGAAATGTAACTACAACACTTATAAAGGGTGGTACATTTACCATAAAGTCAAAGGTAGAGTTCTACGAGGATGTAGAGGATCCGATATTTACATTTACATTTAAGACCATTAAGGGACAGGATATAACCGGTACCAATACCATGTTTGAGAAGGTAAGTGTTGGAACCGCACATAAGGGGGAGATATATGTAGCCTCCTTCACTCAGGAAATGAATCTTCAGGGCGGCGAATACCTTCTGTCCATGAGCTGTACAAGCTTTGTAAATGGCGATCTGGTGGCACATGACAGGAAGTATGATGTGCTGAACATATCCGTAGTCTCAGAGAAGAATACAGTCGGTTACTATGACATGAATTCAAAGGTTGAGATTGAACGGGTAAAGTAGGATATGAGGAAAGTTAATGGATATATATGACAAATTACTGGAAATAGTGAGCAGCGGGGAGGATCTGGAGGATTTCCTTACTCATGAGGAAAGTTACGAATATCTGTATCATTTGTCTCAGATAAGGCAAAATGTTATAGAGTGGTTCAGCTTTAAACCTGATGCACGTCTGCTGGAGCTGGGAGCCGAATGTGGCGCTCTGACCGGATTGTTTGCAAAGCGTGTAAGGGAGGTCGTGGCAGTTGAGGATAATGAGAAGAAAACTGCTGTGAACAAGGAGAGGAACAAGACTTACAATAATATAACCTATGTAACCGGTGAGGGACTGAATGAGCTGACCAGAGCGGGCATCCTGTCTATGGCTAAGGGTAAGGCAGGAGAGGCAGAAGGTAGCGCCGTAGCGGAGGATACGACTGGAGAGGACGGTATCAAACAGGTAAAGTCAGGTGCAGACGTGGGCTTTGACTACGTTACGATAATTGGTGGATTTACCATGGATAAGCTAAAGACAGCGTCCTTCGTACTGAAGCCGGGAGGCACACTCATCATCGCGGTTGAAAATAAGTATGGAATGAGATACTGGTCAGGCGAAGAAAGACCATATACCTACAGCCGTTCACAGCTAATGGGACAGCTTAAGTACCGGGGGTATGACAGGCTGTACTTCTTCTATCCGGTGCCGGACTATACATTTCCACTGGAAATCTATTCGGAGAAGAACCTCCCGACGAAAGGAAGTATCAAGCAGCCAACGCCGGTATATCTAAAGGACAAGATTCTTACACTGGATGAGGTAAAACAGTTCGACATGGTGATCGAGGATAAGAAATTTGAAGAGTATGCCAACTCATTTGTGGTTGTGGCACATAAATAAAGTAAGAAAGTATCAAGAATAATTAGGTTTAGAAAAATGACAGAGCTTCTATATGCGAAGTACAATTCCCATAGAAGACCTGAATTTCAGCTCACTACCAGCATAGTTCTGGAGGATGGGGTGAAGAAGGTTATAAAGAGGGCCGCCGGAAAAAAAGCCGGGGGTCAGCTTGAGGTTATAAGGAATAATTATAAGCTGCTGTCAGACTATTATTATGATATAAAGGTTATCCCATATAAGGATGTGCCGGATAATACAGCCCTTGAATTTGAATTTGTAAATGGCAAGTCTATACTGGCGGGGATTGATTTTGAGAAGGATGATATTTCACTTCTGGTTGCCAAGCTCACAGCAGTAATGGGTAAGCTTTTGGATGTGAAGGATAGATACAAATGCAGCTTTCGTGTGACACCGGAATTTGAAAATGTATTTGGGATTGCTGATGAGACAGGACAGGTATCGGATAATATCATTCAGGGAGACGGGGAGAAAAACCTGTGTGCTGATGAGAGTAGATATGACTGGAGTGTACTGGAAAACGATGCGGCTCTTACAGTTGCTAACCTGGACAGCATATTCAGCAATTTCATAGATGTAAATGGAACTATCACCTGTATAGATTATGAATGGGTGCTGGACTTTCCTGTGCCGGTGGATTTCCTCAGATACAGGATGCTGGTTTACCTCTTTGATGAGAAGGCGGCATATATCAGCCGTAGAATAGAGAGAAATGACTTTATAGAGCGTTTTGGAATCAGCAGAGATAAGATAGCAGTCTATCAGTCGATGGAAGAAGCATTTCAGGAATATGTGCATGGAGAAGGAAGAAAGTATATCTATCTTCCAAGATATCAGAAAAATCTTCGTGATGTGCGGGACGCAGACGCAGAGATAAATGAGAAGAACCGCCTGATAGAAACAAAGGATATTCATATCTCAAATCTTGAGAACATGATAAAGGATCTTAGGGCGGAGGCTGAAACTGCCAGAGCAGAGGCGGATAAGCAGAAGAGATTTGCAGAAAAGCATCTCAGTGCAGCTCAGGAGCAAAGTGAAAGAGCTGAGCAGCTTGAGCAGCAGAAGCTGGAACTGGAGAAGGCAGTCATTGACAGGGATTCCCAGATCATAAATCTGTCATCAAGACAGCAGAAGATCAAGAAATCGCTGATGAATCCATTTTACGGGTTCTATATGGTGCTGAGTTATATTCCGTCAAAGATAAAGAGAAAGTCGGAAGCTAAAAAGCAAAGAGAAATGGAAATAGCGGCAGAAGAAGAGGCTCGAAGGAAGGTGCTGATGGAGGAAAAAAGAAAGCAGGACAGATACCAGCAGCTTCTGGATGAGACAGAGGGAAACTATGCCCGCTGGATAGAAGAGCAGGAGGCTGGGTACGACCACACGGAGGTATTTGATTATAATCCTCTTATTTCTGTGGTGGTGCCTGTTTATAACGTGGCAGATGAATATCTGATAGACTGCATCGAGTCAGTAAAGGCACAGTATTATACTAACTGGGAGCTGATACTGGTAGATGATGCGTCAACTATGGAGTCAGTCAGAAAGACGCTGAAAAAGGCAGTGAGGGAGCATAAGCTTAATAAGCTGAGAGCCTTCTTCGGTATAGCACCCAAAACACTCACGGGGAGTGCTGACAGGATTAGTGGTAATTCATATATTAACAGCGATAATACAGGAGCGGGTGCTGCCGGTGATAATCAGAAAAGCTCTGGCAAAGCTTCCCCTAAAAAGGTAAATGGTCGAATCAGGGCTATATACAGAAAGGAAAATGGTCGTATATCAGCCTGCACTAACACAGGACTAGACGCTGCAACGGGCGAATATATAGCGTTTATGGACTGCGATGATACCATAGCTCCATTTGCGCTTTATGAGGTGGTGAAGCTGCTGAATAAGGATAGAAGTCTGGACTTTATCTATAGTGATGAGGATAAGCTGGGACTTCAGGAGAACGATGAAGAGAGGAGAGAAAAGTGGATCCGTGAAACCCCATTTTTCAAGCCGGACTGGTCTCCGGACACTCTGATGTCATATATGTACACATCACATCTTGGAGTATATAGAGCAAGTCTCGTAAAGGAGGTTGGCGGGCTCAGATCCGAGTTTGATGGCTGTCAGGACTATGACATGACGCTCAGATTTACAGAGAAGACTGATAAGGTAGGGCATATCTCCAAGATTCTGTATCATTGGAGACAGATACCGGGTTCCACAGCGGCAGACCCTGAGGCAAAGGACTACGTAAAGGAGGCAACCAGAAAGTGTAAGGTTGAGGCTCTTAAGCGTAGAGGTCTGAAGGGCGATGTGGAGTGGCTGCCGGACATTTATCAGTACAGGGTAAGATATTTTCCTGAGGGAGCAGAGCTTAGATCATCCGGATCAGAATCGGAAAATAAGTCAGTAAATGATCACGGTAATGCAGAGACTACTGCTTCAGAGGATAGAACGATAGTAATTAACGGGAAGAATAAGGTAAGCGTAGTTATTCCTTCAAAGGATAACCCGGAGATACTGAGACAGTGCATCTCTTCCTTTGTGGAGAAAACAGACTATAAGAACTATGAATTTATAGTCGTAGATAATGGAAGCAGTGATGAGAACAGGGCGAAGTATGAAGAACTCCTCAGATTCTATGGAGAGAGAGCGCACATTTCAACTAAGTATATATATGATAAGCAGCCCTTCAACTTCTCGCACATGTGTAATACCGGCGCAGCAGAGGCTGCCGGGGAGTATATACTGTTCCTAAATGATGATATCGAGATCATAGAGTCGGAGTGGCTGGACAGAATGTTGGGACAGGCTGAGCTTCCGACAACCGGTGCAGTGGGAGCCAAGCTTCTCTATCCGAATACAACTCTTATACAGCATGCAGGAGTAATCAATATCGAAAGTGGTCCTGTGCATATATTTGCCAAAATGGACGATACTCCAAGCTACTACTTTAATAAGAACAAGCTGGACTTTGATATGCTGGCGGTTACTGCGGCATGTCTTCTGGTCAAAAAGGACAAGTTTGACGAGATAGGTGGTTTTGACGAGAATCTGGCTGTGGCATATAATGACATAGACCTTTGCTTCAAGCTGGCAGAGGCCGGGTATTATAATGTTATCAGAAATGAT
This sequence comes from Lachnospiraceae bacterium UBA3850, assembly GCA_002392655.1. GTDB lineage: Bacteria > Bacillota > Clostridia > Lachnospirales > Lachnospiraceae > Eubacterium_Q. The sequence goes on along the minus strand of DGHK01000008.1, from coordinate 6,191 downwards.
GCAGTGCTGTATCATCATGAGTCACTCAGTCGTGGTGATGATACTATGGATAGTGCCAAGTTCGCACGACTTATGTCTGAGCAGGAGAAGCTGTACGAGAAGCATCCACTGTTTTCAAATGATCCGTATTATAACGAGAACCTGACGCAGCTAGACTGTGACTGCAGTGTTTACTACGATAAGGATGTACAGTACAGTATTGAAGCTGTTCAGCTTGTAACTGAAGAGGAAGATATTGGTATTGTAGTAGAGCATCCTGAGACTGAGGGAACAGTGTTATCATCAGATACAACTGCTTTGAAGTATCATATTCCGGAAGTGACTGAAGAATATGATGCGGATATCTACGAGCGGGATGAGAGTGCATTTGAAAGATATACTATTCATGGAGGTATTAACTCCTGTGTAGTTGACTGGTGTATCTATATAGAAGGCTGGGCTCTGGAGCGAGGGCAGGATGATAACATGGAGGTATATCCGAGTGTTATTCTCTGGGAAGAAACGACTGATCCGGAAGCGACGGAGACAGACTCTTCTCAGATAAATGCAACTGAGACAATCTCTTCCCAGATACAAGCATCTGAGTCAATCTCTTCCCAGATACATGCATCTGAGGAGGGCAGGAATCAGAAGACTCCTCGCGTATTCAGGATTTCCACAACAAAGGTTCATCGAAGAGATGTACCACAGACATTTAATATGGAAACAAATGTGGAATTTGCAGGCTTTAAGCTCAGGCTTGATAGGAATGCTATACCGGATGGTATATATAAGATAGGCATACTTTATAAAAATACTCTTGTTTGGACTGATAAAAAATTAAAGCACTAATTGGCTGCTATAAATCAGACATGTAAAATTAACACGCACAATGCCCAAATTGACAACAATAATAGGTGATTGCCTAAACTGGCAACTGACAAGGTTTGATTGCTATAGTTGTCATTTGAACTATGCTTTTTTGTAAAATATAATGGGTTAGCAATCGGCAAGGATGAAGTGAAACCTTCACAATCTTCCTGCTTTATGTAAACCGTAAGGGGGGGGTAGTACAAATAAGGCTATCCTCTTTGTTTTTATCTAGTGAAGTTAATAAAAAGGCTATTCAGGCCATACAATCAGGGGATGATGGTTTAATGAATAAGGAACAATTAGAGGGAAAACTGAAGACTAGAAAATGGAGGACTATATTCTATAATGTTCTTCTTATCTGCTATGATATAGTTGCTGTAGCATTGTCATATTTTCTTGCCTTATGGTTTAGATTTGATGGTAAGTTCTCGCTGATTCCACGAGATTATCTTGACGCATTTCTAGTATTTATTCCGATATATATAATTATATGTTTTGTTATATTTTACATATTGAATCTGTATAAGAGCTTATGGAAATATGCCAGTGTGATCGAAGCTGTAAGGGTATTTATGGCTACATTAATCACAAGTACCCTGCACGTTATTCTTATTACAGCTTTTGTAAAAAGAATGCCTATCTCATATTATTTCTTTGGGGCGATCTTCCAGTTCGGATTTTTGATATTTGCAAGATTTGCCTATCGTTTTATCCTTCTAGTGAGAAACAGGTATAACAGAAATGAAGACGCGCTGAAACGTGTAATGATCATCGGGGCAGGAGAAGCGGGAAGAAGCGTTATCAGAGAGATAAACCGATCAGATGAGCTGAATGAGATTCCTGTATGTGTTATGGATGGCGATCAGTCCAAATGGGGAAAGCAACTGGAGGGTGTACCTATCGTTGGAGGACGAGAGAGTATATTGCTATCAGTAGAAAAGTATAAGGTTGAGAAGATATATTATGCGATCCCATCTTCATCCAAGAAGACACAGAGAGACATTCTCAGTATATGTAACGAAACAGGCTGCGAGCTTAAGACACTTCCCGGTATATATCAGATAGCAAATGGCGAAGTAGATATCAAAGCAATGAAGGATGTAGCCATAGAAGATCTGCTGGGACGTGAACCTGTCGAAGTCAATATGCAGCAGATATATGATCAGATATCAGACAAGGTTGTTCTGATAACCGGAGGCGGAGGCTCCATCGGTAGCGAGATAGCACTTCAGGTGGCAAGACATAATCCAAAGCGGCTGATAATATTTGATATATATGAAAATAATGCTTATGCCATACAGTATAAGATCAAAAAAGAAATCCCGGATTGTCCTCTGGAGGTTCTTATCGGCTCAGTCAGAGACAGCAGAAGGGTAAATGATATATTTAGAACCTACAGACCTGATATCGTATATCATGCAGCAGCCCATAAGCATGTTCCGCTCATGGAGGTAAGCCCTTGTGAAGCAATCAAAAACAATGTTATCGGAACCTATAAGGTAGCATATGCAGCAATGATGTATGGAACCAGAAGGTTTGTTCTAATAAGTACAGATAAAGCGGTTAATCCGACTAACGTAATGGGTGCTTCCAAGAGACTTTGTGAGCTGGTAGTCCAGTCCTTTGATAAGATGATAAAGGCAGGACGGGAGAAGGATATTCCTGTACTCCATGTTCATCATGAGGATGAGGAAGGAAGCATGTACCCTCTGGCAAATGGAACCCAGAGAGTTGATGAAGAGGGAAATAAGGTATTTACATTTCCCGGTCAGGATGACGCCGGACATAGGAAGGCGCAGACTGAGTATAGTCTGGTAAGATTTGGAAATGTTCTTAACTCAGGAGGTTCCGTAATCCCTATCTTCAAGGATCAGATAGCAAGTGGTGGTCCGGTAACAGTTACACATCCTGATATCATCAGATACTTCATGACTATTCCGGAAGCAGCAAGTCTCGTGCTTCAGTCAGGAGCCTATGCTCACGGAGGAGAGATATTTGTCCTTGATATGGGAGATCCGGTAAAGATAGATGATCTTGCCAGAAACCTTATCAGACTGTCGGGCTTTGTTCCGGACAAGGATATTAAGATAGAGTACACCGGTCTCAGACGTGGCGAAAAGCTTTACGAGGAGAAGCTTATGTCTGAAGAGGGGCTGACTAAGACTCAGAATGGTCTGATATATATAGGAAAACCGGTGGAATTTGATGCAGATGAATTCCTGAGGTCACTGAATGACCTGATGCTGGTTTCCTATGAGAATACTGATGCGATAAGACTTATGGTAGAAAGGCTGGTGGATACATATCATCCCAGTGAGCCACTATCTGAGGAACAGCGTAGAGAATATTCTGAAATAATAAATGAGATAACAAATAGTTAAACTGATTGGGAGGCTGGTATCAATGGTGCCGTCCTCCCCCTTTGTTCGTAATAACATCTAAAATATATTGGATTTTTAGAAAATATTTGTTGAATCAAAAACAGTATTTGATGTTAGAATGTTGAAAGAATTTGCTAAGTGAGTTATCATAATAATTTGAGCTACACGATGTCATCTATAAATAATCGTCGACTGAGAGCGCGTTATGGAGGGTGGTTGATATATCTAATGATTTTCAAGGGAAAACTCTTGAATGGCGAAGCACGCCCTTTTTACTAGTGGTTTAAAGAGCAGAGGCTATTACTATAATAGGTGATAGCTTCATCAAAGACATATGATTTGTAGAGAGTTAATTGGAGAATAGAAAGCTATGTGGTATGTCATATGGACAGCAACAGGTCGGGAAGAAACCTGTAAGAAACAAATAGAAAATGTATGCTCACCTGCATCATATCTGAGAGCAGTAATACCCAGAAGAAAGGTATCTCAGAAAAAAAATGGCATAAGAAGATATGTAGAGACAAAACTCTTCCCTTCATATGTTTTAGTAGAAACTTCTGATGTGGAAAGCCTTGCCATGGAGCTAAAGAATATAGAAGGTTTTGTCCAGGTACTTAACCATGAGGGGAGTTACATGCCGCTGGATGAAAAAGAATCCCTGATGATATCCAAGCTGATAGGAGATGGAGAAACAGTGGAGGCTTCAATCGGATATGTAGAAGGCGACAGGATAATAATAACAGATGGTCCTCTGGAAGGAATGGAAAGCCAGATAAGATATATCGATAGACATAAACGTATAGCATATATAGAAATGCAACTGTTTGACAGGATGACAGAGGTTAAAGTTCCATTGGAAATAGTGGAAAAGTTGTAAATATTAGTGTAGTTTACCGGAACAAAAGAAAAGCAGAAAGAAGTGAAATGTATTGGATAAAATGATGAAGGATATGATACACGACAAAAGATTTGTAGATATAGAACCACTTGATAGTAAGGTATGGCTGTCCTCTCCAACTATGCATGGCGAGGAGCAGAAATGGATAAATGAGGCCATTCAGACTAACTGGGTATCGACAGTTGGTGAAAATATAGATGAGATAGAAAAACAGTTGGCAGAGTATATTGGTGTAAAGTATGCAGTAGGTCTTAGCTGTGGTACGGCGGCTCTTCATCTTGCTACAAAGCTTGCAGGTGAGAAGCTGTATGGTCAGGCAAAGCCAAATCGGGGAACACTTCAGGGGCATAAGGTATTCGCTTCGGATGTAACATTTGACGCAAGTATCAATCCCATCGCATATGAAGATGGAGAGGCAGTATTTATCGACACAGAAACAGATACCTGGAATATGAGTCCGGAAGCACTGGAGAAAGCATTTCAGATATATCCGGAGGTTCGCCTTGTAGTAGTTGCCCATCTCTACGGTACGCCGGGAAAGATGGAGGAAATCAGAAGGATCTGTGATGCACATGGAGCATTAATAATAGAGGATGCTGCTGAGTCTCTTGGAGCTAAATATAAGTTCGGAGAAGAGTGGATTGAAACCGGAGCAATAGGTGACTATAGTGCCATCAGCTTTAATGGAAACAAGATTATTACAGGATCAGCCGGCGGTATGTTCCTAACAAACAACAAAGAGGATGCAGAAAAGGTCAGAAAATGGAGCACACAGTCCAGAGAGGCTGCTCCCTGGTATCAGCATGAAGAGATTGGTTACAACTACCGTATCTCCAATATAGTATCTGGTGTAATTCGTGGTCAGTTGCCATATCTGGATGAACATATAGCTCAGAAAAAGGCTATATATGAAAGGTATAGAGAAGGTCTGAAGGATCTTCCGGTATCCATGAATCCGTTCGATCCTGATAAATCCATTCCAAATTACTGGCTCTCCTGTCTTATTATAGACGAAGATGCCATGGCTCCTCACGTGAGAGGAGAAAGTGACGAACTGTGGATGTCAGTATCCGGAAAATCATCTCCCGGAGAAATACTAGCTGCTATGTATCAGTTCGGAGCTGAGGGAAGACCTATATGGAAGCCCATGCATATGCAGCCGATATATAGAGTTAGTCCTTTCGTGACGGTGGAAGGGAACGGTAGAGGACGCACAAATGCCTATATAAAGGGCTCTGGAGTAGATGTAGGAGCCGATATTTTCAGGCGCGGGCTATGCTTACCGAGTGATAACAAGATGACCGCTGAGCAGCAGGATCGGATTATTGAGATCATTCATAGGTGCTTCCTGTAAAAATGGGAACATCGGCTGAATGTGTATCGGTCACCAAATAGGATGTAAATCATGACGGAAAGCAGTTCAATGAAGAGGTAAAGACTATGCTGAGCATATATTACGGAGATATTGAGTCAGAAAAGTACATCTTCAATCCGGATGTCTTCTTTAATAATACTTATGAAGAAGAATGGATCACAGACCCGCTTACAAAGCAGATGATCAAAGATATAGACGGGTCGGATGTTGTCGGGCCAAGATTGATTGACAGTCCTTTCTTAGGAGCCATTCCAACTGAGCGGCTTTCGGGCGGCGTAAAAACACTGATTCTGATGAAGTTTGATTCAGATCATATCTTTAATGCATCAGCATGCGGAGACAATTGTGCTCCGTGGATATTAAGGATCGGGCAGGAGAAGAATCTGACAATTCGATTAGGCTATCTGATGAACTTTGGAAAAGAAAGTTTTGATATCGAAATCGTAAACCTGCATCGGATCGTGCACTCAATGAAAGAACTGAATGAAGTGGTGATGGATCATCATCTCCTGTGAAGAGGCATTGGCATGGTTGGGAAATATGAGATAGAAGTATATAACAATAAGGTCCATTACTTCCTTACGATAAAGCGAAACATCACGATTCTCCAGGGAGACAGCGCGACCGGAAAAACAGAGTTGATCCGTCTGATCCAGGAGTATGAAACAAACGGAACATCGTCAGG
>DGHK01000025.1 GCA_002392655.1 Lachnospiraceae bacterium UBA3850 | reverse complement strand
GCATTCCAGACACAGTTCGGATTTGTTCCTTGCTACGTTAACAGCCGCCTGGCTAAGAGAGGCATCCCTGTATCCTGTGAGGTTGATATCTACGGAGCACTTTCAGAGTATATCGGTCAGATAGTTAGTGATGACGCAGTTACACTTCTTGATATCAATAACTCAGTTCCGAAGGATATGTTTGAGGAGGAGATAAAGGGCAAATTCGATTATGACTATACGATCAAGGATACATTTATGGGATTCCACTGTGGAAATACATGTACAACGAAGCTTGCATTCCATGAGATGAAGAATCAGAAGATTATGGCAAGAACGCTTCCTGAAGAGGTTACTAACGGAACGCTTGAGGGTGACCTGATTCCGGGACATGCAACAGTTTACAGACTTCAGAGTACATCAGATTCAAAGCTCAGAGCTTATGTCGCAGAGGGTGAGATACTTCCTGTAAGAACCAGATCATTTGGTTCCATCGGAATCTTTGCAGTGCCTGAGATGGGCAGATTCTACAGACATGTACTTGTTGAGAAGAATTATCCTCATCATGCAGCAATCACATTCCACCATAACGGAAGAATACTCTTCGAGGTATTCAAGTTTATCGGAGTAGAGCTGGATGAGATAGAATATAACCGTCCTGCAGGTGACAGATATCCGTCAGAGAATCCGTTTGCGAGGTAAAAAATATGGGTGTAAAAGAAATAATAGATGAGGGCAGAACTGCAATAGGTATCGAGTTCGGATCAACAAGAATCAAGGCTGTAATGATTGATGAGTCCGGAGCGGTTCTTGCACAGGGTGGTCACACATGGGAGAATCAGCATATTGACGGCATCTGGACCTATAGTCTGGAGATGATCTGGACAGGACTTCAGGGTGCATATGCTGAGCTTCGCGAAAATGTAAAAAAAGAATATGGTACTGACATTAAGAAAACAGGTGCCATTGGTTTCAGTGCTATGATGCACGGCTATATGCCATTTGATAAGGACGGCGAGCTTCTGGTTCCTTTCAGAACCTGGAGAAATACAATAACAGCCGAGGCATCCCAGCAGCTTACAAAAGAATTTGATTTTAATATTCCTCAGAGATGGAGCATAGCTCATCTGCATCAGGCCATACTGAATAATGAGGAGCATATCAAGGACGTAGCATATCTCACAACACTCGCTGGCTATATTCACTGGAAGTTAAGTGGAGAGAAGGTTCTGGGCGTCGGTGATGCATCCGGTATGTTCCCAATCGATAGTAAAACTAATGATTATAATCTGCAATATCTCGAAAAATATGATAAGATTATAGAGTCGTATGAGCTGGGGTGGAAGCTTCGGGATATACTTCCGAAGGTACTGGTGGCTGGAGAATCGGCTGGAAAGCTTACGGCTGAGGGAGCAGCACTTCTTGATCCGAGCGGTGCTCTGGAAGCCGGCATACCTATGTGCCCACCTGAGGGAGACGCAGGAACGGGAATGGTTGCTACAAACAGCGTAGCAGTAAGAACAGGAAATGTATCTGCGGGCACCTCCATATTTATCATGGTGGTTTTGGAGAATGCTCTTAAGAAGATGCACGAGGAATTAGATGTAGTTACAACACCTGATGGTAAGGATGTGGCTATGGTTCACTGCAATAACTGTACGTCGGATATAAATGCATGGATTAATATATTCGATGAATTCCTTGATGTTATGGGCTATCAGGTAGATAAGGGAGTCATCTATGAGAAGCTGTTCAATCTTGCGCTTAAGGGAAGCGCTGATTGTGGCGGACTTGCAGGCTTTAACTATTTTTCAGGCGAACCGATCACAGGATTTACATCAGGCAGACCTGTGTTTATCAGAGATGCTGATGCTGATTTCAGTCTAGCAAACTTTATGAGACTGCATCTGTATTCAGCAGTCAGTACGCTCAAGGTCGGACTTGATATACTCCTTAAGGAAGAAGATGTAAAGGTTGAAAAGCTGTACGGACATGGTGGTTTCTTCAAGACAAAGGGTGTTGGACAGAGTATCATGTCAGCGGCTACCGGTGGTCCGGTTACATTGATGGAAACAGCCGGTGAAGGCGGTGCCTGGGGCATGGGAGTTCTTGCACTTTATCTGATGGATAAAAGTAAAGAAGACTCGGATGATAAAACCCTTTCACAGTTCCTGAGCGACAGGATATTTGCAGGAAATGACGGAATCACATTTACTGCGCCTGAAGATGAAATGATAGGCTTCAACAGGTTTATGGAGACATTTAAGAAAACTATACCTGTTGAAAAAGCGGCAGTTTTAGCATTTGAAAAGAAGGATTAGACTATGTTAGAAGAATTAAAACAGAAGGTTTTTGAAGCAAACATGGAGCTTCCCCAAAGAGGTCTGGTTACATATACATGGGGAAATGTGAGCGGAATCGACAGAGAGTCAGGACTGTTCGTAATAAAGCCAAGTGGAGTTGATTATGAGACCATGACCGCCGATGATATGGTGGTCATGGATCTGGATGGAAATAAGGTTGAGGGAAGGTATAAGCCTTCTTCCGATACACCGACACATCTGGAGCTATATAAGAAATATATCGAGATAGGCGGAGTTGTTCATACACATTCTCCTGAGGCTACATCATGGGCACAGGCAGGAAGAAGCATACCTCTTTACGGAACAACACATGCTGATTATTTCTATGGAGAGATTCCGTGTGCAAGAAGCCTGACACCTGAGGAGATAGATGAGGCCTATGAGAAGAATACCGGTTTGGTTATCATAGAGACCTTCGAAGAGAGAGGACTTAATCCTATGTATACGCCCGGCGTGCTCTGCACAAATCACGGCCCGTTTACCTGGGGTAAGGATGCGGCTGAAGCAGTTCATAATGCAGTAGTTCTGGAGGAGGTTGCTAAGATGGCACTTAAAACAGAGCTCATTAATCCGGATGTCAAGGTTGCGCCGGACTGCATCAGAGATAAGCATTTCTTCCGTAAGCATGGAGCAAATGCGTACTATGGACAAAACTGAGAATAAAACACACCAAAAGAAACTTAGTGAAAGATATAAAGGTTACACAAATGATTAAGGTTTTTCTGGTTGAAGACGAATATGCAATAAGAGAAGGAATCAAGAAATCAGTCGATTGGGAGAGTGATGGCTTTGAACTGGTCGGTGAAGCATGTGACGGTGAGGTTGCTTTTCCGAAGATAATGAAGACGAAGCCGGATATACTCATCACTGATATTCGTATGCCATTTATGGATGGACTGGAGCTTTCCGGACTTGTGAAGAAGGAGCTCCCGAATATCAAAATAGTTGTACTTAGTGGTTTTGATGATTTTAATTATGCTAAGAAGGCAATAAGCATAGGAGTTGAAGAATATATATTGAAGCCTGTTTCTGGAGAAAGTCTCATGACAGAGCTGAAGCGTATCGCTGAGGATATCAAGGTTCAGCGTCAGGAGGAAGAGGTCAGGACCAGATATATAAAGGACAGAGAAGAGATAAGGATTCTTGAACAGCAGAAGTTCCTTCACGATGTAATAGGAGGCAAGCTGTCTGTTCAGGAGTCTGTTAACCTTGGTAAGAAACTGGAAATTGAGATTACGGCTGCTTTCTATTCAGCTGTTCTTATGCAGGTTTTTCCAAAGTCCGGAGGAACGGTTGAACTGGATGAATATTCGGCAGTCAAGGAAGAAATCTATATAAAAATAAAGGATATGTTTTCTGACGTTGGCGACGTGTATCTGTATGAACAGGTCGGCGACGTTCTCTGCTTTTTAAACGCATTGGACAGTCCTGAGGAAATGGAAAGCAAGATTAAGATGGGCATAGATAATATCGCCGAAGTTATGAAGGATTATCCGGATATGAAATACTTTATCTCAGTGGGTAAACCGGTTGAAAGAATCCGTGATATGAATATCTCATATTCGGATGCCAGCAAAAAATTTGCTGAGAGATATATGTATGACGACAGCTTTGTATTCTACGGTGATGAGGAGGATACAAAGGGTTCCAAGGAGGATGTCATAGCCGAAAGAAACAGTACGGCGGACAAAATAGACGTCCTTGATATCAAGAGTATCGATGTCAGTATGATATCTAAGAGGACCATCTATAACTTCATGAAGCATGGAACCATATCAGAGATAGATGACCTGGTTGAAGAGTTTTTTGCAAGTATGGGCAAGGAAGCTGTCGAGTCAGTGATGCTCAGACAGTATGTGCTGGTTGAAGCGCTTCTGAGTGCGGTTTCTCTTATGGAATCCATCGGGCTTTCCAGAGATGATATATCCGAGAAGCTTGGAGAGCTTACAGATCCGGTCAGGTATAACGAATCAGTTGACACGGCTAAGGGTTATGTGAGACGACTCCTTACGGTTATGCTTGAGTATAGAAACAAGCTGTCTGATCAGAGATATTCGGATATAATAGAGAAGGCGCAGGATTATATCAGAGAGAATTATCAGAATGATGATATGTCTCTTCAGACAGTTTCATCACATGTAAATGTAAGCTCCAATCATTTCAGTGCAATTTTCAGAAAAGAAACCGGCAGTACATTTATCGATTATCTGACTAACGTGCGAATGGAAAAAGCGAAGGACATGTTGGTAACTACATCCATGAAAACCTCCGATGTTGGCTTTGAGGTAGGTTACAGAGATCCTCACTATTTCAGTTATATATTTAAAAAGACACAGGGGATGTCACCAAAGGAATACAGAAGGTTGAAGAGGGAATTATAAGCCGGTATTTATGAGTAAAAGCAAAAAAAAGAAAGCAAGCAAGATACAATCTAAATTAATAAAGTATATCTGGATATGCGTCATACCGTTTATCTTCCTGCTGGGCTTTGCCATAGTCAGACTCTACGGATACTATCAGGATTATGATCAGCTGGTAAGAAACATTACCGGTGCAAACGAGTACAGCGTGGACTTCAAGAATGATATGGACGAAGTGATGTACAGGATCATAATCGGAAATGCTAACTGGACTGATGCAGAGGAGAAGCTGGAGGATGATGACCCGAAGGCTCTTATCAGTGACGCGAGAAAACATTTTCAGAAGCTTAAGGAAAATGCAAACGAGGAAAATGTGGTTTCGGATCTGACCGCGCTTATAAAGCTTCTGGGAATTCTGGACGAAAGAGTTGATGATATTCTGGCGAATGTGGAAGAGGGCGGTCACTATGACGAAAATATGGAGATGCTGGATATGAATATCCGCACGCTCACTTCGCTGATTCAGACAGATATTCAGACATATATATATGATGAAGCCACCAATATGGAAAATCTCCGTAAGAAGGTGGCTGATAGTCTCTTACTTACCATCAGAATCATAGTCATTCTTTTTATCGTTATGATAATAGTTATCTACATACTCTCGCACAGGCTTTCCAAGAGGATAACAAAACCTGTGGAGGAGCTCGTCGAGGTTACTGAGAAGTTTGCCGGTGGAGATTTCTCCGTATCGTATCATACGGATAGTAACGATGAGATGAAGACTTTGGCAGAGAGCTTTAATACCATGGTCAAGGAGATAGAGACTCTGGTTGAGGATATCCATAAGGAGCAGGAGAATCTGAAGGATGCTGAGCTCAGACTTCTGCAAGAACAGATAAATCCGCATTTCCTTTATAATACCCTTGATGCAATACTCTGGATGACTGAGGCCGGCGAGAATCAGAAGGCAATTCAGATCATACAGGAACTTTCAAGCTTTTTCAGAATCTCGCTCAGTAAGGGACAGAGCGAGATAACAATAAGTAATGAGAGAGAACACGTAAAGAGTTATCTGGAGATACAGAGATACAGATATCAGGATATACTTGATTATGAGATTGATTTTGATGAGGGAATCCTGGAGTATCATATACAGAAGCTGACACTTCAGCCGATAGTGGAAAATGCGCTCTATCATGGTATCAAGAATAAGCGTGGAAAGGGAATGATAAGAGTTCTCGGAAAAGAAGAAAATGATTCTATCGTTTTCAGCATAATTGATGATGGTATAGGTATGAAACCTGAAGAGCTGGAAAGGCTCAGATCACTTATTGCCGGTCATATAACAGATGATGATCAGAGTGGTTACGGCATGGCAAATGTTGAGAAGCGACTTGAGATGCTTTACGGAGAAGAGTATGGCATGAGTGTTGAGAGTGAGTATGGAGAAGGAACAAAAGTTTTGGTCAGGATACCGAAGACTTAAGGATATGTGAATGAGTGATAAAATAAGTACAGCAAAAAAGAAAGTATATAAAAAACTGATAAGTCTTGTTATGGTGACCCTGCTTTTGCTCAGCGGTTGCGGTTCTGAGAAAAAGGAGAGTAAGGATTCCGAGAAGCAGAAGGAACTCATAACAGTTGGTTTCTCGCAGCTCGGCGCCGAGTCTGACTGGCGTGTTGCAAACACAGAATCTATCAGAAATATTCTTACCAGAGCGAATGGCTTTGAACTTATGTTTGATGATGCTCAGCAGAAGCAGGATAAACAGATACTGGCCATTAGGAATTTTATCCAGCAGGAGGTTGACTTCATAGTTCTTGCGCCTGTAACGGAAACCGGATGGGATACTGTTCTTCAGGAAGCGAAGGATGCCGGAATCCCTGTTATCGTAGTTGACAGAATGGTTGATGTTGAGGATACATATCTCTATACCGCCTGGGTAGGCTCAGACTTCAAGCGTGAAGGTGATCTGGCTTGTGAATGGCTGAATAGTTTTACAGCGAAGAAGGGTATTAATCCGGAGGATCTGAGGATTGTTGATATACAGGGAACGCTTGGTGCGACAGCGCAGATAGGAAGAACCGGAGGACTTGAGAACGCAGCTGCTAAATATGGATGGACTATTCTGGCTGAGGTTCCTGCCGATTATACACAGGCGAAGGGTAAGGAGGTTATGGAATCACTCCTTAAGGAACATGAGGATATCAACGTGGTTTACTGCGAAAATGATAATGAGGCAGTAGGTGCCATAGAAGCAATCGAAGAGTCCGGTCGAAAGGTTGGAACAGATATAGCAAACGGAGAGATACTTATCATATCCTTCGATGCTGCCCATTCGGGACTTAACATGATGAAGGAGGGCAAAATTGCACTGGATGTAGAGTGTAATCCGCTTCAGGGATCCTACCTGAAGGAGCTTATAAACAAGGTAAAAAACGGAGAGGATTTCCAGAAGTATACATATGTAAATGAGAGCGTTTTCGCTGTTGATGATACTGTAAAAAGCGTTCAGATAGATGATGTAGAGTATGATATAACCATATTTTCAGATGAGGTAATAAGAAGCAGAGAATACTAGTGTTTTGACAATTGAATAACATTTTCAACTTTTTTTGTAAAAAATCATAAAAATGGATCGGACATGGTTCCGGTCCATTTTTCTTTGATAAAAATTCTAAAAAAAATCGAAAAATAGTCCGTATCAAATGGTTTTTTATTTTGCTACACTCTACCCATAAGTAACGGAAAAACTTTATAAACTTTATAAAAATGGATGGAGGGTTTTATTTATGAAGAAATTTGGTAGAAAGTTACTTGCAACTCTCGTTGCATCCACAATGGTGCTCTCAATGGCAGCATGTGGTTCATCTGATGACAAGAAATCAGATTCAGGATCAGGCGATACAGAGGCTACTACAGCAGCCGACACATCGGGCGGCGGCGGAGACTTAATCAAGGTTGGTATCATCAATAACGATCCTAACGAGTCCGGATATCGTACAGCAAACGATAAGGATCTCAAGGCTATGTTCTGTGAGGCAAATGGATATGATGCATCATTTGCTTACAGCTTAAAGAATGATGAGCAGATCACATCAGCTCAGAAGTTCATCCAGGACGGCGTTGACTATCTGCTTCTTTCAGCAGCTGATACATCAGGTTGGGACAGCGTACTTAAGGATGCACAGGACGCAGGCGTTAGAGTTATCCTCTTCGACCGTACTATCGATGCAAGTGACAGTCTCTATGAGGCATCAATCGTATCTGATATGGACAAGGAAGGCGAGACAGCAGCTAACTGGCTTAAGGATCAGAACCTCGGCGAGTACAACATAATCCACCTTCAGGGTGTTATGGGATCAGCAGCTCAGCAGGGTAGATCAGGAGCACTTGATACTATGGCTAAGGAAAATGGATGGAACATCGTTCAGCAGCAGACAGCTGAGTGGAATGCAGAGAAGGCTCAGCAGATCGTTCAGTCAGTTATCGATTCAGGCGAGAAGTTCAACGTAATCTATGCAGAGAACGACGATATGGCTAAGGGTGCTGTAGAGGCACTTGACAAGGCTAACATCTCACACGGTGTTGATAAAGACGTAGTAGTAATGGGATTTGACTGTAACAAGTGGGCACTTGAAGAGCTCCTTAACAAGAACTGGAACTATGATGGACAGTGTAATCCTTTCCAGGCTAAGTATATTGATGACGTTATCAAGAAGCTTGAAAATGGCGAGACACTTTCAGAGAAGACAATCATCATGGAAGAAAAGGGATTTGACGCAACAACTATTACTCAGGAAGACGTTGATAACTACGGAATCTAAGTTTAAATAAAACTGAGAGGGGTGCGGCATATACAGTTATATGTCGTGCCCTTTTTAGAGGTATAAGAATGAGGTGAAACAGTGAAAGATAACGCAGTACTGGAATTACATAATATATATAAAAGCTTTCCGGGTGTACGTGCTCTTCAGGCTGTGGATTTTACCTTGCGTGAGGGCGAGATACATGCTCTGATGGGTGAAAACGGTGCAGGAAAATCTACACTGATCAAGGTTATTACAGGCGTATACGAGAAGGAAGAAGGAGAAATTTTCCTGAAGGGTAACGAAGGTGAAGTGCATATTCATTCACCTCAGGATGCTCAGAATCTGGGAATCTCTACTGTTTATCAGGAAATTACACTTTGTCCGAATCTTACGGTAGCAGAGAATATGTTTATAGGAAGAACCAAGAGCCGTCTTCGTAACTGGAAGAAAATGAACGAGGATGCAGATAATATCCTGAAGTCTCTTGATATTCCTGCAAAGGCAACCCAGCAGCTGGCCAGCTGTTCGCTTGCAGTGCAGCAGATGGTAGCGATTGCGAGAGCGGTTGATATGGAGTGTAAGGTTCTGATACTTGATGAGCCAACATCATCGCTTGATGAGAGTGAGGTTCAGAAGCTTTTTGGTCTTATGAGAGACCTGAAGGCAAAGGGAGTAGGTATCATCTTCGTTACACATTTCCTTGACCAGGTTTATGAAGTGTGTGACAAGATAACGGTTTTAAGAGATGGAAAGCTTGTCGGAGAATATGAGATAGAAAATCTTCCGAGAGTTCAGCTGGTATCCAAGATGCTTGGTAAAGAGCTGGATGATCTGTCAGACATAAAGGGAGATACAAAAGCATTTGATCAGGCTGCGGACGAGGCGCCTGTATTTGAAGCAGAGCAGCTGCAGAGTGACGCCGGAATAAGTCCTTTCAACTTCTATATAAACAAGGGAGAGGTAAACGGCTTTACAGGACTTCTCGGATCAGGACGAAGCGAGAGCGTAAGAGCGATCTTCGGTGCAGACAGAGTTCTGGGCGGTCACGTAAAGATGCATGGAGAGGATATCAAGATATCCAAACCGCTGGATGCAATGAAGCATGGTATAGCTTATCTGCCGGAAGACAGAAAGGTGGATGGTATCATAGGAGATCTCTCGGTAAGAGAGAATATCATACTTGCATCTCAGGTGCTCCGTGGTTTCTTTAAACCATATTCGAAGGCGAAAACATATAAGCTGGCAGAGGAATATATCGATTTGCTGGATATAAAAACTGCTTCGGCAGATACCCCGATCAAGTCACTTTCAGGTGGAAATCAGCAGAAGGTTATTCTGGCCAGATGGCTGCTGATGCATCCGGAATACCTGATACTTGATGAACCAACCAGAGGTATCGACGTAGGTACCAAGGTTGATATACAGAAGCTTGTTCTGAAGCTTGCATCTGAAGGAATGAGTATCACATTCATTTCCTCTGAAACAGACGAGATGCTTCGTACTTGCTCAAGACTCGTTGTCATGAGAGACCGTAAGATGGTAGGCGAGCTTACAGGCGACGATCTGACACAGAGCGGAATCATGAAGACCATTGCGGGACAGTCAGAAGAAGGAAAGGAGGGTTAAGTAATGGGAAAGAAAAGAATAGCATTTAACAAACAATTACTTATCCCTTTAGCAGCTATAGTAGCACTTGCTATCTTCAATCTGATCGTAGATCCGTCTTTCTTCACTATAACCAAGGGATATAACAGTGATGGTGATCCGGTACTTTCAGGTTATCTCATTACCATACTTGATTATGGCTCAGAGCTTGCCATCCTGGCAATCGGTATGACACTTGTTACTGCTGCTTCAGGCGGACAGGATATCAGTGTTGGTGCAGCTATAGCTATCGCCGGAAGTGTTATCCTGAGAGTCCTTAGGAACGATGATAACACTAATATACTTAGTGCTCCTATAATTGTAGCGTTCCTTTTAGCATGTTTAGTAGCAATG
This sequence comes from Lachnospiraceae bacterium UBA3850, assembly GCA_002392655.1. GTDB lineage: Bacteria > Bacillota > Clostridia > Lachnospirales > Lachnospiraceae > Eubacterium_Q. The sequence continues at coordinate 329 of DGHK01000025.1, read as the reverse complement.
CTCTTCGGTGCATTTAATGGAATTTTGGTGGCGTACTTTAAGATACAGCCTATGGTGGCGACGCTGATACTGTTTACTGCAGGACGTTCAATCGCTGCATGGATCAACAACAATGAGCTTCCTATCATAAGCGAGCCATCATTCGGATATTTCGGAGGATATATACCGGGTATTCCGATTCCGACACCATTCTTTATAGCAATGATATGCGTTATCATCATTATGCTGGTGCTTAAGTTTACTACGCTTGGACTTTATACACAGGCAGTAGGTATCAATGAGAGTTCATCAAGACTGAATGGTATCAATCCTCAGTTTATCAAGTTCCT
>DGHK01000032.1 GCA_002392655.1 Lachnospiraceae bacterium UBA3850 | reverse complement strand
GTATTCTCGCCAGGGGTTAGATAAACTCCGGGCACCTTCTCTCTGGCGAGACTCAGCATATCCTCCGACAGATCAATTCCCGTGATATCAAAGCCATCGTCATAAAGCAGTTCTGTCATGGTGCCCGTTCCACACCCCAGCTCCGCTATACTCGCGTCAGGTTTAACTCCACTTGAGTAAAGCATCTGAAGCAGATATGCCTCCCACTGCAGATACGGAATATTGCTCATCATTTCATCATAAACATATGCAAACCCTGTATAGGTATCCATTATATCTTCCTGCGGTTTCATATAATACTTTATTTACCTCTTTTATTTCTATTAACCTCTATTTATCTCTATTTTCCTTTTTTTACATCCTTACAAAGCTTAAATGCCAATAGTGCACCTGAGACAAATCCAACAAATCCAACTGCTCGGAAGATGATTGATATGACCTCTCTATCTTCACTTATGACAGACGACGTACATAGAATACTTGAACCTATAATAAGTGCAACTATCACAAGTGCTCTCACCAGATATCCTGTTAGGCGATTTACGATATTAAGTGTTTTATCTTCAAAGCTAAACTCACTTCCCACCTTGATCTGCCCCTTCTCAAGCATGTCATATGCTTCAGCAGTTTTGTTGGAAGAATTCGTTATTGCTTCACTCAGCTGGAACAGCTTTAATGCTATATCAGGATTCATCTCTTCAGGATGCTCGAGATTGATATTGAAATCCATAACTCCATGCAGCTTATCCGTAAATGCATCAAGGATGTTAACCTTTTTGCTGAGAGTTTTTATAGTACCCTCCATGGCAATGATTCCACGTGCAAGATTTGTGAGGAAAGGTTCTACCTTGAAGTTACCGACCTGAAGTCCATCTAAGATTGTACCAAGCAGATCACCCAGTGCAAAATCACCAAAGCCTGTTCCGCTATACTGACTGCACATATCCTCACACATACCAATAAGATAAGCATGATCTATCTCGCCCTTAGGCTTAGCAACCTTCAGGACAGTAAGCTTCAGTTTGTATGCATCCTGCATCACGACATTTGTAACAAGATCAATAAGGATTCTTCGTTGTTGGGAAGAAAGAATACCCATCATACCGAAGTCGATCCATTCGATTGGTTTCCCTTGTTGCTCAGCTTGATCACCTGAAGTCATATCCTTAATCAGTACATTTCCCGAATGAGGATCTGCATGATAGAAACCATCCGTAAGGATCTGCGAGGCAAAATTGTCTGCAAGAAGAGTTGCTAAATCATCACGCTCTTCTTCACTGAGAGTTGCAAGGAACTCGGTATCACTTACCTCTTTACCTGTTACGAAGCTCTCAGTCAGAATTGCCTCGCAGGTATACTCACGATAACACTTCGGACTTTCAATCCTCTCACGCTCAGCATTATTCTTCCAGAATTTGTCCAGATTGTCCGCCTCGTTTGTAAGGTCAAGTTCAATCTTCGAGGTGTTTTCCAGTTCAAGGATAAGGCCTCTTATATCAAACACATCCTTTTCTTCTTTTAAAAACTTATCCAGTATCTTCTCGATAAGTGCAAAGTCACGTGCCACCGTTTCAACGATTCCCGGACGACGTACCTTAACTGCAACAACGGTTCCGTCAAAAAGCTCAGCTTTATGAACCTGAGCAATTGAAGCTGAGCCCAGTGGCTTATCATCAAACGACTTGAAAAGCTCACTCGTTGTTTTTCCGAGATACTTCTCTATCTGAGAATTCACCGTCTCTATATCCATCGGCGCAACCTCAGAATGCAACTTTGCCAGAGCATCACAATACTCAGCAGGAAGATACTCCGCCTGCTGTGAAGCTATCTGTCCAATCTTGACAAATGTCGGACCCAGATCCTGAAGAATATTCACCGTTATCTCCGGTGTAATACCATCATCATAATTATACTTTTTTAGAACTGCAATGATCTCCTTTAGTCTTCCATCACTGCTTGGTTCAGCCTTTTTTGCATCTTTTCTTTGCTTGATCAAAGCTGTAATAAAACTAGACATATAAACATTACCTCCACATTAAATAATTGATGCCGTGCATACCACAATAATAAGCAGTAAGCAAATCGCACCATACATAGATTATTATACCACACTCTTTACAAACGAGCGTCCCTTTTCATTATCGAAACCAGACTTATCACTATAGAAAACAAACTTTTCATTATAAAAATCAATCTTTTAAAAACTGTAAAAAAAGAGCAGGCATAACCTGCTCTCAGACTGTAGACAAAGTCAGGGGCATTGCCCAATGTCATTAAGCTTAACTTAATGACATTGAGCGTGTGCTCCTTCTTCTTTTCATTTATATATCTTTAAAAATAGAGTTTTGGTTACGTCCACCAAAAATAAAACGTAATACAATTATTCTTTTCTTTTTCTCATCCACAACATAATATAATAAATAATTATTTATATGAATTAACCTAACATCTGTTCTTCTTAAAAACTCATTTTGTACAATCTTTCCCAGCTTTGGAGTTGTACATATTTCCCCTAGTTTCTCTTCCAGCTTGTCAGCCAGATTGTAAGCTGCATCGCGATTGGATAATTCAACTGATATATATTCAAATGTATTATCTATGTCGTTCTCAGCAGCAACTGTTAGATAATAATTATATCTTTCAGATATCATGTTTTTTCCTCAACTTTTTAATTGCAGACTCGCCTTTTACTATTCTTTCTGATTCATAATCAGAAATACCTTCATTCACTTGGCTTGCTTCAACCATTTGTTTAAGAGTTCTTTCATAGCACTCAAGATTCATTACCACTAGCCTACCATAACCATTTTTTGTAACAAACACAGGCTCATTGGTCTCATCACAGAGCCTTTCTATTTCAACTGTATTTTTTAAATCTCTCATTGGAACTATCTGCATTTTCCCGCCCTCCTTTGCGACTAAATTATATATTATATTTAGCCACACTTCAAGTTCCTTATGCACTAACCGCCAGCCTTCTTTCACTTGCCATACCTACAGCGTTTATCAGCTGCAGGACTCTTGCGGTATTGTATCTCTCTTCACGTCTCTTCATCGCAGCATATTCATTCTTCTGTTTCTTAGTTCTCCTTGGCATATTCTCTACATTCTCGATCAGATGTGCACGGTAATCATCATGCCTCCTGATGTAGATCATAAGTCTCATTATTGAACGTGAAAGCTTCGCATCCTTTTGAAAATGATAATCTGCATCCTCATACTTGAGAACATTCAGATCTGTCGGCATCGTGTTACCGTGATATAGCGCGAATTCATCCCACTCCCTGAGATATGCTATCTTCCAATAAGCTATATCCGAAATAACATACAGCTTGTCACCAATCATCTTGAAGATGAGCCCATTCTCCATCGCATACCCCTCAATGAATATATACTCATCCCTGAACTTCTTCATCATAGTTTTACTTTCATTCATCATAGTATTACTCTCATTCATCATAGCAGTGCCCTCCTTCATAAAATTATTCACTCTAGTTTTTAACTAATTCCAGTTTAACAAAAGGTCTGTCCCCTTTTCGGGACAGACCTCTGGGCACCTGGCAATTTTGATGTTTAGGCACATTTATTATTTGAATGTATCACCATCTGCATATAAGCTTTCTTCTGTTTTTCGGATAAAACCAGGAACTGATAATAGAAGAGCTTGAGCAGAATTTCTTCTGATGTTTTTCTACCAAGGTTTCTGAATCTGAGCAGCTGTCTTTTGCTTGTCTCGTCCCCCTTAGTTTCCACACCATTAACAAGATCGCCCAAGGTATAGATGTTGTTTCTTCTGAGACAGTTGTATGCTCTCTGGCTTAGATCAAGGACATCAACCCCCTGTTCCATCTGCTCATTATTAAACATTACTTTAAAATGAAAAAGCCTTTTATTCATAAGTAATATTTCCTCGATTGAGGTTCCTTCGAGATATCTATTCATCTCTCTCATTACTTTTTCATTTATTATTTTTCCGTCCTTCTCATTTATAATTCTTCCGTCTTTCTCTGTCATAGTCGACACCTCCAAATGTATCTTTCACTATTTCTTTCACACCATGGCAGCTAATGGTTTTGATCTTATCATCAAACTCCTTGCTTACCATTTTCGCCAGATACTTTAGTTCTGATACATCAGCAGCTACTGCAGTAGCATGTATACGATTCTTTCCGGTCATCACATAAAGCTCAGTCACATAACCGCTTCGATTCAGATACTCAAATATATCCTCGTAGTCATCATCTACTGTAGTTATTTCCATGAGCATCTTTACATTTTCCTCGCGATAAATAATCGCTTTATAGCAGCGTATGATTCCGGCATCTTCAAGCTTCTCCACACGCTTCTTTACCGCGACACGTGATATCCCGATCTGATTACCAATCTCAGTAAAGCTCATACGACCGTTCTTTTTAAAAGCCTGAGTATGTCCTTATTTGTATCATCCATAAGTATCCCTTCATCATGCATTTAGATTTGCTAAGTATCCTTTATTCATACTATTAAGTATGATAGGTATCAGTGTCGACTCTGATTGATTTGATTATACTTATGGATGACGCAGAATTCAACCGGCTAGGTTACGAAACGTAACCACTTATATTTCAACCTTCCCCGCCAGGATGTCTTTATAGTCCGCCAGGTTTTTCCTGAGCAGGTTCGGTGTGTCGAGCTCGTATGGGCACTTTGTTTTACAAAGTCCGCAGTCGATGCATTCTTCAATCTTCATCATAAGTCCCTGCCACTCTTCGAATAGGAAATTCTGAGATGGCGAACGCCTGATGAGCTGCGACATTCTCGCACAGTTATTGATCTGTATTCCTACTGTACATGGCATGCAATAGCCACAGCCACGACAGAAGTCTCCCATCAAATTCTTCCTGTCTTCTTTGGTGACATACTCCCACCACTTTCGCTTCGCTAAGAAGTGGGGGCTTCTCGTTCGAGCGATCTAACGATCACAGCATACACGAGCTATCCCCGTCTGCCCGACGGTTCTATCTATACTTAAATACTTAAATGCTTAAGTATTTGATTCCTTCATTTCGTATATTTATTGCAGCATTTACATCACGGTCATGTTCATTTTTACACTTTGGACATGTCCATTTTCTTATTATAAAAACAGAAAAACGCGACCAAACATTTTTACTTTATCAACTCTGAAAACTCAAGTGCCTTACCAACATCGCCGTCAACTTTAAGCTTTCCCAGCGTGTATGCTACAACCGGATTAAGCTTTCCGTCAAGAAGCTTGTTAAAATTCTTCATATTCATAGTTATAGCACAATTCCTATCATTATACTCATACGGTTCTACGCTGACCTTATGATCCTTCACCTCAACATAGAATACCCCTTCACCCTCACCGGTGATATTTACCTGCACCGCAAGAAAATCCTTGTCAGATACATCTGCTTTAGATGCAATTCCTCTTACCTTTTCCAATAATTCGTTAAATGTCATAGTGACCTCCCAATTTTCAAATATCCTTCAATAGTAGCTTTCACATCCCAAACTCTACACACAATCTATCAAACCACGCCAGTTTCATCACCAGCATACTCCGTCGGCTCCTATCCAGTATCCATCGATGTACTGATTTGTAACCATATACTTATTTTCATCAAAGTAGTACCACAGGCCATCTATTTTTGCCCATTCAGAACGAAGGTATACATCCGGATTATCGCCAGTCCCATCTCTCTTATACTTCCATCCGTCATCATATACCCAATAAAAATAATTGTTATGAGTGACTGAGCCTGAGCTGTTCAGGTAATATCCTTCTCGATATTCGTTAGCACACATATAACCGGATCCATCAAAATAGTACCATCTATAATCAACCATCTGCCAACATGACACAGGATACCAGCCATAAGTGTCCTCGAGCCACCAGCCCCTTGAGTTAGATTTCCAGGACATAACTCCGTCATATGTCTGTGAACCATCTGCCCCATACCAATAGCCATCAATCCACATGTTCGCGTAAGGATCGTTTACACGATGAATAGTCTCATTATTCCATTTACTTATATGCAGATTTTTACCATCATACTTATCCACAAGAACAGCGTACTGAGGTATGATAATAAGATCCAAATGCTCACATGTTCTGACATCCAGATCAACCAGTTCTGTACAATTACTTACATCTAATCTTTTTATATTTGTTTTTCCGATATATATAAATCTGATTTTTTTGTTGTAGGTCAGATCCAGTTCTGACAAACTGCCACCTAAAGTTAGAGAATTTAATTCTGTATTATAAGATAGATCGATATGCTTGATGTTTGCACCAAGAGCAACGTCGGTAAGCTTTCTGTTATTTGAGAGATCTACCGTTTCAACTGAGTATCCTCCAAGATTCAGGTCCTCGAGTTCAGTGAGGGTACTGACATTCGCCGTGGAAAACTTATTATTATCAGCTCTTACTGCTCTCAGTTTTGTGTTATGCGATAGATCCAGCTCTGTTAAGTAGTTATAGCTACAGTCAAGACCTGTTATTTCCGTAAAGTATTCTATACCCTTTATTGAGCTCAGCTTGTATCCAGGTACGTTAATGGATGTAACTGCTTCTCTCTCGCTGCCCGAGAGTACCCCATCCCCGTTTTCATCATAATTTTTAACATAACTTCTAAATGTATCGTCAGGGAAATTTGTCGAGTTTATAGCTACTCCATCCTTAGCCGAAACATAATTACCATGAACAGTAAGACCTAATATACAGGCCACTCCTACCAGCCCCAATACCTTTTTAACCATATTCTTCTCCTTCATAGCCTGCTTCATCTTCCTTATTTGACAGAATCCGCGTTAAGCTCAGATGATCACATCAGCATACTTTCCACCGGAAACCCTTAAGAGATCCGACGGGCTCAGTTCCACCTGATAGCCAACCTTGCCGGCACTCACGTAAACCCTGTCATACTCCTCTGCTGTTTCATTTATATATGTCGGAAAATGTTTTTTCATCCCAACAGGTGAACAGCCACCATGCACGTATCCCGTAAGTGGCAGCAGCTCCTTCTGCTTTATCATGCTTATAGCCTTTTCTCCTGCTACCTTTGCCGCCTTCTTCAGGTCAAGCTCGCCGGTAACAGGGACAACAAACACATAGTACTGTCCGGACTTTGCCTGAGTCACCAGGGTCTTGAAGACCTTCTCCGGACTCTCTCCGAGTATTTCGGCTATCTCCTCGCCACTCATAGTCGCATCCGGTTCATAGCTGTGACTCTTATACTCTATTTTCTTGCTGTCCAGGACACGCATTACATTTGTTTTTTCATTAGTCATTCTCTCTATTTTCTCTTTCTGTTTTCGTCTTATAAAAGCGGAGCTGCAATTCGCAGTACGCCATCAAGAAGCATACCCATTGTGCCGTGCTTTACATCTTCAAGCGACTGCTGCTTGCTCTTTTTCAGTGACTCGAGATAATCCTTCTTCAGCTCTTCTATGATATCTGCCTTGTAGAAAAGTGAGAAGCACTCGAAGTGCAGGAAGAGGCTTCTGTAATCCAGATTGACTGTTCCGATTCCGCAAAGCTTGTCATCCATGATCACTGCCTTAGCATGTACAAAGCCCGGAGTGTATTCATATATCTTCACACCGGCCTCCAGGAGGTCATGATAGTAGCTTCGTCCAAGTCTGAATACCATTTTCTTATCCGGTATACCCGGCATGATGATCCTTACATCCACACCTCTCTTCGCCGCTCTGATAAATGCATCGTTCAGTGCATCACCCAGCATCAGATAAGGTGTATAGAACCAGATATAATCAGTTGCCATGGAAAGCAGTTCTGTAAAGAGGACGTTACTCGATGGCTCGTCCCTCATCGGCGAATCATAATAAGGAAGTATATAACCGTTACTGTCATCGCTGGCCGGTTCATATCCTGACTTAACCAGCATCTTCTTCGGTACAGGTTCCTTGGAGAATGCCTCCCAGAATTCAGCAAACATATATGTGTAGCTCTGTACTGCTGTACCTGTGATCCTGAAACCGATATCCTTCCATACACCGAACTTCTCAACTTCGTTTATATATTCGTCTGCCAGATTGACACCACCACTGTAAGCGACCTTGCCGTCGATTACCATGATCTTTCTGTGGTCTCTGTTATTCAGCTGTGACTTTATCAGGAAGAATGGATTAAATGCGATACATTTGATTCCCTTCTTCTGCAGCTCCGTGATGTCCTTTGCAGAATAGGTTCCGATACTTCCCAGGTCATCGTACATAACACGGACGTCCACGCCCTCACTGGCCTTATCCTGCAGTATCTCCACTAAAGAATCCCAGAATTTTCCGTTCTCTATAATAAAGTACTCTATATATACATATTTCTCTGCCTTCTTCAGATCAACCAGCATATCCGCGAACATATCTTCACCAAAAGGATAATACTTCGAGGTTCCGTTTATATGAATCGGGAATCTTGTTGATTCTGTCAGATGCTGAAGAGTCTGTCCCAGACGCATATCCTCTTCCTTGATCTTGTTTATGATCATATCATTCTGAGATCTTCCCTTTTCCGTGGCATCATTATCGCCAAGCAGGTTCTTGGAAGCCTTTTCCAGATTCTCTGAAAGCTTCTTTCCTGTCTTCTTGTTACCAAGTGTCAGATAAAGCATGGCACCAAGGATTGGTAGTGCAAGTATGACTATAACCCATAGCATCTTGTATGAACTCTCGTCCCTTTTTGACACAAGATATATAACAAACAAAACACCGAGTACAGTAAATACCGCTCTGAGTATGATTCCCAGGTTTCCTCCAACCCACTTGTTAAGTAGCATAATAACTGCTACATACCAAAGTATCTGCAAAAGTACCGCAGGTAAAACTATCAATATCCTACCTATAATTTTCTTCATAATATTTACCCTCACTAATTATTAATTATCCCTGTCTGAAAGCTTCTTCCTCTTTCTTCTCGATATGCTCTGCCACTTCTCTCTTATTTCAAGTAACCGTCTGCTCCAAAACTGTAGCACACTCCATCAATCCATAGGCTCTCACTCTTCGGATACCAGCCATATTCGTCAACGTACCACCAACCAGTGGAATCACACATCCAGTGGCCACCCTTATAAACCTCGATCCATGCGCCATCTTCGCCCAGCCAGTAACCATCGCGGTACTCGCTGTAATCCATATATCCGTCTGCACAGAAGAAGTACCACTTACCATCAATCTTCTGCCATTCATTCTTCGGATACCAGCCTGAAGTATCCTCGAACCACCAGCCGGTGGAATCACTCTTCCAGCTTCCTGTATCCGCATAGGTCTGGCTTCCGTCAGCATTATACCACTTTCCGTCTATCCATTCACTGGAACGCTTCTTTGCGGCAGCCTTCTCCTTGGATTCCTCCCATGCCTTCTTTGCCTTCTCAATCTCTTCCTCTATCTTCTTCTTTATGTCCTCTTCGGCCTCTTTAGCCTTCTTCTCTATAGCAGCCTTCGCCTCTTCAGCCTTCGTCTTTATATCCTCGGCCTTCTTCTTGGCTTCCTCTTTAGCTGTATCCCAGGCTTCATCGGCATTCTTCTTGGCTTCCTCTTTGGCTTTATCCCAGGCTTCATCCATTTTCTTAGTAATTTCTGCTATTGCCTTCGCGATCATATCCGGCGTGATACTTCCGGAATTTATTATAGCTGTTGCATTATCGATTGCTTTCTTCAGATTCTCCGCAACGGTTTTATAAACCTCATTATCCTTTATTGTCAAATAAAACTCCCTTGCCTTTGCTATTATAGCCTGGAGTATGTATGTGCTTTGATTATCGTTTCCAAGCTCCGTGCCTTCGGCTTCAAAAACCATATTGTTACCCGCGGCATTAACTGTAAGCTTAGGAGACACACCTGCTGCCATAGCAGCTGCCAAAACCATCGCACAGGCTCTTTTCAGCTTTACCCTCGCTCTTATATCTCTCCTCATATTCTACCTCCGTTCATGAGCCGATCTATTATTGCTAATCATATATATCCACATATTGCGTCACTTACCTTATTATAGCATGGCTATGCCCCACCTGCCACTTGACCTGCATAACATATTCCTAGTCTGTCCTGGTAAGAACAACATATATCCGGTCATCAGACAGCCTAGGTTTTTCCAGTTTCATATTTCCATAAACCCTCGCCTTTGTAAATCCGGCGGCCTGTGCTGCTTTCTTTATATCCTTACCTGTGAACACCTGCTGTCTGTGAATCTCTTTATGAGTCACAGTCTTTCTGTCAGGTCCCTTACGTTTTATGGTTACATCATATAGGTGATACTTCTCATCCTCATTATAGCTATTTGCCCAGACATAGGTAAAGCCTTTCCCTCTTCCGCGATATGTCCTGTCTGCCACTATATGCTTAAAGAAAAACTCCGTTTTCAGATCAAATATAAAAACTCCTCCGGGACTCAGCGCGTCTCTCACACATTTAAATACTCTGGTCAGCTCATCAACGTTTCTCATATAGTTCATGCTGTCTGCTATGCTGATCATCGCATCTGCCTTCTGCTCAAGAGTAAACTCTCTCATATCTGCCATTGCAAATGTAATCTCAGGATGTTTTTCCCTGGCTATCTTCAGCATATCCTCCGACAGGTCTATGCCTGAGATATCAAGTCCTATCTCCGAAAGAAGCGCCGTCATGGTTCCGGTTCCGCAACCTAGCTCAATTATCCTTCCATCCGGTTTTACATTATTCATATATAGAAGCTGTAGCAGATAAGCCTCCCACTCTAAATAGGGGATGTTATCCATCATCTCATCATATACTTCAGCAAATCCGGTATAAGCCTTCATCTCAGCCTCCGCTTAAAACAACACTATCTCTTCTTATATTCGTATGTATCTCTCTTTATCATGAGATCATACTCTGTCTTCTCTCCAGAAGGAGAGGTCACTGTCAGCACAGTATCACCCTCGTGTCTGAAATCCGCATGCAGCATATAATCCTCAACGCTTTCCATATAGATGATTTTTACTTCACCGTACTTGCTGTCTGCAAGAGACACAGAATAAGTATCATCTAGAGGATGCTCTTCATTGTTACTCATTATTTCCGTACTGTATACTGGGGGATTCATATATGTAATATACGTAGTCATAAGTATCAGCAGGAAGCTCACAGAAAGTGTTATTGCTTTCGCTATCTTGTCCTCCAGAAGAACTATCGGATATAGGATCATAGTTCCCACACAGAAAAGAACTATCAGGATATACTTTGGCCATGAGAAGAAGAAATAACTCAGATACATAGTATACGAAAAAGAAACCAGTACTATGATGGGAATAAGTATGACCATTCCCCACCATTTGTTCTTCTTCAGGTAGTAGCCTATATAACCCATCGGGAAACAGAAAAGCGTCCATAAAAACCAGTACTTATAATATCCGAAAAGTCCCCAGCCCAGGCGGCTGAACGGTACCTGTAGCAGATATACAAGAGGCTGGCTTATTAGAAAGAATACAAAACATTTGAGTCCCGAGTCCTTGTTGGACTTGCTGTTCATTATGATAAATATTCCAAAGAATACCCAGACCTCAAAGGACACTGCGATCGTGTTCAGAGAAGTATAGTGAACCTGTGGTATGATGGCCATTGCTGCAGTATAAACACCGGCCAGAATTGCAAATATGATCAACTTCGGCCATGTCAGATTGATGCCACCAAATAATTTCTTCATTTACTCATTACTCCCTGTATTTCATATAGTTATCAACCTCATTTATTATAACTTCTTTTGTGGTTCTATTCAATTAAAACAGCCCGGTCATAGCATATCCACGTTTTCCTAAAAAAATGTTTTGCAAAAAAAATATTCTACAATGGTCTTGCCTGCTCTCGCAAAACCATCGTAGAATATCACAGCCCCTCAACAAATCAACTTACGAATTTCTTACAGCTCAAATCCCCTGCTTTAAAGGATTCTCTTCTATATACCTCTCAAGGATTTCTGCAGCATCCCCTGCTATTTCCGGACACGGACGTTTTCTATAATACTCCTTCGTACGTGCCTCAGGGGTAGGAACATCGTGATGAACACTCAGTCCCAGCATCTCGCGACAGATTATCGTGCCGTGTTTCTCCTCAAATCTATGAGCCAGCTCCTGTATCCTGGCATAGTGATCCGCCTTGACCTGTCCTGTCTCCGGTCCATCATATCCATAGAGGAGTCCGGCTACCATAAACATCGCACTTACAGAGCCGCAGACCTCGCGTAGACGTCCCATTCCACCTCCGAAAGAAGAAGAAAGCTTTAAAAGCTCCGTCGTATCAACTGGAAGCATATCTGAAAAAGCAAGCACAACTGACTGAGAACAATTATAACCATTCATAAAGTTTTCTATTGCTTTCTCTCTTCTTGTCATATCTATCATGCACTCCTTCGGTCACAACTGTTAACCATTCTCTCCTTGATTATAGAATCGATACAAACATCTCTTTCATAAGCTTCTCTCTCTGCAGCCTCCGTCATAACGTCAGCCTTGCACTCCTCGAAAAAAGAGCATCCCAGACAGCAGCCCTGGCAATCCTTGTATCCCATAAACCAAAACTTAAATCTCTCCCACATATTTTGTACCTCCTGATTCTTATTAATACTTGAAAACCATCCTTCAAGTTTTTTATTTTGTCTGTCAGAAGGTATTATCTCACACACTATGTCCCTTTATTGACACACAGTGCGGCTTTTATAATTTTCTTTACTAAGCACCCATTTATCAGTCACCTTCGGTTCTTCAAATCCCCAATCTTCAAGGATTCCCTGCTCAACCAAGGTATATCCCTTTTTCTCTGCAACCTTAGCGGATGCTTTATTTGCAGATAGTATAGATGCTTTTATTATCTCTACATCCGTCTCGTTAAACAGATAATCTTCCATACAATTTATTACCTGCTTCGCTATTCCTCTTCCCCAGTATTCCTTCAGTAAACGTACACCGAGACTAACATCGTGATTTTCTTCTGAATAATTATAGAACTCCGCCAGTCCTAAAAATTTTTGTCCTTCATTCTTCAGGTAAACACCCAGGATTATCTGCTCCTTTTTATCAAAGCAGTCCTCCTTCATCTTATTTATTACAGTCCGTGCGTCCTTATACTTATATTCATATAAAAACGTTGGTATATACTTCTTAACATCTGAGTCGTATCTCAGCTTATCAAGTGCATCTGCATCAGACTCTTCCATCTGTCTGATAAGCAATTCTTCTGTCTCAAGATACGGAATCTCATCAAATAGCTTGATCATCATTACGCCTTTTTTTCATTTCTTATTCTCATTGTGAGACAGTTAAGTCCCAGAGAATTAACATAGCTTATATCCTTGATAGTCCTGAAAACCATCTTGATTCCTATATGAGTTGCCGGATCATCCTGCTTACGGTTCAGCTCATAATAATCCTTTGGATTAAATGCTTTGCAGTTATCTCTGATCCTCAGTATCAGCTCTTCTTCTTTCTTTACAAGTCTTATATCTATGTTGTTATCAGCGCCTTCCATAAAGCCATGCTCCACAATATTGTTTGCCATCTCTTCTATACAGAGCGCTGTATACATCTCACTTCTTCCGAACTCTCCATGTTCCTTACAGAACTGGGTTGTTTTGCTGATAACCTCCGGAATATCATCCTTGTTATATATCTCAAGCTCCAGCACATCATCTTCAGAAGCACCAAAATCATCACTTATACATATATAACTCTCCAGGCTGCAGAGTCTCTTCTTACTCATCCTCCATACTGCCAGCGTTATGAAGATGATGGTTATAACCTCACCCAGAAGGAAGTACATCCAGACACCAGTAGTTCCGATTGAATAACCCAGAGTCACAACAATAGTAGCCGGAAATACAAAGTTCTGAAGAACAGAGATAAGTTCAGAGAAACGAACTCTTTCAATTCCCTGATAATACTTTCTGAAGGCTGCATTTATCGAGCTTACAACAAAGCAAAGCGAGCAGAGTCTGAGCCCCATAACTGCTTCTCCTTCGACTGTCGGATTGTTTCCGAGGAACAGCCTGACAAGCGGAACTGCTCCCACAAAGAAAATAATCGTTACGATAGCATTTATAAATATGGAAAACTTTGTCTGCTCTTTTATAATGGTTCCAAATGCACCTCTGTCCTCTTCCTTGTATGCTATTCCGGTCAGCATTAGGGAAACCTCTGCGATACCATTTCCTATGCAGTATCCCAGATTGGATATGGTGGTGCAGACCATATATGCAGCGACCGCGGTCTTCTGTCCGACATCCAAAAGTACCTGATTTACGAGATAAACCAGAAGCACGATGCTGACCTGATTTACAAGCATCGGGACTCCACCTCTTATGATCCTTACGAACAGACCTCTTGTTATACCCTTCAGCTTGAACTTGTAGATACACTTCTTTCCTGCAAAATAGCTCACGCCTATGCAAAATGCAACGAAGTAACTTATGGTTGAGGCAAGACCCATTCCAAAGGTTTCTTTTTTCACCACATATACATTTATCAAATCGCAAGCCACATCTACTACAGTCATTGTGAGGACAGCTACAACCAGAAGTACTCTTCGTCCTGCCATCTGAAGATAAGGTATAAGAACCTGTGCTCCGATGAATGCAGGTGCTCCGATGACAAATCCAACCAGATAGTCTCTTGTAAGTCTGTAGACCTCTGTTCCTTCCTCTGCACCAAGCAGTACGCAGACCGGATCAATAAAGATAAGTATTAAAGCAAGTCCTCCAAATGCAAAAGCAGCCATGACCATCAGGGACAGACTGTAACAATTGTTGATTGTTTTCTCGTCTCCCCTGCCCATCGCCTGGCTGCAGACCACTTGTATTCCTGTTGACATGAGGCTTCCGAATCCCGCAAAAACAAGCAATACAGGATTTGAAAGTGTATAAGCAGCCATAGCATCAACACCTAAAAATCGTCCTATCATGATGCTGTCTATCAGAAGACAGAGCATAACCGCCATAGCTGATATGATATTAGATACAACCATCTGTTTAAAAAGCTTATGGATCATATTCTGAAGCCTCCATCTTTTTAGTAGTATTATCCCTCTATTCCTAGATCCACCTGAACAGCCGGATCAGAGAGGAAAAACCATTTAAATCCACTCTTATAACAGTATCTGGTAATCGTTCCAGAGCTATCAACTGCTCCATCAAAATCTACGTCTACCTTGAAGCTAACGCTCTCTATCTTGCTTATGCTGACATCTATTCCATAATGATTCTTCAGACTGTCCTCCATCTTCTCAGCATATTCATCGTCCAGTGCCTCCTCCGACACCAGCTTCACATTGCTGTAGGTAGCTCCTGACTGAAGAGCATAAGCCTCATCTAGTGCAGCATCTAAATCCGTTCCACCATTGGAATAATTATCCTTCCACTTACTTGTATAACAGGTTTTCTTATAAAGCTCTCTATCTTCATCACTAATAGCTTTATAATAGTTTGAAACTGCATCACTTACAAATATATATCCCGGCGTTAATGCTACCCATGCCCAGATAAGTCCCGCTATTACAAGGACCGCTATCAGGCTGATAGCCGCAACCAATCCCTTTTTGTTCTTTTTCTTTTTGCTTTTTTCCTTCGCCATACTAAATCTCCACTTATTATCTGCGTCCTGAGACCTTCTCTTTAATCTTCATTCGCAGATATCTCTTTTAGATAATCCTCAGCTGCCGTCTCATATAAATTATTTCCCTCTGTATCGATTATAACAACCACCGGAAGATTCTCTACAGTCAGCTTTCTAATAGCTTCCGTTCCGAGATCATCATATGCTATGACTTCACTTGCTATTATTCTTTTGGAAAGGAGTGCACCGAGTCCACCTATTGCAGCCATATAAACAGACTTGTTTTCAACGATTGCTTTTACAACCTCAGGACTTCTCTTGCCCTTTCCGATCATCCCCTTAAGACCCTTACTTAGGAGAAGTGGCGTATACTTATCCATCCTGCTTGAGGTTGTAGGACCTGCAGATCCAATTACCTGTCCCGGTCTCGCAGGAGTTGGTCCCAGATAATAAACAAAACTTCCTTCGATATCATATGGTAGCTCACCACCTTGATTCAAGGTATCAAACATCCTTTTATGGGCCGCATCCCTTGCCGTATATATAGTTCCTGTTATATATAACATATCTCCGGCTCTTAGTTCCTGTATCTCAGCATCAGTTGCCGGTATCGTAAGTCTTTTTTCCATTTCGTATCCTTTTTCAATTATAAATCAAATAACCTTATTTATATTTGTAATAAACCTAATTTGCGATTGTATATACAGGAATCGATAGCTCGATTTTCGTTAAACACGAAAGGAAAGCTTCGCGAGATACACCGCGAGCGTGATTCATGTATATACATAATCGCATATCTGTAGTTTGTCCTTCGGACATCATATGTGCCATCAGTATCACATATGCAAGCAAGCTTGCGTGTGTACTGCTGTCACATATATCGCTTCGCGATAAAACTACAGTATGACTGTTTTATGTCTATCAACATGACAACACATGTTTACACCTACAGGTAATCCCGCTATATGTGTTGCATAGGTTTCTATGTTTACGGCCAGTGCAGTGGTTTTTCCGCCCAAACCTGCCGGTCCGATTCCGAAGCTGTTTATCTCACTAAGCAGTTCTTTCTCCAAAGCTGCTATATGCTCTATCGGATTATGACTTCCCGGCTCTCTGGTAAGTGCCTTCTTAGAAAGCTTCGCAACCATCTCGAAATCTCCGCCAATTCCTACTCCAATTACAAATGGAGGACAGGCGTTCGGTCCTGCACTTTTAACTGTATCCAAAACAACCTGCTTCACACCCTCTACTCCGTCAGCCGGTTTGAGCATCACAAGACGGCTCATATTCTCACTTCCGAATCCCTTCGGAGTGATAGTGATTTTCAGACTGTCTCCCGGAACTATATCATAGTGAATTATTGCAGGAGTGTTATCCTTCGTATTTTCTCTGATTAGAGGATCTCCGACAACAGATTTTCTGAGATATCCCTCAGTATAGCCGCGTCTTACACCTTCATTTATGGCTTCACTAAGTGAACCGCCCACTATATGGACGTCCTGTCCGAGTTCTATAAAGAATACCGCCATGCCGGTGTCCTGGCATATCGGTATTCTATCTTCCTTCGCTATATCCATGTTTTCTTTAAGCTGACCTAGTATCTCCTTTGCAAGAGGACAGTCTTCTGCCCTCTCTGCATTTGCAATAGCACTCTGCATCTCCTCTGAAAGGATGAGATTTGCATCTATGCACAGTTTAGAGACCTCATCAGTTACTGTTTTAACGTCAATTTCTCTCATATCATTTATCTCTTATCTTATTTTCTACAGACACTTGCTGTATAAGCCGCTATATGCTTAGTGCATAAAATCGTCTCTTTCGATTTTTCCGTTCTTCTTGAATTGCCTGTAGTTGTTTATCTTTACTGCTATATAGAAGACAAAAAGTATGATAACTATAACAAGCAGCCAGTATGCTATAGCAATCAGGATATTTTCAAATGTACCGGTATTCGATAATGACCTTATATTCTCTTTAAAATCATCCATACGCTATCCTCTTTTCTCCTACTCCTCATCTTTAGTTGATGTCTCATCACTCGCTTCAGCTGAGGTTTCAACATCATCTATATTCACTTCTTCACCATCAACAGTTTCAGCCTTATCGGTCTGTCTCACCTTTGCAAGCTTTGCTACTGTTTCACCCTTCTTGAGGTTAATCAGCTTAACTCCTGACGTGATTCTTCCATAGGTTGATATCTCATCACATCTCAGCTGAATAATGATTCCCTCTGTAGTGATCAACATAACCTCATGATCCTCATTAACAGCCTTAACACCTACAACCTTGCCGGTCTTTTCTGTTATCTTGTAGCACTTGAGACCCTTACCACCTCTTCTCTGAAGTGTGAATTCTCCGATGGCTGTCTTCTTACCCATACCCTTTTCGGTAACAACGAGAAGCTTCTCGCCCTGGGTATTCATCTGCATTCCGATTACCTCATCCTCATGGTCAAGGTTCATACCTCTTACACCCATTGAATTTCTTCCGGTGCTTCTGATATCAGTATCTCTGAATCTTATACACATACCATTCTTTGATACCATGAATATATCTCTGGTATTATCAGTTGTTTTAACCTCTATCAGCTCATCATCCTCTTTGATATTGATTCCGATGATTCCGTTCTTACGGATATTCTTATAATCCATCTCCGGAGTCTTCTTTATCATACCGGACTTCGTTACCATGATGAAATACTTATTCTCGCTGAATTCTCTGATAGGTACAACTGCAGATACATGCTCGTCTCCCTCGAGTGAAAGGAGATTGACCATTGCAACACCTCTTGCAGTTCTTCCTGCCTCAGGAATCTGATAGGTACGCAGCTTAAATACACGACCCTTATTCGTAAAGAACAGGATATAATTAAGCGCTGTAGTCATCAGCAGATCCTCTATGAAATCATCCTCTATAGTCTGAATACCCTTGATACCCTTACCACCACGATTCTGTGAATGGAAGTTATCAACAGACATTCTCTTTATATATCCAAAGTTTGTCATAGTAAGAACTGTCGGTTCGTCATCGATAAGATCCTCGTCCGTGAATCCATCAACTGCCTGACCGATCATAGTTCTTCTGTCATCACCATACTTATCAGCTATGATCTGCATCTCATCTCTGATAACTCCGAGAAGCATCTTCTCATCAGCAAGAATACTCTTTAGGTAAGCAATTCTTTCCTGAAGCTCTTTAAACTCAGCCTCCAGCTTGTCTCTTTCCAGACCTGTCAGAGCACGAAGTCTCATATCAACGATAGCCTGAGCCTGTGCTTCAGTAAGCTGGAACCTCTCCATTAACTTAACCTTTGCTTCGTTTACATTTGAAGCACCACGAATTATCTTGATAACTTCATCGATGTTATCAATAGCAATAAGGAGACCCTCAACTATGTGGGCCCTCTTCTCAGCAGCAGCCAGCTCGAACTTAGTTCTTCTGGTTACAACATCCTCCTGATGCTTGATATAGTACTTAAGCATATCAAGAAGTGAGAGAACCTTTGGCTGCTTATCGACAAGTGCGAGCATATTTACGCCAAATGTATCCTCAAGCTGTGTATGCTTATACAGATTATTGAGCAGCAGATTTGCATTTACATCATGACGAAGCTCAATAACTATTCTCATTCCTTCACGTGATGACTCATCACGAAGGTCTGTTATTCCGTCTACTCTCTTATTCTTAACCAGGTCAGCTATTTTCTGGATAAGAAGAGCCTTGTTTACCATATACGGAAGCTCAGTGATAACTATTCTCTGCTTACCCTTTGCCATTGGCTCGATCTCAGATACGGCTCTGACTCTTATCTTGCCTCGACCTGTTCTGTATGCTTCCTCTATTCCTCTTCTTCCGAGTATTTCAGCTCCGGTCGGAAAATCAGGACCCTTAACTATCTCCATAACCTCTTCGATAGTTGTCTCTCTGTCTTCATCTATTCTGTTATTTATAATCTTAACTGCGGCATCAGTTACCTCTCTTAAATTGTGAGGAGGTATATTTGTTGCCATACCAACAGCGATACCTGAGGTACCGTTTACCAGAAGATTAGGATAACGTGATGGAAGAACTACTGGTTCCTTCTCTGTCTCATCGAAGTTCGGCTCAAAATCAACAGTATCCTTATTAATATCAGCCAGCATCTCCATAGAGATCTTCGTAAGCCTGGCCTCTGTATATCGCATAGCAGCAGCTCCATCTCCATCCATCGAACCGAAGTTTCCGTGTCCATCAACCAATGGATATCTGGTGTTCCATTCCTGAGCGAGCTTAACCAGCGCATCATATATGGAACTGTCACCGTGAGGATGATACTTACCCATAGTATCACCGACTATACGGGCACATTTACGATGTGGCTTATCCGGTCCGTTATTAAGTTCTATCATAGAATAGAGAATTCTTCTCTGAACAGGCTTTAGTCCATCCCTTACATCCGGCAGTGCACGGGCTGCAATAACAGACATCGCATAGTCTATATATGAATTCTCCATTGTCTTTTTAAGATCGACTTCTTTTACCTCATCATGTGGCTTATCAAAGATGTTATCGTCAGACATTTTTTGGCTCCTTTTTTATCCAAAATTACTTTGAATAGTAATTCTTATATATCAAGATTTTTTACAAACTTAGCATTTTCTTCAATAAACTTCTTACGTGGCTCCACGTTATCACCCATAAGAACGTTAAATGTCAGATCAACCTCTGATTCGTCCTCTCCGTCCATTGAAACTCTGAGAAGTATTCTCTTTGCAGGATCCATAGTTGTATCCCACAGCTGCTCTGCGTCCATTTCACCAAGTCCTTTGTATCGCTGAACCTTGTTATTCTGGTCTCTTCCGACCTCTTCTAATATGGAGTTCAGTTCATCATCACTATATGCATACCAGAATTTCTTATTCTTCTCGAGTCTGTAAAGAGGCGGTTGTGCCAGATATACATGGCCTTGACGAATAAGATCAGGCATAAATCTATAGAAAAATGTAAGCAGCAGCGTTGCTATATGAGCTCCATCCACGTCGGCATCCGTCATGATTATTATTTTGTCATAACGAAGCTTTTCTATATCAAAATTCTCATGAATACCTGTTCCGAAAGCAGTTATCATAGCCTGGATTTCTTTGTTTTCCATGATATGATCTATACGTGCTTTCTCGACATTCAGTATCTTTCCTCGAAGAGGAAGTATAGCCTGAGTTGCCCTGTTTCTTGCAGTCTTTGCAGATCCACCGGCGGAATCTCCCTCGACTATATATATCTCACAATTCTTCGGATTCTTATCCGAACAGTCTGCCAGCTTACCGGGAAGTGACATACCCTCTGACAGGTTATTCTTTCTTGCGACATCTCTTGCCTTACGTGCGGCAATCCTCGCTCTCTGAGCATTTACGGCCTTTTCAATAACTGCCTTTGCAACTGCAGGATTCTGCTCAAGGAAGATGACCAGCTGCTCATTTAAGAGTGATTCTACTGCAGTTCTTGCAGGTGCATTTCCAAGCTTCTGCTTTGTCTGACCCTCGAACTGTGGATCTTCTATCTTGACACTGATGATTGCTGTAAGTCCTTCTCTCAGATCCTCTCCTGAGAGATTATCATCCTTATCCTTCAGATATTTATTCTGACGTGCATAGTCGTTGAAAACCTTGGTCATAGCTGACCTAAAGCCCGTCAGGTGCATACCACCCTCAGGTGTAACGATATTATTAACAAAGCTATAAACCATTTCGTTATATGAATTATTATGCTGAAGAGCTACTTCAACATATATATCCTCTTTTACTCCTTCACAATAAATGACTTTGTCATATATCGTGGTCTTATGTCTGTTCAGATACTGAACAAATTCCTTTATACCACCCTCATAATGGAAGTTTTCAGACTTAGGTTCCCAGTTTTCTGATCTTTCAGCAAACTCCTCATCTGTTTCATCTTCCTTCTTCTCAGGCTTTCTCAGATCAGTAAGTGTTATACTTAGACCCTTTGTAAGAAATGCAGTCTCACGAAGTCTTATTCTGAGGGTATCATAATCATATATAACATCATCAAAAATAGTTGCATCTGGTTTAAATGTAACCTTTGTTCCGGTCTTGTCTGTATCGCCTATAACCCTCAGATCATAGCATATATTTCCTCTTTCATATCTCTGCTGATATATCTTTCCTTCTCTGGAAACCTCTACCTCAAGCCAGTCTGAAAGAGCATTAACAACAGAAGAACCAACTCCGTGTAGTCCTCCGGATACTTTGTATCCTCCACCACCGAACTTACCACCGGCATGAAGCACGGTAAATACAACCTCGACTGCAGGTCTTCCTGCTTTTTCCTGTATTCCGACAGGTATACCTCGACCGTTATCAATAACAGTTATTGAGTTATCCTCATTAATGAAAACCTGAATCTCAGAACAGTATCCGGCAAGTGCTTCATCTACTGAGTTATCAACTATCTCATAAACAAGATGATGAAGACCTCTTGTAGAAGTACTACCTATATACATTCCGGGTCTTTTTCTTACTGCCTCAAGACCTTCAAGAATCTGTATCTGATCTGCCCCGTAATCCTGTATCTGTTCTGTATTCTTGTTTTGTTCTTCCATCGTTTCCTCCTTGGTAGAACTATTATTAATCAAACTATTTTTCCATTACTTATTTTGTATATCTTATCAACACTTATTCTTTGTCTGATAAAATCATCATATCCTGTACATGTTATTATCGTCTGGATATCATTCATTGTACTTAGAAGTGCATCTCTTCTCTGTGAATCCAGCTCTGACATAACATCATCAAGAAGAAGTATCGGATTATCATTTATAACCTTCTTAACTATCTCTATTTCTGCCAGCTTGAGCGACAGCGCCGCTGTTCTCTGCTGCCCCTGTGAACCATAAACCCTGACATCATTTCCATTTATCATTACGGCAAAATCATCTCTCTGAGGTCCTGTCATGGTCACATTATTTTTCAGATCAAGATTTCTCTTCTCTTTAAGTACCTTGAGAAACTTATCTTCTTCGACATTTGGTTCATAGATAAGCTCTATTTTTTCTTTTCCTGATGAGAGACTTTTATGAATATCCTGAATGATATCATTCATCATTTCGATAAAATTTCTTCTCTCTTTTATGATTGTTTTTCCGGTATCCACCAGCTGCTCATCCCAGGTATCAAGTGTATCCTTGATTTCAGGTTTAAAGTATATCTGCTTTAACAGATTATTCCTCTGATCCAGAATCTTGCTGAATCTAAGAAGATTGCTGTAGTATATGCGGCTTATCTGACATATCTCCATATCCATAAATCTGCGTCTCTCACCGGGACCGTTCTTCACAATGGACAGATCCTCTGGAGAAAACATGATGATATTGATAAGTCCGAAAAGCTCCGTCGATCTCCTGATTGGAATTCCATCTATAGCAACTCCCTTCGGCTTTGCTTTTCTGAGATGCATATCTATACGATGTCCCACATCTCTTTTCTTGAGATTCAGTCTGATATGACTATCATCCTTACCGAAAAGTATGATGTCCTTATCCTTTGAACCTCTATGGGATTTAGTAGTTGCAGCAAGATATATAGCTTCCAGAATATTGGTTTTTCCCTGAGCGTTATCGCCATGGATGATATTAATCCTGTCACTGAAATGTATCTCAAGATCTTCGTAGTTTCTGAAGTTTTTAAGTTTCAGCAGATCTACATACATATTAATCTACAACCTTTACAACTGTTCCGTTATATTCAAATGTGTCTCCGCCTACAAGCTTCTTACCTCTTCTGGTATCAACCTCGCCATTTACTTTAACAAGTCCATCCTGAACTATCATCTTCGCTTCGACACCCGAACCAACCAGACCGGCTTTTTTAAGAGCCTGGCCCAGTTTTATATATTCTTCGTCTTCTCTTATTTTTATTTCTGTCATTTTTATTCCCTTTTAATATGCATCAGGGTTGATGTTGATAGGAAGAATGATATATGTAAATGTCTCTTCAGCATCCTTTATAAGACAAGGACTCTTTGAATCATTCATATAGATATTTACCTTATCATCATCGATAACTCTGAGGGCATCCATAATAAACGAAGGATTGAAACCAATGATTATCTCATTTCCTTCTTTCTCTATCTCCATCTCTTCCTTAATGGATCCCATATTTGTATCAAGTCTGATATAGAGATTATTATCATTCTTTACACTTACGATTATAGGCTTCTTATCTGTCTCCTGAATAAGGAGAGAAGCTCTGTCTATGCAACCTATAAGTTCACTTCTGTTAGCCTTTACAAGAAGTGCTGTATCCATTGAAAGCATGTGAGCTATCTTGAAATACTCACCCTCAATAAGTCTTGAAACAACTCTAGTTTTATTAAACTCAAAACTTATATTTTTATCAGCGAAGTAGATTGTTACTTCCTCTTCTTCGTCACCATTAATTATCTTGCTTACTTCCTGGAGTGTTTTTCCCGGAACTACTGCAGATACATCTGAATTATCACCCTTCAGGCTGACCTTCCTCATAGATATTCTATGACCGTCAAGTGAAACAACTGAAAGTACATTATCCTTAACCTCGAAAAGTTCACCACTCATCAGTTTGGAATTTTCATTATCAGATACTGAGAAAATTGTCTGTCTGATGATATCCTTAAGTCCCAGTTTAGATATAACAATTGACTTCTCCTTATTTACAGCAAGTAGCTCAGGGAAGTCTTCACCTGACCAGCAAGGAATATCGAATCTTGATTTTTCACAAATAATAGTTGTTTTATAATCGGAGTTGGTTTCTATATCTATATCGCTGTCCTGCAGCTTTCTTATGATATCTGAGAAAAGCTTCGCATTAAGTGCGATGATTCCTTCTTCAAGAATAGTACATTCTATAAATGTTTCTATTCCCAGATTCAGATTATTTGCTGTAAGCTTCAGCTCTCCGTTTCTTGCTTCAAGAAGTATACATTCAAGTATAGGTTTAGTTGTTTTACTTGATACTGCCTTGGAAACTGTATTGATTCCGGACAGAAGTATATTCTTTTTACATTTGATTCTCATTTTGTAGCTCCTTTCGAGTGTCCTTAACCTACGGTTAAATATATATATTAAATTAGTAATAGTTATAGTAGGGGCTGTTGATATGTTGAAACAGCCTACAAAGCCTTATATTCAGAGGATTTTTTCGTGTTAATAACCCTTCTTATAAAGCGTTTATTTTTTTTTATTGCTGTGGATTAAGCTTGTTTATAATGATGTTGAGTGAGGCTTCAAACTGTGAATCCTTCTTCAACTTATCCTCTATACGTTTTATACCACTATAGACAGTCGCATGATCCTTTCCACCTACTGTTTCCCCAATAGATTGGAGGCTTTTATCAGTAAGTGAGCGGCATAAGTACATAACTATCTGCCTTGCAAGAGCTATATCCTTGCTTCTTTTTGTTGATTGAATGTCGTTAATTGTTACATTCATATGTTCAGAAACTGTTGATAATATCTTCTCAGGAGTTATACTCACATCAGCTTCGTCTGAGATGATACCGCTCAGAGCGTCCTTAACTATGTCCATGATGAACTTTTTACTCTCTTCATCATCGGCTTTATTGTTTCTTATTATTTGTTTGATATCCTCATTGTTGATACGTATGTAAACACTGAGTGTATTGAGAGCACCCTCGAGCTGTCTTACATTTGAATAAACATTTTCTGCTATATATATGAAGACATATTCCGGCAGATAATCCATCTTAAGCTTTTCAGCCTTATTTTTAAGGATAGCCATACGTGTTTCAAAATCAGGCGCATGAATATCTATAGGAACACCCCATTCAAATCTTGAACGAAGTCTTTCTTCCAGGTGCTTCATCTCCTTAGGTGGTCTATCCGAAGATATGATGATCTGTTTTTTCTCTTCATATAGGAAGTTAAATGTATTGAAGAATTCCTGCTGCGTTCTCTCTTTACCGATTATCTCCTGGATATCGTCTATAATAAGAACGTCTACCTGACGGTACTTCTGTCGGAATTCGTCAGTCTTGTTATTCTGAATAGCTGTGATTATATCATTAGTAAACTTCTCGGATGAAACATAAAGAACGTTCACTCCGGGATTATGCTGCAATATAAAATGTGCTATTGACTGAATGAGATGTGTTTTTCCCAGACCTGAACCTCCGTAAAGGAACAGAGGATTGAGTGCATCCTGACTTGGCAGATCAGCAACTGCAGTACAGGTTGCATAAGCATGTCTGTTACTTTCACCTATGACAAAGTTTTCAAATGTATACATAGGATCTAAGTTACTCTTCTTTACTGCCTGATAATAATCTGCACTGTATGGACCTTCATCGAGGTTATCTCCTGAAAATTCTCCGTTCTCGCCTTCTCCGACTACGAACTTATACTTCTCATCTATAACAACCTCAATTTCAGGATCATTGAAGAATTCTCTTATGGATGAAAGAAGGAACATATCATAGCCTTTGTTGTGCAGATAATCCACACCATGCTTTCCTCTCTTCTCATCTACATAGAAATATATGGTTTTGTTGTTAATATCATATATACTGAGAGGTCTTATCCATGTTTCAATGATTATGTTTGAAACATCATAATGCTTCTCCAGTATGTTTAGTATTTGGTCCCAGTTATTCTCTATCTGTTCTTTCATTTTTCCAGTATCTAACCTTTCTAAAGGGCAAAATTGCACTCCTATATTCTACTACAAAACAGTAAAGTAAACAAGGTTAAAAGAAGGATCCATAATGCCGGTAAAGTCAATTTATGTAAATAATTTTTACAATTTTGTTAATACTTAATAATATTAAATCGGCTTGAATTTAAGCCATTTTTTGAATTAGATAACATAGAATAAACATTAATATTAACGAGTTATCAACAGTTTAATAACAAAATGTTGATAAATTATGTTAACGAAAAAATTTTTTTTTGATAACTCAGTATATTTATAATAGGTAGAAACTAATTTTTATATAACAAATATTTAATTTGCTTGACTTTTTTATAGGGAAAAAATATAATATTATAGCTTTGCCCTATTCACAGGGGTTGTGAATATAAATGGTGGGTAAAAATAAACATATATAGAAAGGAAAGAAAAATTATGAAGATGACATTTCAGCCAAAGAAAAGACAGAGATCTAAGGTTCATGGATTCAGAAAGAGAATGAGCACAGCTAATGGACGTAAGGTTATATCTGCAAGACGTGCAAAGGGCAGAAAATCACTTACTGTTTAGTAAATGATCTAGAAGACTAAATGAAGAATATCAATTCTTTAAAAAACTACAGAGAGTATGCCGAGGTGTATAACCACAAAGAATCGTTGGCAAATAAGTATTTAGTGATGTACATCCTACCTACGGACCAGGAGTACAGTAAAATTGGAATCTCTGTTAGTAAAAAGGTCGGTAACAGTGTAATAAGACATAGGATAACCCGTCTTATTAGAGAAAGCTACAGATTGAATAAGGATAAGCTGAAGGTTGGCTATAATATGGTTATAGTTGCTCGACCAAGGGCCAAAGGAAAGGGTTTTCAGGAGATAGAGAGCGCTTTTCTGCATCTATGTGGACTTCACAATATCCTTAAATAGTTTTTATCAGGTTATATGTGATAGTTATGAAAAAAATTTGTATAGCTTTGATCAGGTTTTACAGAAAACACATATCACATCTTAAGAGACATGGGACATGTATATTTATCCCCACATGCTCCGAGTACGCACTCGAAGCATATGAGAAGTATGGCTTTTTTAAGGGAACTTTGCTTACCATATGGCGACTTCTCAGATGTAATCCTTTTAATAAGGGTGGATATGATCCTGTTCCATAAAGGAGAAAATAATGATTTTAACTCAGGCAACAGGCATTATAATGGGACCTATTTCCTGGTTACTGGGAAAGGTTTTTAATGCTATCTATAATCTGTTTTATGGTTTTGGAGTTGAATCAATAGCTCTGAGTATCGTAATTTTTACGATTGTTATCAGACTTATTCTTTTCCCATTTAACCTTAAAACAACTAAATCTTCCAAGATTCAGCAACATTTAAAGCCTGAATTCAGTAAGATTTCAAAGAAGTATAAGGGCAAAAGAGACCAGAATTCTATGATTGCCCAGCAGAGAGAGACTCGTGAGTTACAGGAAAAGTACGGAATCAAGATGTCACAGGGATGTCTGACGGCACTTATCCAGTTCCCTGTTTTCATTGGTCTTTATAACGTTATTCAGAACGTTCCGGCTTACGTATTCAGAGTACGTCAGCTTTTTAAACCAATTGCACAAAGTATATTTGATGCAAGTGGTTCAAGTAAGATAATTTCTCAGTTTGCTACAGAACAGCAGCTTAGAATGACAACAAAAGCAGTTAATTTTGCTTCTGCTACTGATGCAAGTAGAGGTGTCGGACTTCAGGGACTTAATTATATAATAGATGTCCTTTTTAAGTGTAACACTGATCAACTTCATATGATTGGTGAGAAGTTTGCATCAAATCCTGAAGTTAAACAGCTTATAGAGATGAATCAGGATAAAATCAGTAACGTAAACCATTTCTTTTTCGGAATAAATCTTACAGAGGCTCCTGGATTTAAACTTTCCTGGGCTTTGATTATTCCTATAGTTGCATTTTTATGTCAGTTCCTTGCTATGAAGGTTACACCTATGCAGGAAACAGGAGATCCACAGCAGGATGCTCAGATGAGAACAATGAGAAAGACTATGTATATCATGCCTATCTTCTCATTTATAATCACTACTATATCTCCTGCAGGTCTTGGTATCTACTGGGCAACATCTGCATTTGTCAGCTTCCTTATCACTGTAGTTACAAATATCTACTATGATCATGCTGATATGGATGCAATTATCGAGAAGCAGATGGCTAAAGCAGCTAAGAAGATTGAAAAACGAAAAGCTAAGGGTAAGGTTTCACTTACAGAGAGACTTTATGGTTCGGCAGGTGAAGGTGGAGATGGTTCTTCTTCCCAGTCAAATGTATCTACAAACAGAAGTCTCAATAAGTATGGAAACATGAACCTCAAGAATTATGAATCAGAAGCAACAAATTCAAGACCACGGAAGGGCTCACTTGCAGATAAAGCTGGAGCAGTGAAGCGCTTCAATGACACGGGGGTAGATGATTAAATGGATTTTAGAGAATTTTCAGGAAAGACTGTTGAAGATGCTCTTATTGAAGCAGCTACAACTCTCGGTATTGCAAGCTCAGAGCTTGAGGTAGAGGTTGTAAGTAAGGGAACCAGCGGATTCCTCGGAATTGGCGCAAAGCCTGCAGTAATCAAGGCTAGAGCTAAGCAGGAAGTTAAGGATGAGATAGATGATATACTTTCTACAGCTAAGAAGCCATCACGTACAGGAAAGAAGGGTGCTACTGCTCCTAAGAAGCAGGATACAGTTAAGAAAGAAACAGAAATAAAGAGTGAACCTGAGAAAGAGCCTGAATTTAAGCAGGATTTTGAGCAGGATTCATTAAATGAAACAGATGCAGAAACTCCTTTAGAGCCTGCAAATATAGATGATTCTATCATCGATGAGACTAAGGATTACCTTACCAAGATATTCGATGCTATGGAACTTGAATCAACTATCGATATCACACTTGATAAGGTTTCAAGAACAATGAACATAGATGTTGAAGGTCCTGAGATGGGAATAATCATTGGAAAGCGTGGACAGACACTTGATGCTCTTCAGTATCTCATAAGTCTCTTTGTAAACAAGAAGTCTGAAACATATATCAGAATCAAGCTTGATACAGAGAATTATAGAGAAAGACGTAGAGAGACACTTGAGAATCTTGCTAGAAACATAGCTTATAAGGTTAAGAAGTCAAGAAGATCATTCACACTTGAGCCTATGAATCCTTATGAAAGAAGGATCATTCA
>DGHK01000009.1:103754-106102 GCA_002392655.1 Lachnospiraceae bacterium UBA3850 | reverse complement strand
GTATCCATCATACCTGGCATAGATGCACGAGCACCTGAACGAACTGAAACGAGAAGTGGATTCTGGAGGTCACCGAATTTCTTTCCGTTTACCTCTTCCATCCAAGCTACACCATCCATGACCTGAGACATTATCTCATCATTGATCTTACGGCCATCCTCGTAGTACTGTGTACAAGCCTCTGTTGTGATTGTGAATCCCTGTGGTACAGGAAGACCGATCTCAGTCATCTCTGCAAGGTTTGCACCCTTACCACCAAGCAAGTTACGCATAGACATATTACCTTCTTTGAAGGTGTATACCCATTTGTTTGCCATTTGTCATATACCTCCTAAATGTATAGAATATTTTTTGTGGATTCTCAGAATGAATCCATAATAATATGGGGTTATCAATCCGGAGTCCGCAACTGACGAAATTATAACATAAAAAAAGCGATAATTGAATAGCCAATTATCACTTTTTTTATAATATTTTTTTTACCTAAAGAATTCCTCAACCCATTCTCCGGATTCATCATAAAAGCCCCATCCGTCTCTTACACCTGAAGCATCATAATGATTCCATGAGGTATTATAATGACCATTGTCATCTCCGAGCTCATACCAGCCGTTACATGCCATATAGCCGTCAGAAGTAAAGTAATACTCTTCTCCATCTATAGTAGCAACTCCGGTTGCATACCAGCCGGACGCATCCTCATACCACCAGCCCTTCGAATCTGACTTCCACTCTGCCTTTGGGGCATATGTCTGTGTGCCATCCTCATTCAGGAAGTAACCTTCTCTCCAGCTTCCGCCATATACATGTTCATACTTATAATCCTCTCCGAAATAGTACCATGTACCATTTGCGTTAAAGTATCCATTATATGCTGCATATCCGTTTTCATCAAAGTAATACCATGAATTGTTTATCTTCTGCCACTGATTAGTTGGATACCAGCCTTCTGTATCCTCATACCAGCACTGACTGCCTGAGCCCTTCCACGAAGCAAGCGGCTTATAGCTGTTAAGTCCATTTGCATCGAACCAGTATCCGTCAACCCACTCACTTCTGATATCGCTTGTGATCAGGCATATCGCAGGAGTAGTATATCTACCCGATTTATTAAAATCAGATTTGTTCATTGTAATGGATTCTCCGAATTTCTGAAGCGTTCCCGCTATAGAAAAATAATTCCTAGGTCCGAGCACACCCATAGCCTGATAATAAACATCTGAATACCTATTCGGCTGTCCTTTTTCATTTAGATGCTTATTTATGGAATCGTACAGATTAGTAAAGTATTTCTTACTTATAAGAATCTTATGCTCTGCTGGAACACATTCATAATACTCATTCGAATCAAAGCTTTTATCTACAAATTCAATAGTAACATTTCCTTTACTATCAAAGCATTCCTCTGAAAATTCTATAGGATAATTGGCATTATCACCTTTCCACATAATACTGTATGGATCTACAGCGAAAAAATACTTATCTCCTTTACCGGAAGCAGCGAAGACATCAGACCCACTCCCCTGAGATACAAGCGATATCAAAAGTATCACTGCAACAATTACTGATACAACCCTTTTCATAAATAAACCCTCCTCTTGAAATTAATAAAAACCTAAAAGTCCAGTTTCTCCTCAAAGTAAGCCTTAAGATCTTCGATCTTAACTCTCTCCTGCTCCATTGAGTCACGGTCTCTTACTGTAACTGCACCGTCTTCCTCGGAATCAAAATCATAAGTGATGCAGAATGGTGTTCCGATTTCATCCTGACGACGATATCTCTTACCGATAGCTCCTCTGTCATCATACTCACAGTTCCAGTACTTGCTAAGCTGAGCATAAATCTTCTCTGCTCCCTCTCCAAGCTTCTTTGAAAGCGGGAATACACCGATCTTTACAGGTGCGATTGCAGGATGGAAATGTAATACTGTACGAACATCGTTCTTCTCAGCATCAAGCACCTCCTCGTCATATGCCTCGCAAAGGAAAGCAAGTGTAACTCTGTCAGCACCAAGTGATGGCTCAACTACATATGGTATATACTTCTCATTTATCTCATCATCAAAGTATTCCATAGGCTCGCCTGATGTATTCTGATGCTGTGTGAGGTCATAGTCTGTACGTGAAGCTATTCCCCAGAGCTCGCCCCAGTCAGTGAATGGGAATGCATACTCTATATCTGTTGTATGATCTGAATAGAATGAAAGTTCTTCCTGATCGTGATCACGAAGTCTTAAGTTCTCTTCCTTGATACCAAGTGAAAGCAGCCACTCGAAGCAGAACTTTCTCCAGTACTCAAACCACTCTGTCTGTGTTCCCGGCTTACAGAAGAACTCAAGCTCCATCTGC
>DGHK01000009.1:103489-103708 GCA_002392655.1 Lachnospiraceae bacterium UBA3850 | reverse complement strand
AAGCTCCATCTGCTCGAACTCACGAGTTCTGAAGGTGAAGTTACCCGGTGTAATCTCATTTCTGAAAGACTTACCAACCTGACCTATTCCGAAAGGAACCTTCTTACGTGATGTTCTCTGAACATTCTTGAAGTTTACGAAGATACCCTGTGCTGTTTCAGGTCTTAAGTATACTGTATTTTTAGCATCCTCAGTTACACCCTGGAAGGTCTTGAACAT
>DGHK01000009.1:0-103439 GCA_002392655.1 Lachnospiraceae bacterium UBA3850 | reverse complement strand
TGAACATCAGGTTAAACTGACGGATTCCTGTGAAGTTATGCTTTCCACATGATGGACAAGGAACATTATGCTCCTCGATGAACTTCTCCATCTCTTCATTTGACCAGCCGTCTACAGAAGACTCGAGTGTGATACCGTTCTCCGCTGCAAAACTTTCGATAACCTGATCAGCTCTGAATCTCTCATGACACTCCTTACAATCCATAAGAGGATCTGAAAAGCTTCCGAGATGTCCTGATGCAACCCAAGTCTGTGGGTTCATAAGGATAGCTGTATCAACACCAACATTGTAAGGACATTCCTGGATAAACTTCTTCCACCATGCCTTCTTTACATTATTCTTCAGCTCAACACCGAGATTTCCGTAGTCCCAGGTATTGGCAAGACCTCCATAGATCTCTGAACCAGGATATACAAATCCTCTTGTTTTTGCCAGTGAGATGATCTTCTCCATAGTTTTCTCTGCTTTATCCATCTGCAAATCTCCTTACTATATCTAAATTCTTTCTTTAATATAATTCTCTCTCTTTAATTAAATGTAAATACAATAACTGCTTTTCCCTGCCCTGTAGAAAGAACAGTATTCTCATTAATATATACGGCTTTTGAATTGTAGTACAGAACTCTTCCGCTGTTTATACTGTAATTTATATTCTCACTTGTTATGAGCATCATACAATTAGTAGGATCAATCTCCTCAGCCTTTACTATGTTGTTTCCGATTGCATCTGTGAGTGTGGCTGCGTCAGTAGCAGATGCTTCACTTACCTCTCCGCCGAGTACTCCATTCTCGAGATCCTCGATATCATAGCCGGCCTCAGCAAGCTCCTCAAGATTTACATTTGCTGTATCGATCACAGGCTGCTTGACCTCAGCTTTCATCTCTTCTGCAACCATATCAACAACCCTCTGAGGATCGTATGGGATAAGCTCAGTATCGATCTTGTTGAAATCAGCATATGCTTCAAAATCAGTATACTGAAGAGCAACCTTCGCTGACTTATCATCCTCGATATACTCGACAAGAGTTATCTTCGTTGAACCCTTACTATCATTATAATCCTCGATCTGTTTATCTATATAATCCTTAAGCCCTTTCAGATCTGTACCTGCATCAGTGTAATCCTGACAGGAAATCTCGGTAACTATACCATTTGGACTGAGCTTTACCGTATTCTCAGATATATCACCGATTATGGTTACACCATTTGCGGGCTTTATCTCCTTATTATGCTTTCCACAGCCTGCAAATGAAACAACCATCGTAAGTGCCATCACAAGACTGATTAATTTCTTTTTACTTTTACTTTTTAACAGCATTATCATCATCCTTTTAATATATGCTTACTCCCCCACATAAAACCACTCCATTTTACAACAAAGTATTTAGAATATCAAGCGATTTGAAATGTCTATCTGCGTGCAGTTTCAGATATTCATCCATAAGAGATTCTATTTCATCGCACGTATTTATCGATATGTCAAAACTGTAGAGTGCAGCTATGTCACGACTAAGAATAAATCTAAGAGCATATATAGCATCATCAGTTATATATAAAGGATTTTTTGCCTTACTGCAGACAGCGTCAGCTATAAGTCCGCCTTCTTCCAGACTTATATGATGAAGATTGGACTCTACTCCGCACCTTACACACCTCGACATCTCAAGTCCAAGACCTTCTATATCTAGAAGCTTACAGATAAAAACAGACCTTATAAGCTTTAAAGACATCCTTTCTGCAAGGATTGCACGAAATGTAACATACAACAGATTAAGCTCATCCTTTGCCCCAATTCCATCCTGCGTAAAATAACCAGTCAGTTCACAAGCATAAGAAGCATAAGACATCTTTTCTAAATCATAAGACAGATCAATAAATGTCTCCTTCACATCGGCACTGACAAGTGTATACGATGTACGACTGGGTCTAAGTATAAAGCTTCCCATAACAAACTTCTGGCTCACAGCAGTAAGAGGCGAATTCTTTTTTCTTGCCCCGTTAGCAAAAACGGTTATCCTCCCGAGCTCGGCGCTGAGGATAACCAGTCTTTTATCATATTCTTTAAGTAATGAAGTATCAAGAACGATACCCTGAACAGTAATAGTCTCGTTCATTATTTGCATCCTTATATATAAACTACTTTTTATATCCGTATTCAGACATATAAGAAGTCTTATTTCTCCAGTCAGGTCTGACCTTGACCCAAAGCTTCAGATTGACCTTAGTCTCCAGCATTTCTTCTATACTGCGTCTCGCTTCTGTACCAATACGTTTAAGCTTTGATCCGTTCTTTCCTATAATAATACCCTTATGGCTCTCCTTTTCACAGATAATAGTTGCCTCTATATCAACTATTGAGCCATCAGGTCTGGTTCGCATCTTATCTATTATGACAGCTATACCATGAGGTATCTCTTTATCAAGATTTCTCAGACATTTCTCTCTTATAAACTCAGCAGCTATCTCTCTTTCAGTCTCATCAGTGATCTGATCCTCATCAAAATACATAGGACCTTCCGGGAGCAGCCTGTATATACAATCCATCAGAACATCAAGTCCCTGACCTTCTGTAGCTGAAACCGTAATAATATCTGTGAAGACCTGTCCTGTTATCTCGCCAAAGGTAGACTTATATGTATCCATAATCTTAACTAACTGACTATCAGTGTCTTCATCGGCATCTTCTTTTTCATCAAAAAGAGTATCTGTTTTATTGATAACAAGAAGCACAGGTATATCTTCCTTTTCAACAGCCTTACCGATCAGTTCGATTATATGTCTCTCACCGGCACCTATAAATGTAGTTGGTTCAACTATCCACATAATCAGGTCACAGGTTTTAAGCGTATCCGTTGCCGCATCCAGCATATATTCGCCAAGCTTTGTCTCTGCTCGGTTGATTCCGGGAGTGTCCAGAAATACTATCTGCCCCCTTTCATCTGTATAAACTGTCTGAATCCTCTTCCTTGTAGTCTGTGCACGTTTACTAACTGCTGCAATCTTCATGCCGATCAGATGATTCATAAGCGTCGACTTTCCAACATTCGGACGTCCAAGAATTGAAACAAAGCCTGACTTAAAAGGCTTAGTAGAAGTTTTCGATTGACTTGAATATATCTCTTGACTCATTTAACTTTTCTTCTCCACCAACAGTACAGATTGCATCACTTTCAGAAAGTACCTTAACATAAGGAGCGAGTGCTCTTATGTCAGCAGGAGTTGCAGAAAGTATCTGTTCTCTGGACTTCTGTCTTTCTTCATCTGTAATTCCCGACATATACATGCTAAAGGAGAATGCCCCAAGCATAGCCGGTGTAAGCGGCATATCAACATTTGATATAGTACCGATTATATACTTAGTCATATCTCTTTCTGAGCAGTCAAAATCCTCAACATATTTCGCCGCTTTTCTATATACATCATATGTTTCCTTAAGCTTAGGATCCCTGTAAGAAGTAAAATAGCTTATTCCAAAACGGTTAAAGTCACACATTGCTCCATAAGCGCCACCGAGCACTCTTACATTTGTCCATAAATAATCATAGGACATAATGACTCTGAGAACATTGAGACATCCGTTATACTCAAGTCCATGCTTTGTGAAGTCTGACGCTATAGCAACATACTGTACCTTTGAACCTGTCTTAAAGCCTTCATTTTTCTTTTCAAGAGGAACCTGCATCTTCTTATCTTCGAAAGCAACGTCACTAAGACCACTCATAAGTGAAGCGATAGGTTCCTTCAGCTGATCATCACCCTTATCTGATGTATAAGAAATAATAATACCACTCTTGCGGAATATCTTCTTGTAAAGACGAGACAGATCTGATGCTAATCCGTCATATTCCTCATCAAAATGAGTATCCAGATAATTGATATATCTATAGAAGTCAACACCATCTACATTATCCATTATCTTACCAACAGGATCTATATAGGATGCAGCTCTCATTCTGGTAGTCATATGACCACCCTCAACAAGGGATATCTTGCCGGATGACTTAATCTCAGAAACAACCTCTTTAATTCTCTTTTTATCGGTGATATGCGAAGTAGTAATTATATCCTTTACAAGCTCTACACCCGCATCAAGCTGACCATCAAATGTCTTAAGCTGGCATTTTACATATGTAAAGAAATTACCATCTTTTTTATTCATGCATCCGAGACTGAACACTATTCCGCCGGTCTTAAGATCTATCTTCTTTCTAAGTTCTCCATAAGAGTATTTATCTGTATCAACGTACTTAAGAAGTTCAACAAGAAGCTCAAGCTTTCCAAGCTCTTCAAATTCAAAATCATTCAGGCAAAAATTGAAATCTACATAAGCTATTCCATTAGTAAAGATATCGTGTGCAATAACTTTTGCACCTGATACGAGCGTTTCTCTATTAACAGTATTCTTTGACTGAGGGTTTATATCATTTCTGCTTAGAAGAGGTATTGTCTCAAGCTCTTCCTGAGTAGAAGGCTCAGACTGATAATCCTTAAGATGCTTTGTATCGGCTATAAGCGCATCCTTTTCTTCGTCAGTAAGGCTTTCCTTATATGCTTTAAGCTTTTCTGCAAGCTCTGCATCCTTCTTATCATTCAGTCCAACAACAGGCTCTACTGCGACGAAAGACTTGTGATTATTATCAAGAAGCTTTTCTTCTATCTGCTTCTCAAAGAAGCCCTCAGCAAGACCCTTTCTCAGAGTATCATAAACACTCTGCATCTCAAATGTACTTTGTGCTTTATCATCATCATAAAGCCAACCTTCGAAATCACCTATTCCATAGGTAAGTCCCTTAGGATATCTTCCTGTAGCAGCCTCCTTATATCTGAATTCAAATCTGTTTAATGCAGCCTCAATAGATTCTCTATCAAGGCCATTTTCAACATATCCTCGAAGTTCACCTTCAATTATATCCTTAAAGGTATCAAGGTCTTTAGTTGCAGCATCTCTTGCAACTATCGAGAAAAGTGGCTGAAGCATAGAATTATCGAACTGACATTCAACATCAGAGCATATTCCCGAATCAACGATCTTTTTCTTAAGAGGAGCACCCGGTGCATTAACAAGTACATATTGAAGAATATCCATAGCTAATGCATTTACCTTATCCGAGCTTCTGCCTGTAACAACATTGTAGCTAAGGATACTGCTCTTCTCGAGATCATCACCCTCTGCAGCAGAATAGCCACCAACGAAGCTGATTGGCTTATCGAAGCTCTCCTGAAGCTTTATCTCTGAAGGCACATATAAATAATCATAGTCCTTCAGATACTGTTCATCGAGATACCGGAGCTGCTCAACGATATCAAGCATACCGTAGAGGTATATGTAACTGTTTGAAGGATGATAATAGTTTTTATGATAATCAAGATACTCTTCTCTTGAAAGTTCAGGAATTATATCAGGATTACCACCTGAGTCAACGCCATATGAGCTGTCAGGGAACATTTTCTTATTAACAAGATCCGCAAGAACAGAATCAGGAGATGAATAAACACCACGCATCTCATTATATACAACGCCATTTATAATCAGATCACTATCTCTGTCGGCGAGTTCATAATGCCATCCCTCCTGCTTGAATATCTCTTCTCTTAAATAGATATTTGGATTAAATACAGCATCAAGATAAACATCCATGAGATTTCTGAAATCCTTATCATTACAGCTGGCTATAGGATATACAGTTTTATCGCTAAATGTCATAGCATTCAGAAATGTATTGAGTGAACCCTTAGCTAACTCTATAAAAGGATCCTTTGGCGGATATTTCTTTGATCCACATAGTACGGTATGCTCAACTATATGCTGAATACCCTTTGAGTTTGTCGGTGGTGTTCTAAAGCCAATGGCAAAAACCTTGTTATCATCATCATTAATAACAACAGAAAGTCTTGCTTTTGATTTTTTATGACTAAGAACAAAGCCAACACCGTTAAGCTCAGGAAGATCGTTAACCTTAACGATATCGTATGAACCAAGTCCATTTATCCCTTCTTTTATCTCATCAACTGTTCTTTCATTTCTGTCTTTAAAATCCTTCAAATTATAGTCTCCTTTTATTATATAACTTCGTTATTTATTTAATAGCATACTCCGTCAGAGCCTATCCAGTAACCATCGATATAGCAGCTTGTAACCATATATCCACTTGCGTTGAAGTAATACCAGTAGCCGTTAATTTTAAGCCATGTGCCGGATGGCCACCATCCGGATATATCTTCTACCCACCAGCCTGTTGAGTTCACCTTCCAGCTGAGGAGATACTGAGAATCCCAAGAACCATCAGCATTAAACCAGTAACCTTTATAGTACTCATTTGCAGCCATATAGCCGTCCGGTTTGAAGTAGTACCAGATGCCGTCTATCTTCTGCCACTGATCTGTCGGATACCAGCCGTCGGTATCTTCTACCCACCAGCCTGTTGAATTTACCTTCCAGGTAAGTACTCCTGTATAGGTCTGGGTACCGTCTTCGTTATACCACTTACCATTTATCCATTCATTTGAATACTTTACAGTTTTTTCTTTGCCGGCTTCATTACTGTTTTTACTACTTTCATTTCCATTACTATTCTGATTATCTTTACTTTTATTACCGGATGAAGAGTCGTTCGGATCTTCTTTACTTTCTTCTTTAGCTTCTTCTTTAGCTTCTTCTTTATCTTTTTCCTTATTCTCGTTTTCTTCCTCGGTTTCGTCATTTTCTTTTTCAAGCATAGGAATTTCTTCTTGTGCTACCAGAATCTGATTACATACTGAACAATGACTTCCCACTGTCCAACCTACTGACGTAGTAGTCGGTTCAACCCTAGGATCTGTAACAGGAACATGTCCTTTTGCCGGAACAGTCGTCTGCTTAATCAAGATAGCTTTACATACTGAACAGTGGCTTCCTTCTGTCAATCCAGATGATGTACAAGTCGCAGCTACTGCATCATCCTTTTCAGGTATATGACCAGTAGCATCTATCAGTTCTGTTCTTGTATTACCACATAATGTGCAGGTGAAAAGCTTTTCACCTGTCGACGTACATGACGGTGTAACAGTGATTTCTCCATCGTTCCACTTATGATCACATGCAGCAATCGGTATTACTTCTTGTTCAAGAAGAACCGTCTTACAAACAGAGCAACGTTTGCCGTCAGTAAGTCCAGTTGTTGTTGTAGTAGCCGGATATCCAGGTACTATTTCTTCCAAATGCCCTTTTGCCGGAATTTCTTTTCCTTCAATCTTATCATTACATCTTGAACAGATCTTATCTGGTTCTTTTCCGGTTTCAGTACAAGTCGCCTCTTTACCACCCTGACTTACGTAATTATGACCAAGTGCCGGAATAACCGTCTGACTCTTAATCACTGCATTACAAACCGAGCAATGACTTCCCTCTGTAAGTCCGGACTCAGTACAGCTTGCAGCCTTCGCATTATCAGTAACCGGTGTATGTCCTTTTGCAGCAATATCTTCTGTCTTCGTTTCTCCACACTTTGTACATGTATAAGTTTTAATACCCTTATCTGTACATGTAGGATTCTTCGTAACAACTCCGCCATTCCAGGTATGATCACATTCATCCAAAATGTCATTATAATCAAATCTGAGATCTATATCAGCGATATCATCTGCAGTCATAAGCGAACTAGGAACACTTGTATCATCCTTATATACATGATAAAGCGCAGCTGCAGCACAAACGAGTCCTGCATTATAGTCTAGTGCTACCTCGTTACACTGATAGTCGCCCTGATTATCCGTATAGGTTCCATTTGCATCCTTAGGTCCACCAACCAAGGCGCCGAGCAAAGTCTTCTTGTTTTGTGAGATCTGGTTTGCATCACCTGAAGCAGATGCAGCCCTGTGATGCGGATACTGTGGAGAATTCTCGTTGTAACCTATAACAAAGCACTGGTTGTTATTATTATTTCCAAGGATATAATTCATCTGAAATGTAGCCCAGTCCTTGTATGTACTGCTGCCATTAGCCTTGTCATAGAGAAGTCCCAGAAACTGAGTATTACAGTTATATCTGCAGCTTCCCCACTCCAAGAGACAGCTATAACCATTATCAGATTTTTTCATATTCTTTGCACATTCATTTAGGGAATAAGCCGAACCGGTTCCGTAATAATCAGCTATGGCACTGACATCGTCCCATGAGCACCAGGCCCAGATGTTATACTTTCCAAGGCCCTGATTCTTAACGTTATTAAATTCAGTCATATAAGACTGATCATTCGTGGCTTTATATAGAAGTGCTGCAGCAAGTGCATAGTCATCTCCCCATGAGGTTGAGTTATAGAGGTATCCACCTGTTGCAGGATCCCAGAGACCCTCTGTAGCACATTCTTTATTATGATTCTTTGCATATGCAAAAAGCTTTTGGGCATAGCTAAGTGCAGTACTATCTCCAAAATTCAGATACTGAAGTGTAAGTGCTGATGCAGCTTCGCTCACCTCGTCTGTTGCAGTATTAGAATCAGATGTACAGAATACCTGTCTGCTTCCCGTCTGATTTTCAGGAGCACCCCAGTAATTATGATCCGTATAATCCCCAACCTGGTAAACAAAACATTTGACTGAGCCATCTGTGTTCAGTACAGTACATCTCTCAAAATACTCACAGAAATGATTTGTAATGGTTTTCAGATGCTCTGATGCACCGGCATAGGTATATGCATCCTTATATTCATAATAGGATATTCCCAGCATAGTTGCTGAGTAAGCCTGTGGCAGACCGAACTTGCCATGATCGCCGGCATCATGAAATCCACCACTAACATCAATTGTCTGTCCATCGATAACAACCAAGTCAGACGTGTGACAGTCATCTCTCCATGAAAATGCAGACTTTTCGCCTACATCCTTACCACACATATTTGCGTCGTAAAAATAAAGTGACTCCTGAAGCAGCTTTGCATAGTTGTACTCGCCAACCTCTGCAGCTTGTGTTTCATAGCTTGAAACACAAATTGTTGATACTGCTAAAACCCCCGCTAAAGCAATACTTAACCCCTTTTTGATAGAGTTAAACAAGTGTAGCACCTCCATAAATTGTTAACTTATGTACCAATAAAATAGTTTATACTAACCACGAAAGCATTTCAATTAAAAGTATAAGGTATCAACTCAGAAAGAGTAAATACTTTATAATCATCGACTCCGTTTGCTACGATGATATAGATATCTCCTGATTCAGGAAGAAATTCGCTTAGAACCTGTCTGCACGCACCACAAGGATATGCATACTCGCCGGACGGCTTAAAAGCCCCATCTGTCTCCTCGGGAATAAGCGGACCACCCACTATCGCTATGGCATCGATATGCCTCTGCCCTTCGCTCACAGCCTTAAAAATTGCTGTTCGCTCAGCGCAATTTGAAAGTCCGTAGGATGCATTTTCTACATTGCAGCCCGTATATATTCTCCCTGAAGGAACCACGAGCGCTGCACCAACCAGGTACTTTGAATACGGTGCATAGGCCATATTCCTTGCCTTTGCCGCTTCTTCTATTAAAAGTTTTATGATTTCCTGTTTCATATATCCTTCTCTCTAAGCTTATAAGTAAGCGGGAGCATTCTTCCTCATCTTACCTGATTTTAAAATCCAGATACCGTCTTCAATTTTTTCCAGAATCCAGACTTCGTCTTCGAAAATCTACGGAACCCAGACTCCGTCTTCATTAACCCAGCTTGCTCCTATGTACTGACTAGTCGCCATATAACCGGATGCCTTGAAATAATAACAACAGCCATCTATCCACAGCCACTGTGACCGAGGGAACCAATCCGAGTCATCCTGGTACCACCAGCCATATGAATCATACATCCACATTCCGCCGTAATACTCTTCCACCCAAGCTCCGTCTGCACCCAGCCAGCAGCTGTCTCTATACTCGCTATAATCCATATAGCCATCTGCACAGAAGTAATACCATTTTCCATTTATCTTCTGCCACTGGGATTTCGGGTACCAGCCTGATGTATCCTCAACCCACCAACCATAAGCACTTTGCTTCCACTGAAGAGTCGGCGCATAGGTCTGAGTTCCATCCGCATTATACCATTTGCCATCTACCCACTCATTTTTATAAACAGGCGTAACATCCTTATCCTTGTCATCACCCGGATCATCAGAACCTTTTCCCTTATCAGGGTTATAATCCTTTATATTAAATGTTTTGCCGACGGTTCCCTTGAAGTTTCCTGTTCCGTTTATAAACACATAAGCTTCTCCGACCTCTATATTGCCTTCGTATGCCAGCTTATAATCCACATTCTCTTTAAGTATGTATCTGCCAATACTAACCTTTACATTCTGGGTTATTGCAATTCCTGTATAAATCTTGTCCTGGATACCTGATACGCTGAGCTCGTCCCCAAGCTTGTTTATATCA
Organism: Lachnospiraceae bacterium UBA3850; assembly: GCA_002392655.1. Taxonomy (GTDB): domain Bacteria; phylum Bacillota; class Clostridia; order Lachnospirales; family Lachnospiraceae; genus Eubacterium_Q. Next base: position 93,048 of record DGHK01000009.1, on the reverse strand, counting down.
ACCTTTGAAATCTCAACAGGAACATAAAGCATCAGATAATTTTTACTCTTATTAATTCCAACCTTCATAGAATCTGACTTAGTGTCGTTAACGCTGAAGGACATGGTCTCAGAAAAGCTGCTTGCGTCGTACAATACATTTGGCTTTGCGTCTAGTATACATTTGGGCCATGCATAACCCTCGTCCGGATTTAGTGCGACACGGAGCATATATGTTTTTGAAGTATCCACGAGATTGCTATCTGTATCGGTTACAACATGTAGCGAACCTGTTGAGTCTCTATAAACAAGACCGGAATTTTCAGTAACAAGCGTCGTATTCTTAGTTTTATCTCCCAGACTTTTCTTGATTTCTGCAGACACATCTCCCTGCTTATAGATAGGATTCAGGACTATTTTGTCATAGTCCGCAGTCACCGAAATATCGTTTACATCCTGGTTCTCGGATATGACAACCTTCTTGCATACATTTCCTGAGCCATCTACAACGGTTATGTTCATCGAATATTCTCCGATCTCGCCATCACGCGGATACTTGATATAGGTATTATCTCCAAGTGTGAAGTCATAACCTTTTGAAACTATAATTGCATAATCTCCTTTTATAGTCTCGACACTCAGGCTTCCGCCATTAACAGTGAGTCCATATACTCCATAAATTGTAAAGCTTGTAGATGCTATATCGATTTTTGAATTATCCAGCTCAAGCTCACCTACTTCAAAGCCTTCATAGCATTTACTAACCTTGATATCAGAATCAGCAATCGTCACTTCCGAACTACTGCAAATAAAAGTATAACCACAATTTTCAACATTGATACTTGACTCAGATATATCGACAGTTCCGGGGCAATCGATGAAACGTCCACCGCAGTTTGCTACACTCACTGTTGAATTCTTGATTTCAACACCTTCAGTCGTCCAGATGAAAGCGTCTAAACATTTGCCAGCTTCAATCTCGCTATCTATGATACTGTACTTACCCTCACCATATAAGAAACTACTGTTTACAGGCACATCTTTACCCTTTGTCGCATCAGATATCCTGACATCTGCACCACTGAACAGAGCATCTCCATCGAGAGCCATCTGATAGAACTTTTCTCCGACCAAGGTGCCGTAATAAGATACATTTCCTCCTACTCCATTATTCTCCTGTATCATAAACTCGCTGCCTAACGTGTCACAAACTATCGTGGCATCTTTTTCAACAGTCAGGTCACCGCCGGTCACCTTGATATCAGCATCATCCGTCTGATCCATATACAAAGAATGATTGCCGCTTATCGTCAGATTCTCTGTGCTTTCTACTCCGCAAAGATGCATATCCTCATCAAGCTCGAGAACGAAATCATCGTATCCTGTAACTTGTGACAGATCAAAATAATCAGGATTGTCGGGATCATAATTAACCGCGGTTCCATTATTAAACTCACTCGCCAGAATAGTCAGAGTGTTTTCGCCTGTTGTTTTATATGTGTTTCCTGAATTGTTTTTTTCCGTGTATTCCAAAGCGTTTCCCGCATTGTTTTTTTTCGTGTATTCCAAAGCGTTTCCCGCATTGTTTTTCTGAGCATTTACACTCTTCATACCGAAAAGCGAGCAGCCGCCAAACATCCACCCGGCAATTAATATAGTTGAAGTAAGTTTTATAAGTAATCTGTTTTTCATAATATGTTTCCTATGTATTGGTTTTGTTTTTTAGTCTTTTGTTTTGTTATTTTGTTGTTTTTGGTTTTGCTATTTTTGGTTTGTTGCTTTGTTGTATACAAACACACTTTCGATATTATAACATATATGATTTATTGTTGAAATAGTGATGAGTGGGACTTGTTCGGTGGACTTGTTTGGTGGACTTGTTTGGTGTAATCTGCTTGGCGGGGCCTTTGGTGGGACTTGTTTGGTGGACTTGTTTGGTGAACTTGTTTGGTGGACTTGTTCGGTTGTCTTAGTTGATGATTGTGGCAAACAAGGCAAAAGCAATAATTCCAGCAAAAAAGCCTAAAAATATGGCCTGTTTTAGATGTGTAAGGGTGAAAAAGGCAATAATTCTGAGGATTTCTTCCATAATTATTGCTTTGATTTTTCAAACAAGCTTAAATTTGAGGCAAATCAAGCGAAAAAGGCCATAATTTTGGCAAAAACCCTTGAAATTATTGCCTTTTGTCTTTCAAGCCTAACGCCAGACTTCTAACCTAGAGTATCAAGCTTCTTCAGAAATCTTCACAACCATTCAGAATTCTACACAGACACTCAAACTTCAACTATACAACCAGACTTCAGCACGGACTATCAGACACCAGCACGGACTACAAGACTTCAGCACGGACTACAAGACTTCAGCCGGACTATCAGACACCAGCACGGACTATTAGACACCAGCACGGACTATTAGACACCAGCACGGACTATTAGACTTCAGCACGGACTATCTGACTTCAGCACGGACGCTCAAGCTTCAAGTCTTATAAATAGGCTTACCCAAAAGTAACAAAAATATAAAATGAATAACAATATAAAAGAAACATAATTATAAAGACACACATCTTCTTTCGATAATGTACGTCTTTATTATAATCTTTATTATAATCCTAATTATTTCATTCTAATTATTTCATTCTTATTATTTTACCCACGCTCCATCTGCACCTACCCAGCAGCCATCAACATATGTACTTGTTGCCATATATCCATCTGCTCCAAAGTAATAGCATGCGTGACTTCGTCACTCTCCGCTTGCAAGCAAGCACATCATCCCCCAGCGCAGATAACGGAACAAACGAAAAAGGACTGGAAATTCCAGTCCTTTTCGTTCGTTCCTTACTACGCAATCTGCTTTCGCAGCTTGCTACTGCGCTGGGAACCCTCTTCGCTTACGCTCAGTATCCCAGCTTTAGTACATTCCACCCATGCCGCCTGGTGCAGCTGGCATAGCAGGTGTATCTTCTTTGATGTCGGCAACAACTGATTCTGTTGTAAGAAGTGTACTAGCGATTGATGTAGCGTTCTGAAGTGCTGAACGTGTAACCTTAACAGGATCGATGATTCCTGCTTTTACCATATCTACAAACTCTTCCTTGTATGCATCAAAGCCTGTCTTGTCATCAGACTCTTTAACCTTGTTTACGATTACAGCGCCTTCAAGACCTGCGTTCTCAACGATGTGATAAAGAGGAGCTTCCATAGCCTTTGCTATGATCTTGGCACCTGTCTTCTCATCGCCTTCAAGTGTATCTGCAAGAGCATTTACTTCCTTGATAGCATGTGCATAAGCAGCACCACCACCGGATACGATTCCTTCTTCTACAGCAGCTCTTGTAGCATTAAGAGCATCTTCAAGTCTAAGCTTTGCTTCCTTCATCTCTGTTTCTGTAGCAGCACCAACTCTGACAACTGCAACACCACCGGCAAGCTTAGCAAGTCTCTCCTGAAGCTTCTCTCTGTCGAAGTCTGACTTTGTATCTTTTATCTGTGTCTTGATGAGATTGATTCTCTCCTCGAGAGCAGCCTTATCGCCAAGACCATCAACGATTGTTGTATTCTCTTTAGTAACCTTAACGCTCTTAGCCTTACCAAGCTGATCAACTGTAGCATCCTTAAGCTCATAACCAAGCTCTGAAGAAATCACAGTACCACCTGTAAGAATAGCTATATCCTGAAGCATATCCTTACGTCTGTCTCCATAACCAGGAGCCTTAACTGCTACAACGTTAAATGTACCACGAAGCTTATTTACGATAAGAGTTGTAAGAGCCTCACCCTCTACATCTTCTGCAATAATGAGAAGTGATGAACCTGTCTTAACCATCTCCTCAAGAAGTGGAAGGATATCCTGAATGTTTGATATCTTCTTATCAGTGATAAGGATATATGGGTTATCCATTTCAGCTACCATTTTTTCCATATCTGTTGACATATAAGCTGATACATAACCTCTATCAAACTCCATACCTTCAACAAGGTCGAGCTCAGTCTTCATTGTCTTTGACTCTTCAACTGTTATAACGCCATCCTTAGAAACCTTATCCATAGCATCTGCTACAAGCTCTCCAACCTCTTCGTCACCGGCTGAAATAGCTGCAACCTTAGCTATCTGATCTTTACCATTTACTGGCTGGCTCATCTTGATGATAGCATCAACAGCCTTTTCACTAGCCTTCTTCATACCCTTACGAAGTACAATAGGATTAGCTCCTGCTGCAAGGTTCTTCATACCTTCGTTAATCATAGCCTGTGCAAGAACTGTTGCTGTTGTTGTTCCGTCACCTGCTACATCATTAGTCTTTGTAGCAACCTCCTTTACTACAGCGGCACCCATGTTCTCAAATGCATCCTCAAGCTCTATTTCCTTAGCTATTGTCACACCATCGTTTGTGATGAGTGGTGTACCATATGACTTAGCAAGAACTACATTACGTCCCTTAGGTCCAAGTGTTACTCTGACTGTATCAGCCAGCTGATTTACTCCTGCCTCAAGTGCCTTTCTAGCTTCAGCACCATACTTAATTTCCTTTGCCATTTTATATCACCTCTGTTTATTATTTATTCAACTACTGCAAGTATGCTATCCTGAGAAACTATTGTAAACTCTTCTTCACCCATTTTCACGGTTGAACCGGCATACTGCTGGAAGATAACCTTCTGACCAACTTCAACATTCATTGGGATAAGCTTTCCGTTGTCATCTGTCTTTCCAGGTCCTACTGCAACAACTTCTGAATACTGAGGCTTCTCCTGTGCATTTCCAGTAAGAATAATTCCGGATGCAGTTGTCTCTTCTTTTTCAGCAGCCTTAAGAACTACTCTGTCACCTAATGGTTTGATATTCATGTCTCATTCCTCCTTTATTATCTGTGTAACAGACAATCAAACTGTTACATAACATTTTTAGCTTTTAGCACTCACGACACCTGAGTGCTAACACATAGTATATTGTACATCATTAAAATAAAAAATCAACCCTTTTTTTATATTATTTTATTCCTATCCTATGTTTCTGACCATACATAAAGAGATACTGCTGTGCATAGCCAGCAACATCACCAAACTTATCTACAGCAAACGCTTCTATTTCGGATTTTGGTGTATCACCATCAAAATAAAGATTCTCACATATTCTCTTCATCCATACATCAACCGGAAATGTATCTGTTCTTCCAAGTCCAAAAAGAAGCACACAATTGGCAACCTTTTCACCGACACCATGTATCGTCATCAGCTTTTCTCTTGCTTCATCTGTTTCAAGTCTGAGAAGTCCGTCCTCAGATATATCGCCAAAATATACCTTTTCAGCAGCATCCTTGATATAAGGCGCCCTGAAGCCACATTTGGATGCTCTCACCTCTTCTTCTGTAGCATTATATAGCTGATCAACAGTTGGGAAAAATGCATCAAACTCCGAACTGAGACGATTGATCATAGTAACATCGAACTTAGTTCCCAGTTCAGAAGACAGATTGTTTACAACCTGCTTTATCTGAGGAATCTGCTTATTCTGTGAGATAATAAACGAAATCAGTGTCTCAAAGAAATCCTGATTAAGGATTCTGATACCGCTGTTTTCTTCTATTATTTCTTCAAGTCTTGGATCGGCCTTTATGATCTTGTTTTTTATAGCACTGTAATCTCTCTCAAGATCAAAATACTCTTTCCATATGGTCTGATATTCCCAATCCTCAGTATTTATGAAAATCAGTCTGACACCATCACTTGAAGGTTCTTCCTTTATATGAAGAACCCTGTCGCGATATACTATTTCATATTCAAATTCCCCCTGATTTATTCCGGAGTCAGTTCTCTGAAAATGAAAGCACTGGCCACACTCAAGGGTATCATATAGATGAAAGTCTTTTACATTATCTAGTATGAAATTTCTATTCTGCATATATAAAGTATTCTCCGTATAACATTAGTTAGCAGGCTTATAAGAACTCTTTAATCCAACTACTCTGTTGAAAACCTTGTGTTCATCGGTTGTGTCCTTAGTGTCTACACAGAAATAACCGTTACGTATAAACTGAACATGATCACCAGGTTTAAGCTCAGATGAAGCCTTTTCAAGCTTTGCATGTTCTATAACCTCAAGCGAATTAGGGTTGAAGTTAAGTGTACCGTCTTCATTCAGCTTGCCCTTTTCTTCGTCTATAAGATTCTCATAGAGACGAACCTCTGCATCAAGAGCGTCAGCTGCATTTACCCAATGAATCGTACCCTTTACCTTACGTCCTTCGAAGCCACTTCCGGAACGAGTTTCCGGATCGTAGGTAGCATGAACTACAGTAACATTTCCATTCTCATCCTTTTCGCATCCGGTACATTTAACAAAATAAGCACCCTTAAGTCTTACTTCATTACCAGGGAAGAGACGGAAATACTTCTTAGGTGGCTCCTCCATAAAGTCATCCTGCTCTACATAAAGCTCTCTTGAAAATGTAATTTTTCTTGTTCCTGCATTTTCATCATCCTGATTATTCTCAATCTCAAACTCTTCTGTCTGTCCTTCAGGATAATTATCAATCACAAGCTTAAGAGGACGCAGAACCCCCATATATCTAGGAGCAACCGGCTTAAGATCCTCTCTGATACAGTACTCAAGCATAGCATAATCGCAGGAACTCTGTGACTTAGATACTCCGGCCAGTTCCATAAATTTCTTCAGTGATGAAGGAGTAAAACCCCTTCTTCTGAGGGCTGCAAGTGATACAAGTCTAGGATCATCCCAGCCGTCAACCACACCGTCCTCAACAAGCTTCTTGATATAACGTTTACCTGTAACAACATTTGTCAGATAAAGCTTTGAAAACTCTATCTGCTTTGGAGGATGAGGATATTCAAGCTCCTCAACCACCCAGTTATAAAGTGGTCTATGGTCCTCAAACTCCAATGTACATATAGAGTGAGTTACACCCTCGATAGCATCCTCGATAGGATGTGCGAAGTCATACATCGGATAGATGCACCATTTATCACCTGTATTATGATGTGTCATACGAGCGATACGATAGATGACAGGGTCTCTCATGTTGATATTAGGAGAAGCCATGTCTATCTTGGCACGAAGAACCTTGCTTCCGTCCTCGAACTTTCCATCCTTCATATCTGTGAAGAGCTGAAGATTTTCTTCTATTGAACGATCTCTGTATGGACTATTCTTGCCAGGTTCCTTAAGAGTTCCACGATACTCTCTTATTTCTTCAGCAGAGAGATCATCAACATAGGCCTTTCCCTTATTGATAAGCTTGATTGCTGCCTCGTACATCTGATCAAAATAGTTAGATGCGTAGAGAACCTCTCCCCTGAAATCAGCACCGAGCCACTCAACATCCTTTATAATAGAGTCAACAAACTCCTCTTTTTCCTTAGTAGGATTTGTATCATCAAATCTCAGATTGAACTGACCATTATATTCACAGGCAAGCCCATAATTAAGAAGTATAGACTTAGCATGTCCTATATGCAGATAACCATTTGGCTCAGGTGGGAATCTGGTTACTATCTTCTTATATGTGCCTTCTTCAAGATCCTTGTCGATAATGTTCTCGATAAAATTTCTTGAAACGGTTTCGCTGTTTTCGTTTTCGATATTTTCTGTTCTGATGTCTTCTGACATAATTTCCTCCAAATGTATCTATATATTTTATTTATCAACGTTTTCAGTCTTCGTCTTCAAACTGTCCTGGAAGTGCAACCTTCTGAGGCTCATCATCTTCCTTCTTTGCGATTATCTCTGCAGGTGTCTCTACGACTTCCTCTGCAGATTCTTCTGCAAGTGCCTCTCCGGCTTCTTCTGTAGATTCTTCTGCAGGTGCCTCTACGACTTCCTCTTGATTATCCTGCTCGTTTACAACCTGCTCGATATAATCCATATCCTCTTCTGAAAGCTCTGCCGTCTGAGCAAGTTCTTCTTTTGAAGCAGCATAACCATCTTCGTTCTCAGATGCTTCCTCAGCTTCAGTAACATCTCCTGCTTCAGATATTTCCTCAGGTGCGGGCACAACATCAAATGCACTGTCTACTCCATAAGGACGCTCCCTCATAGCCTTCGCTATATCAGACTCACCATCAACAGCAGGTGGAACCTCGCTTCCGGCATTGTTATCAAGAGCTTCCTCTAAAAGTATCTCACCTGTGTCCTCATTTACACTGTATGTATGATCCTTACCTGTTCGAAGCGGATTCTGAATACTGCCTTTATCGTCATCCTTCGAATCCCCGGATTTCATATAGTTTCCGGACACATCACCTTTTTCATCACTGCTTTCATCATCTTCTTTATCATCTCCATAAAGCTTACTCTGGAGATTTCCATTCTTTACTATAAGAACTATGATGATTACGCACATGATGACAAAAAGAACAACCATCATCATGAGAAGTCTCTTCAGAACTGTCCTTGTAAAGAAGCCCTCATCCTTCTCTTTGTCTATATATCTGGTTTCCGGAATCAGTGGACCCGTCTTAGCGTCTCCTGTACTTGCCTCATTCTTACCCTTTGCAGCTTCTTCAGCGCTTGTCGCTGTAGCAGCATCCAAAACTTCGCCGACAGGCTCGTAATCCGAAAGCGTTCTATTCTTTAAATCATAAATGAACGGTCCGATTTCACCCTGCTGATTCTTAGCATAGACGATATACAGATCTCCATTATAGGTATCCTTGTAAGCATCAACATTTACATCATCTATCTTGAGCACTGCCTTCTCAAAACCATAGGGCAGCTGCTCGCTGTCCGGCTTATCGATGATCTTGAAGCTTACTCCGTCAAGCTTATACTCGAAACCGTCCTCTTCTTCGTCGTCCTTATCCTCTTCCGTCGTCTTCTCTTCTGTTTTATCTTCAGTCGTCTTCTCTTCTTCAGTCTTCTCTGCTTTCTGACCTATCGGGAGCTGACCACCTGCAGGTGTAACAGAAAGAGCCTGCCCCAGCGAATCAGTAAATTGTCCCTCTGTGGTCGAGAAATATGCATTACCTTCAGCCTTAGCGACAAATGTATACTGGACCTGTGTCGGTCCTGTTGCATTAATTGGAATAACTCCGTCAGTTCCCGTACTCGAATCTACGAGTCCCTGTGGGTACTTCAGACTGAAGCTGCAGTTTGCGATAGCATCTCCCTTTATCGTCACTGTAACTGTTACGCTCTCACCGACCTCAGCCTCCTGCGGCCATATAGAAAGCGTTATGCTCGCATCGTCAGCATATACATCTACGGATGTACAAACTGAGAAAACAGAAAATGCAAGCAGAAATGTCAAAACGAAGCAGACAAAACGTAAAGCATTTTTCATTAGAAATCTCCTACATTTAACCTAAAATAAACAAAGCCCCAACACAACCTGGTTGGGGCTTAACTGAGCTGCTAACGGGAGTCGAACCCGTGACCTCAACATTACCGATGTTGCGCTCTACCTACTGAGCTATAACAGCACTGTACAGTCCCATATATTACTTTATCGACGGCGATGTGTCAAGTAGTTAATGCCACTATCCTCTTAGCTTGTTATGGATTCTTGTAAGTGCATTATCTACCGATTTTTCGGACTTTCCAAGCCTTTCAGCGATCTCCCGTCTAGACAGACCTTCGAGATAAAAATCAACTACCTTCTTCTCAAGAAAACTGAGCTTCATTTCCATCTCTTCATACATTTTTTCTATCTTCTCTCTTCTGATATAGATGCTCTCAGGGTTGTTTATACCATCGTCACTGACAACAGCCTTCTCATCTCCATCAGATTCGTCATCATTATAGAAAATCGAGATATATGTATTCAGCGGCGAATGCTTTTTCCTGTTGGCAGTTGTCATCGCAGTCATACATCTGTTTTTTACACATTTATAAGCAAATGTACTAAAGGCGGCGCCACTGTCCTCGCTATAATCCCTGATTGCCTGAAACAGACCTATCATTCCTTCCTGTGCCAGATCCTCTATCTCTGCTCCGACAAGAAACATAGTTCTTACTTCATTATTTACCAGGGGAGTATACTTTATGATCAGATATTCCTCTGCATCTTTATCTCCGAGTCTGATGAGCCTAAGCAGATCATCATCCGAAAGCATATTATATTTAGTCATTTATTTATCCCTCTGTCTAACTATTTCATATGCCAGTATTCCCGTTGCAACAGATGCGTTCAGAGATTCGATATCTCCCTTCATAGGAATAGAAACTATATAATCACATTTTTCTTTTACCAGGCGGGAAACTCCCGAGCCTTCGTTTCCAATTACAAGTCCGATAGCTCCGGTTAGATTACATTTGTACATAACATCACCCTCCATATCGGCGCAGGCAAACCAGAGGCCGCGGCCCTTTAACTCGTCTATGGTCTTGGAAATGTTTGTAACCTTGACAACCGGTGTGAAATTAACCGCACCTGCAGACGCCCTGACAACTGTAGCTGTAAGGCCTGTCGCCCTGTGCTTCGGAATGATAACGCCGTGCGCTCCGCAGATATTTGCAGTCCTTATGATAGCTCCGAGATTGTGCGGATCCTCTATCTCATCGAGAATAATGACGAATGGCGGCTCATGCCTCTTCTTTGCAAGTTCAAATATATCCTCGATATCAGAGTATTCATAAGCAGAGGTCTGCGCGATAACACCCTGGTGATGACCTGTCTCTGACATCTCATCAAGTCTCTGTTTCTTTACAAATGATATAACTGCACCGGTACCCTTGACCTTGCTGATTATCTGAGAAATTGAGCTATCTCTCAGCCCGTCCTGTATATAGATCTTGTCTATAGTCCTTCCGGCTCTGATAGCTTCCAGGATAGAGTTTCTTCCCTCGATACGGTTATTTGCAAACTCATCATCTGTATTCTCATTTTTATCCTCAGTAACGACACCAGCTTCATTCTTGCTCTCTGAATAAAGCTCCGTCATTTCATTCCCAAATATCTCATATCCCATATTAATTACCCTTGTAATCCTTTAAGCGAACAACCTATTATCTCATCAAGCCTCTCATGCTGACCGGACATATATAGATACCCCAGAACCGCTTCAAATCCTGTGGCTTTCAGATATGTATCCAGACTTGCATTCTTAGCCTTGGTATGAGGTGAAGAGTTTCTCGCTCTTTTATAAACTGACAGCTCTTCTTCTGTGAGACTGTCCATAAAACTCTCTACAAATGCCGCCTGTGAATTCGCAGAAACTATCTGTGAAACCTTTTTATGATACTTCTCAGGCTGCATATTTGACTTGAAAACAAAAACTGATTTCACCTTCAGGTCATATATACTGTCGCCGATATAGGCCAGCGCGAGCGGCGAATACTTCGATGACACTTCGTGTGGTGACATATATCTGATGTCTAAGCTTTCTTCCACTTAACTCCCTCTCTGGTATCCTCAATTATGATACCCATATCAGCCAGCTGATTTCTTATCTCGTCAGCTCTGGCAAAATTCTTTTCTTTCTTTGCCGCTGTTCTTTCTGCTATAAGTGCTTCTATCTTCTCAACCTCTGAGCCATCAAGCTCTGCTGCCTTTCTCTCGAGTTTGATTCCGAGTACCTTATCAGACAGTTCAAAAAGTATCCTGTACAGACAATCAGCAAAATCAGAAGAAGAATTCTCATTTGTATTTGCATTTGTAAATCTGACAAGCTCGAACAGTACTGAAATTGCATCAGCTGTATTCAGATCATCATCCATAGCCGCATCGAATCTCTCGATAAATTTCGGCATTTCTTCTTCAAGAATCTGCTGTTCTTCATCAGTTGTAAAGCGTCCATTCTTCTTATCGGATATACTCTTCAGCTTCTCAGCTCCGTTTAGTATCCTCTCAAGTCCACGTGATGCATCCTCAACAAGCTCCTTTGAGAAGTTAAGCGGAGTTCTGTACTGAGCTGACAACATGAAGAATCTGATAACCTGCGGATCATACTGCTCACAGATATCTCTGACAGTAAAGAAGTTTCCGAGTGACTTTGACATCTTGTCACCATTTATCCTCAGAAATGCATTATGCATCCAGTAGTTTGCAAACTCACAACCGTTAGCTGCCTCACTCTGTGCAATTTCATTTTCATGATGAGGGAATATCAGATCCTCTCCACCTGCATGGATATCAAGCGTATCGCCAACATATTTCTTGGACATGCATGAGCACTCGAGATGCCATCCCGGACGGCCTTCTCCCCATGGGGACATCCATGAAGGCTCTCCTTCTTTCTTCGGCTTCCAAAGTACGAAGTCAAGTGCATCCTCCTTCTCATCCTCACCTGTAACCTTGAGAGCATGAGCCTCAGCTCTGTGTCCGGACTCCAGATCATCGATTCTTTTATGAGACAGCTTGCCATAAGGCTCGAAGCTTCTTACCTTAAAGTAAACCGTGCCATTCTTCTCATATGCATGGTCCTTATCAATAAGAGTCTTCACCATATCTATCATCTCAGGAATCTCCTTAGTTGCCTGCGGATGAACTGTTGCAGGACGAACATTCATTGCTTCCATATCCTTCTTACACTCTGCGATATATTTCTCTGAAACCTCAGATGCTGGGATTCCTTCTTCAATTGAACGATTGATTATCTTGTCATCAACATCAGTAAAGTTAGTTACGTAATTTACCTCATATCCCTTATGCTCCAAATATCTCCTGAGAGTATCAAACACGATCATCGGACGTGCATTACCTATATGTATGAAATCATACACAGTAGGTCCACAGACATAGATGCCAACCTTCCCCTCCTGTATAGGTTTAAATTCTTCTTTTCTTCTTGTTTTAGTGTTGTAAATCTTCATATCTATCCTCGATTTCTTATAAATTCACTAAATTGATATTATAACAATAATGAATGATAATGTAAATAAGTGAGTAGGCTTGTAATTTGTAAAATAACATCTTCACATATTTGCTGTCCTTGGCCGAGTCAGTGCTGAAAAGGGCGGGTTCAGTGCAAAAGCCATAATTTTCGCAAAAACCTCTAAAATTATGGCCCGAAATTCCAGTGATTCTCTAAAAAAGGCCATAATTCAGACAAAACCTTCAATTATTATTGCCGCTGACTTTTAAAAAGTGCTCAAATATCCTGAAATCAAGCAAAAAAGGCAATAATTTTAGCAAAAAATGCGATAATTATGGTTTTTCACACAATAAAGGACTTGACCAATCCTACTTTATTGGACTTGAAAATAAGTTGTTCTTTCGTTTTTGCTTACAAAAAATCTTACGATTTTCTTACGAGACAAAAAACACCTGACTTATACTTTTCGAGCTTTGAAAATGTATAAGTCAGATGTTAATTTGTTTCGATATATGAGACAGAATCGTCTATCTTGTTTTATTCAAATAATGGAGTTGATAATTTTCACTCCTTGCTTCATTCGAATAATTGAGTTGAAAAATATCTTCCTTCGTTTATTCGAATAATGGAGTTGAGAAGTATCTCTCTGCAGTATCCGGAAGTACTGTAACTACCGTCTTGCCTGGGCCGAGCTTCTTAGCAAGCTTTATGGCAGCGGCTACATTTGTTCCACTTGATATACCGCACATGAGGCCTTCCATTCTTGCAAGCTTCTGCGCAGTAGTTATTGCTTCTTCATCAGTCACTATATAGATGTCATCATATATGTCCTGATTAAGTATGTCAGGCACGATGCCATCTCCGATTCCCATCTGAAGATGCGTACCGATGTTTCCTCCTGCAAGTATGGCTGCGTTCTCAGGCTCAACTGCCCATATCTCTATATCGGGATACTGAGCTCTCAGAACCTCACCTATTCCTGTTATAGTTCCACCGGTTCCTATACCAGAACAGAAACCGTCTATAGGGCCGGCAACCTGCTCCATGATTTCAAGCGCCGTATGATTCTTATGAGCCTTTGGATTATTGATGTTAGTGAACTGCTGAGGAACAAATACTCTCGGATCCTCTTCCTGCATCTTAACTGCAGTCTGCAGACACTCATCTATACATTTTCCTATATCACCATCATCGTGAATAAGTATAACCTCGGCACCGTAGTGCTTTACTATCTTGCGTCTCTCTTCACTTACGGAGTCAGGCATAACTATTATGGTTTTGTAACCCCTTACGGCACCTACAAGAGCAAGACCTATTCCCTGATTACCACTGGTAGGCTCAACTATAATCGTGTCTTCGTTGATAAGGCCTTCCTTTTCAGCAGCCAGAATCATATTAAGAGCAGTCCTTGTCTTTATGGAACCACCGATGTTAACTCCCTCAAACTTTACCAGTATCTCAGCGCTGTCAGGCTCAGCCATCTTATTAAGTCTAACCATAGGTGTATGGCCTACAGCATCGAGTATATTGTCATATATCATATATCTTCTCCTCTGTCAGTAAGTCAAAAGAACCGTCCCAACTTACTTATTATATAAGCTTTCCAAGTATTTCATTGCTTCGTGCAACAAATCTGGTGAGTTCTTCTGCTGAAAGCGGCTTGTTTGCAAGTACAGCAAGATCGTAGAGCTGGCAGCAGATGGTAGGTGTTATCTCTCCCTCAGGATTGTCGAGAACATACTTAACGAGCTTGTTGTTTGAATTAAGAACAAGTGTCTCACTGTTCTGACCAAAGTTCATACCCAGTCCACCCATTCCGGCTTCTGAGTACATCTTCATCATCTCTGCCATACGACGGTCAGCTTCGGACTGTGTAAGCATAGATGAGATATTTTCATCCTTAAGAGACTCAACCTTGAGCTTTATCTCCTCAACACCGAGAGCCTTCTTGAAGGCTTCAGTAAGAGTTTCTGTGTACTTCTTCTCATCCTCTTCAGAAAGAGCCTCGCCCTTGAAGCTGGCACTTACATCTGAGTCAATACGTGCAAACTTAACCTTATCATCTCTCGCTTCCATCATTGTTATATATGGATTATCGATGTTGTGTGTCAGATAGATAGCGTCTATGCCCTCATCCTTGAACATCTGGATGTACTTAGCCTGTGTCTCTGCATCCGAAACATAGAATACCTGATTCTCATGACTCTCCTTAGCAGCCTCTAGGTACTCCGGCAGTGTCAGATACTTATCCTCGAGATTCTTGAAGATCATGTATTCCTTCATCTTTTCATCGAACTTGTTGTCTCTCAGACAGCCAAACTTGATGAATGGGCTCAGGTCATCCCAGAGCTTTTCATATCTCTCTTTATCATTCTTATACATTCCGATCAGCTTGTCAGCAACCTTCTTGGTTATATAATCGGAAATTTTAGCAACGAAGCCGTCGTTCTGAAGTGCAGAACGAGAAACATTAAGCGGAAGATCCGGACAATCGATAACTCCCTTAAGCACAAGAAGGAATTCCGGTATAACCTCTTTGATGTTATCAGCTACGAAAACCTGGTTGTTATAAAGCTTTACTGTTCCCTCCAACTTATCCATATTAGGATTCAGTCTCGGGAAGTAAAGTATACCCTTTAAGTTAAATGGATAATCCATATTTAGATGTATCCAGAACAGTGGCTCCTTGAAATCAAGGAACAGATGCTGATAGAAGTCTATATACTCCTCATCCTTACAGTCAGCCGGAGTCTTAGTCCAAAGAGGATGTATCTCATTAAGAGGCTTAGGGCCAGTCTTCTCAGGTTCTGCCACCTCTTCCTCTTCTGCCGCTGTCTCCTCAGCGCCTTCTGCATCGCCGATCAGATCGTCCTCTTCAGCCTGGGCCTTCTTTCTTGCTTCTGCCTTCTCAGCATCCACAACCTCTGCCTCAGCCTCAACCTCACTTCCGGCATCCTCCTTCGCCTTGTCCTCATTTATATAATAAATCTCTACAGGCATGAAGGAACAATATTTATTAATGACTTCCTTTACTCTGAACTCGTTAGAAAACTCAAGCGAATCATCTGAGAGATACAGAGTTATCAGAGTACCTCTGGTATCACGATTTCCCTCACTCAGCTCATAGGTGAGTCCTCCGTCACTTTCCCAGTGAACTGCTTTAGCTCCCTCAGTATATGACAACGTATCGATAGTCACCTTATCAGCAACCATAAATGCTGAATAAAATCCAAGTCCGAAGTGACCTATGATCTGCTCACTCTGATCCTTATCCTTGTACTTCTCTAGAAAATCAGCAGCACCTGAAAATGCAATCTGGTTGATGTACTTCTCAACCTCATCTGCTGTCATACCGATACCATTATCTTCAAAGGTAAGTATCTTCTCCTTTGGACTTGATGTAACTGTGATCTTGAATTCAGGACTATCCTCTATCTCAGCCTCGCCCATAGAATCCAGTCTCTTCATCTTGGTTATGGCATCAACTCCGTTAGATATAAGCTCTCTGACAAATATATCATGGTCAGAATACAGCCACTTTTTGATGATCGGAAAGATATTCTCGCTGTTAATTGAGAGATTTCCTTTTTTAGAACTCATTTAAATACGCCTCTTTTCATAATGATTTTTGTTTTGTTTTTCCCTAATATAAAAGGATTCTTATGTCACAAGACACCATATGACATCATACAGCTATATATAATAAAAGTCAAAGTAAAATCCCAGACCGCCGTGGTCTGGGACTGATGAAAGGATGGTTTTTAAGTATTATTAAGAAATCATTTGATTTATTACATTTATATTAACACACTTATTGTAATAAATCAACAAATTAATTTGGAAAAATTGCACAAAAATTCATTTTAAAAAGCTATTTTTAAGGGTTTTAAAAAGTAAATTTTGCCAAAATCCCCAGTTTTACTCATTTATGTAAACCGAAAGTATGTTATATTCTCTGCTTCCTTCCAGCGAATATCTGACTGATTCCACTCCGGTATAGTCATAAATAAACTGCAATGTTTCATCAGTTACAGTTATTCCATTTAATGCACATTCAAAATGATGTGAATTTCCGGTAGACATACATATCCTCACATAATTCTCAAGTGATGCAACATCGTATAGGTATGCACCGTTTTTCATATAGTAATTGCTTCTCATGCTTTCACACTTAGAAGCATTTGAAGAATAAGTCTCATGATTTCGATTTATGACACTGTCACTTACGTTAAAATACTCATGTATCAGAACAGCCCTGTCTCCGACAGGATCATCCCAGGTCACATCCAGGTGATACCACTCCCCGTCAATCTTCACCTGATTCCAGGCATGATTCTCTGAACTCTCCTTACCATCAACCATCTGAGTTGCTATTCCGGTAACGATCTTGCACTCTACTCCCGCACACATAAGAAGCAGATTCGCAGCAGCTGAGTAACCAGAACAAACTGCCTTCCTGTTTACCAGACATCCATAAGCTGTATACTCAGAATCGTCCTTATTCTCACTGAAGCCGTATTCGCAGTTGTTTACTATATAATCGTGGATAGCTATCTCCTTATCATAGTCTGACATATAGTTTTTCACGTGATCATTCAGAATCTTCTCGCATACATTTCTGAGTCTTATAGCCTCCTGTCTATCCTCGGGTATAGCGACTTTGTTTACTATATTGTCATAAACAAACATAGTATCGGATCTTTTGTATTCAAAATCCACCTCCCTGTAGGAATCGCTCAGATTATCTACATTTGAACTGTAGGTTGTAAAGCTCTCAATACTTCCCTTCATGGAATTTATGGACATATTCACCTTCTTCAGGTCGTCGTCCGATATGCTGTTAGATATATAGAGCTTCGCCGTTCCGTCCTTTCCGGAATCAAACTCACTATTCAGCCTATCAGCAACCTCCTCAATACTGTGAAGCACAGTCTTCT
Source organism: Lachnospiraceae bacterium UBA3850 (assembly GCA_002392655.1). Lineage (GTDB taxonomy): Bacteria > Bacillota > Clostridia > Lachnospirales > Lachnospiraceae > Eubacterium_Q. The sequence goes on along the minus strand of DGHK01000009.1, from coordinate 75,359 downwards.
TGGATTTTGAGTCCTCATCGTCAGTTCCATTTGAAGTTTTAATTATTATCATTACAGCAGCAGCCATAATGACCAAAACAGCTAAAAAGCCAAATGTTTTCTTCCCCATATTCTCTCCTGCTCTATCTATTAAGTCCCTTAATCATACCATAATATCGGTCTATAGACCATCTCTGTTTTAAGCGAACACAAGTTTTTCTTGCGGCAAACCTCTCATTGTATTAAACTTAGATGGTTAATATAAACAGATAATATATAAAACGAGGTAAGACAAATGGCTCAGCTTTGGGGAGGACGTTTCACAAAGGAAACGGACGAATTGGTTTATAATTTTAATGCTTCTATCAGCTTTGATCAGAAGCTGTACGCTCACGATATAAAGGGAAGCATCGCTCATGCTACTATGCTGGGCGAAACCGGTATCATAACAGCCGAAGAATCAGAGACCATAGTAAAAGGTCTGAAGGGTATACTTGCTGATATCGAGAACGGTTCACTTGAGATATCACCTAAGTATGAGGATATCCACAGCTTTGTAGAGGCAACACTGATAGACAGGATCGGCGACACCGGAAAGAAGCTTCACACAGGCCGAAGCAGAAATGATCAGGTCGCACTTGATATGAAACTCTATGTTCGCGATGAGGTTGATACCATAAAAGGTCTTCTGAAGGATCTTATGAAGACACTACACGGTATCATGAAGGATAATCTGGATACCTATATGCCAGGCTTCACTCATCTCCAGAAGGCACAACCTGTTACACTTGCTCATCATACAGGTGCATATATGGAAATGTTTAAGCGTGACTATAGTCGTATGTGTGATATATATAACAGGATGAACTACTGTCCTCTCGGTGCAGGCGCACTTGCAGGAACTACCTATCCTCTTGACAGAGAAAGAACTGCTGAGCTGCTCGGATTCTCCGGTCCGACTCTCAACAGTATGGATTCAGTTTCCGACAGAGATTACGTGATAGAGCTACTATCAGCTCTTGCTACTATAAGCATGCATCTCTCCAGATTCTCAGAGGAGATAATCATCTGGAACTCAAATGAATATCAGTTTATAGAGCTCGACGATGCCTATAGCACAGGAAGCTCGATCATGCCACAGAAGAAGAATCCTGATATAGCTGAGCTCGTAAGAGGTAAGACCGGTCGTGTATATGGTGCTCTCATATCTATCCTCACATCAATGAAGGGAATCCCTCTTGCTTATAATAAGGATATGCAGGAAGACAAAGAGCTTACATTTGACGCTATTGATACCGTAAAAGGCTGCATCGCTCTCTTCGAGGGAATGATAAGAACTATGACGGTCAATAAAGAGATCATGAAGACAAGCGCCATGAACGGTTTCACAAACGCAACTGATGCCGCTGACTATCTCGTTAAGAATGGCGTTCCATTCAGAGATGCACATGGAATCATAGGAAGACTTGTGCTCTACTGCATCGAACAAGAAAGAGCAATCGACGAACTTAGCCTTGATGAGCTTAAGAACATATCTCCTGTTTTCGAGGAAGATATATATGATGCAATAAGCCTCGAGACATGTGTCGGCAAGAGAAACACAATCGGTGCTCCTGGACCTGATGCTATGAAGCAGGTGCTCGAGATTAACGAAGCTTACCTAAGCAGTCTCGAATAAAAAAATAATAAAGCATAAAAATAATTCGCTTCGCTCATATATGACAGATGTCAAAATGAACGAAGCGAATATTTTCTCACCCTATTATTATCTAACCCAGTATCTGAATTCCTCGTCACCGAGTCTTATATAATCATCATTTGAAAGCATTATCTCAACTCCCGGCTGGATAAGCTGTCCGTTTATAAATGTATGATTCGTAGATTCATTATCACGAACATAACATTCACCATTGCTTATTCTGAATATAGCATGTTTCCTGCTGACCTTCTTATTGTCTGTTATCTGATAATCACAGTTTACAGACTTACCAACCATAAACTCCTTATGAAGTATAGGTATAAGTTCATTGGTCTTCACTCTCACCAGATAAGGAACAGGATTGTTGTAGTTCTCTGAAGTAGCAAGCATAGCTGTATGTCCTTCATTGGAACCGGCATTTTCATCCTCATTGATGCTCTCCTGTTCGAGAGAAAGGATATACTGATAAAACTCTTCCAGATTGAACATAAGCTTGCTGTCCAGATATCTGAGTATCTGATCTACACACTCAACAGACTCCATATTCGCAAATCTGACCTTGCTGATAAAGTTCTGAATAAATTCAGTAACATTACAGTCAGCAAACTTCTTGTTTACAGGCAGATAAAGAAGCTGTATGTCAAGTGTTGACAGCTCTATATACATATAATGCACATTTAAAAGGAGCTTATTCAGAGACATATTATTCTCTGTAAAATATATAAGCTGATTAAGTACATTTGATAATATAGATAAGAATTCACCCTTATAAAGCTGTTTTCTCAGAAACTGTTCCAAAGGAAGTGTAGCAGGCACCTTGAACTGCAGAGCTCTCACACCATCTATCGCGACACATGTACACTTGGTCTTGTTTCCAACAAACTCATAATTATACATGGTCATTTCAAACTGATCTATAGGAACATCTTCCTCCAGCTTAAAATTTAGTGTGAACTCATCGTAACTTCTATTAACGTCTTCCACACTGACCCCTCCCCACATAAATAATCACACATAGTTATCTTAACATTTATAAAGAATTATGTAAATATTAATCTACAAATTCAACAACAGAAAGAAGCTCCTTCTTCATCTCATAAAGCTTCTGAGACAGGTCCAGATAATGAATGTGAGGATTGTAGAAACGCTGTTCCTCTTCCCATATCTCATTTGCGAGCTGATCCTTTACAAACTGCTGTATCTCTTTGAGGGAAGGTTTCTTATAAACCAGTTCTCCGTCCTTAAATATAGTTACCTGGAGAGGCTTGGCATCTACATTTCTGAACTTCATATTCTTCCATGGCTGCTTAGGATCTACAAATGCATATGAATCACTGAAATCCGGCTCTTCATCACAAAGTGTAAGGAGATCCGCTATAGCATACCCTGTCTTCTGGCTATATATACGGTAAACCTTCTTCTTTCCAGGGTTTGTAATCTTCTCAACATTCTCGGAAATTTTAATCTTCGGTATATATGTATCTCCGTCCTTTACGGCAACAAGCTTATATACTCCGCCAAATACAGGATCGGACTTAGATGTTATCATTCTCTCTCCGACTCCGTAGGAGTTAATTCTTGCCCCTTGCTTATTAAGTGAGTCTATCAGATACTCATCTACACTGTTTGATACTACAACTGAACAATCATTAAGACCCTCAGCATCCAGCTTTCTTCTGATAGCCTTCGAGAAGTAAGCAAGGTCTCCACTATCTATTCTGACACCCTTAAGTCTCTTGCCCATCGGCTCAAGAACCTCATGAGCAACCTTGATAGCGTTCTGAAGACCGCTTTCGAGGATATCATAGGTATCAATCAGAAGTACGCAGTTATCAGGATAAACCTCTGCATAAGCCTTGAAGGACTCGTATTCATTTTCAAAAAACTCAACCCAGCTATGTGCCATAGTTCCGACTGCCGTAACACCGAACTGCTGGTCAGCCATAACTGTAGCTGTTGTATTAACTCCACCGATGAAGCATGCTCTTGTACCCCATACAGCAGCGTCAGGTCCCTGAGCACGTCTGGCACCAAACTCCATAACGACTGCATCGCCTGCTGCTCTGGTTATACGATTAGCCTTTGTAGCTATGAGTGACTGGAAGTTTATGCAGATAAGAAGCATAGTCTCGAGAAGCTGTGCTTCTATAACAGGAGCAGTTACTGTAACGATAGGGATATTAGGATAAACGATAGTTCCCTCCGGTACAGCCTCTATAGTACCTGTGAATTTGAAATCTCTCAGATACTCCAGGAAGCCGTCATCAAACATCTTCCTTCCTCTTAAGTATTCGATATCATCATCTGTAAACTTGAGCCCCAGCACATAATCAATAAGCATCTCAAGTCCGGCGCTTACTACAAAACCACCCTCATCTGGATTTGTTCTGTAGAACATATCAAAAACTGCAACCTTGTCCTTGTTACCTGTTACGAAATAACCATTAGCCATGGTCAGCTCGTAAAAATCCATAAGCATTGTAAGATTTCTCATCTTATTTCCCCCTAAGTATATTCTTATATTTCCTTATCCGTTATTACGATTTGCTCTCATTCTCATTCTTGAGTCAAGTATCTTCTTTCTTATTCTGAGATTCTCAGGTGTTATCTCAAGAAGTTCGTCCGTATCCAGGAAGTCCAGACACTGTTCAAGCGACATCTGCTTTGGTGGAACGAGTTTTAATGCTTCATCAGCACCGGAGGATCTTGTGTTTGTCAAATGCTTCGTCTTGCATACATTTACCTCAATATCCTCTGAACGGCCTGTCTCACCAACTACCATACCACCATATACTTCAACGCCCGGTCCCACAAAAAGCGTTCCACGCTCCTGTGCATTGAACAGTCCGTAGGTTACTGTGTTTCCGGCCTCAAATGCGATAAGGCTGCCGTTAGATCTGTAGCTCATATCACCCTTATATGAATCATATCCATCAAAGATAGTATTTATAACTCCATTTCCCTTAGTAGCCGTCAGGAACTCTCCTCTGAAGCCGATAAGTCCTCTGGCAGGGATTCTGAACTCGAGACGTGTACCTCCGTTAATAGGAGCCATACCTGAAAGCTCACCCTTTCTGACGCTCATCATATTGATGACAGTTCCCGAGAACTCTTCAGGAACATCAACTACTGCCATCTCAAATGGCTCGAGTCTCTTGCCCCTCTCATCTTCCTTATAGATAACCTCAGCCTTGCTGACAGCAAATTCATATCCCTCACGACGCATATTCTCAATAAGAACAGAGAGATGCAGCTCGCCACGTCCTGAAACCTTAAAGCAGTCTGTAGACTGTGTATCCTCTACTCTGAGAGATACGTCAGTATTCAGCTCACGATAAAGTCTGTCTCTCAGCTGACGGCTGGTAACAAACTTACCTTCTTTACCTGCGAGCGGAGAATCATTTACCATGAAATTCATGGAAATAGTCGGCTCTGTTATCTTCTGGAAAGGTATAGAATCCGGTTCATCAACTGAGCAGATAGTATCACCGATCTTCAGATCAGCTATTCCGGATACGGCAACTATAGAACCAACTCCGGCTTCCTCTACATCAACCTTCGATAAACCATCATACTCATAAAGCTTTGTAATCTTAACCTTCTCATGTCTTGAAGGATCATGGTGGTTAACGATGAGAGCCTCCTGATTAACCTTTATGCTTCCGTTATCAACCTTACCTACACCGATTCTACCGGTATACTCATTATAATCTATAGTACTTATCAGTATCTGAGTTCCTCTGTCAGGATCACCCTCAGGAGCAGGAATAGACTTGATGATAGTCTCGAAGAGAGGCTTCATATCTGTTCCCTTTTCATCAGCGCTGTAAGAAGCAACGCCCTCACGCGCACTGGCATATACGAATGGACAGTCCAGCTGTTCCTCATTTGCATCCAGATCAAGAAGAAGCTCAAGTACTTCCTCTTCAACAGCCTCCGGTCTGGCATCCGGTCTGTCTATTTTGTTAACACAAACGATAACTGAAAGATCAAGAGCAAGTGCCTTCTGAAGCACAAATCTTGTCTGAGGCATAGGACCTTCAAATGCATCTACAACGAGGATAACACCATTAACCATCTTGAGAACACGCTCTACCTCGCCACCGAAGTCGGCATGTCCGGGGGTATCGATGATATTGATCTTGATCCCGTTATATGTAACTGCAGTATTCTTGGAAAGAATAGTGATTCCTCTTTCTCTTTCGATATCATTGGAATCCATTACTCTCTCTGCAACCTCCTGGTTCTCGCGGAACACTCCGCTCTGTCTCAGAAGTCCGTCTACAAGGGTTGTCTTTCCGTGATCAACATGTGCGATGATCGCAACATTTCTAATGTCGTCTCTTATCATAATTTTCTCCGATTTATATATTTATAGACAGCACAGGCTGAATATATGCACTAATAACATAAACTGTGTGATCTGGACAGCTCATGCTTATCCTTATCAATCTGCGCAACACAGATTGCAGCCCCCTTCTCAGGTTCCTCTCCAAGCTCCTCTTTAGTAACTACAAGAGTATTCTCATCGATACATAAAGTATCATATCTCTTATCATCTATAAGTACAGTCGAAAACTCAGTGAAGTTTGTACCCTTCACTGTAAAGGATCCGTTAGTCGGATTGAAGGATGCTGAATCTATGGTTATATCATAGAGTCCAAGCTTCATCTCTTCACCCTTATACTCAGGAATATAGTTATAGATGTATTTTTCTCCGTAAAGCATATCATACTGCATCAGAAGAAGCTTATCATCATAGGTCGTGTTGTTCTCAGGATCCTCGAAGTTATAATACCTCTTATGGATATTCTGGAATACTCCGGGGCTTACACCAACTGCTCTGAGCAGATAGTCAGACATCTCATAAGCATACAGATCTCTATCCTCAAGGTCCAGATCCATATTAGTTACTATGACATATTCCGTCTGTGTCTGTTCACCGGAATTAAACTGATCATCTTCAAATGTAAGACTAGGAATATGATCTCCATAGAGAAGTAAAACATAATCCTCTCCTCTTTCATCAAGCCTCTTCTTCAGATCAGCTATCATCTCATCCATCTCATAACACTGATTTACAAAATAACCGAACTGATTTGTAAGCTCAGGATCCTCACTATCAAGAGTAACCTTGACATGTTCCTCAGTCTTCAGCTCATCCTTTGGATATCTACCATGCCCCTGAACTGATATAGTAAATACAAAATCCGGCTCTTCATCATAATCAAGAGCTGCAATTATCTCATCAGGAAGGCATGAATCCTTTGCCCATCCGGTTTCAGTACGATTGAAATGCTTGATATATTCAAGTGAAGTAAAGGTCTGGAAGCCAAGATTAGCATATGTTATATCACGAGAATAGAACTTCGCTTTATTATTATGGATAGCGTGAGTTCCATAGCCTTCTCTCTTCAGAATCTGAGCCATACTCTCACAAGGAGTAGTTGTAAGTATGGTTTTATAAGGATACTCACCTGCTCCGAAGGACTTACTCTTCATTCCCGTAACTATCTCAAACTCAGTATTTGCCGTTCCGGCTCCGATAGCAGGAACAGTGAGGAATCCCGATGGGAACTCCTCCTCATAAGCTTTGAAATTCGGTATGGATTCCTTATCAGTATTAACACCGTCAACTCTTCCGATATCAATAAATGATTCAAGCTGAATGACGATTATATCCGGATACTTCTTTTTATTATTCTTATATACATTTTTAGCATGTATATTCTTAACCTCTTCAGTCTCTTCAACTATAGTATCTATAGCGCCGAAGTTGTAATCATCCGGTTCACCGATACCCTGATCGATAACACTGTTAGCAAAGCAATAAGCAAATCCGTAATCCTTATATGCCGTACCGAGGTTTGTAAACTTAGTTGAAACCGTAGCAGTTTCAACCATAAAAACAGTGAACACATAAACAAATGCAAAAGAAATAGTTACTACTATTATACCCTGCACATAATTTACCTTCTGTTTCAGCTTCGGAATCTTGAGAAATGCTATAACGAGCAAAATCACAAAGATAAGTATGCTTGCGAAAATAAGTATTCTCTGGAACAGATTAAAGTATATACTGAACATACTCAGCACATCAGAGAACATCAGAAAATCGATAGCCGAAAACGGCGTAATCCTAAATCCAAGTACAACAAAATTAATCACACCTACCGTCAGCCACAGGAAACCTACGAATCCCATAACAAAGCCTCTTCTCTTAAAAAGAAGCGCTATGGTAAATGTAAAGAAAATGATTGATATATTATATATAAAGATTAACGGATTATATATGATAAATACGAACGGATTTAATAATGACCTTCTTCCGAGCATTTCGAGTATGACAACAAGGCCTACAGACAGACCTAGACAAAGAAGAAGCCACTTCCAAAGTGGCAGTTCATATGATTTTTTAATTCCGGAACCTACTTTTTTCTTAACCTTAGATATTTTTTCTTTCATATTTGTACCTATTTATAATAAGTCCATATTTGATTCACGGCGTATTATATATCAAATGTAATCTAAATTCAAGGGACATATGTTAAAAAAGGGATACCCGAAGGTCAATGTCATTAAGTTAAGCTTAATGACATTGATCTCGGGCTTGCTGTTCTTCGTCCCTACCGATTGCTAATGCGCGAGATGCAAAACAGTCCTGTGGACTGTTTTGGAACCCGCGTGTGCGAGACGGGACTCGCTCCGGCGGCTAAGCCGCCTTTGTACCAATCTTGCTACGCAAGCTTGCAAGACTTGTAAAACAAGTCTTGGTTCCACTACGTGGAATGTATCTGTCTTCGACAGACTCACGATTCTACGAATCGTGAGCTGAATCACGCCGAGCTTCGCCTCGAACGACCCACCGGGTCGTTCTCTCGATGCTTCGCATCTCGGGCTTGCTGTTCGAGTCCCTACACGCTAAAAAAAATAGAACGCCCAAAAGGACGTTCTATTTTTTTAGCGCGAGACGGGACTCGAACCCGCGACCCCCTCCTTGGCAAGGAGGTGCTCCACCACTGAGCCACTCGCGCATATGCGACTTACCGCCGCAACAAAAGGTATATTATCACATCACACATATGTGTGTCAATGTTTTTTTAGAATAAAATGTTTCTTCTGTTTCTGAGGAGCTTTGCTCCGGAAACTATATTAATGACACCGATAGCTACACCAACAACAATAAGTACAACTCCAAACGCGATATTAGTTCCGCCTACGTTCTTTAAAAGCTTATAAACCTTTTCCATGTTAATTCCCCTTTCTAGTAACCATACTGCTCATAATAAGCATCTATTCTACTCTTTATTTCGTCATCTATAACAACCTTGCCATTATGAGGCTTGTTGTATAGATATTCAATAACTTCCTTCATTGTAACTATAGCAGCTGTATCGAATCCATACAGATCTTTAATCTCCTCGAGGGCACCCTTGTCGCCCTTACCCTTCTCACATCTGTTTAGAGATACCATAAGACCGAGGATCTTAACATCACCCTGAGCTTTTACAATAGGAATAGTCTCTTCCATAGACTTACCTGATGTAGTTACATCTTCAATAATAACGACTCTGTCGCCATCCTTAATCGGGCTTCCGAGAAGGATTCCGGCATCACCGTGATCCTTTACTTCTTTACGGTTAGAACAATATCTTATCTCTTTACCGTAAAGCTTACTGAAGGCAATCGTGGTAGCTACTCCGATAGGAATTCCTTTATAAGCAGGTCCGAAGAGAACATCAAAATCATCTCCGTATTTATCATGAATCGCCTTAGCGTAGTACTCACCAAGCTTCGACAGCTGTGAACCTGTAACATAAAGTCCGGCATTCATAAAGAATGGTGATTTTCTTCCACTCTTAAGTGTAAAGTCACCAAACCTAAGCACGTTACAGTCGAGCATAAAGTCTATAAATTCCTTCTTGTAGTCTTCCATATAAAGCCCTCCATACGCAAAATAAAATGATGTGATATGCATCTCACATACCACATCATTTTATCATATTCATTACTAGGTGTCAAAATGTCATTCAGCCTATTAATCCATTATAAATCCATCTATTATAGCATCATATATACTATCAGCCACGTCATCCTTGGACATAAGCGGGAGCTGTATCGTATCATCTTTTGTAATGATAGTTACGATGTTAGTATCCACCTGATAACCGGCGCCTTCTGTTGTCAGACTGTTAGCACATATCATATCTGCATTCTTGCTTGTAAGCTTCTTTCTCGAATTTTCAACCAGATTCTCAGTTTCCATCGAAAAACCAACAAGAATCATATTCTTTTCTCCGGAAGCCTTCTTCTCACCAAGAGTCTTAAGTATATCAGAGGTTCTGTTAAGCGGTATGGACATACCCTCACCATCACCTTTTTTGATTTTATTTTCAGCTACAGTAGCCGGAGTAAAGTCTGCAACAGCAGCGGACATGATGACTATATCAGCATTATCTGACTCTTTAACCATTGAATCATACATTTCAGCAGCTGTAATCACATCTATCCTTTTTACCCCTATAGGAGTATCAAGCTGTACAGGTCCGGATACAAGAGTTACCTCAGCGCCTCTCATAGCGGCTACTCTGGCAAGTGCATAACCCATCTTGCCGGAAGAATGATTGGTTATATATCTAACCGGATCAATAGACTCCTGAGTAGGACCGGCATCAATCAGCACTCTCTTACCGGTTAGATCCTTATCCTTTGCACAAGCATAAACTATATGCTGAACTAGTATTTCAGGCTGCGGAAGCTTTCCCTTACCATCATAACCACAAGCAAGATGGCCATCATCAGGCTCTATTATTTCAAAACCAAATCTCTTAAGTTTTTCTATATTATCCTGAACTATAGGATTTTCAAGCATATACACATTCATAGATGGAGCTACAAGTATAGGACATCTGGCAGGAAGAACCGTTGTAGTAACCATATCGTCGGCAATTCCATTTGCAAGCTTTCCTATTACATTTGCAGTCGCAGGTGCAATAAAAACGCAGTCAGCAGAAGTCCCAAGTGAGATATGCGGTACATTTACATAGTCATCGGTATTCTCATCAAATACATCCACATATACCTTATTCTTAGTAAGCACCTGAAATGTTTCTGCCGGGATAAACTTTGTGGCATTCTCTGTCATAACCACATGCACGTCTGCATGAAGCTTAGTAAGCATACTGGCAACATCGGCCATCTTGTAAGCCGCTATTCCACCAGTAACCCCCAGCAATATATTTTTACCTTTTAACATAAACATCACTCCTAAATCATATGAATCTAAATATCAAAAAGCTCTCCATGCTTCTCATAACGAGTAACCCTGACGATATTATTCTCCTCATCAACAAAAACAACCTTCGGCGGATTATCGTTAAACTCCTCCGGTGTCATCTGAGCATAGCTCATGATGATGACCTTATCTCCCTCTGTTACAAGCCTTGCAGCAGCTCCATTTAGACAGATAACTCCTGAGCCTCTCTCTCCTGCGATCACATAAGTTTCAAGACGATTACCATTATCTACGTCAGCCACCTGAACCTTTTCATATTCAATTATACCGCATGCATCCATCAGATCCTCATCTACTGTGATGCTGCCTACATAATCAAGCTCAGCCTGAGTAACAACAGCTCTGTGAATTTTTGATTTCAAATATGTTCCTAACATTTTTAATCCTTTCATTGAATACAGTTATTTAACAAAATCAGTAAACCCGCATCTTCGATGCTCCTATTTACTGATTTTGTTTAGAATAATCTGTTCCAGATTATTCTGAACATACAATTAAAGCATTTTAGAAAACAAGTTTTCAAACTGCTTTAATTATATGTTCTCATAACTGTAATAGTTACACTGTCATCATAAAGTTGTCAATAAGTCTAACTTTGTTATTTATCTTTACAGCGATTGCCACGAGAACTTCACCCTCAATTTTGTCTATATCCTCCATAGTCAGATTATTAACTACATTTACATATTCTACATCAGCCATAGGCTCTGACTCAAGTAGTTCTGTCATCTTTGAACGAACAACTGAAGCATCGCGTTCTCCATCCTCGATAAGCTTCTGTCCAAGCTTGATAGACTTGCTCAGTATAAGAGCTGCCTGTCTCTCTTCAGCATTCATATATGTATTTCTCGAACTCATAGCCAGTCCATCAGCCTCTCTTACTATAGGGCATCCAACGATGTCCAGAGGCATATTAAGGTCCTTAACCATCCTTTTAATTACAGCCAGCTGCTGTGCATCCTTTTGACCAAAATATGCCCTGTCCGGACAAACGATATTGAATAGCTTAGTAACTACAGTACAAACACCTCTGAAATGTACCGGCCTCGAAAGTCCGCAGAGATGATTTGTGAGCCCGTTCATATCGACAAAGGATACAAATCCATCCTTATACATCTCCTCAGGCTCAGGATTAAAAATAAGATCTGCTCCTGTCTCATCACATAACTTCGTATCACTTGCAAGATCCCTTGGATATGCCTCCAGATCTTCATTCGGACCAAACTGTGTAGGATTAACGAAATCACTTACTACAGTTCTGTCATTCTCCTCAACCGATTTCTTTATAAGAGACTGATGACCTGCATGAAGAAATCCCATCGTAGGAACAAGACCAACCGTCTCGCCATTCTTTCTCCACTCGGCTACAATCTTTCTCACTTCATCTACTGTTTTAACAACCTTAACTGACATTTTTTTCTCCTCCATATTATATATACAAACACTAATATACGAAGCTAACCTAACTTCCACTATGTAATTTATTTAATAGCCTCTTCAAGAACCTCAGGTGCAATCGCATATGTATGCTCCTCAGCCGGGTATGTACCTGCCTTAACCTCAGCATCGTAAGCCTTGAAACCTTCCATCATAGCCTCGCCTACATTTGCGAAGTTCTTAACAAACTTAGGTCTGTAATCACTGAACATTGCAAGCATATCTGCATAAACAAGTATCTGACCGTCAGTTCCTGCACCTCCTCCGATTCCGATTGTCGGAATTGAGATGTTCTCTGTTATATATGTAGCAAGATCAGCAGGAACGCACTCAAGTGTAATTGCAAATGCACCTGCCTCCTCAAGCAGCTTTGCATCTCTTATGAGCTTTTTAGCTGAAGCTATATCTCTTCCCTGTGCCTTGTAGCCGCCCATAGCATTGATTGACTGTGGAGTAAGTCCGATATGCCCCATAACAGGGATGCTGGCTTTAACAATAGCCTCAACCTGTGGGATGATCTCTTCTCCACCCTCAAGCTTGATGGCACCTGCACGTCCTTCCTTCATAAGTCTTCCGGCATTTACGACAGCATCATAAACACTTGCCTGATAGGACATAAACGGCATATCAATAACAACAAGCGAGTTTTCAGCACCACGCGCTACTGCAGCACCGTGATGTATCATATCCTCCATGGTAACTGAAACTGTGTCAGGATAACCAAGCATAACATTTCCAAGTGAATCTCCTACAAGGATTCCGTTTATGCCTGCTTTATCAACAAGCTTAGCTGTTGAATAATCATAGGCTGTAAGCATTGATATCTTCTCGCCCTTTTTCTTCATTTCCTTAAATGTAACACTTGTGTTTTTCATAACAAACCCTCCATTTCTGTGTAATCCCTATCAGGATTTTTCTTTTTTGCAAGCTTAAGCACTTCCTTAGAAGCTGCTATATATAATTCCTTTTTATCCTCGTCCAGTACCTCTAGATGTCCCCTGACTGTTTCAGTATCATTTCTCTCAAGAGGTCCTGTAAGCTGTTCGACTACTCCCTTCTCAGAAACGCCTATAGCATTATCTCTGAAAAGTGGTGTCAGAGCTGTTATCGCAGACTCTTCATCAAAACCGCATTCCTCAAGCAGCTGTACACCTGCTGAAAACATTCCGCAAACGAGATTACTTACTACAACAGATGCGGCATGATACTTCATCTTCGAATCAGGACTCGTAACTCCGACATTTAGTCCGGTTCCTCTGAAAACTTGAACAACATCATCCAGATGTTCAGGACTACCCTCAATTGTGATAAATGCATTGGAAAAATTCTTATAGGATTTATGCTTATCAGAAACAGCATAAATTGGATGGATTGAATAACCATAAACCTGACAAGTATTACAGTTAAAAACCAAAGATGATGTCGCACCACTGGTGTGGCAGACAATCTTACCGGCTAGCTCGGGAAGCTCACTGATCGATTCAAAAACCGACCTGATAGCATTATCGCTGACCGTTAGAATTACAGCATCACTATTTTTTATAAGCTCTCTGACATCTTCAAAATATACGGTATCGGTGAACTTCGCCGCTTCCATTGCATGCTCAGGCGTCCTGCTGAAATATCCGGAAACACTGACTCCATGCTCCGTGAGGAACTTACCCATGGTAAATCCGACACGACCGGCTCCGATAAATCCAATCCTCATACTATCACCTCCATTCCTATCCTAACCTACGGCTCGTAAGCCTCCTAGTTAAACGATTCTATGCAGGTGATGCTGAAAATATCATCTTCAAATGTGATACTTCATCAAGGTATAGTTTCTTTCGAATACCATCCTGGAATATCTCCGAGGTGAAGTATACTTTATAGATAAAAATTTGTAAAGAAATATTTTAGGTACACGGTACCTTTTGCCGTTTTGGTACACGGTACCTTTTACCAAAAAAGTACCTGGCACCTTTTTCAAAAAAGGTGCCAGGTACCTCTATTATTTAACCCAGGCTCCGTCGGCTCCTAACCAACAGCCGTCTACATATTTACTTGTAGCCATATAACCGTTTGATTCGAAGTAGTAGCATGAACCATCGATCCATACCCACTGACTTTGTGGATACCAGCCTGAATTATCCTCATACCACCAGCCTGTAGAATCGCTCATCCAATGACCACCTGAATAGTTTTCGTCCCAGGCACCATCTGCTCCAAGCCAGCAGCCTTCGCGATATTCTGAATAGTCCATATATCCGGATTCAGTAAAGAAGTACCACTTTCCGTCTATCTTCTGCCACTGATTAATCGGATACCAGCCATCAGTATCTTCAACCCACCAGCCACTTTCGTTCTGCTTCCAGCTAAGCACAGCCTTATATGTCTGGCTTCCATCAGCATTGTACCATTTACCATCTACCCATTCATTTGAATACCTGGTATCTGACTTCTTATCGCCATCTGACTTCTTGTTATCGTCTGACTGCTTATTTTCATCTGATTTATTATCGTCATCAGACTTCTTATCATCTTCAGACTTATCATCATCTTCCTGCTTAGCTTCTTCAGACTTATCATCATCTTCCTGCTTAGTTTCTTCAGATATCTGCACCTCGAGGCATTCCGGCGATAAATTCTCATGGTTACTATCACCCAGAGCCTTATACCATACATAATATGTATCTATATCAGTCGCTTTCGGTATATCCACCGAAAACTCTGAAGAATCTGGTTCAGTAGTATCATCCGCACCAAGCGCATACAGTATATCACCGCCCTCTACTAAACCTCCGGTAATCAGTTCCTGCTCATCTCCGTTATAGGTAAGAGTCTTTGCAGCGGGAACCTTCTTCACATTAACCTTAGCTTTTCCAATTGTAAATTCTGTAGTAAGCCCATCATCAGGAAGCTTGTAATTTGAACTGCTAAGGCTCGTTACTTTTGCTGTATATGTTCCTACGTCAATGTGATCACCTTCCACATTTACTATAACTATGTCATCAGATTCACCATCAATAGTACCGATTGCTTTAGCTTTAGGCTCCTGATCCTTACCATTATAGATAAGCGCTGTCTCAGACCACGTAATACCTACCTCTTTCTGCAGTATATTTGCAGTGGTAGTAGTCTGTACATCTGCCGCCAACTTATAATTATCCTTATCTTCACCTTCAAGTGTTATTTCGAAACTAACAGGTACATTATTTCCGGCATTTACTTCTTCGAAACCACCTGTAGCTGTGACACTAAGCTCATCGTTATCCAGCTTACCGCCTATTACAACATCCTTATAATCAAATGTTACTTCGTCTTTTCCATCATAGGTCTTATCAGATGCATTGATTCCACTTATAGTAACATCCTTCTTCTCAATAGTGTAAGTCACAAATGCTGTACATGCTTTTACGCCTGATCCGAGTGTGATTTCAGCTAAATAATTACCTGCATCAGTCGGTGCTTCTGTCAGTTCTTCACCGATTTTAGTTCCTTCATCGTTTACCTTAAAATAACTAACCTCTGCATCACCCTTAATTCTATTTTTATCAGTTATAACAGCCTCCGGACTGATTCCATCTCCTGTTTGTCCGTAGGTTTTAAGTGTAGGGGCATCAATGGAAAGAGTTGCCACATATTTACCATCAACTACCGGCAGATCACAACCATCTGCATTGCACAGAGCTGTTATGGTATTTGAATTTTCACCCGTACCAACCGTATATGTAAAGTCATGGTCATGTTTGCACTTAACTCGTACCCACAGTTCTTCTTGTTTCCACTTACTTATGTCATCGATAGTAACGGCTGTGCTTTCGTCTTCTCCGGCAAGAATTTTCAAATCAGAATTGATAGAGACAGTACCATAGGAACTAGGTTCAATATATTCTCCCATACCAATGGCTACAGCAGGTAAAAACGACTCAGCATCAAGAGTTCCACCACCAATTGCGGTAACATCACCACCATTAATTGTAACATTACCGCCGTTACCGCCGTAACTACCTCCGCCAATTCCTGCTCCATTATAATTATCATCTGAATGAGTAGCCTTGGCAATAACTACTCCACCGTTAATTATGACATTACCTCCATTACCACCTTTGTTACCACTATCGGGGTTACCACCTCCGCCGATTCCTGCTGCGGAAACACCTCCGATTGATGTAACATATCCTCCATTTATTTTAACAGTTCCGTTGTCATGTGCATAACCGCCACCTATTCCTGCAGCATATGGACCGCCCGTTGTTGTGATCATACCACCATTAATGATAATCTCCCCACCTGCATTTTCCTTATCTCCGCCGATTCCTGCAGCATGATAATCACCGTTACTGATCAGTTTTCCGGCATTGCTATCAGTACTTTGAGAATAGATATTTATAGTATTACCATCCGTCACTATGATTCCACTTTCGGCTGTAAGAGTTTTTCCATCTGCTAAAATCAGGTGAGCCGTTCCATCAACCTTAATTGCATCGGAAACTGTTGTATCGTCCAATACTACGTACCATTTTCCATTCTTTAGCTCTGTAGTATTTTCAGTAACTACCTCATAATCCTTGCACGCATCATCTCCTGATTTTTCAACTAGCTTTTTCTGGTTATCATCCCAGTCCATATAAGAGATCGGCCCTTGTGATATCCTAACATAAAAGATTTCTGAATAATCTTGTGAATCCGTAGACCATGTATATTCATCATAGCTGTATTCGATATATCCGCCTGTAATTGTTCCGGAAACAGCTTTTCTATCTGATCCATCAGCACCCTTTGAACCAGGATAACCCGGTTCACCTGGATTGCCAGATTCGCCAACATCAAAATAACCGCCAAAGCCGCCAAAGCCGCCATCGCCGCCGTTTCCGACATTTCCGCCATCGCCACCTTCACAAGAATCTCCACCCTTAATGTAGACCGATCCACCATAGAAAGTGATATTTCCCTTTATACCAAAGCCGCCATCGCCGCCATCGCCGCCATTGCCGCCATCGCCGCCATCGCCGCCGTTTCCACCGATGCCTGGATTACCACAATATTCGATTTCATCGATTATCGAACCAGCACAATTGCCGCCGTTTCCGCCTTTACCAGCATCACCGCCATCACCGCCATGTCCACCGATGCCGCCTTTGCCTCCGAAAACATTTATTTCCCCACTATAAATAATAATATTACCATCGACAGCGGTTCCACCTTTTCCACCGGGGCCGCCGTTGCTACCATTGCCGCCGTCGCCACCATCGCCGCCGTCGCCACCATTTAATAATCCAATATCTTCAAGTAGAAAACAGCCCTTGCCATCATCGCCATCCTTGCCAGCTTCTCCACTTTCGCCAACGCCGCCAGGTACTCCTTCGCCGCCTTCGCCACCTTCTACATATACTTTGGCACCTTTAATAATAAGGTTTCCCGAAAAGCCGGCTTCACCATCCGAACCATAAGATCCATCCTTACCATATACATTTAGTTCACCCTCACCTTTTACAGTCAGAGTATGACCACTTGCGTCTATTCCTCCGGATACAGTAAGGCTTATATCTTTTTTAATAGTTAGAGTGATATCCTTATCAAGCACTACACCATTATCAATCGCTTTATCTTGACTAATAACCAAGTCATTTGACCAATGTTCACGAGCATCCTCGGCATATGCTTTTATACCAAAGGTCTGTAGCATTCCAAGAATAAGTGAAGCACTTATTATGACACTTAAAAATCGTCTCAGTTTTGTTTTCATTATTTCCCCCATCTTTTATATATTATATTTACATCAAAGAAACTCACATAATTATCCACTAGCTCTTCAGGTCGATGTAGGTATTCAGCAGATCATTTATCTCTGCAACATCCTCTAATTCTATATTTTCTCCAAGAACCTTAATGAATTCTTTATCCTCAGAACCATATTTATTCTGGGCTATATCTTCATATATCTTCTTTACCGCTTCCATATCCTCATTAGAAACTGCTTCTCTCATTTTATCAAGTTTTTCTATACTGATTATAGGAAGTTCCTCAACATCTGTTTTACTATGTTTCTTAGCATAGTCCTCATCAGATTTACCATCATTTTCGTCGATGAAAGAGATATATTCCTCAAGAGATTCATTTATAACAGTCAGACAATCATATACGAGATTTACATTCTCATAAACATAACTCTTATTTCCGAGGTTTATCGCATTTTCTATACGAAGAACTATCTCGGCAACCTCCATCGCACCGATATTCTGACATCCATTTCTGACATTATGGATTTTATTTCTAAAGCCTCTGTAATCATTGTCCAGCTTATCCTTAAGCTCATCGACTATATCCTTGTTCTGATTATAGAATGATATAAGAATCCTGTTATAAACATCTATGTTTCCGCCAATCTTCTCAAGCGTTCCGACTATATCAAAATAATCCTCCAGCTTCTTAAGTCCCTCACTGTATCTGGACTCAGTTATATACTCACTTACATCATTGGATCTGTGTTTAACCTTCTCAGGATCCACAAATCTGTTAAGTATACTGGCGAGAACCGTTATATCAAACGGCTTCAGGATAACCTCAGAGAAGCCTTCATCAATAAGCTCATTTTTATTCTTACCGATAACGTCCTCGGACATGGCTATAACAGGAAGCTTTTCATAGTTTTCACCGGACAGACTCCTTATTTCCATCAGCGTATCTATACCATTCATAACCGGCATAGCTATATCCATAAATACCAGATCATAATTATTACTCATGACCATATCTATGGCACTTGAACCGTTAGATGCTGTATCACACTTGATTTCCATCTTTTTAACGACGTCAACAGCTACATTACGGCTGATCTCAACATCATCAACTATGAGTACACTCAGGTTCGGAGCCCACATACGTTCAGCCTCTTCACGTGAAACTCTGTCTATAGTGTTCTCGTTAAGAGGTATAGATGTTCCGTCTGAATCATAGGTTTCCTGCTTAACAGAGAATGTAAATGTAGAACCGGCACCGTAGGTACTTTCAACCATAAGCTCTCCGTCCATGATTTCAGCCAGACGCTTAGCTATGGACAAACTGATACCGTTTCCGGTAGAATCCGTAATCTTCTTGGATTCATCCACATAGTATATCTCAAATATATGTTCAAGCCTCTCTTCACTTATACCTATTCCTGTATCTGAAATAGTGAATACAAGCTTCTTCTTCTCAGTATCCTCTTCTGCCTTATCAAAATCATAATAATCAACAGAAAGTGTTATAGATCCCTCCTGAGTATACTTGATTGAGTTATCAAGTATGATCTGAAGAACGTTCTTAATCTTGTCAAAATCTCCTACCAGGATATCAGGAATACTCTCCCCGATATCTACCAGGAATTTAACCGGCCTGTCCTCAAGCCTGTTGATCATAGAATCGGATATATCACACATAAGCGTAGTGATAGAATAAGGTTCATTTATAACCTCCTCCGCTCCTGACTCCAGACGGGCCAGAAGTATCGTCTCATCAACCTTACCGAGAAGAGTATTTCCGGTAACAACTATGTCTCTTAAGTCCTTCTGCGAATCCTCGTCACCAACTCCATCCCTCAGAAGATTGTTTGCAGTACTTATCATGGCATTCAGAGGGAGTTTTATCTCGTTACTCATATTGGCGAGGTAGTCGTTTTTGGCTGTATTATCCTTTATTATATCCTCATGCTTCTTTGCAAGAGTCTCCAGCTCTCTGTTCTTACCCCTGAACTTGTTCCACATATGAATCGTAATAGCTAAAATTATAAGCAGAATCAAAGCTGCCACTACTATCAGCATAGTCCTTACGCTGGACCGCTCCAGGAATCCGTATTCCTTTATAATTGTAAAAGAGAGCTTGTTTTCACTGGAGGTATTATCGCCATTGGTAGCACTAACCTCGAAGCTGTATTCTCCGCCATCCAGGTTTGTATATACAGCCTGGAACGGATCACTTCCGGTCAGGCTCTGCGGTTCCGTATCAAAACCAACCAGCTGATAGAATACTTGGATGTTTTCTCTATTGGTATAGCTGAGTACCGCAAAGGATATCTCAACTCTCTGAGCCTTGTCCGGGATGACAAGCTCTCCTCCATTCTGATCGAAGTAATACTTCTTTCCATCTACATCTATCTCAGATACATTTATCTTCGGAGGAACAGTATTCTTTTCTATATTTTTAGAATCAAATGTAAATACGCCATCCTCTGTACAGATATACAGAACGCCCTTATATACGCAACTTCTGGAGTTGATAGTTATAGTACTGTCAAGTCCGTCACCTGTTGAATAGTATCTCTCCGTCAGCGGAGCTGTACCGAGAAGCTCGCTTTCCGAAGAACATATGATACCCTTCGAACCGACTATATACATTACATCAGAGTCATCCTCTGTTAGGACACTATAGATATTGTTTGAGAAATCTATATTACTGATAGATCTGAAGGTTCCGTCATAATATGTCATACCATTATTGGTACCTATCCATATACCTCCGTCTTTTCCTCCACTTATACATGAAACAACGTTGGAGTTAAGACCGTCATCATCTGTATAATTAACGACATCCTTTCCGTTTATTACATAGAGACCGCCACCATCGGAACCCGCATAGAGTATTCCGTTTTCATCCTCATAAAGTGATATGATATTCGGATAGTCAAGTCCGTTTTCATAATTATACTGTTTGATAACACTACCGGTATGAGAGAATATACTTATTCCATCCTTTGTTCCTACAGCTATATTTCCATTAGCCAGCGGACAGCTGGTATTTACCAGATTACTTACCAGACCTGTGAATTTGTTAAAGGCCTTGATTCCTCCGGACTTAGTATATTCCACTACTCCGTATCTACGATATGTACTTATCCAGAGGTTTCCGGCTTTATCATGAGTAATATCTCGGATAGATACATTTGCTAGATAATCAGTCAATTCATTTGATACAAGGACATTGTCCTGGTTGATTATATAGAGACCGGTATCTGTTCCTATGTAGGTATATCCATCTATAACATCAATGCAGCTTGTAACCTCTACAGGGAAGCTGTTATCCTTGCAATAATTGGAGAACTTACCCTTAGCCATATAGAGGATTCCATATCTGCTCGATGCAAACCAATAGTTACCCTCATAGTCAATGATCATATCGGAAACATAGCTGTCAATCTCGAGGTCATTGATAGGCATAAACAGACCATCATAGTTCAGGTAGCCCGTACCATTATCAGCGCATATATAAACCTTGTCACCAACCGGAAGTATCCTGTTGATACCCTCTACACCTGAGTTTAACAGCGACGCTTTGCTAAAGTCCCTAAGAAGTACAACATCCGAACCAATCGTTCCGACAAATATATTGCCATTAGAGTCACATGCGATAGTAGATAATTCATCTATTGTATAGTCACTTGACTCACGGCTGTCGACCTTACCGTCCTTGTCTATATTAAATATGGTATTTCCATTATAGATACCCCATATCTTATCCCCTGAGAGAATGATATTTTTTACATTATGCTTGGCAAGCTCTTCATTTCTGATGAGACTGTCTGAACCCTGATCATAGGTATACACACCATATGCTGTAGCTATATAGATATTACCGTTTGAATCCTCACAGACATCATTTATACTCTTGAGACCGTTATAATACTCATCAGTAAAATGCTTTGTCTCGTTTCCGTATATCCTGAACAAACCATAGTTGTTGGTTGCTACCCATAGACGACCCTTGGAATCCTGAAAAAGTGCATTGATATAATAAACATCTCCCTTATCTGCATTCCACAAATTGAAGAGCTTAAACTCATTTCCGTTATATCTGTAAAGTCCGCCATCTGTTCCTATCCAGATATATCCGGACTGAGTCTGATAGATGCAGTTTACCTCCATACTTCCCAGACCGTTATCCTGATTATAGAGGACCTGCTTATACTCAGACATGAACTCCTTTGCATGTGAAGAACCCATGGCAAAAAGGTATGCCGATAAGCATACCAGGATAACACACATTATTCGTATTATTCTTTTTGCACTGATTCTTCTCATAGCTTTTTGTTTAGAGATTATGCTTCTCTGAGGAATGCCTCATATCCCTTCTCTGTTTCATATATATCCGCCTTAGAGGTTACCTCCCATGGTGCATGCATATTCAGCACTGCAACTCCGCAGTCAACAACCTCCATGCCGTAAAGTGAAAGTATATAAGCTATTGTTCCTCCGCCACCCTGGTCAACCTTACCAAGTTCAGCGGTCTGATAGTGTACCTTGCTCTTTTCAAGGATGCCTCTTATTCTTCCGATGTACTCTGCATTAGCATCATTTGAACCGGACTTTCCTCTCGCTCCTGTAAACTTATTGAATACCATACCCCTTCCGAGAAAAGCAGCATTCTTCTTCTCAAAGCATGCAGCATAAAGAGGATCGAAGCCTGCACTTACATCTGAAGAAAGCATCGATGAATTCTTCAGGCATCTTCTGAGAGACAGGTTACTCTTATAACCACAGAGCTCAAGAATCTCTGCTACGGTATTCTCAAAGAACTTAGACTGCATACCTGTAGCACCTACAGAACCTATCTCCTCCTTATCAACAAGGAGTGTACATGAGGTCTTCTCAGGATTCTCTACGGCAAGCTGTGCAACAAGTGATGTATATGCACATACTTTATCATCCTGTCCATATGCAAGTATCATAGAGGAATCAATGCCCATATCTCTTGGCTTACCTGCCGGAACTATCTCCAGCTCTGCAGACATGAAATCCTCCTCCTCCATACCATATTTCTTCTTGAGGATTGCGAGAACATTCTTCTTTACAAGCTCTTTACCGTCCTTGCCTTCCTTCTTCTCATCCTTAGTAAGCTTTATAGGTCTGGAAGCTATGAGGAGGTCCAGATTCTCTCCCTCAACAGCAACACTTGCCTTCTTAACCATCTGGTCCTGTGCCAGATGAATAAGTATATCTGATACACAGAACACAGGATCAGTATCATCCTCACCTATTACAACATCTACAACCGTTCCATCAGTTTTTACTACAACTCCGTGAATAGCAAGAGGAAGTGTCACCCACTGATACTTCTTTATTCCACCATAATAATGTGTATCAAGATATGCCAGATCATCACTCTCATACAGAGGATTCTGCTTTACATCAAGTCTCGGTGAATCTAAGTGAGCACCGAGGATGTTCATTCCTTCCTCAAGAGATCTGCTTCCGATATTGAAAAGAGCTATGGTCTTGCCCATACATACAGAGTAAACCTTGTCTCCCGCCTTCAACTTCTTCTTTTTTGCGATTATATCATCGAGACTCTTATAGCCCGCCTTCTCTGCCTCAGCTATGATATATCGGGTACCCTCTCTTTCAGTCTTACCCTTAAAGAGATAATCCTTATAGCCTTCGCAGAGCTCCTCCAGCTTCTTATCATCACTTTTTCCGTAACTCTTCCATGCATTCTTTCTTTCCATTTTTTATTCTCCGTTTATACTATGATTGTTTATTTTTAACTGTATTTATGCATATACTGCTTCTATGCAATCCTTGATGATTCCTACTGCCTTATCTATATCTTCCTTAGTAACGATAAGCGGTGGCACCATCCTTATAACAGCCGGCTTTACAACTGACATCAGCATCCTTCTGTCAAATGCCTCATGCTTAATATCCAAAGCTGCATCCTTATCAAATACTACACCGACAAGAAGTCCCATTCCTCTTACTTCCGTAACATGTGGGAGCTTCCTGAGCTCTGCCATGAAGTATTCTCCCATCTCCTTCGCATTTACATCAAGCTTTCTGTTTACTATCTCAGAGATAGCCGCATAGGAAGCTGCACAGCAGACAGGATTTCCGCCAAATGTAGTTCCGTGCGTTCCGGCTCCAAGAGCAGTAAAAGCATCGTTTGAGGCACACATAGCTGCTATTGGCATACCGCCTCCCATAGCCTTAGCCATAGAAACCGCATCCGGTTTAACTCCGTAATTCATATATGCCATTATCTCTCCGGAACGTCCCCAACCCGTCTGAACCTCATCAAACAGAAGAAGCATTCCCTTTTTATCACAAAGCTCACGAAGACCTGTTACAAACTCCTGCGTTGCAGGATAAACACCACCCTCGCCCTGTATCGGCTCGATCATAACTGCTATAACATCATCAGTACAAGCCTCCTCAAATGATTTGAGGTTATTGAACTCAGCATACTTAAAGCCCTCAACCAGTGGTTCAAAACCATGATGTATAGCACTTCCCGGCTGACCTGTTGCAGAAAGTGTAGCTAGTGTTCTTCCATGGAAGGAGTTAAGTGCAGTAACTATCTTGTAACGCTTTCCATCATACCTGTCATTTCCATACTTACGAGCAAGCTTGATCATAACTTCATTAGCTTCAGCTCCGCTATTCTGAAACTGAATCTTATCCATACCTATAGTCTCACAGATAAGTTTTGCAAGCATAGTCTGCGGTACAGTATAGAAATAATTAGATACATGGATCATCTGGTCACACTGCTCCTTTATAGCGCTAATAACAGCCTCATTACATCCACCAACAGAGTTAACTGCTATTCCGCCGAGGAAGTCCAGATACTCTCCACCATCCTCATCATATATATACTCATCCTTACACTTATCGGCGATGAAATCGTAGCGCTTAAAAGTCTCGTTCATATACTTCTCAGCTGTCTCTACAAGTTCATCCTTTGTCATATTAAAATCCTTTAAAACCATATGCGTTCACCTCGTCTTTTTTAGCATATTTGATGTCTAAATTATTATTTTATCACAGTTTTCCTAATTATTAAACTGACTATTGAAAAGATCATAGTAGAAGCCCTTCTTATCCAGAAGCTCCTCATGAGCCCCCTGTTCGATGACAGCTCCGTCCTTCATAACAAGAATCACGTCTGACTCCTTGATAGTAGAAAGTCTGTGAGCAACAACAAATGAGGTTCTGTCCTTCATCATCTTACTGAAGGCTCTCTGTATTCTCTGCTCAGTTCTTGTATCTATCGACGATGTAGCTTCATCCAGAATAAGCATAGGCGGAAGCCTGAGCATTACTCTGGTTATACAAAGCAGCTGCTTCTGCCCCGCAGAGAGATTGCCACCGGCCTCAGTCAGATATGTATCGAAGCCTTCAGGCAGACGTCTGATGAATCTGTCCGCATGCGTCAGTCTGGCTGCATCCTCTATCTCCTCATCCGTTGCATCAGGATATCCGTAAGCGATATTTTCTCTGATAGTTCCCGTCTTAAGCCAGGTTTCCTGAAGCACCATTCCATAGTGAGATCTAACACTTTCCTTGGTAAGGACATTAATATCCTTATCGTCTAAGCTGATTATTCCACTGTTTATATCATAGAATCTGAGTAGTAGATTAATGAGTGTACTCTTTCCGCTACCCGTAGGGCCGACTATCGCTATCCTCTGTCCCGGTTTTACATCCAGATTCAAATTCTCAATAAGCTTCTTATCAGCTGTATATGAGAAGCATACGTCATCCAGCTTCACACCGCCAGAGACTTCCTCTATAACTTCGATTCCGTCTGTCTCGCATTCTTCACTAAGAAGCTCAAATATCCTCGAACAAGACGCAAGTGCTGCCGTAAGCTCGGTCATAACACCTGATATCTCATTAAAAGGCTTTGCAAACTGGGTTGCATATCCGAGAAGGCAGGTTAACTGTCCGACAGTAATTATACCTCTGATTGCTCCGATAGCTCCGACTATTCCTACTCCTGCATAAACCATGTTATTTATAAGTCTGGTAGAAGGATTTGTGAGTGATGAATAATATGTAGCCTTAAACTCAGCTTCGGTAAGTTCTGAATTTATCTCATCAAATCTTCTTGCTGCCTCACCCTCATAAGAAAACGCCTGAACGATTTTCTCATTTCCGACCATCTCATTTACAAGTCCCGTCATCCTTGCTCTGTTCTCCGACTGCTTCTGGAACATATTATAGGTCTTCTTTGATATAAAGCCTGATATCAGAAGTGACATCGGCGTAAGAACTATAACAACTATGGCAACCATAAAGTTTGTTCTCATCATAAAAAACAAGGTTCCTATGATGGTTATAATTCCGGTGAATAGCTGTGTAAAGCCCATTAACAGACCATCCGACATCTGATCTACATCACTTAAAACTCTTGATACTATCTCACCATGATCATGTGAGTCCACATAGCTTATAGGAAGTGTATCTATATGTCTATAGATATCTGATCTTAGTGATCTGACAATATTATAGACAACACGGTTATTAATAATACCCATAAGCCACTGGAAAAAAGCAGCCAGAAGCACTACAACTACAATCTTGATCACTATGCGGATAACTACAGACATAGAAACCATTCCCTTACCGACTATATGATCGACTGCCTGTCCCGAAAGTATAGGAACATAAATCTGAAGTGCTACAGTAAGTATACTTGCCAGAAGAGACATCATAATAAGGAACTTGTGTGGTTTCAGGAGATTCATCAAATCCTTGTAGCTTTTACGCATATACCTTACCCCCTCTCTCCTTGAACTGGGTATGATATATCTCTCTATATATATCACAGCTGTCATAGACCTCGTCATGAGTACCTATGGCAACAGCTTTTCCATCTTCCATAACGATTATCCTGTCACAGTTCATAATAGAAGAAGCTCTCTGCGAAACTATAATCGTTATCCTGTCATCACCTGAAGCGCGAAGCGCTGTGAGAAGCTTGGACTCAGTTGCAAAGTCCAGCGCAGAGGAGCTGTCATCCAGAATAAGAATCTCAGGATTTCTAACAAGAGCTCTTGCTATACAAAGTCTCTGCCTCTGACCTCCGGAGAGATTTTTGCCACCCTGCTCCAGTTCAAATGAAGTTTTTCCCTCCTTCTGAGATACAAACTCAGCTGACTGGGAAATCTCAAGAGCCCGTTCTATATCAGAGTCCTTCGCTTCGCTATCTGACATACGCAGGTTTTCTTCAATCGTACCCTTAAACAGAACTGAGGTTTGCGGAACTATTCCTATACGTCGTCTCAGAGATTCCTTAGAATAATCCTTTATATCCTTACCGTCTATAGTTACATACCCCTCAGATATCTCATAAAATCTAGGAATGATATTCACCAGAGTCGACTTACCTGATCCCGTTCCTCCTATTATTCCTATCGATTCGCCCTTTTTCGCGGTAAAGCTTATCCCCTCTATAGCATACTCCCTAGAAGTTCCATAGCTTAGCGACACATTATCAAACACAAGCTCTGAGCTATACTCATCTGAAGCTAAGCCGCTCTCGGATTCACCATCCTCCTTGAAGCTTATACCCGGCTCTGTATCAAATATCATATTGATTCTGTTGATACTTGCCGCTCCCTTTGTAAGTATGGTTATCAGGTTAGCAAGCTTAACTACCTCGACCAGAACCTGCGACATATAATTTACAAGAGCGACTACCTGTCCCTGTGACATGCTTCCTGCATTTACGTGTATGGCACCAAAATAAATAAGCGCCGCAATACCCAGATTGACTATTACAAAAGAAACCGGATTCATAAGCGCACTGAGCCTTCCGACTCTCAGCTGAGCCGACTTAAGCTCATCTATACCCTCGTCAAAGCCTTCCTCCTCCGTTTTCTGTCTGTTGAAAGCTCTTATGACTCTTATACCATTCAGGCTCTCTCTGGTAAGAAGCGTTACATTATCCAGCCTGCTCTGCACCTTCTTGTACATAGGTATAGAAGTAAATGTAATCGTAAACACTACTGCTACAAGAACAGGAAGAACTACGAGAAATACCACAGATGTTTTTACATCCACAGTGAAGGCCATAACAACTGCGCCTATTATAATAAATGGTGATCTGAGGAAAAGCCTGAGAAACATATTCACTCCGGATATAACAAAATTCACATCACTTGTCATACGTGTGATAAGCGTTGAGGTTCCTGCTTTGTCTATATCCTCATATGAAAGCGTCTCTATATGCCTGAACAGGTCTCTTCTGAGCTCAAACCCCACTCCCATAGCAGCCTTTGCGGCGAAGTACTGTGCCGTAATAGAAGCTATATAGCCTACCACTGTTAGCGCTATGAGCACCAAACCACATGTAAGAATAAAGTCCCTATCTTTGTTCGCGATACCGATATCAATAAGCTTGATCATGACGATAGGAACCATAAGCTCAAAGCTTGCCTCCAGCATCTTGAAAAGTGGAGCAAGAATAGCCCTGAATCTATACTGTTTTAAGTATTTTAGTAACCTTTTCATCTATATATCCTTTATGACTGATCTGATAAATGGCGAAGGTCTGACCTTCGTATCATTTACCTCCTTCGGTACATACATATAAAGCTTCTCACTGCTTCTGGTTATTCCGACATAAAACATACGTCTCTCTTCCTCTATCTCCGATTCGGATCTGGACTTCTTATGAGGAATGTTTCCGTCGTAGAGGTCAATTATATGAACCTCCTTAAACTCAAGTCCCTTGGCACTATGAAGAGTCATCAGCTGAACCTTGTCCCGGCTGTTCTTATCCTCACTTATCTCTAGACTCTCCATAAGCTTCCTGGTATTTTCAATCATCTCAAACATCATATCATATGTTGAGATATCTTTTAACATATTTTCAAATTCATTCAGGGGTTCAACCATATCATCATAGTTTATCCCCTTATCCTCTGCATAGGACTTGAGATACACATCATAGCCTACTCCTTTTCTTATGTAGTGTACGCCCTCGAGAGGTGTAAGTGTTCTGATTGTACGAAGCTCTGATATGAGCCTGCTTATATTCTTATGCAGATAATCCTTATCTGATGCCCTTTGCATGAGTCTGACCATATCGACATTCTCACTTTTAACCATATCCCGGCTTATATATCTGACAGGCTTATTCATAAACCTCAGGAAGTTGGTCCTGGAATCATCACCCAAAGCAAATGCTATATAGGCAATTACAGGACTTACTGACGGATGCGAAAAAATATCCGGAAGCTTGTCACTTACTCTAAAGGGGATATTATATCTCTGAAGTACATTTATCAGCTTTCCCGGACCGAAGTTAGTTCTGAAAAGCACCGCTATATCTCCATACTGAAGTCCTCTGTTATGCGCCTCCTGTATCCTCTTGGTAACAGAAGCAAGCTCTGAATAGGTATCCGGCGACTTGATCAGATAGACCTTACCGCTTCCCTTTACCGCTGAACGTAGATTTTTGTCATATCTCTTTTTGTTCTTCACGATGATCTGACTTGACAGATCCACTACTTCCTTCGGACAGCGAAAATTGCTGGAAAGCCCCAGTATCTTTGTTCCCTTAAACTCCTTAACAAAATGAAACATTATATCAGGTCTTGCACCCCTGAAGCCGTATATGGACTGATCATCATCTCCCACAGCATAGATGTTATCTCTGGGATGTGCGAGCATCTTGATTATCTCGTACTGAATAAGATTCGTATCCTGGAACTCATCTATCATGATGTACTGAAACATCTGCCTCAGTTTCTCGAGTATATCAGGTCTGGAACGAAGCAGCTTATAGCACTCGGAGACCATATCATCAAAATCTATATAGCCGTTATCCGTCTTGTATCTGCTATATTCATTATATACAGTCTTAAAGTCTGAGTCAGACATATCGCGGCTGTAATAATCATTTATATCAATCATATCCGAGACGATCCGTCCCATCTGATTCATCACGCTTATCAGTGTATCCTCATTATCCAGCCCCTCACTGTCAAGCTTCCTGAGTATCTTTCTTAGAACCTCTTTTTTCTCCTTCTCATCTAAAACCTTGAGACTATTTCCATAGGCCGTCCGGATTATCCAGAAGAAGAAAGAATGAAATGTACCGAATCTGACTCTTGTACTGTTTAGCTCAGACATATCCATAAATCTCTGCTTCATGGATTCTGCTGCAGCTCTGGTAAATGTAATTACCAGGATATTCTCAGGCCGAACATGATGCTCATATATTAAGTTGTTTACTCTGTTCACTATGACAGTGGTTTTTCCGGCACCCGGTGTACCAAGTACAAGGAGCGGTCCTTTGAACCATCTGATAGCCTGAAGCTGTTCTTCTGTATACATATCTCACCTGATATAAACCAAAACCGACCTCCTATGACAAGACTTATCATGTCTTCAGGGGGTCGGTATGAGTATTCATATTTATTATTTGCCGCAGCACTTCTTATATTTCTTGCCGCTTCCACATGGACATGGATCATTACGTCCAACCTTCGGAGCCTTGACTACAGTGTGTGAAGTCTTCTCCTTCTTATAAAGAGCATCTCTCGTCTCCTGATCATATATCTTGTCCCACTGAGGAAGTGTATACAGCCACTCTGCGTTACAACCTACCATGTTCATATAGAGCTTCTCGGTATCAATATCAATCTTAACCTCAGAATCCTCTGTTATATCATCAAGGTTGTTAGACTCCTTTAAGCTGTCATCTATACCATCAAGAAATCCGACCATTGTCTGGATATCTGTTTTGTAGAGCTCAGCAAGTGTCTTAACAGAACCGGACATAACAACTGTCGGATCCTCAAGAAGCTTCTCATATATACCCTTTTCTATCTGAAAATAATTGAGCCAGAACTGTTTTCCTTCCGGTGTTCTATCATCCAGCCCGTAGGCTGTATCTCTCCATTCTTTAAGTAAACCCATATTATGCGCTTCCTTTCATTTTATATATCGAACGTCACAGATTATATCAAATAAGATGTAATGTGTCAAAAACAAGATTATTGTTTTTATAACCTATAAGAGATATCCGTCTGTTCCGAAATAATACCAGATTCCATCCATCTTCATAAAACCAACCACCTATTTACTGAAAACCTTCCTCAGCCAAGTCATCAAATAAAGGATCAGCGGATACATGATCAGAACAAATATCATTGCGAAGATATACTTGCTTCCGGCTATGACCATATATATAAATATACCCAGAAGAGCCAGATATCCAAAAAGCAGAAGTATCGCAACTATCCTTAATAACAGACTTGTCTTTACTTTATTATCATTAGTTTCATTTATTTCACTAATTTCATTATTTTCACTATTTACCATTTTTTCCATCTTTTATATACTCCATCCACTCTGTGACATCCTTCTCATAACCATTCTCACCGGGTATATAGAACTTCTCATCCTTTAGTATATCCGGCAGATACTGCTGTTCAACATAGTGCTTTGGATAATCATGAGCATACTTATAGCCAACATGTCCGAGTTCCTTTGAGCCACTATAATGTGCATCCTTAAGATAAGGCGGAACCTCTGCATTACTATATCTCTTGACCGCATCCGTTGCGCTGAAGATGGCATTTACAACAGCGTTACTCTTAGGAGCTGTTGCAACATAGATGGCAGCCTCAGCCAGTATTATCTGTGCTTCAGGGATTCCCACCCTTTCTGCTGCAAGTGCACAGGATACTGCTACCTGGACAGCCTGAGGATCGGCTATACCGACATCCTCGCATGCACATATCATGATCCTTCTTGCGATAAAGGTAACACTCTCACCACCGTAGAGCATCTTCGCCAGATAGTATACTGCAGCATCCGGATCAGACCCCCTCATAGACTTGATAAATGCGGAAATGATATCATAATGATTATCTCCGTTCTTATCATATCTGATTGCTCTTCTCTGTATGCACTCCTGAGCCACATCCAACGTGATAAGGATTTTTCCGCTTTCCTTGTCAGGCTCTGTAGAAAGAATTCCAAGCTCGACTGCATTCAGTGCTTTTCTGGCATCGCCCTCAGCCACATTTGCCAGAAAATCTACTGCCTCATCCGTTATCTCAGCGTTGAAGCTTCCCATTCCTCTCTCTACGTCATATACAGCTCGTTTTACAAGCACCTTGATATTCTCATCCGAAAGAGGTTTCAGTTCAAAGACCGTAGATCTTGAGACAAGAGCACTGTTTACCTCAAAATATGGATTCTCAGTAGTTGCTCCGATCAGAATGACTGTTCCATTTTCGACATGCGGAAGCAGGAAGTCCTGCTGCGCCTTGTTGAATCTGTGTATCTCATCAATAAATAGTATAGTTTTCTTGCCATGCATGCCGAGATTATCCTTTGCACGCATAACAACAGCTTCCATATCCTTTTTTCCGGATGTGGAAGCATTTATCTCTTCAAAAAGCGAGCTGGTGGTATTTGCAATAACCATTGCAAGAGTTGTTTTACCGGTTCCTGGCGGACCATAAAAAATAACAGAGCTGAGCTTATCCGCTTTTATAGCTCTGTAAAGAAGTTTTCCCGGTCCGATGATATGTTCCTGACCTACGAACTCATCAAGAGTCTTAGGTCTTATACGACTGGCGAGAGGAGCTTCCTTCTTCTGCTCCTCCTGCCGCATGTAGTCAAATAAATCCATTTTAAGATCCTCAGATGATCACTAATCAATAAGTCCAAGCTTCTTGATGATATTATCAAACTTGATTATATCTATAGGCTTGCAGATGTAATCATCATAATCATTGCTTGCATAGTTTGCATCAAAGTCTTCATCAAGTGCAGATATCATAACAACCTTGCATCTTGATATACGAGGGATTCCGAGCTTTCTCTCAGCATCTCTTATAGACTGAAGAGCCTTGTATCCATCGATCTTCGGCATCATTATATCGAGACATACCAGATCGAACTCCTCTCCATCCTTAATAGACTTTACGAACTCGTCAACTGCTTCAATTCCGTCTGCAGCAAGCACAACGCTTCCGTATCTGGAAAGAAGCTTTGATAAGAACTTTCCGCTCGCTATATCGTCTTCAGCAACTAAAACCTTCATAACTTATACCTCACCTTATTTATTATATCCTAAAGTCTTTATCCATTTATCATAGATAATGTTTATTTCTTCTTTATAAGTTTTCCTTCTCTGTATAACACGTCTGTTAAGCGAACAGACTATAAATATTCCAAGAAGCAGATCCGCAAGCTGTTCAGCCGTGTAATCAACCTCTATCTCTTTATTCTCAAGTGCTCCCTTAAAAAGCTTCGTCAGACATTCACGTCTGAAATTATAACCCTTTTCAACTATCTCACGGGTATTCGTATTGTGAAGAAGCTCTTCATATTGAAGCATGATTGCAGAGAGGGAATAATAACTGTTATAGTAAGAGCTGTACGCATCAACATAGATATAAATCTTGTCCATATAGCTTACATCTCTGGTATCGATTGTCTTGAATATGCTTCCGTCGAACTTAAAGTATGTAGTCACAACATCAACAAGTATCTCATCTGTATTCGAACAATACTTATATATCATAGACTCAGTCATATTCGTTCTCATGGATATATTCTTTATTGTCAGTGAAGCAAGTCCGGCATCACTAATTATATCTATTGAAGCAGAAACGATCCTATCTCTCGCTGATACAAATTCTTCGGTCAAGCTATCCCTCCTTCCCCCATTTTCTCTACGTTTCATTGTATTGCTAATAGGTTTCTTTGTCAATGATTCTTATGGATTAAACACGCTAAAAGAAAAATGAGCAGAGACATATGTCTCTGCTCATAAATAGTCATTAAACTATTTAACAACTGTAACATTTACTGCCTGAGCTCCTTTAGCTCCCTCAGTAAGATCATACTCTACAGTCTGTCCTTCCTCAAGAGTCTTAAAGCCTTCCATATTTAAACCTGAATAGTGAACGAAAACATCATTTCCTTCCTCATCAGTAATAAAACCATAACCCTTTGAGTTGTTAAACCATTTAACTGTTCCTTTTGCCATTACATAGCCTCCTAACGTATTAAATACAATATAAGAATAGTAACATATCAACGAGGCACATTCAATTTACAAAACAGTCGATTTATCAATCATCAAGCCATTACAAGTTCCTCAGTATCCTTGTCATAATAGTATATCTTGTTTGACAGATACTCACCCGAGGAAAGAGTTAAAGAATTGACATCATTCACACATCTGCTATGTAACTCTACGTCAATTCGTGAAACATAGTCAGGAATAATAAACATGTGATGCACATTAGCCGGAATCACATAAAACCCATATCCCAAACTCTTCGAGATATACTTCATTATGCCATCATAGCATAAAGCCGAGGCACCATAATCCAGATATCTGTTTGTAAGCATATAAGTAATCCCATCACCCTCACAAGGATTATCAGGCATCATCATCTCGCAGAACTGCTTAAGCTCCATAAATACAACTCCTGATGAATCAGGTGCAAACCCACAAGCCATATCAAGCAGCTCATCTTCAGAGGAAATTTCCCACTCCGCCAGAATACTGTCTGACAGAATAACAAGTTCATTTCTGAACCCATCACTTCCTCTCCAAAGCGGAACCATAGCCAGGTCAAAAAGCCTTCTGTGAGGTATAAACCCCAGCATATCACTGTACATATCGTAGTTTACAAGCCCAACACTTAAAGATTCACTGAGCTTCTTAGTGTCTGCATTTACAATCTCTTGATAAAGACCGCTCTCAATATTCAGTTGTTCAAAAGTAATCATACATCTCATATATCATTCTCCTTTACTTTGGAAAATGATCATATGAGGTACGTTAATACGGATGTATATTCATTTTAACAGACATATCTTCCATGTCAAGAACAGATGGTTTACAGATTGTATGTATCCTTAAGAAATGTAATCACTCTATCCATATCCTCGTCCTTACCAATGGTTATTCTGAGATAATCATTTATACGAGGTGCATTAAAATGTCTGAAGTATATGCCCTCTTTCTTTGCTGCCTCGAAGATATCCGTGGCACTTATATCCGGATGAGCTGCAAATACAAAATTCGCAGATGAAGGAAGAACAGTGAACCCGAGTTCCTTCAGTTCATCTGTAAATCTCTCCCTGATGGATACTATTCGGCTTATTGTCTCTCTGAAATACTCATCATCGCTAATAACAGCCTTGCCGAGAATAATCGAAGGCTCATTCATGGTATATGAATTATAGGAATACTTTACATCATTCAGATACTTAATAAGCTTCGGATTTCCGACTGCATATCCTATCCTGAGTCCCGCAAGAGATCTGGATTTTGAAAATGTTCTTACGACCAGCAAATTGTCATACTTATCTGTAAGGTCCATCACAGATGCGCCCTCAGGAGCAAAGTCTATATATGCTTCATCGATTATTACTACTGAATCCTTTGAGGCTTCTATTATCCGGATGATATCCTCTCTGGACATAAGTATAGCCGTCGGTGCATTTGGATTCGGTATAACAATACCACCGTTTTCTCTGCAGAAATCATCAGGATTTATACGAAAATCCTCTGTAAGCGGTATCTCCTTAAACGGAATCCTCATCATATCTGCCCATACCGGATAGAACGAATATGTTATATCCGGAAAAAGTATCTCACGGTCTGAATTGAAAAATGTCATAAATGACATTCCAAGAACATCATCAGAACCAACTCCGACAAAAACACGGTCAATTGATACACCGTGATAATCGGCCAGAGATTTTACCAGGTCATGAGCTGCCGGATTCGGATACTTCCTGAGACTGTCAGAGTCAAGCTCACTCATAGCCTTATAAAGAGTCTCCGACGGACCATATGGATTCTCATTTGTATTCAGTTTTATTATATCTCTTTCTTCAGGCTGCTCTCCCGGGGTGTAAGGAACAACCTTTCTTATATTTTTCTCCCATTCAAAAGCAGACATACTAATCTCCTTATTTCAGTGCTTCAACTATTTCCTTGAATTTCATACCATTTGATGCTTTCAGAGTTATAACATCTCCTGATTTAAGTATGGATCTGATATACTCTATTGCCTCTGGCTTCTCAGCAAAATGTACCGTCTTGACACCACTGTTATTAATCACATAATCGGATATCTCAGTACTCTCATCACCTACCGTGATAAGCTCGTCAAGCAAAGCCGCACCGCCTGCTGACTGCTCAGCTATAAATATTCCCACATCCTTATGATACTCTCTTGATTTTTCTCCAAGCTCAAACATATCGCCAAGAACCGCTATCTTCCTTCCCTGAACTGACATATCTCTGAGTACGTTCAGAGCAGCCTTCATGGAATCAGGACTTGCATTATATGAGTCATCGATTATAGTATAGCCCTTTTCTGACTGTATGATCTTCTGTCTCTGACCTACGAAGCTCTCAAAGCTTTTTGCAGCCTTCTCAAGATCAAGTCCCAGATGATCCGATATGGCCATTGCAACAAGTGAATTAAGAACATTATGCATTCCCAGTACATTCAGGGACACATCTATCCTTTTATCACCATGCACATATGTATATGTATTAAATCCATTTTCAAATCTGATATTTTCTGCTCTGAAATCAGCATCCTCTCTTGTTCCGAAGTAGTAGGTCTTAACATCAGTTTTACCCTTCATATCATAGAGCATCTGATCATCGGCATTCAGGAATAAAACTCCATCTTCCTTCATCCTTCCGGTTATCCTGAGCTTTTCCTCCCTGATTCCCTCTCTGGTCTTCAGAAACTCGATATGAGCCTGACCTATCATAGTTACTACTGCTATATCAGGCTCTACCATTCTGGTCAGACGGTCCATTCCACCCGGTTCACTTATACCCATCTCGAGAACAGCCGCTTCAGATGGCTTATCCATGATACGTGCTACAGTAAGCGGAACTCCTATCTGAGAATTCATATTTCCTTCTGTGTGGAAAACCTCCAGATTGCTGGCAAGTGCAGTGGTTATCATCTCTCTTGTTGTTGTTTTTCCGACACTTCCCGTTACTCCGACAACATGCTTAGTGTAGCTTTTCCTGATATAAGCTGCTATATCCTGAAGTGCATCCAGAGTTGAAGCAACCTTGATATAAGCAGTGTTTTTCGTTAAATTGTCTACTCCCGAAAGAGCACATATTTCTTCTTCACTCTCCTCTGTAAGTATAGCGTCTACTACATCTGCAACCTGAGGGATAAACTTATGTGCGTCAACATTTTCCCCCTTGATTGCAACAAAAAGAGTTCCTTCCTTTGCCTGTCTGGAATCTATTGCTATATCATCTATAACCTTTTCCATCAGTTCATCCTTATATGTATCTTCAACTGTACCTATAAGAACACCATTTGTTATCTCTACTAAATCTTTTATCTTAATATCCTTCATCAGATATGTCTTCTCCTAAAAAACTATTGATTTTGCTATTTCATCAGACTTCTTTGAATCGATCAGAACTTCTATCAGCTTGAGTGCGAAATCAATAGCTGTTCCTACTCCACGGCTTGTTATGATATTCCCATCCTGTACAACCTTGTAGTCCTCTCCCGGCCACATAGCTCCGGTAAGTCCCGGCTCAAGTCCCGGATAGCAGGTTGCCTTCTTACCTGCAAGTATTCCCATATCACCGAAAACTGTTGGTGCTGCACATATAGCAGCTACATATTTACCGGCTTCATTATATTCGGAAACAAGCTTTCTGACCTGCTGGTTTTCCTTCAGATAGTTTGTACCCGGCATTCCACCCGGAAGAATGACCATATCTGCATCAGACAGTTCATCTGATATAGTGGTGTCAGCGATAACATTTATCCCTCTCGCCCCCTTTATATTCACATCATCCTTTATTGATACCATAACAACCTCGATACCGGCTCTTCTCAGAAGGTCAACTGCAGTAAGCCCTTCAACCTCTTCAAATCCATCTGCGAGAAATATATATGCTTTTTTCATGATCATCCCTCCATTATATTCTTATAAAAATCATCCAGCCACTCTGCACTTATTCTGTCGACGTGACCTTCATCAACCATCTGTGCTATAGAGCTTTCAATAGGAAGCTTTGCTGTACAACCTATACCATAAGCACTTGCTATCTCGTCTACTCTACTTCTTCCGAAGAGTTCATGCTTCTCATGACAGCTCGGACACTCGAAGTATGACATATTTTCTACAAGTCCGAGTACCGGAATATTCATAGCATCGGCCATCTTCACAGCCTTGGATACAATCATCTCAACAAGCTCCTGTGGAGATGTTACAACTATTATTCCATCGACCGGAAGTGTCTGGAAAACAGTAAGCGGAACATCACCTGTTCCGGGTGGCATATCAACAAACATAACATCTACCTTGTCCCAGAAAACATCAGTCCAGAACTGACTTACTGCACCTGCTATAACAGGTCCTCTCCATATAACCGGATCACCCTCATTTTCAACGAGCAGGTTTATAGACATGATCTTGATACCACTCTCAGACTCAAGAGGAACGATACCCATATCAGATCCATATGCCTTCCCATGCACGCCAAATGACTTCGGTATCGAAGGTCCTGTTATATCTGCATCAAGTATGGCAGTCCTTAGTCCTGCTCTATTTGCCTTAACCGCCATAAGCGATGTTATGAGCGACTTTCCGACTCCTCCCTTACCACTTACTACACCGATAACCTTCTTAACATCTGAATACTCATTACTTACCTTCCTGAGTCCTTCCGGCATGGATCTCTCAAACGCCTTATCCATCGCCGCCTGCTTATCTTTATCTAATTCCTGTCCCATTTACTTCTCTCCTACTTACGTTTATTTTTTTCGGCTACTTATCATAGCCTGAATTATAGTTCCGACAAAACACTAATCTGTATTGTATCACAAAATCCATAATATGTTAAAGAAATGTCTTTATGAATCAAACTAATTAATGTATACTTTTAAATAGTTAGAGATTTGTAAGCCGAATTATATCATTTCCGAGTAGTACATTTCTCGACATCGCTTCCGCTCGGTTTGGGCTAGCCCCTAGCGGCCGCTTCGCTCGCTAAGTGCCGAACCAGCTCTCGATTTGCAAAATCGAGGGTCTGCACAAAGTGCAGATGCATTCTGCGAAGCAGAATATAGACTTGCTTAGCAAGTCTATCATATCGCAAAGCGATATGGCACAGACCCAAAACGGTCTCGAAATGTACTCTCGAAATGATTTCATAAATTCGGCTTACAAATCAGGTATCGTGTTTAATTTGAACATAAAAAATAGGGGTATTATATATGGCTAAAAATGACAGAACTACATATGTGATCGGACACAAGAATCCTGATACGGATTCTATAGCTGCTTCGATAGCATATGCCAATCTCAAGAATATAACATGCAGTGGAAACTACGCAGCAATGCGAT
The DNA here is from genome assembly GCA_002392655.1 of Lachnospiraceae bacterium UBA3850. Classification (GTDB taxonomy): domain Bacteria; phylum Bacillota; class Clostridia; order Lachnospirales; family Lachnospiraceae; genus Eubacterium_Q. The sequence continues at coordinate 35,812 of DGHK01000009.1, read as the reverse complement.
GCGGAAACATAAGCAGTGAGACTCAGTATGTGCTTGACCGTTTCGGCTTTAAGGCTCCGAAATTTATAGGTGATGTCAGGACACAGGTCAGAGACATGGAGATAAGAAAGCTGAACGGTGTTTCTGAAGAGATGTCTCTTAAGGAAGCCTGGAAAACTATGAAGGATAACTCCATAAGGACACTTTGCATCACCGAGGATAAGAATCTGAAGGGACTTATAACTACCGGTGATATCATGGATTCCTATATGGGAGCGTATGACTCCACTACTCTCGCAAAGGCCTGTACAAGCTACAAGAATATTGTTGAGACTCTGGATGGAGAGCTGATTGTCGGCGATATAAACGATATACAGGATAAGGGTAAAGTAATTATCGGTGCAGGAACGCCCGATGTACTTGAAGAATATATAGAACCAAATGATATAGTTATTCTCGGCGACAGATATGAGAATCACCTGTGTGCCATAGAGATGCAGGCAAGCTGTATAATCGTATGCGCCGGTTCAAAGGTCACCAAGACGATCAGAATACTTGCTGAGGAAAAGGGATGCAAGATCATCACAACGCCTCACGATACATTTATCGTTGCCAGACTTATATATCAGAGCATGCCTATAAGATACTTTATGAAGACTGAAGGACTTCTGACCTTTAAGATGGATGACTATATCGAGGATATACAGCCGATTATGGCATCGACCAGACACCGCTACTTCCCTGTCGTAAACTCTGCCGGAAAGTATAAAGGAGTTGTCAGCCGAAGAAACTTCCTCGGAGCATCCAAGAAGCAGCTGATACTCGTAGATCATAATGAAAAGAGTCAGGCTGTAAATGGTATGGAGGCCGCTGAGATACTTGAGATAATCGATCATCACAGGCTTGGAACTGTTTCAACAAGTAAACCTGTATACTTCAGGAACCAGCCACTTGGCTCAACCTGTACTATCCTCTATCTCATGTATCTGGAGTCAGGTACCGAAATCACACCAGACATCGCAGGGCTCATGCTGTCCGCCATCATATCCGATACACTGCTCTACAGGTCACCTACCTGTACAGAAATCGATAAGAAGGCAGGAAGCGTACTGTCAACTATAGCAGGTGTAGATCCGGAGGAACTGGCCAAGAGCATGTTTGCAGCCGGAAGCAACTTGAGCAATAAAACGCCTGAAGAGATAATCCATCAGGATTTCAAGAAGTTTAAGCTCAGGGATATGAATGTCGGAATAGGTCAGATAAGCTCCATGGATGTAAATGAGCTCACTCATATCAAGGAGGCTACCATAGGTCTGCTTGACGATATACGAAGAAGAGACGGCCTCGATATGCTGTTCTTCATGCTTACGAATATTCTCAAGGAATCATCTGAGGTTATTTTCAGTGGAGAAAACGCAGAGTCAACTCTTGAAAACGGCTTCAATGTTTCTTCAAAGGATCACTCAAGCGTTATGCTGTCTGGAGTTGTTTCAAGAAAGAAACAGATGCTCCCTACTATCTCAAATACCATCGAATTTATAAAATAGAGGACATATTAATGGAAATAGAGAGAAAATACCTTCTGGGAGAAATCCCGGAAGGTCTTAATTTAAACGATAAACATAGCATATCCCAGGGATACATAAGTAACAATCCGGTTGTCAGGATAAGAAAATACGATGACGAGTATATACTTACCATCAAGTCAAGAGGTCTCATCGAAAGAATCGAGATTGAAAAGCCACTGAGTTATCAGGAATTCAGCGAGCTAAGTACTATGGTAAGAGGCAATCTGATTGAAAAGGACAGGTACAAGATACCGCTCGATGACGGTTACACACTTGAGCTGGATGTATTCCACGGAATATATGAAGGACTGATCATAGCAGAGATAGAATATGAATCAATAGAAAAAGCCGAAAGCTACAAAGCTCCCGGCTATTTATACTGTGATGTAAGCGAATATCCCGAGTATCAGAACTCCTCTCTCAGCACTATGAGTCCTGACGAGATAAGAGAACTCCTCGAAAAAAGCAGACGTCTTACTTCATAAAATCATTATTCTTCATGTTATTCATAAGCTCATCAAGACTAGGCATATGCGGTCTCACAGCCTTGTGAATAACAACTACGGTTATGATAACTCCTATGATTGACGCAAACGTAGGATAAACTATATATCCTATCGCCGTATTCATATTTGTAAAAAGAATGGCTATCGTCTGGGCATAGAAGCACAGATGTATCGCATCCTTAAAGGACATCTCTACTTTTATGATTGTAGTCAGGCTCCTTGAAAGGAAGGCATAAACTACAGCAAATAGCATATATCTGAGTCCTGTTATCAGCGCAAGGACTGCAAATGTAAAGAAAAATGCGATGTAAAGAACTGGGATACATTTCACAAGAAAAGCATTATTGAAACTGCTCGGAAACAGCTCACTGTTCTTATAAGCATAGATGACCGAGTATGACTCGGGATCCTTCTTATCTCCCACTCTTACAAACTTCGTAGTATCAGACCCGATAGCTATGAAGTATCCTTCTGTTGTGAAATTATCAAACTTATATTCCGAGATAGTTGTGTCAATAAGTATGTCCGCATATCCCAGATTCATCTCAAACTTCTTATCAGCTTCAAGCTTGCCGTCATTCATTCTGATCTCAGGCATAGTCTCTGTAAAGAGCTTATCAAAACCGCCAAAGGATATGATTCTGCACATAACGGGAATCACAAATATCATAAGCGTTACAAATATACTTATAAATACAACATATCTCTTGAATCTGTTTCTTGTCTCGATTGTTACATCTACAAGCGCCTTTGGTCTTATTATAGAATTAACAAATACATCTAAAAGTTTCATATATCATATATCCTCATATCATATGAGACCATAATGCTTCATCGCATTATATATCCCATTGTCCAAAACACTGTCCGTTACATAGGAAGCCGTCTTAATAGCGAGCTCACTTCCACTGCCCATACAGACACTATTTTGAGCATATTTCAACATATCCAGGTCATTATTACCATCCCCGAATACATATGCATTATGAATTGATAGTCCAAAGAAGTCAAGCAAAAACTTGATTCCTATAGCCTTGCTATGTCCCTTTGGTTTCATCTCACAGAAGGTTCCCTCTCTGTCTATATAATCAAAATATGGAGAAATAGCCGCTTTGAAGCCCTCGTGATCACTGTTATCGTCATACCAGGCCGAAAACTTATCGAATACAAATCCCGGATCCTCTATATCATCGATAAGTTCAGCCTTATTCTTAGAGAAATAACTCACTATAGTATCTCTGAAAGGACTATTCATCTCCTTATCAAAGCAGTTTTTTTCAGCCTGCTCAAAAATAGCTGTAAAGCCATAACGTCTGCAGTCATATGCAAGCTTTCTGCAGACCTCCTGACTGTAAAGCTTATGATAGAGAACCTTGTCACCAACGCGTATATATCCTCCGCATCCGCAGACATAGCCGTCAAAACCCACATCTCTGATAAAAGGATCGATGTTACAGAACACTCGTCCTGTATTTATAAATGCCATATCGCCCTTTTCTCTTGCAAGTCTTATGGCATCTCTCGCAGAATCAGGAAGTATCCTTCTCTCGTCGTCTGTTATGAGAGTTCCATCAATGTCGAAAAAAAGAAGATTCATTAGATATTCTCCATGAGGTTGATCATCTCGATTGCACCAAGTGCACAGTCATAACCCTTGTTGCCTGCCTTTGTACCGGCTCTTACAACGGCCTGCTCTATAGTATCAGTAGTAAGAATTCCAAACATAACAGGAAGCTCAGCCTCAAGGCTTACCTGAGCTATACCCTTGCTTACCTCTGCACATACATAATCATAATGGCTTGTCTCACCTCTGATTACTGTACCTAGACAGATGATTGCATCATACTTTCCGGACTTTGCCATCTTCTTGGCAATAAGAGGAATCTCAAATGCACCCGGTACCCATGCAACATCTATATTCTCTTCAGAAACATCATGTCTTACAAGTCCGTCCTTTGCTCCTTCAACGAGCTTTGAAACTATAAACTCATTGAATCTTGCTGCTACAATTCCTATCTTCACATCCTTCTTAGCTACTACATTTCCTTCAATTTTCATCTTGATTATCCTCCATTTTTATATATCACTTAACATGTGCCCCATCTTCTCTTTCTTTGTCTGCAGGTAGAAAAGATCATAAGCAGATGGCGCTATCTCTATAGGTACTCTCTCAACAATATCGAGCTTATAACCCTTAAGTCCGTAAACCTTGTCAGGATTATTGGTCATAAGTCTCATCTGCCTCACACCAAGCTCCACAAGTATCTGTGTTCCCGTGGTATAATCACGAGCATCAGCCGGAAATCCGAGTTCTACATTTGCCTGAACTGTATCTCGTCCCTGATCCTGAAGTGCATAGGCTCTTATCTTGTTTATAAGACCTATTCCGCGGCCCTCCTGTCTCATATAGAGCAGTACACCTCTTCCTTCCTCGGCTATTCTCTTCATTGCGGCGTCGAGCTGCTGTCCGCAGTCGCACTTCGCTGAGCCAAATGCATCTCCTGTGAGACACTCCGAATGTACTCTGACAAGTATCGGTTCCTCTGTGATCTCACCCATTGTGAGGGCCACATGATGTTCCCCGTTCAGCTTATTGATGAAGCCGTGGATTATAAACTCTCCATATCTGGTAGGAAGCTTCGCGCTAGAAACCTCCTCAACAAAAACCTCATGCTCTTTTCTGTACTGCACCAGCTTTTCTATGGTTGATATCCTGAGCTTATGCTCATCGGAAAATTTTACGAGATCATCAAGTCTCGCCATTGTTCCGTCATCATTCATAATCTCACAACAAAGACCTACAGGCTTACAACCTGCCAGTCTGCAGAGATCGACGGTTGCTTCTGTATGGCCAGCTCTCTCTATGACTCCACCTTTTTTGGCCTGAAGCGGAAACATATGCCCCGGTCTTCTGAAATCATTCTTGGTAGAGCTATCGTCAGCAAACTTCCTTGCAGTAAGTCCTCTCTCGACAGCAGATATACCGGTCGTAGTATCAACGTGATCAATAGATACGGAAAATGCAGTCGTGTGATTATCTGTATTAACTATACACATCTGAGGCAGATTATACTTATCACTATAGTATTCATCCATTGGCATGCATATAAGTCCTCTGGCATACTTTGCCATAAAATTCACATTTTCTGTTGTCGCATGTTCTGCTGCGAATATTACATCGCCTTCATTCTCTCTCTCCTCATCATCCAGGATGACCACCGGCTTTCCTGCTCTTATGTCCTCGAGAATTTCTTCAATCGTATTAAATTCCATTCCTATCTCCGCCCTTCATTACATAAATCCGTTTTCTATAAGTGTACTCATTCTGAGACCCTTTTTTTCTTTATGTGATTCTTTAAATGTAAGTAGTCGTTCAACATATTTGCCTATGATATCGTTTTCAAGATTGACACTGTCACCCTTTTTTCTGTAGCTTAGAACAGTTTCTTTAAGCGTGTGTGGTATTATTGATACCTTGAAAACGTTGTCATCTACATAAGCAACTGTAAGGCTTATTCCGTCTATTGCGATGGAACCCTTTTCAACTATCAGCCTGATTATACTTTCGTCTGCTTTTATCGTGTACCAGACAGCGTTGTCATCAGGTTTAATGTCAGTAATCACTCCGGTTCCGTCTATATGCCCGGAAACTATGTGACCCCCGAATCTTCCGTCAGCAGCCATAGCTCGTTCCAAGTTTACATAACTACCAGATTTCAAGGTTCCGAGAGTAGATCTGTTTAATGTCTCATGCATAACATCTGCCGTAAATGTATCTGTGCCGAGACTGGTTGCAGTCAGGCAGACTCCATTTACAGCTATGCTGTCACCAACAGATACATCTGTGAGTATCTTCTGGGACTGTATAGTAAATATCGCAGAGCTTTGTCCCCTGCTGATACTCTTTACAGTACCTACATCTTCTATTATTCCGGTAAACAAAGTATGTCACCTCCTATACCTTCAGATACCTGGCATAGATATCGTCATTTATCCTGCTCATTTTATCAAGCCTGAAATTATAGGCTTCTTCGACCAGATCCACGCCTTTTCCTCGAACCGGAGAAGGCACATCTGACCCACCAAATATCTTCGGAGCTATAAATGCTCTTACCTCATCTACGAGACCCTTGGATAACATGCTATAGGCCAGCTCTCCGCCACCCTCTAAAAGAAGTGCATCAATTTTCATCTTACCAAGCTGGATCATAAGCTTCTCCACGTCAACATTTCCATTTTCATCTGCAGGAAGAAGCAGCGTTCCAATTCCAAGTTCCTTTAATTCTCTTATCTTCTGACGGTTTCTCTTTTCATTTTCTCTGAGTGATGCTATATATGTTTTTGCTTCCTTTGCAGTCTTTACTATCTGGGACTCCATAGGAATCTTCAGATCACTGTCACATATAATTCTTATAGGATTTCTTCCATATTCATCGTGGCAAAGAAGTGAAGGATCATCTCTTAAGACGGTATTTATTCCTACCATTATGCTCATGTATTCATTTCTGAAGGATTGTACCAGGTTCCTTGACTCTTCGCTTGATATCCATTTACTGTTTCCTGTCCTCGTACAGAGCTTACCATCAAGTGTCATTGCATATTTATATACAACATACGGTGTGCTCTTTTCTATATAATGGAAGAATACATAATTGAATGCATCACACTCTTCCTTCATACATCCAGTTACAACCTCTATACCTGCTGTCCTGAGCTCCCATATTCCATTACCGTTTACAAGAGGATTCGGATCATTTGAACCGATATATACTCTCTTTATTCCGGCTGCTATTATCGCTGTAGTACACGGTGGCTGCTTTCCCTCATGAGAGCAGGGCTCAAGTGTTACATAAAGCTCAGCATCCTCTACATCCTCGCCTCTTTGCTCAGCATCCTTAAGAGCTTCGCGCTCTGCATGGAGCTCACCGAATTTCGTATGGTAGCCCTCACCTATAATACGATCATCCTTTACAATAACCGCGCCGACAAGTGGATTCGGATTCACTGCACCGATTCCTCTCTTAGCGAGCTCTATGGCACGCTCCATATATTTCTTTTCATATGCCATGTTTTATCATCTCCTCATATTTTAATTAAAGCTACTATGCTGATAAGCTAGATGCAGTTCCCCTCTCGGCTCTGCTCTCGCACGGTTTGGGCTCCCCTAGCTGCCGCATGAAGTGCTAAGCGCAGAATCAGCTCTCGATTCGGAGAATCGAGGGTCTGTCTGAAAGACAGATGCATTCTGCGTAGCAGAATCAATACTTCCGAAGGAAGGATTGCATATCGCAGAGCGATATGGCAGAGGCCCAAAACGGCCTCGAGTGAAACTCACTAGCCTTATCAGCATTTTACAATTAAAAATGCCCTGTATATAACACAGGGCATTTTAATAATATATGCTCTCCCATCCAGACTTTACTGTCGGCTTCCGATTTACACGGAATCAGCTGCTTCTGCAACTCGCGGGCTCAGCTTAAAGCTTCACCGCCGGTCGGGAATCACACCCTGCCCTGAGATATATAAAAACTATTCAGTTTATTCATCCTTACCGATTGACAGGAAGCCACCCTCAGTTGCATGAAGCATAGCTGCAAGTCCGATATTTCTTCTGGATCCATCCTCGGAAACGTATATCTCACCGGACTCAACAAGTGACTTGGCAATCTGTATAAGCTCATCCTTGAACTGGATCATCTGTCTACGATCTCTTGAGCTGAGCTTGAACAGATACTGGTTCTTAGAGCTGATAAGAAGGATACTGAAACTATGTACATTATCCTTTGACTCTCTCATTCCTGAACCGATCATTCTTGAATTTGCGATAATGATTTCAGCATTATCATCAGGAAGATATTCAGAAAGAATGAGCTTGTAGATTTTCAGATAATCATCCTCAGAATCAACCTTTATAGGAAGCTCTGCAACGGCAAACTCAATAACCGAATCTGCAATCTTGATAGTACCACCATCATCCTCAATTGTTGCTACGCTTGAACGTGGAACAATAAGACGGAAGAACTTATTCTCAATAACCTTCTGATCCTTCTCAGGTTCTTTGATGATAAGATCAGGATAGGTCTTCTCCATCTTGTTCATACAGATAATCGCTGAATCATCACCGCTCTCTGCAGTCTTCATAAGAACTTCATAAAGCTCATTTATCTGAGGTGTACGATACTTAACCTTCGATATGATCTTGTCAACAGCAGGCTCGTAAGCCATAGATGCGTTCTGCATATAGAGGTTAATGATGTCTTCTTCTGCAACGCCCTTTTCCTCTTTATATTCAATAACTTTGAACAAATTCTCCTTATCAAAGTCTTCGTAATTACTGTCAAATGCTTTCTCGTAGTATTTAAGAGACTTCTTCTCTCCTGAGAATTCAGGGTTAAGCTCCTGTCTCTCATATATCCTACCAAGCTCATATGCAGCCTGTGTACTTCCGAGACCAAGTGCTTCAAGGAATGCCTTCTCTATCTCATAATCATTAGCGATATAGAACACCTGACTCTGCTTCATAAGTGCAACCTTAAGTGCTGTTGCAGCAGAACCTGCCTTCACGGCTCTTTCCCATTTATCTATAGCACTCTGAAGGTTCTCTCCGTGGAGATCCTTGATATCATTGATATAAGCATCAGCTTCTGATATACCATTTGCCTGTGCCTGCTTGAAGTACTTAAGCGCCTTCTCTCCGTCTCTTCCGGTTGAAAGAAGTCCATAATAGTAGAATCTTCCGAGATAGAAAGGAACTCTCTTGTGTCCCAGTCTCTCTGCATCCTCATACCACTTAAGAGCCTTGGTATAATCCTTACGCTCCTGATCGAAGATATTACCGATAAGGAATGCAAGGTCAGGATCCTTAGTAGCTTCAAACAGCTGCTTAGCGTAGCTGATAGTCTTCTCGATATCACGATAAGGTGAATCCTTGTCGTAGTAAAGATCAATAAGAAGATATGAAGCTTTGATAGAACCAAGCTTAAGCGCCTGCTTGGCATTGGACATGGCTCCTTCATAATCCTCCAGATAATAACAGTAAACAGCTTCGCTGTAGTACTGATTATCCTTACGGTTAAGACTCTGATCGCTGACACGTGTAGGATTTACAAATGCAAATGAGTTCGCTGTTTCAAAGATGATTTCTTCGTACTGCTCTATAATCTCCATAGTAGCACATACGAATCTCATACATGCAAGTCTACGTCCCTGATAGAATGCAAATGTAACTATACCCTTGTTCATCTCTTTATGATAGAAGGTTGTACATATACCATCTGCATACTCTGTTATATATGACTTAAGCTGAAGCTCTTCATCAAAAGCCTCATTACAGTATCTCAGATAATTCTCAAGAGTTTTCTTGGACTCTCTCGGGATACTGTCATAGCTTACATACATCTCGAAATCCTTGTATGTAAGGTTAGGTGCATAATACTCTTCATCAGTCTCTTCGTTGATGGTCTTAACCCAATCCTTAGGAAGCTTGTGGATATATCCATCAACCTGATTATGTACATATGTATACTGATACTGGAGTGATGCCGGGTCTATGATCTTGTATCTTGGTTCCTTACCCTTCTCTTTACGCTTCTCAGAAATCTCTGTGTAGAGCTTATCCTTCTCTTCGAACTCAAGAGAATCAGTATGCTGACTTGCATACTCAACACGGTCATAAGCCTTCATGGCATTCTCATCACCAAGATCAGCAAGCTGCTTATACCAGGCCATAGCTCTGTCAAGATCTACAGGGATAATGAACTCACTCTTATTTCCGTATTCATCAATTCTGCTAAGTCCGTTTTCATAGATAGAACCGAGGTTCATATAAGCTGACTTAACTCCCGCATTGGCAGCCTTTTCAAAAAGAGTTACAGCCTTTGAAAAGTTCTGCGCCTCGAGATACATCTTGCCGGCCTTGTATATCATCTCTGCATCATTTGAGAGGTTCGTATACTTCTCAAGATATGAAGCAGCCTTATTGAGATCTTTTTCGGTTTTAGTATTGCTGTACTCACCGTTCTCATAGAACTCGCTAAGCACCTTAAGAGCATCCAGACCAAACTGCTTATATGTCTGTTCGTTGATACCTATATCAGCTATTCCTTCAAGAATATCTATGGCTTCGTTACCATTTGCATTCTCAAAAAGACTCATAGCCTTATCATACTGAAGCTCAACGGTACTCTTATTTGATTTTTTACCACCACCGGTCAAAGAAGAGAACTTATCCTTCAGATTACTGAAAAAGCCCATTTTACATCCTCCACACGTTAAAAATTCATGTAATAAAATAACTAATTTATTATAACACAGAAGGAGATATCAATCAATCCTGACTCATATAACTTATAATAGAATCTACTGCATCAGTTTCGTCGCATCCAGATGCTTCTATCTCTATCTCCTCATCATTGCAAAGTCCCAGACTCATCATCCCCATTATACTTTTTGCATTTATCTTCTTAGTACCGGAGATAAGGAATATCTCACTTCTGAATTTGCTGGCAGTCTGAACTATCTCAGCTACCGGTCTAGCTTCATCAAACTGTGGAATACTAACCCTAAACATCTTCTTAGTCATAATTTTTTCTCCTTTAAAATACCATCACTTTTTCTGAGTTTATCAGCCATATCGCTGATTTTCTTTAGCCTGTGATTTATACCTGATTTACCGAGTGGCGGGGTAAATTTGTCACCCAGTTCCTTTAGCGAGAGATACGGATACTTAAGTCTGACCTCTGCCATCTCTCTTAAAGCTTCAGGCATATCTTCAGGATTTATATGAGATAAACAATAATTGATATCATCTATCTGCTTAGCGGCAGCATTTGCCGTTTTTGCCATATTTGCAGTGTCACAGTTAACCTCTCGGTTTATGCTGTTTCTTAAATCCTTGAGAATTCTTATGTTCTCAAACTCCATCATAGATTTTGACGCGCCTATGATGCCAAATGTATTGGAGATAGTTTCTGCATCTTTTATATATACAATAAACCTGTCCTTTCGGCTGATCACCTTGGCACCTGGACTAAATGAATTTAGTATGCCCTGCAGTTTCACAGCCTCTGTCCTTGTAGGGACAGATATCTCCACATGATACGACTTCTCGGGATTCGAGATGGAACCTCCTGCCAGAAATGCACCTCTCAGATACGATTTCTTGCAACAGCTTCTTTCGGTTATTATATCATTTACAGTCACCCTGTTATTCTCACTGCCAAGCTTCAGTCTGGGGCGAAGCTCTTTTTCGAAATCTGCTTCTTTAATGATCAGCTTTCTGTGGTGTGACTTCTCATTTTCCCTGACTATATCCTCATCAGCTATTTCCGTTGTCATCCTGATAAGCTTCAGGATAAAATCCTCTACCTCGTCACTCTCCACTCTCACGGCAAAGTCCGTGCCAATTTCTGTCGTTATTAATCTGGCGTTTATTGACATGAAGCCGGCGAGAAGAGCATATCTGCAATGGATATTCTTCGGTATTATATCAAGGAGTTCTATCTTCAAATCAGACGAAAATGACATTACATCTCACCCTTAACATACGAATCATTAATTATATCTCTGTGGAACACCCTGAATGAATACGGAAGTTCTGAGAGTCTCTTGCCCAGCTCATTTGCCACGGTTACTGATCTATGTCTTCCGCCTGTACATCCGATGGCGATTACCAGCTGATGTCTCTCCTCCTGCGCGCTGTACTGTTTGATCAGAAATCCTGACATATCAACCAGCTTATCTACAAAATCCTTGCTCTCAGGAGCATCCATGACGTAGTTTTGAACCTCTTCATCATTACCGGTCTTTCTTCTCAGGTTATCTATATAATAAGGGTTTGGCATAAATCTCACATCATAAACATAGTCAGCATCCTGCGGAATTCCGAACTTGTATCCGAACGACATGATAGTCACAATCAGATTCTTATATTCCTTACCCTTGGAGAATATCTTCCTTACCTCAGCCTTAAGCTCCCTCGTGAGAAGCTTTGAAGTATCTATAGTATAGTCGGCTATATTGCTGAGAAAGTCTATTCTCTCTCTTTCCTCAATTATTCCATCTATAAGTGAACCACCCACTGCCAGCGGATGTTCCCTACGCGTCTCTTTATATCTCTTAACAAGTATATCATTTGCTGCATCCAGGAAAAGAATCTCATAATTAAACTTGTTTTCACGAAGACGGTTCAGTATATCACTCAGCTCATCGAGCGAGCTTCCGCTTCTTATGTCTGTACCAAGCGCAACCTTGTCATTTGTAAAATTCGTATCACTTGTAAGCTCAACAAACTTATCAATAAGTTCTACGGGCAGATTATCAACACAGAAGAATCCGAGATCCTCAAGGGATTTCAGAACTGTTGATTTTCCTGCACCACTCATCCCCGTAACAATAACAAAACGCAAAATTATGCCCCTCCGTTTTTAAAACTCCCCTATCATTTTAACCTCGGTCTCTAGCATGACGCCGAACTTACTATATACAACACTTTGAACCTTCTGAATAAGCGCGTACACATCAGTTGATGTCGCTCCTCCGGTATTAACTATAAATCCGCAATGCTTTGGACTTACCATAGCTCCTCCGAAGGAATCCCCCGCAAGTCCTGCATCCATTATAAGCTTGCCTGCAAAATACCCCTCAGGCCTCTTAAATGTAGAACCAGCGCTTGGATATTCAAGCGGCTGTTTATCACGCCTGCGCTGATTGAGATCATTCATCAACGCTTCTATCTCCTGCTTATCTCCTGCTTTCAGCTTAAGCGTAGCACCCAGCAGTATCATATCTTCATTCATAGCTCTGCTGTGTCTGTAACCAAAGTCCATAGCCTCTCCGGCTATCTCTATGATCTCGCCGTCCTTATATGCCTTTACAGACTGAACTATATCCTTCATCTCTCCGCCGTATGCACCGGCGTTCATATAGAGAGCGCCTCCGATAGTTCCGGGTATCCCTGATGCAAACTCCATTCCGGTCAGACTGTTTTCCATAGCACATCTGGAAACCTTAGAAAGTCTGGCACCGGCAAGTGCGACTATAGTATCACCGTCTACCGACACCTCCGACATCCCTTCTCCTATCTCGATCACCGGGACACCGGGTCCCATATCAGAAACAAGAAGATTACTACCATTTCCGATGATAAGAGGTTTTTCGCCTTTTGCGGAAATTATCTCAAGAACCTCTCTTAGTCCATCGATATTGAAAACCCTATAAAAGGCATCGGCACAGCCACCTGTTTTGAAGGTAGTATGCTTGGACATAGGTTCATTTTTTAAAAGTTCAAAATTCATATGAAATACTCCAAATATTCTTTATCTTGGCCATACTTTGCACAAAATAAAACTCTACAAAGTACATAGTACCCCATAGAGTAATATTTTTCAATTCACAAAAATAGTTAAAAATTCTACTATTTTCATGCTTTTACTGTTAATTATTACAAAGCAGATGCCGCTCCACCGTACATACCGGCATCATTTCCCAGAGTTGCAAGCTCGAACTTGGTGTTCCTGCATGCATGGAAAGCAAACTCCTGATAGTACTTACGTGTAGCATTGATAAGTATGTCTCCGGCTCTTGATACACCACCGCCGATAACAAAGACCTCAGGATCAACAACAACCGCAACATTTGCAAGTGCAAGTCCAAGTCTCCTTCCGTGCTCCTCAACCAGATCAAGCGCGAGATCATCACCATTCTTGGCGGCATCGAATATCTCCTTTGCAGAGATATACTTTACCTCCCTCAGCTTTGAAGGCTTGTCACTTGCCTGAAGTGCTCTGTTCGCCAGTCTTACGATTCCTGTTGCTGATGCATACTGCTCCAGACATCCCTTCTTGCCACAATTGCAGACATCACTTTCATTCAGATCTATAGTCATATGACCTATCTCACCTCCGGCTCCGTTTACTCCGGCAATCATTTTACCATTAAGTATGATACCGCCGCCGACACCGGTTCCAAGAGTGATAAGAACCACGTTTTCATAGTCCTTTCCGCCACCCTGCCAGTATTCACCAAGAGCAGCCATATTTGCATCATTTCCAACTTTAACTGATAATCCCGTAAGCTCACTCAGCTCATCAGCCGCATTGAAGATTCCCCAGCCGAGGTTTACACACTTGACAACTGTTCCGTCTTCTTTGACAGGTCCCGGAACTCCCATTCCGATACCCTTAACCTCTTCCTTGGCTATCTCCTTCTCCTTCATCTTTGAATCGATTGATGCTGCTATATCAGACAGGATATAAGCTCCACCATCATCAGTTCTTGTTGTTATCTCCCATTTATCCAGAAGTTCTCCTTCGATAGAAAAAAGTCCGATTTTAACTGTTGTTCCACCGATATCAACTCCAAATACATACTTTGACATATAATGCTCCTCCTATGATTCATACATCCCCATCGGGAATGAAATTATTGATTATTCTGCAGACCCTTTGTAACACGATTATACATCTCCTGCGCAGCATTGTAGCCCATCTTCTTCTGTCTGTGGTTTACTGCCGCAGATTCGACGATAATAGCCAGATTTCGTCCCGGTCTAATAGGAATCGAATGTGATACTATGCTGGTTCCAAGTATCTCTATATGACTATCCGAAAGTCCGAGTCTGTCATAATTAGCATCCTTATCCCACTCTTCAAGCTTGATAACAAGATCAACCTGCTGTGATATCTTGACGCATTCTACACCGAACATAGTTTTAACATCTATAATTCCTATACCTCTAAGCTCGATGAAATGTCTCGTTATCTCAGGTGACTGACCAATAAGCTGTTCGTCGCTGATCTTCTTTATCTCAACGACATCGTCAGCAACAAGTCTGTGGCCTCTCTTTATGAGCTCAAGAGCAGCCTCACTCTTACCGATACCACTATCGCCCATGATGAGAACTCCCTCACCGAAAACGTCTACAAGAACAGCATGCAGCGATATACGTGGTGCCAGCTCTTCATGCAGATACCTAACTGTCTCATGCACGAAGGATGATGTTGTAGCAGGACTTGTAAGTATGGGAATTCCATGCTTCTTTCCTGCTTCAATAACAAAATCATAAGGCTCTATGCCTCTGCAGAATACCAGACAGGGGATGTTATAGGTAAACAGCTTATCGAATATCTCCTTCGCCTCATCCCTTGTATGCTTGTCTGCTATATATGCGTTCTCAACATTTCCGCATATCTGAACACGATTCGTATCAAAGTGTTCAAAAAAACCGGCCAGCTGAAGCGCCGGTCTGTTAATGTCCGGATCACTGATGAATATCTCATCGGTATTAATCTCCGGTGTATGATTCTGAAGATTCATCTTATTGATAAACTCAGTAAGAGAAACCGAATACTCTTCTTTCATTTACCTTCCCCCATTATTTATTTTTGACTGACCGATCATGGTCGTCGCACAAAAAGCGCTATCTATATTCTACCATATCGAAAGTTTTTTTTCACTACTAATCTTCCCCATCAAAGTGTATAATATAAGAGCTATGAACACATTTGATATAGAAGAAGAACTGAATAAGCTTCCACACAGCCCCGGCGTTTATATAATGCATAACGAAAACGAGGCTATTCTTTATGTGGGTAAAGCACTGGATCTCCATAACCGCGTGAGACAATACTTCAGAGCCGGACATGGTCATAATAATTCACCGAAAATCACGAAGATGGTATCTCAGATAGCATATTTCGAATACATAATAACTGCATCCGAAATGGAAGCACTCGTTCTGGAGTGTAACCTGATTAAGGAACACAGGCCCAAATACAACACTCTTATGACAGATGACAAGGGCTATCCATACATAAAGCTTACTGTAGGTGACCTCTTCCCGAGGATAATGATGAGCCACCGTATGTCCAGAGACAAATCCCTCTACTTCGGTCCTTTCACTGACAGAAAAGCCGTACATGACACTATCGCTCTTGTTAAGAAGCTTTTCCATCTGAGAAACTGTAACAGGGATCTGAATAACAGCAAATGTGATGACAGGCCATGTCTCTACTACCAGATAGGCCAGTGTCCCGCGCCATGTGCTGGGCTTATCAGCAGGGAGGATTACTATAAAAATGTAGAGGAAGCCGCTGCCTTTCTGAACGGAAACACCCGTCCCGTCATAAACAGGCTGAAAAAGGAAATGTCTGACTATGCCGAGAGAATGGAATTTGAAAAAGCAGCCGAAACCCGAGATATCCTTGAAAGCGTCGAGAAGATATCCGAGAAACAAAGGGTAAGCAGCAGCTCCACAGATGATAAGGATATAATAGCTATGGCACGTGCAGATAAGGACTCCGTCATATCGATATTTTTTATCAGAGATGGCAGTCTGATTGGCCGCGAGAACCATCACATGTCAATTGATACAGACGATACAGACAGTGAAATCGTAACTGCTTTTATCAAACAATTCTATTTTGCTGTACCTTTTGTTCCCAAAGAGATACTAACCATCACAGGTGTGGAGGATGAACAGGTCATAACAGACTACCTCTCCGACAGAAAGGGCCAGAAGGTCGTAATCACAACTCCACAGAAAGGCGAAAAGAAAGGACTTATCAAGCTGGCCGCGGACAACGCCAGGCTTGTGCTCGAACAGGATATCGAGAGAATAAAAAGAGCCGAGAAAAGAACCACCGGTGCCTGCATGGAAATTGCCGAGATAATCGGAGCCGAAAATGTAGTCCGTATGGAGGCTTTCGATATATCAAACATTTCCGGCTACCACTCTGTCGCTTCTATGGTTGTTTTTGAAAACGGAAAACCAAAACGTAATGCGTACAGAAAGTTCAAACTTAGAAGCGTTGAAGGTCCTGACGATTACGCTTCCATGAAAGAGGTTCTTTCCAGAAGATATACTGACGAAAAACTGGGACCACTCCCTGATGTTATCATGATGGATGGTGGCAAGGGGCAGGTTCATATAGCAGAGGCTGTTTTAAACAGTATTGGACTCGAGATTCCGGTTTGTGGTATGGTAAAGGATGATAAGCACAGAACAAGAGGTCTATACTATCAGGATGAAGAAGTTGATTTCAAGCCCGGAAGCGAAGCCATCCATATGGTCACTGCACTTCAGGACGAAACACACCGATTCGCCATAGATTATCATAAGCAGCTTCGAAGCGCCGAACAGACAAGATCCATCCTTGATGACATCAAAGGAATCGGACCTAAAAGAAGAAAGGCACTACTGCTTCACTTCAAGGACGTTGATAATATCAAAAAAGCAACTCTTGAAGAGCTTTCCGAGGTTGAAGGTATGGATGCAAAGGCTGCTTCTGCAGTATATGAATTCTTTAACTGATATAGCTTGCAAATTATAAATAACCAAAAACAGAAAGGAAAATCATTAATGAGTTTCAAATTATTTCCAAAGGAATATTACGATTCAACATACTCTATTGATTTTGAGAAGTATTATAACAAAGGATACAGAGGAATCATATTTGATATAGATAACACACTCGTACCGCACAATGCTATGCATGACGAGAAGTCCCTTGCTCTCTTCAAGCAGCTTAAGGAACTGGGGTTCAAATACTGTTTTGTTTCAAACAACAAGGAACCACGAGTAAAAAATTTTAGTGATCCCGTAGACGGATGCTATGTATATAAAGCCGGCAAGCCCAAAAGAGACGGTTATCTCGAAGCAATGAGGCTTATGGGCACCAAAAGAAAAACAACATTCTTTGTTGGAGACCAGCTCTTCACTGATATCTGGGGTGCAAACAATGCACGTCTGCACTCTATCCTTGTTAAGCAGATAGCATTCCACGAGGAGATACAGATATATCTGAAGCGTATTTTAGAGAAGCCAATCGTGTGGATATATAAACTCACTCACAAATCCCACGATTGATATCTATTTTCAAGAATTTTACAACCAACTTGAGAATACATTTCGAGACCATTTCGGGTCTCGGTGCTTAACGATTCACAAGTGCGATAGCACGCAGTGAGAGTTTAGCATCCGCTAGGGGTGAGCCCGAACTGAGGCGAGAGCCGAGTCGAGAAATGTATTACTCAAGCTGATTACTTATTCAAGCTGATTACTTATTTCGTATCACTACGACAAAAAAAGATGGCAACGAGGGATTACCGTCGCCATCTTTTTTCTCACCCTATATTACTAACTCCTATTAAAGGATATCAGCCCTAAGTTTCTTAAGAACCTGGAATGTCTTGGTTCTAAGCTCTTCAGCTTCAAACAGTGAAAGCATTGTGTCCATATCGAACTTAGCCTTCATCAGTGTATCGATCCAATCATTTACATAGTCCTTAACATATTCTATATTCTCCTCAGACTTATCCTTGAGGATAGTCTGTATGTTGTTGATATTCTCAACAACTGAAGGTGTAGCTGTTACGGTATTGCCTGAAGGTGTCTGTGATCCTTCATCTGAAAGCTCGATAACCTTACCTGTCTTTGTGATGATAACCTTCTTGTTAGGTGTTGACTCAGGCTTAGCCTGAACTCCACCACCCTTCTTGTCAAGAAGCTTCTCTGCAGCTTTTACGAGACATACAACAGAGTAAGTAGCCTCCTGAGGTGTCTGCTCAGCCTGGCCCTTACCTTCATGCTGATGCCACAGCCATTCTGACTTAAGGAGCATCTCTTCAATCTTGGAATCATCAAGAAGCTGTTTAAGATCAGGATCCATAGTAGGTGCAGCACTTCTTCCGAAGAGACCACCACCTCTATTCTGCTGTCCTGCGTCGCCCTTCTTATATCTGGCAGGAACGACTACATTTTCATAACTCTTAACAAGAAGCTTCTCAGCAACCTTCGGATCATAATCTCCGTTGATGATAGCAATTCTGCCACCGTTAAGACCATTAACGATCATATCCTCGCAAGCCATGAATACGAGAGTCTTCTGACGATCATCAATCATCTGCTTGATCTCATAATTTGTCTTTGACTTCTCAAGGATAGCATTCTTACGAACCTTAAATGCCTTGATCTTCTCCTTGATACTGAAGAACATCTTCAGAAGTGAAGGATTAGCATTTACATAGTCGTTGATCCATGTTATCTCAACGTACTGATGCTCTATTTTATTTGAAAGCTCATATACATTGTATCCATCGAATACAACATTCAGAGTTGTATAAAGCTTCTCAAGAATCTCATACTTCTCTTCCCAAGGACGTCCGCTGACATCTGAGTTAACAAGCTCTTTGATGCCACACTCATAGAATACGAGGTTGTATTCATAAAGTCCTTCGAAGATATTGGTCTTGCCTGTAAGCTGTGCTCCTGCACCAAGAACCTGAAGATTCTTCTTCATCTCAGGCTCATTCTCGATATAGAGATAAACCTTCTTAACGAAAGCAGATACTTCACCGATAAGTGTATCAATACGCTTGTTGTAAAGCTCCTGCTTTGATATAGCTGTAAGTACATTTCTGCTGAGGACGCTTGTATCCTGAGTAGTATTTACATTTCTGATGAGCTCCTTGAAGCTCTCATAAACAGCCATATTGTCAATAGGGATATACTCTGCATTAAGTCCATAAAACTCAAATGCCTTGTTATAATCCTTATTTGCGATAAATGTATTGAAAAGACCTATTGAAAGCTGAGTCTTGTAATCATTACCTACGTGAGGATCCTCAACAACATAATCATAGAGAACCTCGAGGTTACTGAGATATGCATCTGAATTTGCAAGTGATGTAGGAAGACCCATGTCCATAACTACATTTATAAGATCCAGATAACCAAGAAGCGCTTTATCAAAATTCTTAGGTCTGTCATCATCCTCAAGGATCTGATAACTTACATTGATAAGAAGAGGTGCTATACGCTCTCCTATAAGTCTCATAGCCTCTCCGAACTTCTCTCTCTGATAGAGATAGATAAGCCAGATGCTGTAACGATAGATACCTGTGGTATTGATAGGTGCATCAATATCAGAAGGATCTATATCCCCGTATACAAATTTGAATAAAGGCTCTATCCATTCGTCAATCTCATATCTGCCTGTTGCTTTGATATTCTCATCAACGAATTCGCCCAGTTCATACAGCTTAGTGCACTGAGACCTAACGTCATCATCTACACTCATGGTCTTCAGATCGAAATTGCTATCCTTGAGATAATCAATAACGAGTGCATAGAAACCATCCTCTACCTGTTCGTTAAGGAAACGAATAAGTAACCCCTTATTATTGGAAGCTGCTATGGATAGAACATTATTATCACTGCCCGTAATATTAGCTGGTAATGCCATATACCACTCCTCCTCATTATAAAATACTACTAGTTAACATGCCTTCCGACACTATTTTTATTTTACTTGAATAACTTAAATTTTTCAACGTCATATTGTCAATTTTTTACAGTGTTTTTTGTTAATTTTGCACAAGTCCAGCCATTTTAAGAATCGCCATTGCATTTCTCGTCGTACATCTGCCATCCTTGATCTTGTAATCAAAACGAAGCTCGCTGTTTTCATAGTACTCTTCGAAGTGATAATTATCTGCATCCTTACCACTCTCTGTCTTCAGATCACAAAGCTCAAAATCATGTGTAGTAACGATAACCATTGCATTACCGGCAGAAAGCTTCTTGAGTGCCTGCTCTGCTCCTACTATTCTGTCGGCAGAGTTCGTACCCTTAAATATCTCGTCAATCAGACAAAGTGCCGGCAAATCATTTCCCTCGGATACATATTCAGCCATATCCTTTATCCTGAGAATTTCAGCATAGAAGGTAGATATACCGCCCGAAACATCATCCATAACTCTCATTGATGTAAATATCTTCACAAACGGAGCCCTGAAGTTCTCTGCACAAACTCCGGATCCCGTATATGCAAGCACAAGATTTACAGCAAGAGTACGAAGAAATGTAGTCTTACCGGACATATTTGAACCTGTTATTATAGTCAGACTGTTACCGAGAGCACTGTCATTTTTAACAACTGTATCAGGATCAAGAAGCGGATGATATATCTCAGTCATTTCAAACTTCAGATCCTTGCTTATTTCAGGTTTTGTAGTATCTCTTACCATCGAAAGAACTGCAAAAGAACCAAGTTCCTCGAAATCAGATATGATATCTGTGCTTTCCTCAAATACACCTGAATACTTATTCATCCATGCACTGGCTGCTCGTGAAATATAAAAATCCCAGCCCACAAAACCGGCAAGCACCATATGAACAATTGGATTATAGGAGAAATTGCTGAAGGCAGCTATCCTGTCCATCTTCTTTATGGCGCCCAGGCTTCCGTCCTTTTCAACAACCTTACTCTTAAGTCCACTGAGCATACCGGACTCAAAATCTTCTTCCTTTATAAGGCTCAGCATCTTGAAATAATCACCGGCCGCCGTACCATAGCTGTCAATCGGCGCTTTAAGCTTCTCATGAAGTCCAAGTGGAAACCATGTTATGATCATACCGGCGATAAATGTCATAAGGATTTTCGAAGGAGTCCAAACCTCCATCATTACCATTACGATAGAGAATATATTCATCGCAGGAACAATTATCATCAGTGGATACATCCATACTGGGAACTGACTTCCGACATCCTTTCCATTATCAGAACCTTTACTGTCTTCTGATTTTTCCTCTGACTCACCTTCATCATCATATGAGCTCTTTCTTGCGAGAGCCTTCTCTCTCTTGGCAAGTATTCTTTCAGAGGAAGCCTCAAAATCCACAAGGAAGGATCCTTTTTTACCGAGTTCAGTTATAGCTTCGTATCTATCCTCCATCTCATCCTTATGATCAGTCTTCAGAGACAGAGTATCAGCCAACTTTTTCCTTCCGGCACTTGTATGTGCAATTGTAATCATCTGATAGAGTGAATTCTTTCCCAGAAGATCCAGATCATATGATACAGTATCCTTTTGTGTGAGAAACTCAGATCCATCATCCTTAAACTTCTTCCATCTGCCTGAATATCTCATTATATAACGATCTACTACCAGACCCTTAGCGGCAAGAGCATTCATCCTGTCTCTAACTACCGCATGATATCTGACCAGGTAGATAAACACGAGGATTAAGAAAGCACCGGCTCCGACTATCAGAAAGCTTTTTTTACTTATTCCAACCGATATAAGAACTATCGCAACTATAAAAACCAGAAGTCTTACCGTGGCTATATGCGAAAATTTCTTATCCATCGCTAGTTTTTCAAGTTCTATCTTCTCTTTATCTTTAATTATTGATTCATTCATAAATCATACCTGCACTTAATCTACTTAATTGTTTTCTATCACAGAAAACCCAAAACAGAGTTATTATATCATATACATGATTTAATTGTCATTATAAAAAGAAAAGCCCTTTTGGTTTATTTCTAAACGTTGATTTTTGCCATTAATTGAAGTAAAATGTTATATATATTTTTTACAGGAGGTATAACAATGGCCAGACACAGTTTATTTGGGGGACTTCTTACAATTACAGCCGCTGCTGCTGCAGCTGCAGGTGTATGTTATCTCTTCAAAGAAGAAATCAGAGGAACAGAGACTTACAAAAATCTCAATGAAAAGTATGATGTAGATACAAAGATTAAGAAGGCTTCCGAGAAAGCCAGAGACACAGCTTACGATCTGAAGGATAAAGCAAAGGTTGCAGCTAAGGATATCAAGACTAAGGCCGATGAATGGAAGGCTTCAAAGGAGTCTGCATTTGAAGATGACGAGATCATTATGGATGATGATTTCTCAGAGGACAGAGATTACGTTTCTATAAAGGATGCCGCTGAGGAAACAGCTGACAGTGTTGCTGCAGCTGCTACAGAGGCTGTTGCTGCTGCTACAGAAGCCGCTGAAGCTGCTACAGATGCTGCCGCTACTGCTACTGATGTTGCAACAGACGCCGCTGATTCAGGAATAGAGGTTTCAGACGCAAATCCTGATCCGGCATAATAATGAGATATTAACTTATGTAAAAAACAGTTGTGTGACTTTCGTCTCACAACTGTTTTTATTTATTCTTCTCTTTTAGATATAACTATACGTGATATATAAGCCTTTATGACATAATCCTCTGTTATATACAGGAAGCGATCCTTATGATCAAGTCTGTTCTCTATCTCATTATCAAGAGTCTCTATCAGTTCTTTTCTTGAACCAAAGAGTCCCTTATTTGAAAACCCGAACGAAAGTGTTGGTATAACAAGTGCAAGCAATGTATAAACAAAAGAAAGTATAAGCAATACAAGCGAAGCTATCTGTACTATCCTCACTATCTTTACCTTAAATATAGGATAATCCACCTCGCTTATGATGACTTCATCTATATATCCATCGTACACATCATCACCCAGTCCGGTAATATCTGTATATTCTTTTTTTATATAGCTTATAGTCGCTTCATCATTTATAAGTCTTGCATTTATCCTTACCTGTTTACCTGAGTTAAGTTCCTCATAGGTTTTCGGATTCAGAATAAAGAGCTGGATTGAACTACCACGGAAGCAATAATAGTAAGATCCAAGAGTCTTTTTTTCATTTACATGATCAAAGCCTGCAGGATATAGCTTTCCACCATAATCAAATGAGATATTCTGCTCTCCTTCTCTGTATAGGATATCCACAGTAGATATATCGTTTACCTCGTAGCACCTGTACTCATCCAGGAGCGAAAGCTGCATGCTCATATAAAACAGCATAAGCTCTATAATTATCACTGGAATCATGAGTGCCACGAGATTTCTACGAACTATTTTTTTAAACATATTTCCGGATTCTATCTCTTTATTTAGCAACTATGTTGATGATCTTGTTAGGAACATATATCTCTTTGATTATGTTCTTTCCATCAAGTCTGTTTCCAAGAGCTTCTTTTGCAGCAGCAAGTATATCATCCTTGGATGCATCAGCAGGAACACTTATTGTAAGTCTTGTCTTTCCTGAAACCTGAACAGGAAGTGTTATCTCATCTGTTGCAAGATGCTTCTCATCAAACTCAGGCCATGACTCTTCAAATACAGATGAAGTTCCACCAAGAACCTCCCAAAGCTCTTCTCCGATATGCGGAGCAAATGGAGCAATCAGACGCACTGCAGTCTTAAGTGTCTCCTTATCAACGCCTGCCCCCTTTGTAAGCTCAACGAATTTGTTATTATACTCCATAAATGCAGAAACAACCGTGTTCAGATTGAAGCTTTCAAGTCTCTCTGTAACAGCCTTAACAAGACCATTTCTGAGACGAAGTGTTTCGGGAGTTTCAGCTACTTCTCCGGCAGTATACTTCTCTACATTATCAGTTACAACGCCATAGAATCTCTTGATAAATCTGTAGATACCATCAATTCCGGCATCATCCCAGATAGCATCTGCTTCAGGTGGTCCTACGAAAAGCTCATATAGTCTGAGTGTATCACAGCCATAATCACGAACGATATCATCAGGTGAAACTATGTTACCAAGAGACTTAGACATCTTGGTAGGCTTACCTGTCACTCTGTCACGACCGCAGATCATTCCCTGATTGAAGAGCTTCTTAAATGGCTCATCGAATCCTACTACTCCAATATCATACAGGAACTTTGTCCAGAATCTTGAATAAAGCAGGTGAAGAACAGCATGCTCAACACCACCGATATACATATCTACAGGGAGATACTTATCTGCCTTCTCTCTGGATACAAGCTCTTTGTCATTATGAACATCTACATATCTGAGGAAGTACCATGAAGAACCGGCCCACTGTGGCATAGTGTTAGTCTCTCTCTTAGCAGGACCGCCACACTGAGGACATGTACAGTTAACCCAGTCCTCGATAGCTGCAAGTGGTGATTCACCTGTACCTGTAGGCTCATACTTCTCTACATCAGGCAGTCTGAGAGGAAGCTCCTCCTCCGGAACAGCAACACATCCGCACTTCTCGCAGTGAACGATAGGAATCGGCTCACCCCAGTATCTCTGACGTGAGAATACCCAGTCACGAAGCTTATAGTTTGTTGTTGCCTTTCCATAGCCTTTCTCTTCTATTATCTGTGGAGCCTTCTCCTTAAGCTCGGCAGACTCCATACCATTCCACTCTCCGGAATTGACCATGATACCTGAAGCTGCAGTATAAGCCTCAGTCATCTCGTTTCCATCTTGAACATCATCAAGGGTTGGAGCAATAACCTGAATGATAGGAAGGTCAAACTTCTTAGCAAATTCAAAGTCTCTGTCATCATGAGCAGGAACGCACATGATAGCTCCTGTACCATAATCAGCAAGTACATAATCAGAAAGCCAGATAGGCGTCTTCGCACCATTCAGAGGATTTATAGCATAGCATCCTGTGAATACACCGGTCTTCTCCTTATCAGCCATACGGTCGATAGATGACTTAAGTGATGTCTGATAGATATAATCCTTAACTGCTTTTTCAGTCTCAGGAGTATAAAGCTTTGAAGCAAGCTCTGACTCAGGAGCAAGCACCATAAATGTAGCTCCATAAAGGGTATCAGGTCTTGTTGTATAAACAGTTATAACCTCATCTCTTCCATCGACAGGGAAGTTAACCTCTGCACCCTTTGACTTACCGATCCACTCGGACTGCATCTTCTTAACCTTTTCAGGCCAGTCAAGCTTATCCAGATCAGCAAGAAGTCTCTCAGCATAAGCAGTTATTTTAAGCATCCACTGACGGAGATTCTTCTTTGTAACATCAGCTCCGCAGCGCTCACATTTACCATCCTTAACCTCTTCGTTAGCAAGACCCGTCTTACATGATGGACACCAGTTGATAGGCATCTCCTTCTCATAAGCAAGTCCCTTCTTAAACATCTGAACAAAGATCCACTGAGTCCACTTGAAATAATCAGGATCAGTTGTATTTACTTCCATATCCCAGTCATAGATAGCTGATATCTGCTTTATCTGCTCTTTGATAGAAGCAACATTCTTTGCAGTTGAAATAGACGGATGTACTCCATTCTTAATTGCATAATTTTCTGCAGGAAGTCCAAATGCATCCCATCCCATTGGGTGAATTACATACTTTCCGTGCATCATCTGGTAACGACTCCAGACATCGGATATAACATATCCTCTCCAGTGTCCTACATGAAGTCCGTTTCCTGAGGGGTATGGAAACATATCCAGACAGTAATACTTAGGCTTCTTGCCATCGTTTACATTTACAGGATTCTCCTCCCACTTTTTGTTCCATTTTGCCTCAATAAGCTTGTGATCAAATCTGGCCATTTTATCTTTCCTCCGTACATATTCCTCGGGATTATTCCTCTGAATAGTTTTATCATTTTTTTAATTCTTTTTGTTAGTTTTATCAGTTTTATCAGCCTTTTCAGCCTTCTCAGTTTTTTCAACCTTTTCAGATTTCTCATGATGAGTCACCTTACCGATAAGCTCTTTTGAATGCTGGAGCTGCTCCAGCTTCTTCTCTCGCTTCTCGAGAGTCTTCTTGGACTCGTACCGTTTCTTCGGTCCTTTTATAGGATTACCATCCTCATCAATTCCCCGTAGGGCGACAAAGAACTCAGTATCGTTCGCAAGCCCCTTCTTATTCAATCCATCCCTCAGGATGATTGTAAACAACGTGTAGATGCAGGCAAATGCAGGAACACCGAGAACCATTCCGGCAAATCCAAACAGATTTCCTCCTACCATAATTGCAAAGAGTACCCAGAAGCTTGAAAGTCCCGTAGAATCTCCGAGGATAAGCGGTCCGATGATATTTCCATCAATCTGCTGCAGGATTATTACAAACACCACAAATATCAGACACATCTTCGGATCCTCAACAAGCACAAGGAACGAAGAAGGTATAGCACCAATAAACGGACCGAAGAAAGGAATGATATTCGTTACTCCTATGATAACGCTTATCAGTGTAGCATAAGGCATATCCACGATTGTACAGAATATGAAGCAGATGATACCTATGATAACTGAATCAACAATCTTGCCATATATAAATCCACTGAACACACTATCGATATAATCTATAGCTCCGAGAACCTTGTTTCCCCTCTCTCTCTTGAATATAGAATATATAACCTTCTTTCCCTGAGCTGAAAATGTATCCTTGCTCATAAGGATATAGACTGCAGCAATCAGACCAACGAGTATATCAAATATCATCTTGATACCACCGATGATTCCACTTGATACAGTCTTAACTATATTATTCATATTCGGAAGAAGTGTTTTAGCAAGCACTTCCTTCAGATTTTTCTCAAAGCCACCTAGATAGGAATTCAGAAGCTCTATCTTCTCATTGTTATCCTTCATGAACTTCTTTGCAAAGTTTGATATATTCTCAGAATACTTATCTATGTTGTTATACAGATTATTCATACTTTCATAAAGCTGAGGTATGAGTATATAGAAGAATGCAACTACCAATGCAAGGAAGAAAAGAAGCGCAAAAATAACCGCCAGCACATCTGCTATCTTCATCAGCCTCTCATCAGGTGTTTTCTTAAACATTTTGCCAAGCAATCTTCTGAATCCAAGTCTCAGCTTATTAACTATAGGGTTCAGTACAAAAGCAAGAAAACAACCGATAAGGATAGGTGTCATAGCTCTAAGCAGTTTGCCAAGCAGCGAAAAGAATATACCTATCTTACCTATACACAAGTAAAAAAGAACGATTATGCATCCGGCACCTGCCAGAGTCATCATCCTTCTTAGTTCTATATACGAAAACCTGTTCTTTTTGTTATCGTCTTCCAAAAGAATACACCTCCAAATCACATACCACGTTTATATTATCACAAACGACACAAATATACAAATAAAGCTGCTCGAAAGTTTTCGAACAGCTTCATAATAATCATTTAAAAATTATCCGGATTCAGTTCAGTGAAATCCTTTATCTGCGCATACACTCCCGGTTTGCTGATAAGACCAGTATTCCAGCTATCTCCCGTGACAGCTATTATATGCCTGATTCCCGCATCATAAGCGGCCTTCACTCCCGATTCACTATCCTCGAAGGCAACTATATGATCTGCCGGCATACCTATCTTCTCTATCGCAGCCAGATATAGATCCGGATGAGGTTTAAGAGGTATATTTCCTGCTCCTATAACTATATCCTCCCATCTGAACCACATATCCAGATTATATCTCTCAAAATACATATTCATATTCTCGAGATTTGCCGTCGTAGCTATAGTCCTCTTCACCTGTGCAAGAAGCAGATAATTCAGAAAATCCTTAAGTCCCGGAGCAAGAGGCACATCATCCTTACTTATGAGACTTCTGTAAAGCCTCTCCTTCTCCTCCGAGAACTGATTTATCATATTGTCAGAAAGCTCATATCCGAGAAAATGTTCGAGTATCTCCTTCGGAGTTTTCCCGATTATCCAGAGACTAGTGTCCCTGTCAGAGACAGGTTTCATCGTAAGCTCTTCCATATAAGTCTGCCATGCTTTATTATGATACTTCCCGTCAAATATACAGGTACCGTTAAAATCAAATATTACACCGATATCTTTGTTCATTTCCTGTTTTTCATCTCCATAGCAACTTTTCTCTTCAACAGATGAAGTCTTCCATACCATTTATTTTTACCGGTAAGCTCGCAATAACGCATAAAGTCCTTCTTATATATCTTGTAACGTCTCTGCGCAACTCTTCTTGACTGCTTCTGTCTGCCCGAAAAGCTCTGTTCTATCCGCGCATTTATTACCAGCATCCTGTTCAGATCATGTCTCGACAGATTATAGAGGAAGGTATAATCAATCATATCCAGGAAAAGTGATTCCTCAAATCCGCCTACCTTCTCTATAGCATCCAGTCTGACTGCCATCCCACTGCTTATACACATGATGTCATCATATATACCGGGCTTATTTATACAGTTGCTCTTCTTGTAATTAAATGTAAACCTACGAACAGGAGACATAGGAACACCGCCGCTCTCAATAAGGCCTGTAATCACATTTACCCCATCATTCACTCTGGATGGAGCCTTGTATTCCTTATATATCTCTCTTATATAATCATACGTAATATCTGTATCATCATCCAGAAGCATCAGAAAATCAAACTTCGGATTCCTGCTGTCGTGAAGAGCATATTCGACAGCCTTGTTATAGGCCTTGGAAAGTCCAAGGTTCTTCTCATTCTTTATGTACACAATTCCATGTGTGGCCACAAAATCTGTAAGCTCAGAGTCATCGACATATAACCTTTTATCTGAATTATCGACAACTATTATCCTGGTCTTCTTCTCCCCGTGTTTTTCAAGAAGCCTTTTTGCAGAGTATTTCGAAAGAACATCGGATATCTTCTTGTTATATATGACAATCGCAACATATAACATATCTTATCACCCCTATTAATAAGCCTTTACCTTTGTCCAGAGATCGGAATAATATGCCCTGAGATCAGTATCCTGATATCTGAACACCTCATTGTTCTTAGCTCCAAAATTCGGCATATATGCATCTATACCATCATACTCTCCGGTTCTCAGGTCTTCCCTCGCCTTCACTACGGGGGTTGTGTAACCTACGAAGTAGGTATTCGTGCATACATTATCATATTCAAGCATATAATCCATAAACTGCTCTGCAAGTTCTGTATCCCTGCAGCTCTTTGTCATAACCATGGCATCGCACCATTCATTGGTTCCTTCTGGTGGTTCCAGAAATTCCAGGTCATCATTCTCAGCCATAATATAAGTAGCATCACCTGAATAAACAACTGCTATAGCCTTATTTCCTGAGATCATATTATCCATAACATCATCGCCGGCATAAACCACATCCATATTTTTCTTCTGATCAATAAGCCAGTCATATGCTTCCTTGATTTCTTTTCTGTCAGTGGTATTCATAGAATATCCGAGCGCCTTTAGTGCAACCATGAAGCTGTCACGTTCAGAATCATACATATAGATATCCCCGGCATACTTTGGATTTCTGAGAAGCTCCCAGCCATCCTTCAGATCTTCCTCGTCAACTACATTTTTATCATAAAGTATTCCTACTGTACCTACAAAATAAGGAACACTGTACTTATTAGTCGGATCA
Organism: Lachnospiraceae bacterium UBA3850; assembly: GCA_002392655.1. Taxonomy (GTDB): domain Bacteria; phylum Bacillota; class Clostridia; order Lachnospirales; family Lachnospiraceae; genus Eubacterium_Q. The sequence goes on along the minus strand of DGHK01000009.1, from coordinate 5,782 downwards.
AAGGCATAGCCCATATTTGCAGGATCTATCTCATCCTTATGTGTTATATGATTCCAGTTTACAGGCTGAAGCTGATCCTCCTTGATGAGTCTCTCTATCATATAATCACTTGGGATTATGATATCGTATTCAGACCCACTCATCAGCTTTGTATACATAGTCTCATTGGAATCAAAGGTTTCATAAATGACTTTGCAGTCATACTGCTTCTCAAAATTCTCTATGAGCTCAGGATCCATATATTCTCCGGAATTGAAAATCCTAAGAGTCTTCCCATTTCCTTTGATACCCGTAAATACAGTAAATATAAGCACCAGCACAAGAAGACCTGACATTATCATTCTAAATGTCTTTTTTAGAAGACCCGGAATAAGCTTTGAGAGTACTATAAGAAGCACTATAACAAGAATAACTATAGTCGAAAGTGCATTTATACTAGGATTAGTACGCTTAGTCATATTATATACCGTTATAGAGATATTCTCTACCCCATTTCCGGTAACAAAATAAGAAATAACGAAATCATCAAAGCTCATTGTAAACGCAAGTAGCACGCCTGCAAGAATACCATCTCTAAGCATAGGAATAATAACCTTGACAAGTGCTTCAAAAGGTGTCGCGCCAAGATCCATAGCCGCATCAGCTATACTAGGATCAAGCTGCCTGACCTTTGGATAAACCGACGTAATAACAAATGGCGTACAAAATGCTATATGAGCAAGCAGCATTGTCAGATATCCCTTTACAATTACAGCTGACGAGAAAAGTATCATAAGGCTTATAGCCGTAACTATATCAGGATTCATAATAGGAAGGTTGTTAATGTTAAGAACCACATCCTTAACAACCTTTCTGCTCTTTGACAGACCGATTGCCGTAATAGTTCCGAGTACTGTCGAAATAATCGTAGCAAATATAGCAATAGTCAGCGATACATACACCGCTTTCATTATTGATCCATCACTGATAAGTCTTGAATACCACCTGAGAGAAAATCCTGTCATATTCGTAAGACTCTTAGATGAATTAAATGAAAATACCATCAGAACAACTATCGGAAGGTAAAAGAAAACAAAAAGCATCGCAATATAAGCGATATAGAGAGCTTTACTCTTCTTACTATGCTTCATCACGTTCCTCCTTCTCTTCCTTATCAAACTTCTTCATGATGGTAAGACCAATAAGGATAATAAGAGTAAGGATAATGGACGTTGCAGAACCAAAATTCCAGTTTCCAACAGAAATAAACTGATTCTCTATCAGATTTCCAATAAGCATATACTGTCCGCCTCCGAGAAGCTTTGGTATAACGAAGGTTGAAATCGAAAGAAGAAATGTCATCATTATTCCATTAATAACACCCGGAATAGACATCTTAAGAGTAACATGTGTAAATGTCTGGAACCTGTTAGCTCCGAGATCATGCGACGCCTCAATAAGTGACGGATCTATCTTTCTTATGGAGGTATGGATAGGGATAACCATAAACGGCAGTATATCACTCACCAGTCCCAATATGACCGCAAAATCAGAATACATAAAGGATCTTGCCGTAAATCCGAAAAGTCCAAGAAATTTATTGATAACTCCATTATCTGAAAGAAGACTTATCCACGCATAAGTCCTAAGAAGAGTATTTATCCACATCGGAATAGTAACCAGAAGTATAAGTATATCCTGTGTTGAATCCTTAAATCTGGTAATAAAATAAGCAAATATATAACCAAGCACCAGACAAATAATGACAGAAATAAAGCCCAGCTTAAAGGACTTTTTCATTACATCCAAATAAATAGGCTCACCTATTTTCTTAAAATTATCTAAAGTAAACTTGATATTAACAAGACTGTTTCCACCTGTGGTCACTGAATATAGAATAATCAGAAGAAGCGGAACCATAATTATAAGAATCGACCATACCAGATATGGACGGACAAGTTTTGTGTAGTGTTTCATTTATTTCTCCTAAGAATTACTATAATATTTACCATTCCATTGGGTACATGACGTGTATCTCGTCAGGGCCAAATGTCAAACCAACTTTAAGGCCGGGTTCATAATAGTCTGTTGTATGTATGAGGTAATCACGGTATTCGGTCTCCACTACTATCTCATGGTGTACACCCTTAAATATAATTGACTTAACTACCCCTTTTACTTTGGCTTCCTTAGGCTTTACGATATCTATATCCTCAGGTCTGATAACAACCTCGACATCCTCATTATCCTTAAAGCCTTTATCAACACATACAAAGTCTTCACCATCGAAGGAAACAAGAAGATCCTTCTTCATTACCGCCTCTATTATATTTGAATCTCCTATGAACTCCGCAACAAATCTGTTTTCGGGTTCATTATAGATATCCTCAGGAGTTCCCACCTGCTGAATGATACCCTCATTCATTACTACAACGGTATCTGACATAGAAAGAGCCTCTTCCTGATCATGAGTAACAAAGATAAATGTTATACCCACCTCTTTCTGTATCTTTTTAAGCTCGGTCTGCATATCCTTTCTCAGCTTTGCATCCAGTGCGCCGAGCGGTTCATCCAGCAGAAGAACCTTAGGTTCGTTTACAAGTGCTCTGGCAATTGCAACTCTCTGCTGCTGACCACCCGAAAGACTTGAAACATCTCTTTTTGCATAACCCTCAAGTCCCACCAGCTTTAACATAGAAGTAACCTTGTGATCTATAACTGTTTTATCCATCTTTTTTATCTTAAGACCAAAAGCAACATTATCATATACATTTAAGAATGGAAATAACGCATACTTCTGGAATATGGTATTTACCTCTCTCTTATAAGCAGGAACTTTAGTAATATCCACGCCATCAAAGAGAACCTCGCCACTTGAAGGATCCTCGAATCCGGCTATAATCCTAAGAGTAGTAGTCTTACCACAACCTGACGGTCCTAGTAGAGTCAAAAACTCATTTTCATATATAGTCAGATCTATGCCCTTTAGCACCTGCTGATCCTCGAAGTTTTTGGATAATCCTTTAAGTTCAATAATAGGTTTCCTGTTTTCTTTTTCAATCATAGCTTTTCTCCAAAAAAAATAAGACTGGCATATAAAAATATACCAGTCAAATATTATCAAAAAACATATAAACCATCAACTAAATATTTGGTTTTAATTACTTTTTGCTTCTTTAGGCGTATTAAGCTTATTATAGGCAGGATCAACCTCAGGCCAAACCTGATAACAATAACGATTAGCATTATTTATACACGGCCTGCCTCCCTGAGTCTTGGGCTTCATATGATAACGATCATCATTCATACCCGAACCTATATAAACATATAGCTTACCATCACGATCTGCACAAATAATCCACTCATCCAGATAATCGAACAGATAAAACTTAAGTCTCGGAATACCCGTTCCTAAGTACTCATTCATACCATCTTCAAAGGATTTTTTTTGATCAGCTGTAACACCTGCTGTATTGATAGCATGAAACTTCATATCATATCTATTTCTAGGCGTATTACAATAACCGATAACTCTTATCCAACCATTTCTAATCTGAGAATCGTTCAGATTATTACCGGTGCTACTTGTGGCAATCATAATAAAATCATACAAATCTTCATCAGAAGTGATAGCGGCATTAAGCGTTGTGCCTATAGTGTCTGCCGCTGCTATGTCATCTGCTTTTCTCGACTTATTAATGTATCTTATAAGAGCGGGAGCTATTGCCGCAGAAAGAATAGCCATAATAGCTATAACAATAATTAGTTCAACCAGCGAAAAACCTCTATTAGATGACTTCATATATTATGCGTCCTTTCACTTATAGTCCTTGCAGCAGTCAGGATATAACCTGTATATCGGATTCTGGCTTGCATCCATGATCCACACCTCAAAACGTACCGGATCACCACCACTGTCAAGCTTTCTTCCAATCATGAATCCTGCAGGTTTTCCGCTTCCTGAATTCTTCTTACACTTCGGATCCGAAAAGTCCTTGGAACCCGCAGTCTCCTTACCGAGAGACTTTCTCACAAGACTCATGAAGTGTTGCTGTTCATCAACATTATTGGTAAATGTAGCTGTTCCGGAAGCTGCTGACACAACCTCCATGTTATATGCAACCTCTCCGTCACACGAAACATTTGACTTGATGTCAGTTCCTACAACATCAGCATCCTGCTCAACTCCGTTTTCTATTCCTTCATAGGAATATCCCTCTGCATATGCATAAGATACGGCATCATAGATAGTTTTTGCAGTCTCCAGATCAGAAGACTTCCTTGATTTATCTATATACCTGATAACTGCCAGCGAAATAACAGCAGCCAAAATAGCCATAATAGCTATGACTATTATAAGCTCAACAAGAGAAAATCCCTTATTGCTCCTTAGACAATTTCTTCTTGTCAGCATATAATCACCTTCTTAATAATACTTAAAACCTTAACACTAATACTACTTATATTCTTTACAGGTTTCCGGCCATATACGCCATACACCCTTTACAGCTCCATCCTTATATCCGATATATATCTCAGGCGTATTTGTAACAACATCTCTGTAAACGATCCAGCATTCCGGCTGATGACCATTCATCTTCTTACCATACTTAAGCGGTGTCAGACAGTTACTCTTACCATCATAAGCATTAGGCTTTCCTTTTACCCAGGAATTACCCTTTCCTTTTGCGGCATCCTGAGAGAGCGCATCTATCATCTCATCAACAAAAGCCTGCTCTCCGGCACCATTATGCGCACATTTGTAAAGCGAATTCTGCCAATCACCAACCTTGACGCCTCTGGCCCATGCAACAGGTCTTAGATCATGTCCGGTAAGTGTTGACTTCATCGTTCCATCGCGCTCATTATTTGCATCATTTATCCAGGCATCCTCTACCTCGTCATCTCCACTTGATAGTGCGAAATTTACAGCGTCAAATATAACCTTTCCGGTCTGAACATCAACAGACTTCCTGGATTTTTCAATATATCTAATTACTGCAGGAGCTATCGCTGCTGAAAGGATAGCCATGATAGCAATTACTACTAGTAATTCAACTAAGGTAAAGCCTTTGTTCTTAATTTTCACCATAACAGGTACCTCGAATAGTGTAGAATAACAAAAACAACAGACTATAGTAAGCCCGTTGTTTATTAAAATCTCGTGCAACTGGCTACCTTGGAAATAAGCTCTCACCCTTATCAGACATCCAAGGTCCTATAGTTTTGCGTCACAGAATCACTTCTGCTTTGCCCATATATTAGGCTAATTCTACCACTTTTAATGTATATGTTCAATAAAAATGTAGCTTATTTATGTAAAAATCACACAAAAGACATAATTATATTCACACCATTTGCAATGATGTTTATTACAGTCGAATATACCGGAAGCCCACTTGGAGAAAGAAACTCAACAAAGCAGAGTATAGTTGTAAGAAATGGTGCCGAAAAAATCAGAGCTTTGAAGTACCCTTCAAATGCAGGTCTGATTGACTCGTCTCTGCAGAGAAAGCTCCTGTCCAAATAGACAGGAGCTTAAATTAGCGTGCGGATAACAGGAGTTGAACCTGCACGGGATTCCCCACTAGAACCTAAATCTAGCGCGTCTGCCAATTCCGCCATATCCGCTGATAAAAAAAAAGAGTGAGCCACGGGGGAATCGAACCCCCGACAACTTGATTAAAAGTCAAGTGCTCTACCAACTGAGCTAGTGGCTCTTAAAAAAAAATAAATATATCTCTATATTTATGAACTGGGCTAGTTGGATTCGAACCAACGAGTGCAGCAGTCAAAGTGCTGT